>NC_017856.1:1727500-2412500 GCF_000260965.1 Methylophaga frappieri
GTTAAAGAGCATTTTGCCAACTCAATCTCAGCCAGCAAAGAAGCGAGAATTATACGCTTCTTTTTAAGTTCGTCAATCACATTTATGACACTTTAATGAAATTTTAAAGCAGAAATTTTGTGATGAAATGGTGGGCCGTCTGCGACTCGAACGCAGGACCAACGGATTAAAAGTCCGGTGCTCTACCAACTGAGCTAACGGCCCAAACCAAGCGCGACATAATACTGGATTTGTCAAAAATGACAAGTCTTTTACAGCGTTTTTTTAATATTCTGCTGTTAAAGACAAGGGTGGGTAACAATTTATTGGTAAAGCGTTGGATCGCTTAAGCCAGCTTCAATAAAGCCTTGGCGGCGTAATCGGCATGAGTCACACCGACCACAGGCTTGTCCGAAGTCATTCGCCTGATAACACGAGATAGTTAACGCATAATCAACCCCTAATGCGGTACCTTCTTTTATTATCTGTGCTTTTGTTAACTGCATGAGTGGGGTATGGATCTTTAGCTTATGACCTTCTACACCACGCTTCGTCGCTAGGTTAGCCATCGCTTCGAAGGCATGAATATAGTCTGGACGGCAATCAGGGTAGCCAGAATAATCAACCGCATTAACGCCAACAAATATGGCATCGGCTTCCAAGACTTCTGCCCAACCTAGGGCAATTGACATAAAGACGGTATTACGTGCCGGCACATAGGTAATGGGAATACCGGTGCTTTCCTGTTCTGGTACAGCAATATCAGACGTTAATGCGGAGCCACCGATATTTCGCAAATCGATACGTACTGTTTTGTATTGATCGACACCAATGCGGTCAGCAATTTTTTGGGCGGCTTGTAGTTCTGTCCTGTGGCGTTGGCCATAATCAAAGCTCAGCGCATAGCAGCGATAGCCTTGTGCGCGGGCCATGGCTAACACTGTGGCCGAATCCAAACCACCCGATAATAAAATGACGGCGCGCTGTTCAGTCATCAACGGCCTTGCGCGTCTTGCCAAAGATATTTATGCAGTTGCACCTGCATTCTGACCGGTAGGTTATCAGCAATGATCCATTCGGCTAATTCCGCCGGATCTAACTCGCTATGCACCGGCGAAAAAAGCAGTTCACAACGGTCTTGCAATTGGTAAGTACGGATGGTTTCAACGGACCAGTCATAGTCTTGTCGATGACAGATCACAAATTTTAATTGATCATGCGTGGTCAGCAATTGAAGATTTTGATAGCGATTACGTTTTTCTTCGCCCGAACCCGGCGTTTTTAGATCCATCACACGAATCACGCGAGGATCGATATTACTGATATCCATCGCGCCACTTGTTTCTAATGACACTTCCGCACCAAGATCGCATAACTCGCTTAATAACTGTCGGCAACTGCTTTGTGCCAATGGTTCTCCACCAGATACGGTAATGTATCGTGGTTGATATGCTGCCACTTCCGCAACAATGTCGCTGATCTCGCGTTTTTGACCACCGTAAAACGCATATTCCGTATCACAATAGCCACAGCGTAGTGGGCAACCAGTTAAACGAACGAAGACCGTCGGCAATCCAACGGTACGGGTCTCACCCTGTAACGAATAAAAAATCTCGGTGACCCGACATTGCGCCATGATGTTGTGTCACCAGAATTTATTGCGACTGCTGGATACGATCCAGCCGAACCTCAGCCAGTCGTGCGGCAGCACTGTCTGGATAAGTCTGAACTACTTGTTTTAGCGTTGACTCCGCCTGTGCGATATTGCCTAACTCATGTTCACTAAAACCACGCTTTAACAGCGCATCAGCAACTTTATTGCTGTTCGGATATTGATCCAAAACAATTTGAAATGCGGTTATCGCCTGCTGGAAGTTACGCACGACATAATTTGCTTCCCCCTGCCAGTAATAAACGTTTGGTAGATAGGTGCTACCTGGATATTGCTGCGGGAAACTCGACAACTCCGCAATCGCTGCTTCGTACTGTCCGCTACGCAACGTTTGCAAAGCTGACTGATAGGCTGCCTCACCGCTTTCCACTGAAACAGGCCCATTGTCTGAGGTTGTGCCATCCGAGTTATTAGCTGAAGTCGCTAATTCGGCATCGGCTGCTTGACTGGCATTATCAGCACGCTCCGCCACTGGTTCCTGATTTGAGCTGGGGGGCTGAATCGTCAGCGCCTGCATTCTCTCGTCTAAATCAATGTATTGATCACGCTGACTTTCCTGCATTTTTTTTAATGCATGTTGAAGCTCATCATTGGCCCCGTTTAATCGCTGCACTTCACGTTGCAGTCGATCCACCTCGGTAATCAGGTTAGTTAACCCTTGCCCTTGAATGATTCGCTCCAATCGGTCCACTCGCTGAATAAGCTCAGCTTCTGTTTCCGCCATACTGATAGCGGGTGTCAGCATGACACCCGCTATTAAAGCCAGCACATAACGTTTTTGGCTTTTTTTTGTCATCATTTATCGACCTGTGTAGACGATTTCAACACGGCGATTTTCCGCCCAGGCTGTTTCGTTACTGCCCTCTGCAGCAGGACGTTCTTCACCAAAACTGGTGACGCGAAATTGATCCGCACTAGCCCCTTGCAACATCAGGATTTGCCGAATAGATAACGCACGCCGCTCACCCAGCGCCAAGTTATATTCACGCGAGCCACGGTCATCAGTGTGGCCTTCCAGCCGAACTGTGATATTCGGGTTTTTACCTAAATACTCCGCATGCGCTTCCAGTGTTGCCTGATCCTGAGCACGAACAGTTGAACTGTCGTATTCAAAGTACACAACTCGGTTTGACAATGGGCTATCCGGATCATTCAGTTCATCACCTGAAAAATTACCTTCTCCCACCACAACGCGCGCTTCGGCACCCATGTCTTCGCCATTGGCGTTTCGACCATCAACACCGCTACTGTTTGCGCCCAAATCTTCGACCAGCACATCATCTCCCGCTAATTCGCCATCTTTGGTGGTATTACCACTACAGGCGGCCAGCCACAAAGCAGCCATCAACAGGGCGGACAACTTCAAACTTTGCATAACAAATACTCCTGAAAAAAGGTTTATTGATCCAGTGGTGACCATGCTGGTTCACGCACTTTTTTTCCGGATTCGCTTAAACGTTGATGGATCCGGCCATCAACCGAGACCGCAGCGAGAACGCCGTTGCCCTTTTGCTCTGTAGCATACAGGATCATACGCCCGTTAGGCGCAAAGCTGGGCGACTCGTCCCGGCCGTTTTCAGTGAGAACCTGTACACTGCCGCTGCTCAAATCTTGCACAGCGATATAATACTTGCCATTCGTGCCATGTACCATGGCCATCATCGTGCCATCCGGAGACAAATCAGGCGAGGCATTGTAGCCGCCTTCAAATGTCAACCGCTCTGCACGTCCACCATTAGCCGGCACTTTATAAATTTGCGGGTTGCCGCCCCGATCCGATGTAAAAATGATATTTCGGCCATCAGGAGTCCAGACCGGCTCAGTATCAATCGCCTGAGAATTATTGGTAATACGCAATAAGTCACCACTGGCCAACTCCAGTACGTAAATCTCCGGATTGCCATTTTTAGACAACGTTAATGCCAACTTACGCCCATCTGGTGACCAGACTGGTGCACTATTGATGCCATCAAAGGCCGCCACTGATTTACGCTGACCACTGCGCATCTGCTGCACAAAAATCTCGGTATTGCCATTTTCAAAGGACACATAGCTTAACTGTTCGCCGTCCGGAGACCAGCTTGGTGACATAATCGGTTGTGTTGACTGTAACACCGTCCGCGGGTTCGCACCGTCAGCATCCGAAATCTGCAAAGCGTAGCGTTTATTGCCATCTGTTGCGTTGATCTGTGTCACAAACGCCAAACGGGTTGAGAAAATACCCTTTTCACCGGTCAGTGTCTCATAGACGATATCGGCAATCTGGTGGGCCAGATTACGCATCCCTGAGGCCGGTACATTATAGCGTTTGCCGACCAATTGTTCGCCTTTGTAAACGTCAAACAATTGAAACTGTACCTGATAATTTTCACCATCCTGACTACTGACCTTACCGATCAGCAGTCCCTCTGAACGCAACAAGCGCCAATCGGTAAAGTTAATCTGGGACTGCTCGGTTGGGCGCGAAATTAAATCACCCTCATCAACCGGCGCAAAGCGGCCGGTACTCGCCAAGTCATTTTTTATAACCTCAGCAATATCTTCCGGCGGTGTCATACCAGTTTCACCAAACGGCACAATAGCAATTGGCAATGCCGCACCAGATCCGCCCGTAATTTCAATTTTCAGTACGGCGTGCGTCTGCCATGACAACAGCATCATGGCGGTGGCCAGCATCATTTGCATCCATCTCAAGACCATAGTCTGTCCTCTTATTCAGGTTTAAAATCGAACTCAATGCCTTCGCGAATAATCCTTTCGGCAGCGGCTTTATCACTTGGCATTATCATCGGGGCTGCCTTGTAGACCGCATTTTCCGCAGAGCGGTCAAAGACACTGTTGCCACTGCTTTTAATGACTCTGACACTTTTCACATCCCCACCAGGAATCAGCTTTACTTCTAAGGTAACCAACAGGCCTGATGTCGCGTTGGCTGGTTTGACCCAATAGCGCTTCACCCGCTGCTGAATTTGCTGAGCATAAACATCCAAAACACCGGCGATTCGCGTCTGTTCACGTTGGTCAGCTTCGGCATCCAGC
Organism: Methylophaga frappieri; assembly: GCF_000260965.1. Taxonomy (NCBI): domain Bacteria; kingdom Pseudomonadati; phylum Pseudomonadota; class Gammaproteobacteria; order Thiotrichales; family Piscirickettsiaceae; genus Methylophaga; species Methylophaga frappieri. Next base: position 1,732,191 of record NC_017856.1, read on the forward strand.
TGTCGCTGCAGATCAGCTTCAGCACGACGCCTGGCCTCTTCCGCTGCCTTTCGCCGTGCTTCCTCTTCCGCTTTGCGTTTTGATTCTTCCTCGGCCTTGCGTCGAGCTTCCTCTTCGGCCTTGCGTCGAGCTTCCTCTTCGGCTTTGCGCTGGGCTTCTTCTGCTGCTGCTTTGCGTTTTGCTTCTTCTTCCGCCGCTTTTTGTCTGGCTTGCTCCGCCGCTTTTTCGGCCGCTTCACGTTCTTTTTCAAGTTCTGCTATCCGTTGCCTTTCGGCTTCGGCCGCCGCTTCCGCTTGACGTTGACGCTCGGCTTCGGCAGCTTCCGCTTGTTGACGTTGTTTCTCCAGCTCGGCTAACCGTTGTTGTTCTGCTTCAGCCGCAGCCTCAGCTTGGCGCTGGCGCTCGGCTTCGGCCGCTTCCGCTTGCTGGCGTTGTTTCTCCAGCTCAGCTAACCGCTGTTGTTCTGCTTCAGCCGCAGCCTCAGCTTGGCGCTGACGTTCGGCTTCGGCCGCCTCAGCTTCTTGACGCTGCTTTTCTAAGTCAGCCAATCGCTGCTCTTCAGCTTCAGCAGCCTCTAATCGACGTAACTCTTCAGCACGTTCCTGCTGTTGTAGCTTAGCCATTTCTCGCTGTTTCTCGAGAATCGCTTCCTGTTGTGCTTTCAAATCATCATCTAATTTTTGCTGACGCGCAGCTTCCCGATCGCGTTCATCTTGTTCCAGCTTTTGCAGCATTTCCATTTGTTCCTGAATCTGCTGCTCATCAACAACCGCGGCCTGAACAATTTCTACCTCATCACCTGTACCCAATTTGATTGGTTTGTTCGGTAACTCGAAACTCCACAACAATAAAAGCACCAAAAGCAAATGCAGCACGGTGCTGTAACCGCCTGCGAGAAAGTTTTGCCATATTGGATGCTTCATGATGAGGTGTCTGTTGAATTAGTTTTCAGGTTGTTTCGTAATGAGTCCTACATTTGGCACACCGGACTGTTGCAATAATGCCATCAAGCCGACCACCTGACCATAATTGGCACTGGCGTCCCCTTTTACCATGACCGGAACTTGAGGATTTCGTTTCAATACAGCGGTAACTCTGGCTGCCAGGACACTGGCTTCAACCGGCTCATCCGGTGTTTCCCCGATGGAAGAGTAATAATTCCCCTCAGCATCAACTGATATCACCAATGGCTCACTATTTTCAGGTGACTCCACCGGATTTGCCACGGCTTGCGGCAAATCGACTTGAACACCTTGTGTAAGCAGCGGTGCGGTAATCATAAAGATAATTAACAGCACCAACATGACATCAATGTATGGAACAACATTGATATCGGCCATGGGCTTGCGGCGCTGACGCAGTGGTTTATAACCAGCCATGTTCTGCTCCGAAATTAACTTTGTTGGCGTTGCAGTATCGAAGAAAACTCTTCGACAAAGGTGTCGTAACGGTTAATCAATCGCTCTACTTCATGCGAGTAGCGGTTGTAAGCGATAACAGCCGGAATCGCAGCGAACAGACCCATTGCTGTCGCGATCAAGGCTTCAGCGATACCAGGCGCAACCATAGCCAGCGTTGCTTGCTGCACCTCACCCAGCGCCCGGAATGAATTCATAATGCCCCATACGGTACCAAATAAACCTATGTAGGGACTGGTGGAACCCGCGGTTGCCAGAAACGGTAGCGAGACCTCCAACTGGTCTATTTCTCTGGCCAGCGATATGCGCATAACGCGCTGCGTCCCCTCTAAAACAAAATTGGAATCGGGTACCGTTTTTTTCAGGCGTATAAACTCTTTAAACCCGGTTTCAAAAATGCCTTCCATGCCCCGTGCACTATGCGGCCTCGCGGTAATATCTTCATAGAGCTTGTTAAGTTCATTACCGGACCAGAATTTATCCTCAAAGGCATCGGCATCTCGCCGCGCCTCGGCCAGTTCAGCCCGTTTTTTAAAAATCAATGTCCACGAATACAGCGAAATCAGCAATAAAACCAGCATGACCAGTTTCACCAGCAAGCTGGCTTCTGAAATCAGGCCAAGCAGCGACATATCAGCACTCACATTGCATCTCCGTCAGGATAAAATCGGGAATAGGACAAGCTCGGAATGTCTCGGCATTAAGACAGGCGACTTTGACCATAGCCTCACATAATTGTGTTTCGTCTTTAAAAACTTGTTGCACAAACTGCATACTAGCGCCGCTCATTTTGTGCAAGGCTGAGCGGACAAACAATTGATCATTAAATCGGGCCGGTTGGCGAAAATTCAACTGCATGGAATGTACCGCAAATAAAATACCAGCATCACGACGCAATACATCCTGCTCAAAACCCAGCTGCCTCAGCCATTCTGTCCGGGCTCTTTCCATAAATCTCAGGTAGTTTGCGTGATAAACGACGCCGCCGCTATCGGTGTCTTCATAATAAACACGGATAGGCCAGTCGAACTTTGTCATCACGCCCCCGTCAGGTCGAAGTCGGCTTGCAGGCCTAAATGCAAAAAGGCGCGTTTGGTCGCAACCCTGCCTCTTGGCGTACGCATCATATACCCTTCCTGAATCAGGTATGGTTCTAGTACATCTTCTATGGTGCCGCGTTCTTCGCCAATGGCGGCGGCGAGATTATCCAGACCTACCGGCCCGCCAGCAAATTTTTCGATAATGGCGAATAACAGCTTGCGATCCAGCATATCAAAGCCCACATTATCCACATCGAGCAAATCCAAGGCTTGTCTGGCTATTTCAGCGGTAATTCTGCCATCAAACTTCACCTCAGCATAGTCCCTTACGCGGCGCAGTAAGCGATTGGCAATGCGCGGTGTACCCCGTGAACGCCGGGCAATTTCACCGGCACCGGCGGCATCCAGTACCACGTCCAAAATGCCGGCGCTGCGACGCACAATCGTGCTTAAATCTTCAACCCGATAAAACTCCAAACGTTGCACAATACCAAACCGATCTCTTAATGGCGAGGTAAGCGACCCGGCACGGGTGGTGGCACCGACCAGGGTAAAAGGCTCCAAATCCAGCTTGATTGAACGCGCTGCGGGTCCTTCACCGATCATAATATCGATTTGATAATCTTCCATCGCCGGATACAGCACTTCTTCCACAACCGGACTTAAGCGATGAATTTCGTCAACAAACAGCACATCATTCGCTTCAAGATTGGTCAGTAGCGCAGCCAGATCGCCCGGCCGCTCAAGCACTGGTCCCGAAGTCTGGCGCAGATTAACGCCCATTTCATTGGCAATAATATGCGCCAAGGTGGTTTTGCCTAAGCCCGGCGGTCCAAAAATCAAGGTATGGTCCAAGGCTTCATGACGATTGCGCGCCGCGGAGACAAACAATTCCATCTGCTCGCGCACCGTTGACTGGCCAATGTAATCACTTAGCTGAATCGGCCGGATTGCCCGATCTTGACGTGCTTCGTCCTGATTAGCTGTCGCGGAGATAAATCGATCTTCCATCATCAGCTTCTTTGTAAGGCAAGACGGATAATTTGTTCCGTCGACAGATTATCTGAGTCAATGCTGCGAACCATTTTATCGGCTTCAGCGGCTTTGTAACCTAGTGAAATTAAGGCATCGATCGCTTCTTTTCGTGTGCCAGATGCGGATGGCATGGTTTGCACAACTTGCGTGTCCAGTCCCATTGCGGTTCCCACTTCTTTAAGTCGATCCCGCATTTCGATGATCAGCCGTTCGGCCGTTTTTTTACCGACGCCCGGTAATCGGGTCAGGCTGGCAGCATCCCCCTCCTGAATCCGCTGTGCAAAACTATCGACATCACTGCCCGATAAAATCGTGAGAGCAAGCTTAGCGCCTACGCCATTGACCTTAAGCAAACTGCGAAATAACAGTCGTTCTCGATCAGAAGCAAAACCATAAAGCAAATGAGCGTCTTCACGAACAATCAAATGCGTGTAAAGGCTGACCGGTTCATGCAAAGCCGGTAGATTCACGAAAGTTGACATCGGTGCCGATAACTCATAGCCCACACCATTCACATCCACAACCAGATCCGGCGGCAACTTTTCAAGCAAAATTCCGTTCAATCGTCCAATCATCGACTGTAGCGCCCTCCGCGCCGGCGACTTGTTCGCATACCAGCAGGTAATTTGCTATTGGTGCCCAGCCAGCCATGATGTGCATGTGCCACCGCACAAGCAAGCGCATCGGCGGCATCTTCGGCAGGGGTATCTGAGAGCTGCATCATAATTGCCATCATATATTGTACTTGTGACTTGTGTGCATGCCCGTTACCCACCACTGCTTTTTTTATTTGCGTGGCCGTATATTCAGCCACTTGCAACTGTTGGCTGACTGCCGCACAAATTGCCGCTCCACGCGCCTGCCCCAGCTTCAAGGCCGAATCTGCATTTTTGTGTAAAAAAACTTTTTCAATGGCCATCACCTGCGGCTGATAGCGCTGGATCAAGTCGGTCAAGCCCTCAAATATTTGTTTCAATCGGTCGGCAAAATCGCCATCACCAACCATCAACCTGCCATTGATAACATGACGAATTTGTTTGTCTTGCATCTCGATAATGCCAAATCCGGTTTTACGCGAGCCGGGGTCGACGCCAAGAATGCGAGACATAGTATGGCGGCCATCAGCTATCCAGCTGTGCCATCACCTCATCAGAGAAATCCGCATTTGAATAGACTTGCTGCACGTCATCCAACTCTTCAAAAGCCTCAATCAACGCGATGGCTTTTTGGGCATCATCCAATTCAAGACTAACTGTATTGTCGGGGTGCATGGTGACTTCAGCGGATTGCGCACTAAATCCAGCATTATCCAATGCATCTTTCACTGCCGCATAATCTTCCGGCGGCGTGAATACATCGATACTGCCATCATCATTGGTCACGATGTCTTCTGCGCCAGCTTCTAAAGCAACTTCCATAATGTCATCTTCTTCAACATCCGTGGCAAAGCTGATAATTCCCTTCTGATTAAACATGAAGGCAACACAGCCATCCGTACCCATATTACCGCCACGCTTGGTAAAGACATGACGCACTTCCGCAACCGTGCGGTTACGGTTATCGGTCATGCAGTCCACCATGATGGCAATACCATTCGGACCATAGCCTTCATAACGGACTTCTTCATACGCCACCCCTTCCAATTCGCCGGCGCCCCGTTTACTGGCGCGCTCAATGACGTCTTTGGTCATATTACTGCCAAGCGCTTTATCAATCGCCGCCCGTAAACGCGGATTTGAAGCGGGGTCACTGCCCCCCATCCGAGCAGCGACCGTGATTTCCCGAATTAATCGGGTAAACAATTTGCCGCGTTTTGCATCCTGAGCCCCTTTACGGTGCTGAATATTGGCCCATTTACTATGACCTGCCATGTTTCTAACCTCTATCTTGCTTTAGTTCTAAACCAATGAGTTCCAATCACGATAATAGTCACTACGACCATAGACCTGATCAAAATACAGGGTTTGTAATTGTTCGGTGATAGGTCCACGCCCACCCGAACCAATTGGTCGGTTATCTAGCTCTCGGATAGGCGTCACCTCAGCAGCAGTCCCCGTAAAAAAGGCTTCGTCAGCAATGTAAACTTCATCACGGGTAATGCGTTTTTCAACCACTTTTAACCCTAAATCGGTAGCCAGACGAATAACCGTATCGCGAGTGATACCTTCCAAGGCAGAGGTCAAATCAGGCGTATATAAGACGCCATCACGCACCATAAAGAAATTTTCACCGCTGCCCTCGGTGACGAATCCATTAGCATCAAGCAGTAACGCTTCGTCATAACCACAATTCACCGCTTCCTGCAAAGCCATCATGGAATTCATGTAATTGCCATTGGCTTTTGCCTTACACATGGTGATATTAACGTGGTGGCGGGTGAATGAGGACGTCTTGATGCGAATCCCCCGGGTCATGTTCTCTTCACCCAGATAAGAGCCCCAGCTCCAGGCAGCAACCATCACGTGAACATTCAAATTATCTGCGCGAATGCCCATCCCCTCTGAACCATAAAAACACATTGGACGAATGTAAGCAGACTCAAGGTTGTTCTCGCGGACCGTATCTAACTGCGCCTGATTCAGTGTTTCTTTATCAAAGGGCATTTTCATGCCGAGAATTTTAGCGCTGCGAAACAACCGGTTGGTATGCTCATGCAAACGAAAAATTGCCGTACCCGCATCGGTTTTGTAGGCTCTCACCCCTTCAAAACACCCCATGCCATAGTGCAATGTATGTGTCAGTAGATGAACTTTGGCATCTCGCCATGGCACAAACTCACCATCAAACCAAATCAGGCCATCACGATCAGCCATTGTTACTGTTGCCATATTGTCTTCCGTTCTGTTGAATGTGCCGGCTTCAACCAAGCCAGCGTTGCCATATTTGCTGCACCGGCGGTCGGTAATCAGCAACTCGATCGACCGGCACCTGTGCCGGTTGTTGTTGTAATACGCAATGATTTGCCTCACTGCGATAAAAACGGTAGGCGTCTGCTAACGCATCCCGTTCACTTTCGGTGAGTTTTCCCGTTGCCGCCAATGCGTCCAAAATCCGGATATTATCGGTGTAAATCATGAGCTCAGGCAAGTCTGCCGACCAGGCAAGCACCGCATATTGCACCAGAAACTCAATATCGGTGATGCCACCTCTGCCTTGTTTCAGGTCGAAATTATCTTCACTGGACTTATCCAGATTAAGTCGCATTTTTTCCCGCATTTCCGCAACTTGCGAGACCAGCGTTTCATCACGCTGCTTGGCTAATATTTGCTGCCGGATATCAGCAAACGCTTCAATAAGTCGCTGATCCCCCAACACACAGCGCGCTCTGACCAAAGCCTGATGCTCCCATGTCCAAGCTTCTTCGTGTTGATAATGGGCAAAGCCGCTTATCGACGCAACCAAGTGCCCCGCATTACCACTCGGCCTGAGTCGAGTATCGACTTCATACAAGGCGCCACCCGCCGTAACGGTGGACATCAGATGAATCATACGCTGTGCCAGCCGAGTATAAAACACCATTAGCTCTACTGGCTTTTCCCCATCTGTCAGCCCTTCTCGGCTATCGTCAAAAATAAACACCAAATCCAGGTCTGATCCATAGCCCAGTTCAAGCCCGCCTAATTTGCCATACGCAATCACCGCAAATCCGCTTTGCGCCTCTGCTTCATTGGCTGTCGCACCGGGTGGCAAACCATGCCGCTGCGTCAAGTACTGCCATGCCAAGACAAACACTTGTGCTAACTGGATTTCAGCCAACTCGCTCAACTGATCGCCCACCCGCATTAAAGGCAATACCTCTGTCACATCAGCGGCAGCAACATGCAGCGTTGCAATCTGGCGAAACTCGCGAAGCCGATTCATGTGTTGCTCAAGATCATGTTCATCGACAGAGGCCAGATATTGAGCCAATCTTTGTGTCTGCGTCTGTCTATCTGGCACTTCATACAGACTACGTGGATCCAGTAACTCATCGAGCAACACTGGAAACCGGGCCAGCAGTTGACTGATCAGCGGACTCGCCGCGGCCAGCTTGATCAACTGTGATAAGGCCAGCGGATTTTCAACCAACAGTGCCATGTAGGCACTGCGGCGCATAATGGACTCCATCAGCGGAATAAGCCGTTTCAGGCAAGTATCCGGATCGGCTGTTCCTGCTGCTGCCTGAACCAATAATGGCAAGAGCTTTTTCAAGCGATTTCGCCCCGTCACACTGAGGTTTCTGCAAGCATGACCGTTAAGCAAGTTATCAATCGTATTCAGGCTGGCCTCAGCATCTTGATAACCCCACCGTTGCAAATAGTCAGTCCGCTGCTCATCTGTTGCGGTAAATAAGGATAAATTTTTATCCGCGTCTTCATCGTCGGCTTGAGGTGATGCCAGCAGTTGCTCAAAATGTTCATGCACTTGTTGACGATGCTCCTGCAACACCTGCAAGTACGCAGCCCAATCGGCAAACCCCATCAAACTGGCTAGCCTTTGACGATCTATCGCTTGCTTCGGTAACAGGTGCGTTTGCTGATCGGCATAGGCCTGAATTCGGTGCTCACTTCGGCGTAAGAAGTCATAAGCCGTTTTCAACGCTTGCACAGCATAGTCAGACAATAATTGACGTGAAGCCAGCAAATCCAAAATGATCAGAATAGGTCGTTGTTGTAAAGGTTTATCACGCCCGCCGTAAATAAGTTGAAACACCTGACCAATAAACTCAATTTCACGAATGCCACCCGCTCCCAATTTGATGTTGTCTTCCATGCCTTTGTGTTGCAACTGACTGGCAATCATGGCTTTCATTTCGCGTAGAGACTCAAACATGCCGTAATCGAGATAGCGTCTGTAGACAAAGGGTCGTAATAACGCGCTAATCCCTTTTCGCTCGGCCTCCGTGCCGGTAATGGGTCTTGCTTTAATCATGGCGTAGCGTTCCCACTCACGCCCTTGAGTTTGGTAGTACTCTTCCATGGCATCAAAGCTGGCCGCCAGCGCCCCACTCTCGCCAAACGGCCTTAAGCGCATATCGACGCGGAAAACAAAACCCTCCGGGGTCACATTATCCAGTGCTTGAATCAGCTTCCGGCCTAAACGGGTGAAAAATTCACCGTGGGTTAAACTACGCCTTCCCCCCTGTGTTTCACCCTCGTCCTCGTAACAAAAAATAAGATCGATATCTGAAGAAAGATTTAACTCACCGGCCCCCAGCTTGCCCATTCCCAAAACAACCAACTGCTGCGGTTCGCCATCGTTATTCAGCGGCGTGCCGTCAGTAGCAGTCTGCCATTGGTACAATTTTGCCAAAGTCGCACAAATACAGGCATCAGCCAGCGCAGACAGATCCCGGGTTGTCTCCGCCAAATCCGCCCAGCCAGCCAAATCACGCCAGATAATACGTACCATTTCACGATGACGAAATTGGCGAAGCGTCTGGTGCAGGGCCGCTTCCTCTGTGACCGTATCCAGAATCACCGGCAAGCGTTGCTGCAATGTCTCGTCATCATAGATCTGACGGATATCATCACTGGCCAGAAGCGTCTTTACTTGCTCGGGTTTACGTTCCCCTTGCTGCACGACATAATCACTCCCCGCCAATACCGTCAGCGCACTGTCTGCCATCGTTGGCTGCTCAGCTAAAATATGCTGCCAATTATCAGAAAAATCACTTTGCTGCATTACTACCTCTTTAACTAAACACGCTGATTTTGGCCTATTGGCAAACGTTTTTCTAAACTACCAGAAGCCTGAAATATTGGCGAAAACTCTCTCTTAAAGATAATGAAAAATTGCCCTTTTGTGTTCATGATTAACGTCGTACCATCACAATAAAATACAAGAGACACTGTCATGTCAGAGAAACAAATTTTACATAGCCACTATCAACCGCAATGTCTTTCCGATCGGATTGCTCTGCGCGTCGTTAAATTCATGCGATTTTTCGCTGACGCATTTTTTTCAGGGCGCTACGGTCATCGCGCCGTAGTTCTTGAAACGGTAGCAGCGGTACCGGGAATGGTTGGTGGGGCACTGCAACATTTACGTTCTCTTAGACGCATGCAGGATGATGAGGGCTGGATTCGCACGCTGCTTGATGAAGCGGAAAATGAGCGCATGCACTTAATGACATTCATTCACATCGCTAAACCAAGTTGGCTGGAGCGATTAATCATCATTATTGCCCAAGGCGTTTTTTACAATTTGTTTTTTCTGCTGTACCTGTTTTCTTCCAAGGTTGCCCACCGCATCGTTGGCTATCTCGAAGAAGAAGCGGTGTACAGCTATACCGAGTACCTCAATGGCGTCGATGATGGCACCTACGACAACATTCCTGCACCACAAATTGCTATCGATTATTGGCAATTGCCAGATAATGCACGGTTACGTGATGTCATCCTGAAAGTCAGGGACGATGAGGCCGGTCACCGGGACGTCAATCATAATTTTGCGAACACCTTGCAAAATCAGTGACAATATAGCCTTTGCTATACCGACAAATTGTTAACCCGCTATTATACAAGGAAGAAAAATGGCGACGCTGTTGTTTCATCTAAACAATGTACCGGAAGATGAAGCCGACGATGTTCGGCAATTACTGACCGACAAAAACCTCGATTTTTATGAGACCCATGCGGGTTTTTTTGGCTTAGGTGTCGCCGCAATTTGGTTACACAACGATGAACAATTGCCCGTTGCCCGTGCCATAATTGATGAATATCAGGCCCAGCGTGCGGTAATACAACGTGAACACTACGACACGCTGCGCGCTAATGGCGAAATACCGGGGTTTGGCGGTTTTATTTTGCAGCATCCGTTTCGCTTTTCCATCATCCTCGTGTTAATTCTCTTTGTCCTGACCCTGACCTTAATGCCCTTTTGGCAAGGCTTGTAACTGATTACAGGGCCCGGTTTAATCCGCAAGCATTGCTCATCACAAAGATCTTGGATAAGGCCTCGCCGTAACACTCTACGGCAAGATGTCATTCACCTGCTGGCAGGCTCAGGGACAGCCAAAAGTGCTTTTGCATTGGTTTCAGATCAGCTTGCACATCGTACTTGGGTCAGAGAATACATCGAGGAAACGCTAGCCCGGCACAGCAATGGCCTCTTTTAGCCGTGCCATTAAATCCTGAACAGACTGTTACTTTGAATTCGGACTGTCTGCCAAGCCAAATTAACCGTGACTTTTTCAATATCCAGTGACCTGTTAACGCCTTTTACACCCTAATAGCGCAGGACGCACAACGCAATGTATCCCGCTAATCGGGATGGTGGCTAATTCTGACCTACGTGCTTTGTTGTTTAGGCAATAAAAAAGCCCCGACATGCTCATGCCGGGGCTTTTTGGGAAGGCAAAAATTAAACTTGAGTTTAATTTTTTACATCATACCGCCCATACCACCCATATCAGGCATCGGCGCTGCGGCTTCTTCCTTTGGCAGTTCCGCAATCATCGCCTCCGTGGTCAACATCAGGCCTGATACAGAACCAGCATTTTGCAATGCGGTACGGGTAACTTTGGTTGGATCCAAAATACCCATCTGAATCATATCGCCATATTCGCCGGTTGCGGCGTTGTAACCGTAGTTACCTTCACCATCAGCAACTTGACTCAGCACAACAGCCGCTTCATCGCCACAGTTAGTGACGATTTGACGCAGTGGTTCTTGCATCGCACGACGGGCAATCGCAATACCGGCATCTTGATCAGCATTGTCCCCTTTCAGGGTACCCAGGCTCATTTCAGCACGAACCAGCGCTACACCACCACCCGCAACAACACCTTCTTCTACGGCTGCACGAGTTGCATGCAACGCATCTTCAACGCGGGCTTTCTTCTCTTTCATTTCGATTTCAGAGCCGGCACCAACACGAATCACGGCAACACCGCCAGCCAGTTTGGCAACACGCTCTTGCAGTTTTTCTTTATCGTAATCAGAAGAAGACTCAGCGATTTGGGCACGAATTTGTTCAACACGAGCTTTGATTTCATCTGCTCGGCCAGCACCATCAACAATGGTAGTGTTTTCTTTGCTAACCGTGATTTTCTTGGCTTGGCCCAAGTCATCCAACGTGACTTTTTCAAGGCTTAGACCGACTTCTTCAGAAATAACGGTACCGCCAGTCAATACGGCAATGTCTTCCAGCATAGCTTTACGACGATCACCAAAACCTGGCGCTTTAACGGCACAGACTTTAACGATACCACGCATGTTATTCACAACCAGAGTCGCCAGTGCTTCACCTTCTACGTCTTCTGAGACAATCAACAGTGGGCGGCTTGATTTTGCTACTGCTTCAAGGGTTGGCAGCAGTTCACGTATGTTGGAGATTTTTTTATCAAACAACAGAACATAGGGATCTTCCAGCTCTGCTGCCATGGTTTGTTGATCCGTCACAAAATAAGGTGACTGATAACCACGGTCGAACTGCATACCTTCAACTACATCGAGTTCATCGGCAAAACCACGGCCATCTTCAACTGTAATAACGCCTTCTTTACCGACTTTTTTCATTGCATCGGCAATGATGTCACCGACAGATTTATCTGAGTTGGCTGAAATCGTACCGACTTGCGCAATGGCTTTGTCATCATCGCAAGGTGAAGACATTGTTTTCAGTTCTTCAACCGCAGCTTGAACCGCTTTATCAATACCGCGTTTCAGATCCATCGGATTCATGCCTGCCGTAACTGATTTCATGCCTTCACGCAGGATAGCCTGCGCTAAGACGGTCGCTGTGGTAGTACCGTCACCTGCCGCATCAGAAGTGTGTGAAGCCACTTCTTTAACCATTTGCGCGCCCATGTTTTCAAACTTGTCTTCCAGTTCGATTTCTTTGGCGACAGAAACACCATCTTTAGTGATAGTCGGTGCACCGTAACTTTTATCCAGAATGACATTACGTCCTTTCGGGCCAAGGGTTACCTTGACCGCATTGGCCAGTGTATTGACACCTTTGACCATGAGTTGACGCGCATCAGCGCCAAATTTGACTTCTTTAGCAGCCATCTTAATTCCTCTTTAATGCTTTAATTAACGTGATTAACGATGTGGCGTTCGTAAAAATTCAGCTTAAGCTTCAATGACCGCGACGATATCGTCTTCGCGCATGACCAGCAGCTCTTCGCCTTCAACTTTGACTTCCGTGCCGGAATATTTGCCAAACAGCACTTTATCGCCAACTTTTACAGCCAATGGGCGAATATCGCCAGAATCAGTGACTTTGCCATTGCCCGCAGCGATCACTTCACCACGTGACGGTTTTTCCGTTGCGTTATCAGGGATGACAATCCCACCAGCGGTGGTGGTCTCTTCTTCCATGCGACGCACAATCACACGATCATGAAGGGGACGAAGATTCATCAGTTATATCCTCCAGTAAAAAAATTAACAGACAAGTTGTTTAAGAACCCCTTAAATGGGGCTGTTGAATCAGAGTTCAAGAGAGAAACGAAAAAAAATTTACCGCAGCCATTAACGTCGAAAATGGGACTCATCATCGTCAATGACCTCCCCCTCGATAATGTTATCCTGCGAGGTTGGTCGCCTAGTGGTATGTTGCCGAAAAACCATGGTGCTCCTGTCCACCAAAGGCAATAACAGTTTTTGCCGCAATGCAGGTACCAGCAGCAAAAAACCCAGCGCATCAGTGACAAACCCGGGTATCAATAATAAGAAACCGCTGACTAACAAGGTTGCTCCTTCCAGCATTTCCAGTGCAGGTGGCTGCCCTTGTTGCAGCGCATTTTGTGCTCGATACCAAGTCTGAATACCTTGAAGTTTAACCAAGTAAGCGCCGAAAATGGCTGTGCCTAATACCAGCATGATCGTCCAAGCAGCCCCAATCATCTCACCCACCTCAATCAGAACAAATAGCTCTATCAGGGGCACCAGCAAGAAAAGTAAAATTAATCCCCGAAACATGCGCATTCCTTCCATTTTATCTAAGCGTTTATGAATAGATTGGGGTATCTGGCCTTAATATCAAGCGTGTCGCTGTCGCTTAAAAACCACAAAAAAGCATTTTTGTTGCGCTGTCATATAACTGTCATGGTTTTTTCATCACGCTGAAACATTGCGGACTTATCGTGTGCGGGTCTCCGGCTTACGGGGCCGAACGTATGTTTTGTCAAACTAAGAGGACAGTCCCTTGAAATTAAAAACATCTGCAATGCTTATCGCGGGTGCGTTACTCGGCGCAGCCACTTTGCCTGCTCAGGCGAACAACGAAGCCATGCTGGATTTATTAAAAGTCCTGCGTGATAAGGGCACGATCAGTGCCAACGATTACGACATGCTGAAAAATGCTGCTGCCGCCGACAAAGAAATGGCAGAAGCTGAAAAAGCAGAAATGAAAAAAGAAGTCGAAGAAGCAACAGCAAACATGCCTGAAATCACAACTGACGGAAAATTGGTTGTTGCTGACAAAAAAGGCAACTGGGAATTCCAACCCATTGGCCGTGTCATGTGGGATGCACTCTCTGTTGATAATGATGGCCTGTATGATGGCACAGGTATCGGCGATAACGAAGGTCGCGGGACAGAATTACGTCGTGCCCGTCTTGGTTTTCAAGGCAGCATTTACGACTGGAGCTACAAATTCGAAGCTGACTTCGCTGGCGGCGATGCCTCTATCAAAGATGCCTATGTTGGTTATGGCAATAACTTGAGCGACAACATCAAATGGGGCGTTAAGCTCGGTCAGTCTCACATTGCATTCGGTTACAACACGAAAGCCAGTTCTAAATACATGAGCTTCATTGATCGCCCTTTTTATGCTGATTCAGCTTTGTCACCGGCACGTGAAAGTGGTGCAGTATTCCAAATCAATGATAAAGATTACCGCTGGTTGTTAGCGACATCTTTCACGAGTGGTGCAATCGACGCGGGTGAAACAGATGTCGATGATGCAGACACTTGGGCGATTCGTGGTTCATTTGTTCCCTTTATGCAAGACAGCAAACACTTGTTACAAATTGGTGCAGGTTATTTGAACCGTGGTAATGGTGATGGCACCTTCCGCTATCGCCAACGCGCTGTCAGCCACATTACTTCTGAGCGTCCAATTGATACGTCAGTTGCTGGCTACGATGGCTCAACGGCATTTACTGCGGATGTATTAGGTATCTATGGTCCGTTCCACGCATTGGCAGAATACGTTGACTACAGTGCTGAAAGCAATGTGAACTCAGACCAGGATTTTACTGGTTACTCAGTTGAAGCGGGTTATTTCTTGACTGGTGAGTCTTACAAATGGAAAAAAGGTTACAACTCTGGCGTTTCACCTAAGTCACCATGGGGTGCATGGCAGCTAGTTGCTCGCTTTGAGAACATCGAAACGGAAGGGGTAATCGGTGGTAGCGTTCAAACTGAAGACGAAGCAGACAAATTTACATTTGGTATCAACTATATTCCACGTAAAAACCTGCGTCTGATGCTTAACTACGACAAAATCACCGACCTGACCGTCAATGGTGTGGATACAGATGCTGAACCTTCAGCACTGAAATTCCGCGCACAGGCTTTCTGGTAGGCCGATATGCAGAATCAAGCCCTACCCATTTGGGTGGGGCTTTTTTTTGTTTAGCTGAGATGATCACGTGACCAAAGAAGAACTACTGCAATTTCAGTCATTAGAAGATATTCTGGCAAATGCAGCCCTAACGCCCATTTTTCAGCCGATTGTGTCACTTAAGGAACATCAGATTTACGGTTACGAGGCGCTAATTCGTGGCCCCTCAAATAGTTTATTACACTCTCCGATTAATTTATTTGACGCTGCCAGCCGCCATGGCCGTCTAGCTGAATTAGATTTGCTATGCCGAGAACTGGCTATTGCTAAGTTTGGCGAACTCGGTCTGACCAGCAAACTTTTTATTAACACCATTCCTGCCGCCTTGTTGCAACCGGACTATCCGCATGGACTAACCCTGCAGTTTTTAAAAAAAGCGGGGCTGTCTGCCCATCATGTCGTTATTGAACTGACGGAGCAATATCCTATTGATGATTACGATGTGATGCGTGAAGCCACCGCACATTATCGTGATATGGGGTTTTCTATTGCCATTGATGATCTCGGTGCTGGCTACTCCGGCTTACGTACTTGGTCAGAAATAAAGCCTGACTATGTCAAACTTGATCGGCACTTTATTCAGAATATTCACGAAGATCGGCAAAAGCGTCAGTTTGTGCAATCGATCATTGATATCGCACAAGGTATCAACTGCAAGATTATTGGTGAAGGCGTCGAAGTGCGAGAAGAATATCTCGCGGCACAGACCATGGAAATTCAATTTGCTCAAGGCTACTATTTTGCGCGTCCGAACGCGATTCCCAAGCAAGAGTTGGATGCCAACTTATTTGCACAGCGGCAAACGCCCAACCTGCTCAACACCGGAAAGCCCCGAGCAAATACCTTAGTGAGCAGTCTGTTAACCCCATTGACGCCAGTTCGGATTTACCATGATGTCAATTCTGTTGGTGAGCGCTTTCAGCATGCCGTGCAATTAGCCGCTCTGCCCGTTATCAACGATGATAACTCCATTGCCGGCATGGTCTGGCGTGATGAATTTATGACCTTATATGCCAGCCGCTATGGCCGTGATTTGCATGGACGTAAACCGATTCATCAATTCATGGATCGCAGCCCAATTATCGCCGAAACTGCGCTGCCACTAAAAACGTTATCCCAACAGATCACAAGCCAGGATTCAACGCAGCAACACAGCATGTTTATTATCACTGAACATGGCTATTACCGCGGTATTGGCAGCCTGATGGATTTGTTGAGACAAATTACCGATATGCAGTTGACCATAGCCCGCTATGCCAACCCTTTGAGTGGTTTACCAGGCAACGTTCCTCTGACCGAACACTTGTGTGATGCCATTGCCGAGCAACGTGACGTCACTGTCTGTTATTTTGATTTGGATAACTTTAAACCTTATAACGATACCTATGGCTTTGGTAAAGGCGACAAAGTAATTAGTCAGACAGCGCGTCTACTAAGTGAGAATCTGGATCCTGAAATCGACTTTTTAGGTCATGTTGGCGGAGATGATTTCATCATTGCATTTGAAAGTCATGACTGGCGATCACGATGTCAGCTTATTTTTGATGCCTTTAATACCCTGCATACCGATTTGTATCAGCCCCAACATTTGCAGCAGCAAGGTCTCTATGCAACCGAT
Source organism: Methylophaga frappieri (assembly GCF_000260965.1). Lineage (NCBI taxonomy): Bacteria > Pseudomonadati > Pseudomonadota > Gammaproteobacteria > Thiotrichales > Piscirickettsiaceae > Methylophaga > Methylophaga frappieri. The sequence continues at coordinate 1,748,861 of NC_017856.1, forward strand.
CGCAATGGCAAACCCGTTTTTTATCCGCTACTGAGCCTGTCCGTAGGTGCCGTCAAACTTATATTATTTAACGATATTCTGAATGAAGTCGATCTAGCAGAACACGCCAGTAAAGCAAAGTCCGCGGCAAAGAAAATTGCCGGCCATAGTCTGTATGAATTGTATCCGGCAAATCGTGATCTCGATTTACCGGGCGCTTCAACGGCTGTTAACGACCGCCTTGGCCCGCAATTCGGATAACACGTAAACCACACGCTGGCGAATTTTGTCACGCGTTTCTCGAAATGCCGCCAATTTCTCAGCCTCACTGCCGCGGTATTTCGCGGGATCGGTCAACGGTAAATGAAGTCTCGCTGTATGCGGATTCAGGACAGGACATTGTTCTTCTGCGTTATCACACAAGGTAACCAGCAAGTCGGCCCACTCCAACATTTCACCATTGACGCGAATCGACTCTTGCGCAGAAATATCTACGCCTGCCTCAGCCATAACCTGGCGTGCCAGTAAATTTTGACCTCGTGCTTCAATTCCAGCTGAGCGAATTTCAAATTCATTCCCTGCCAGTTTTTTTGCCCAGCCCTCAGCCATCTGCGAACGACACGAATGCCCCGTACATAAGAATAAAATTCGAATCGTGTCCATATCTAATTTAAGTAGCTTTATAAATTTCTGGCAGGGTATCAACAAGATATGACAGCCTGATTACTCACGGTCATTTCAAACTATTTTTTTTGCCGGACAGGTCAAGATTTTCCCTTTGGGCATCTGTTAAAATGCAAAGTTTTGATAGTGCTGGACTCTAATGTGAACATGATTTTTCCCAGATTTTTAGTATTAATACTGTCTCTGCTGGCTGTCGATGTCGCGCTTGCTCAGACACGCTATGTTTCTGATGAACTGGAAATCACGCTACGAAATGGACAAGGACTGGAATTTGGCATCCGCAAAATGCTCAAGTCAGGCACACGTTTGCAGGTTTTACAAAACAACAGTGATAGTGGCTACTCACAAGTTCGTACCGCAGAGGGTGTTGAAGGCTGGGTTTTAACCCGATATTTGAGTCAAACCGGCAGCGCGCGCGACTTGCTTGCTGAAAATGAGCAAAAACTGGCTAATCTGGAACTTGAAGTCGCGAACTACAAAACCGAGATTGAACAACTCAGTTCGCAGAATAACGAAACCGACACGCAAAACCTGTCTCTAAAAGAAACCTCACAACGATTACGCAAAGAATTGGATGATTTACGTCGAACTGCTTCTAGCGCGGTTGCCTTGGAAAATGAAAACCGCCAGCTGAAACAAAAACTGCAGGAAATGGACAGCGAAATTCAAACCACTCAGATTGAAAATAATGCTCTTCGGGATAACAGCACGAAAAGCTGGTTTTTGATTGGTGCCGCAGTATTATTTGCTGGAATCGTGCTGGGACTGATCTTGCCGCGTCTTAGATTACGCCGTAAAAGCAGCTGGGGCAGCCTGTAAATTACGGCTGCCTCTGATTGGCTGGGCTAATTACGTTTTTTGTGGCCTTCACGAAGGTGTTGCAGACTCTCGCCAGCGAGGCTACCGCCTTCAATTTGGTAAGCTTTGCCAAATCCTTTGACGTATCGCCCCCCTTCAGGTTGTAATCGAAATAACCGAAAATCACTCAACTGGCTGAGGCTCTCAATTCGCTGACCATGACGCGCTTGCAGAACCCGGATACCGGTTTGCCAGTCTGCACTGTCTGGAGCCAATAAACTCGCTCGTACACGATAAAAAACGCGAACACGGGCAAATAACTCTGCCGCTGAGGACTCATCCTCAATGATAAGCACAGATGCTTGCGGGTTGGCACGCAAATTTCTGCCATGAACCGCAATATCACTTATCAATACATATAAATGACGCTCATCAAAGGCAAACGGCGCGTAAGACGCATATGGCAAGCCTTCCTCATCTAACGACGACAACATAAGGCTTTTACGGTCATCAACCAACGCCATGATTTCATTTTGTATACTGGTTTCCAGCCCTGCGTTATTCATGACAGACTCTCTTGGGAATAATGTTGTTGTAATGCTTTAAACCGGGTGACCTGACTATCAATCAGCTCCCCTGATTCTGTGCGGCCCAGAAAAATTTTAAATATCGTCTCTTGCTGGTCGTCTTCAAAGACAAATGCATAGCTCTCTCGGCCTCGGTGCGGTCTGTCTTGAAACTGTATTTTAGCCACTTTTTCCAGGTTAAGATGGCCATGAAAACCAGGCAATGGACCCGTCAGGTTATAAAAGCCATGCCCTTCCGAGCCAGATGGGAAGGGGCCTTTAAACTCAAAAACACTGCCGCCGTGAATGACAATCGTGGTCACCCATGACCAATCGGCTATTTCGGTTAATAATGACGCTGCCTGTCGTCCCGGCATAAATCCTGTTGGTGCCAAACTCTGCTCCTGCTCGGTCGATCAAAAATCATATTTTACACTAAGCCGAACATCCCGGCCTGGCATAGCGAGTTGCTCAAACGCAACTGTATATTTTTGATCCGTCAGGTTATTGAGCGTCAAATCCACGGTTAGATTATCAAACTGCTGTGGTGTCCAACTGGCGTACATATCAAGCAACGTGTAGTGATCGTATTCAGCACTTTGAAAACTATTGGGCAAATGTGTCTGGCTTTCTACCCGACTCACTGTCAGGCCGGTCAGCAGACTATCAGCACGCCAGCTTTTATTTAAGTCCAAGACCCATTTATCCGCCGGGATATTAGTCAAGGCCTCACCTGTTTGCTCATTTTGAGCCCGTGTTTGCCCATAACTGACAAAGGCCTGCCATGACTGCCATTGATAACGCATGGCAAGTTCAAAGCCGACCAGTTTGGCTTCATCCACATTGCGGTTAAAAGTGGTACCGGCATTAACCGGAATCACCGATGGCGGACCGGGTGGGTTTGGCATGACATTAAAAACCGGATCCGTCACAATCTGCTCAATAAAATTATCCACATCGTTATGAAAAGCCGCCGCGTGCCAGGTCAATGTGTCATTGTCATTAAAGATCGAACGCATTTGATAATCGAGCAATAACTCAATATTTTGCGCTTCTTCTGGTTTCAGGCTCGGATCCGGTACAAAGCTGTTACAAAAACCGGGGAAAATACAAAAATGACTGCCCGTTGTGTACAGTTCTTCTGCTGTTGGCGCACGAAATGCCTCGTCATAACGGAACGTCAAGCGTAAATCCTCTGTCGGTAACCAGCTGACCGCCGCTGAGGGTGAAAAGGCATTATCACTCCGATCCGCATCCAGATTATCTGCTTCAGTCGCAAAATAGTCGTAACGCGCGCCCAATTCCAGCAGCCATTGCGTATTAAACGGTACTTGCACATTGGCAAACACGCCCCATACATCCGTAGTTGCCTCCGGTGGCGCCGGACGGTTCATGCCGCCGCGATCAGAAGTGAACTTGTCCTGATAGCCATCAATTCCGTACAAAAGTTGCACCTTGCCCAACTGACTCAGATTATTGAGATTCATCCCTAAGGTTCGTATCTCGGTATTGTCGCTGCGACCATCGCTAACACGACGCTCGTCCATTCTGGTCTCATTCCAATACAGCTTCAGGTTGCTGTTTATCCAGTCACTATCCGGGTTAAATTGATAATCAACTGAAGCATGATTGGTAATATTGCGACGTTCAATCAGGAAATTGGATGTCGTTGTTGGCACCGCAGAGCCATTACTGGGCACAGAACCATCGGTGTTCGAAGTCCGGAAATTAAATGTTGCCGTTTGCGCCGAATCAATAAACCAGTCCATTTTGGCCAGCATGCCGCGATCTCTGACGGCAGAGTCGGTTAACGTGTCACCGCCCCCAATTTCCAGATCATCACCATCACGATAAAATCCCGATACCAGCAAGTCAACATCACCATAACGCCCTGCCAGCGCGGCCGTCGTTAACCATTTGTCATTATTGCTGTTAAAACCTTGTTTAATAAAACCACCAAAAGATTCGCCTGCATCCAGTAAATCAGCAGCGTGGATGGTATTGCTGGAAACCACGCCACCGAGTGCGCCCGATCCCCACAATGAGCTAACCGGGCCTTTTATGACTTCAACGTTTTGCAATAACGCGGGATCCAAGAAATAAGTTGGCCGGTGACCAGAAAAAAAGTTCTGGCGAACGCCATCAACCAGTTGCAGAACGCGATTATCCCCTAAGCCACGAATATTGACATTTTGCACATCTTCTCGTGGTCCGCCACGCAGACTGACATTGGCCAGCTTAGATACCGTTTCCGGCACAGATTGCGCTTGCAGTCGGTCTAGCGCATCTTGTTCAACCAAATCGACATGCCGTGTTAGCCAAGCCTCACTATCTGCTCTTATTGCGGTAATTTTCATGTCCTCCAATGCAATGGTTTCCGTGGCTTGCACGGATGTAATGGGCAGTAATGCGGCAATCAGTACTGATAGTCTGTTACGGGTTAAGAGATGCATTGGCTTAATTCTCGCAAGGTTATCCACAAATAAATTGATTCTAACTGATAATAATTGTTATTTTCATTATTTACCAACTATTTTTACTCACCGCTTTTTGTCGTAAACTGCTGCGTATTGCCTCCCAGAAAAAACAGTGATGTCACCTATGCTCAAAAAACTTATCTTGCTGATAACGCTATTTATCCCGCTATACAGTCATGCTGATGTGACATCCTTGGCGCCAAGAATTGTCAGTGTTGACAGTAATGCCACGGAAATTCTGCTTGCCCTTGAACTGGGGGATCATATTGTTGCAACCGACATCACCAGTCAGTCGTTATTGCCCTCAGCGGTTGACAATCTTGGCTACCATCGAACCCTTTCCGCAGAAGGTCTGCTACAAACCAATGCTGACTGGGTGATTGGCAGTGATCATATGGGGCCACCTGAAACACTGCGCCTGTTAGAAAAGGCCCCTTTAAAACTGGTGCAACTGGCCAGTCCAACCAGCCTTGACGCATTGTCTGGCAATGTCATGCAGCTTGGTACGATGCTGGCGCGAGAAGATCTGGCAAAGGCATTGGTTACCGATATTGCTCAGCGGCAGAAAAAACTGGCTGATACCAATTCGAGTCATCAATTACGTATGGTCTTTTTGCTGGATCTAGGCGATCGTGGTCTGTCACAGGCTGGTACAGGTACAACGGCCGCTGCCTTGATTACCTTACTCAATGGCAACAATATCAGTACTTTTTCAGGCTACCAATCTGTCTCCATTGAAGCCCTACTCAGCGCTAACCCGGATGTCATTCTGATCGGTCAGCGTGCCGATGGAGAGCTGGATCCTGCGAATCTATTAGAACGTTACCCTTTGCTGGAGAATACCCGTGCCGGTACTCAGCAACAGATTATTGGCATCAACGCTGCCAAACTCATCGCCGGCCTGAGCCTTGGCGCTCTGGATGAAGCCTTGCGAGTTAGCGCATTGCTGTCTGCTAGCCGCTCGCCTTAATCCATCATGTACTTTTCCGGCGTGTTTGTTGTCAGACTGGTCTGGCTGGCAATGCTGATTTTGCTGATTTTCGGGGTTTTGCTGTCTATCACCTCAGGTCCGATGGCGTTACCCGCCGACCAAAGTCTGCTGACCTTGTGGGATGCGCTGTTTGGTTCGTCGTTTTCCGGACTGGAAGGTTATCAACAATTGGTGATCACCGACATTCGCTGGCCACGAACGTTACTGGCATTGTTTGTTGGTGCCCTATTGGCGTTGTGTGGTGCCGTAACACAAGGCTTGTTCCGAAATCCGCTGGCTGATCCAGGCATTATTGGCGTTTCTTCCGGTGCGGGTTTAGGCGCTGCGATTGCCATCGTCTTGTTACCGGCCTCACTGGCAACCATTCTCACGCCGGTTTCGGCCTTTTTGGGTGGCCTGGTAACAACCTTGCTGGTTTACCGATTGGCCAAATCTCAATATGGGTCAACCTCGGTTTTGATTCTCTTATTAGCAGGGGTTGCCGTTGCCGCTTTCACCGGTGCGGTAGTCGGATTTTTAACTTTTATCGCCAATGATCAAGCTCTGCGTGATCTCACACTTTGGGGGATGGGCTCGCTTAACGGGGCATCAACTTTAATGCTCTGGCTTACTGGCCTGACCAGCTTGGTACTTTTTGTTATCTATCATCATCACGCTGCGTCACTGAATGCCTTGTTGATTGGTGAAGCAGAAGCTGAGCACCTGGGCATTGATACCGAAAAGCTAAAAAGACGACTCATCGTCATCACGGCGGTGGGCGTCGGTGTTGCTGTCTCAGCATCCGGTATTATTGGATTTATTGGACTGGTGATACCGCATTTGATTCGAATGAGTCTGGGGCCGGATCACCGTCTTTTACTGCCACTCTCTGCCCTTGCAGGGGCTGGATTACTGCTTATGGCCGATATTGGTGCCAGAGTCTGGATGGCACCCGCTGAATTACCGGTCGGCCTGGTTACGGCCTTATTAGGAGCACCATTTTTCGTGTTCCTGCTATTGCAGCAACGTCAGCGGTTGAGTGCGCTTTAATCATGGCTTTGCTGGATATTCATAATTTGCACCTGCAACGAAGCAGCAAAACGATTCTGCATATTGAGCAGGCCAGTCTAAATACGGCTGAAATTGTCGCCGTGCTGGGTCCTAACGGCGCGGGTAAATCCAGTCTGTTAAAAATATTGGCGTCGCAATGGCAGCCAGAGAGTGGTCACATTCTATTCCACAATACCCCACTACAGACTTTGACTCGACGCGATCGCGCCCAGCATATTGGTGTCTTACCACAAAGCAGTGAGCTGAATTTCCCTTTTCGCGCACAAGAAGTCGTGGCGATTGGCGCCACGCCGCTTTCCATGGATAAACACACTATCGATCAACAAACCCGGCATTGGATGCAAAAAACGGCCACGCTGACATTGGCTGACCGCCTGTATACCAGCCTGTCTGGAGGGGAGCGCCAACGGGTGCAACTTGCCCGCGTATTGTTACAAATCTCAATGGCAACACGAGCGCCTTTATTGTTGCTTGATGAACCGACCTCGGCACAGGATCTGGGTCAACAACATGACTTGCTGGCGATGTTGCGCGAGCTCACTCAACAGCAACAGGCCACCATTCTGATGATTATGCATGACCTTAATCTGGCGGGACGTTATGCCGATCAGATCTGGTTGTTAAATCAAGGTAAGATGGTTGCATCTGGCCGCCCTGATGCGATATTGCATCCAGACCGGGTGAAATCTGTTTGGGGTTATTACCCTGAGGTTCTGCAGTCGAGGGATGGTCGTCAGGTATTAGTCTGAACATCTCATCTCAATGACGGGCACTATGACCACTGAGAATAACTACGATTTAACCGGCATCCTGCGCCAAGCGCTGCATTTTAAAAAACATTTGGTCAAAGCGAATCTTATCGCCATTATCGCCACACTCTGTGCCGTACCGGTGCCGTTATTGCTGCCATTAATGGTGGATGAAGTACTGCTGGATCAGCCCGGTCCCACCGTTAGCTTTATCAACCAATTCACCCCGGAACTCTGGCATGGTCCGGTGCTTTATATCCTGGCAGTACTGCTTTTGACCCTAATACTGCGCATTGCCGCTTTAATTCTCAACGTTGTGCAGTCCCGCTATTTCACACTTATTGCCAAACGCATTACCTTTCGGATACGACAAAAACTGATTCATCGCCTTGGTCGGATTGCCATCAGTGAATATGAAAGCCGGGGCAGTGGCAGTATTGCCTCGCATTTCATCACGGATATTGAAGTCATTGATAACTTTATCGGTAATACGGTGAGCCGTTTTGTGGTCGCTGTATTAAGTATTATTGGCACGGCGCTGATTTTACTGTTTTTGCACTGGCAGCTTGCCCTGTTAATTTTATTAATGAACCCGTTGGTTATCTACTTCACGATGGTGGTGGGGAAACGGGTCAAGCAATTGAAAAAAAGGAAAATTCGGCTTTTGAGATTTTCCAGCAAAGTTTGACCGAAACACTGGATGCCATCGCCCAGATCCGAGTAGCCAACCGGGAGAAGCATTACCTGCAGCGCATCATCGACCACGCCCGGCAAGTGCGTCGACATGCCGCTGACTTTGCCTGGAAAAGTGAAGCAGCCAATCGATTTTCTTTTGTTATTTTCTTGTTTGGCTTCGATGTATTTCGAGCGGTTAGCATGTTTATGGTGGTGTTCTCCGATCTATCCATTGGCCAGATGTTCGCCGTATTTGGCTATCTCTGGTTCATGATGACGCCCGTGCAGGAAATTCTGAATATCCAATATGCTTTTTATGCCGCACAAGCTGCTGTATCCAGACTGAATAATTTGTTTAATCTACAGCAGGAGCAACAGTTTCAGGCGCATCGTAATCCGTTTGTACCCGGCAAGGCTTGTGATATTCACGTTGAAAATCTGCACTTTGGCTATTTGCGCGACGAAAAAATTCTGAACGGCGTTTCACTGCGTATCAACGCCGGCGAGAAAGTCGCGCTGGTCGGGGCCAGTGGCGCCGGCAAATCGACTTTGGTTAATGTCTTACTGGGCTTGTATCCGGCAGATCAGGGCATGGTTTATTTTAATGGGATACCTGTCAGTGATATTGGACTACCGACGGTGCGGGAGCACGTCGCCACCGTGTTACAAAGTCCCGCCCTGTTTAATGACAGTGTCAGACAAAATATCACGCTTGGCCGCCCCAGCAGTGACGAGCAAGTCTGGTCCGCTTTGCGTATCGCACAGCTGGAATCGATCATTCGCAAAATGCCCGAACAACTCGACACCTTGGTGGGCAGAGATGGCGTCAAATTGTCGGGTGGTCAGCGACAAAGACTCGCCATCGCTCGTATGGCATTGATAAACCCCAGCGTTGTCGTATTGGATGAAGCAACCTCTGCACTGGATAGCGACACAGAATCACAACTCCATGAAGCCCTTGCTGATTACCTATCTGACCGGACAACCATTATTATCGCGCACCGCCTGAGCGCGGTGCGCCAGGCGGATCGGATTATTGTTTTCGATGGTGGCGACATCATTGCTGATGGCGACCACGATAGTTTGATAAAACAAGATCAACTGTATCGAAAACTCTATGCCCGACAGGTCTAGCGTCGTTTGAGCTGGTCCACATCCCGAACGGCACCTTTAGCCGCAGAGGTCGTTAATGCGGCATAAGCCTGCAGTGCCAGACTAACTTTGCGTTGGCGTGAGACGGGCTTCCAGGCCTGCTCCCCTCGCGTTTCCATTTTTGCACGCCGATGGGCCAGTTCTTCATTGGTCAAATCAACATTAATGGTGCGGTTGGGGATGTCAATGTGAATGATGTCGCCTTCCTCAACTAACCCAATATTGCCGCCTTCTGCCGCTTCTGGTGAGGCATGACCGATGGATAGGCCTGAGGTGCCCCCGGAAAAGCGGCCGTCTGTTAATAATGCACAGGATTTGCCCAGCCCTTTAGATTTTAGATAACTGGTTGGATACAACATTTCTTGCATTCCAGGGCCACCTTTCGGGCCTTCAAAGCGAATCAGGACGACATCACCGGCAACGATTTGCTCGGTCAAGATGGCCGTTACGGCGGCATCCTGAGATTCAAAAATCCGTGCCGGACCTGAAAACTTGAGAATCGAATCATCGACACCAGCCGTTTTCACAATGCAGCCTTCTTCTGCAATATTGCCGTAAAGTACTGCCAAGCCACCATCCTGACTGTAAGCGTGCGATATCTGACGGATACAGCCATTTTCACGATCCAGATCCAACTCTGGCCAGCGACAGTCCTGACTAAATGCCGTCTGGGTTGGTATACCTGCTGGTCCCGCAGAATAACGTTTATGCGCGGCTTCATTCTGATTACGACTCACATCCCATTGTTCCAAGCCGACCTGCATGGTTTTGCTATGTACTGTTGGGACATCAGTATGCAATAAGCCACCCGCTGCCAGCTCGGCCAAAATCCCAACAACACCACCGGCACGATGTACATCTTCCATGTGATATTTATTTGTTGCCGGGGCAACTTTACAGAGGTTGGGTATTTTACGAGACATGCGGTCAATATCTGCCATGGTGAAATCCACTTCTGCCTCATTCGCCGCAGCCAATAAGTGCAACACTGTATTGGTCGACCCCCCCATGGCGATATCTAATGCAATAGCATTTTCAAAAGCGGCTTTACTAGCAATGGCTCTGGGCAAGACATCTGCTTCATCATTTTCGTAGTAACGTTTGGCCAAATCGACAATGCGGCGGCCTGCTTCCAGAAATAATTCGCGCCGATCGGCATGCGTGGCTAGCAATGAGCCATTGCCGGGCAAAGACAAACCCAACGCTTCGGTCAAACAGTTCATGGAGTTAGCGGTGAACATGCCTGAGCAGCTGCCACAGGTCGGGCAAGCACTACGCTCGACTTGTTCGACATCAGCATCACTGATCCGATCATCCGCTGCCTGCACCATGGCATCAACCAGATCCAGTTTGACATCTTTGCCGGCCAGCTTGGTTTTACCCGCCTCCATCGGCCCGCCAGATACAAATACTACTGGGATATTCAGACGCATTGCCGCCATCAGCATGCCCGGGGTTATTTTGTCGCAATTGGAAATACAAACCAGCGCATCCGCACAATGCGCATTAACCATATATTCTACCGAGTCGGCAATAATTTCGCGTGACGGTAAACTGTAAAGCATGCCGCTGTGGCCCATGGCAATGCCATCGTCGACCGCAATGGTATTAAACTCTTTGGCAACGCCGCCCACAGACTCGATTTCACGCGCAACTAACTGGCCTAAATCTTTAAGATGGACATGCCCTGGCACAAACTGGGTAAATGAGTTGGCAATAGCAATAATGGGTTTATTGAAATCGTCATCTTTCATCCCCGTTGCCCGCCAAAGCGCTCGGGCGCCCGCCATGTTTCGGCCGGCCGTTGAGGTTTTAGAACGATATTCAGGCATTTTTACTCTCCACTGACTTTTTATACGTGCAAAAAAAAGCAGATTTGCACAAAATTACTTACTAATTTTACACGCAACTTGGCAAGCGTGCTGTTACTACGATAAAAAGGATCCTATGACAAGCAAAAATGACCAATTGTCTGGCCAGGATATGATTCGCTGGTTTCGGGCTGCAGCGCCTTATATTCATGCGCACGGCGGCGCGACTTTTGTTATTGCCTTTGATGGTGAAAGCATTGCGGGGCCAGAGTTTGATCATTTAATTCATGATCTGGCCATTTTAAACAGCCTTGAAATTCGCCTTGTCCTTATCTTTGGTGCGCGCCCGCAAATCGAACAGCGCTGTCATGCACTGCAGGTACCAGTGCATTATCATCACTGTTTGCGCATTACCGACGATGCAAGCATGCAAATAGCCAGACAGGTTATCGGTGATTTGCGGATTGCGATCGAGGCCAAGCTGTCTGCGGGACTGCCGCAAACACCGATGGCAGATGCGCGTATTCGCTGCGTGAGTGGCAATTGGGTCACAGCGCGGCCTGCCGGCATTATTGATGGCATTGACTTAGGCCATACAGGCGAAGTCAGGCGTATTGACAGTGTCGCGATTCATCAGCAATTAGAACAAGGCAATGTCGTATTGTTATCCCCGCTGGGATACTCGCTAACCGGTGAAATTTTTAATTTGTCAGCGGAAGCCATCGCCACCGCTGTGGCGACCAGCTTACAGGCAGACAAACTCATCTTTATTGGTCAACGTGATGCGGCTTTGCCTCGAGAAATCACGCTGGATCAGATAACTGACTATCAGCATCCCATGCTTGCTGCAGCACAAACCGCTTGCTTAGGTGGCGTTGAGCGAGTGCATTTACTGGATCGATTAATTGATGGGGCGCTACTGCAAGAATTATTCAGTCGTGATGGCGTTGGCACCTTGATTAGTGCGCACTCTTTTGAGTCTATCCGGCAAGCGACTATTGATGATGTCGGTGGCATTTTGGAGTTATTGCACCCATTAGAGGCAAATGGTGTTTTGGTTAAACGCTCGCGCGAACTGTTAGAACGAGAAATTGAAAAATTCACCGTCATGGAGCGTGACGGCAGCGTTGTTGCCTGTGCTGCCCTATATCCCTATCCAGAAAGCCAGGTAGCGGAGCTGGCCTGCCTAGCCGTTTCAGATAGTTACCGTCGTCGCGGTCGCGGCAAACAGCTGTTAGCCGTATTAGAACAACGGGCGAGACAGCAAGGGTTACAAGCGCTTTATGTATTAACGACGCAGACGGCACATTGGTTTATTGAGCATGGTTTTCAACGCTCTGATATTGCTGATCTGCCTGTTGAAAAGCAGGCACTGTATAATTATCAACGTAATTCCAGCGTTTTTCGAAAATCACTCAATTGATTTTTTTCTGGCGATGACGCCGATACTCGGGAAACAAAACCGGGGCAAATTCGTGCAAAGCTTTTTCATAAACACGTCGTTTAAAAAACACAATTTCTTCGACCGGCGTCCAGTAATTTACCCAGCGCCAATCATCAAACTCGGGTTTTTCGTGCACATCAAGCCGGACATCCGCTTCGCTGCCAATCAGCCGCATTAAAAACCAGCGCTGTTTTTGACCGATACAAAGGGGTTTATTGCCATATCTTAAATAACGTTTAGGCAAACGGTAACGTAGCCAGCCTCGCGACTGGGCAAGCAACTCAACATGTTGCGGCAATAAGCCGACTTCTTCAGCCAGTTCACGAAAAGCGGCCTGCTCCGCCGTTTCGTCCTGTTTTATGCCGCCTTGAGGAAATTGCCAGGAATCATGCTGGGTACGTTGCGCCCACAAAACCTGATTGTCATCATTGCAGATGATAATCCCCACGTTGGCTCTAAAGCCATCTTTGTCAATCACGGTGTCATCTCTCGCGGGCAGCACCTTTAAGCGCCCGCATTTAATTTAAGTTAAGTTAAGATTAGTCAATGCCATCCGAGGTTGCAACGCATTTTGTCTTACAATGGACAACTTTCTTTTTATCAATGCAACGGAACACCATGGCTTTAGCAATTTTTGATCTCGACAATACCTTGCTTGGCGGTGACAGTGATTATCTGTGGGGACGCTATCTCGCGGAAAACAATATTGTCGATGCCAAGGCTTACCATGAGGCCAATTTGGCTTTCTATCATGATTATCAGGCCGGACAGCTCGATATTAATGCTTTTCTGGAATTTGTTTTCACCCCGCTTAAGGAAAATACCTTGCCGGATCTGCTGCAATGGCGTGAAGCTTATTTGCAGGAAAAAATCCGACCCATCATGCTACCCAAAGCCAGTGAGCTGATTACTTATCACCGACAGCAAGGTGACACCCTGCTGATTATTACCGCAACGAATCGTTTTCTCACTCAGCCTATTGCTGAAGCTTTAGGTATCGAACACCTTATTGCTACCGAACCTGAAATGATCGATGGTCGTTATACCGGTAAGGTTGCCGGTATCCCTTCATTTCAAGACGGTAAAGTAAGTCGTTTAACGACTTGGCTGTCAGAACAAGACGAGACCTTAGAAGACAGTATTTTTTACAGTGACTCTCATAACGATTTACCCTTATTGGAGAAAGTGACCTTTCCGGTTGCCGTCGACCCGGACGCCACCTTGCGCAAGGTCGCCGAACAACGCGGCTGGAAAATTCTCAGCTTGCGGTAATCCTTGCTACAATTCAGCATTTCAAACTAATTAAATCAGGCCATCAATTATGGATTGGGAAGTGGTTATCGGGCTGGAAATTCATGCCCAGTTAGCAACCAAAACAAAAATTTTCTCGGGCGCAGCGACCAATTATGGCGCTGCACCAAACACACAGGCTTGCGCCGTTGATTTGGGCTTGCCAGGCGTTTTGCCAGTGTTGAACAAAGAAGCCGTGCGCATGGCATTAAAATTTGGCCTCGCAGTGGACGCAGAAATTGCTGATCGTTCTGTGTTTGCCCGAAAAAATTACTTTTACCCAGACCTGCCCAAAGGCTATCAAATTAGTCAGTATGAGTTACCCGTTGTTGGGCAAGGCAAAATCAGTATTGAATTAGACGATGGCAGTGAAAAGGTGATTGGCATTACCCGTGCCCACCTCGAAGAAGATGCAGGTAAATCATTGCACGAAGACTTTGATGGCCAAACCGGTATCGATTTAAACCGGGCTGGAACGCCATTATTGGAAATTGTCTCTGAACCGGATATGCGAAGCGCTAAAGAAGCGGTCGCATATATGAAGAAAATTCATTCTCTCGTACGGTATTTAGAGATTTGTGATGGCAACATGCAGGAAGGATCTTTCCGTTGTGATGCCAACGTTTCTGTTCGTCCTAAAGGCCAAGAAAAATTTGGCACCCGCGCCGAATTAAAAAACATCAACTCTTTCCGAAATGTTGAACGTGCTATCAATATCGAGGTGGAACGCCAGATTGATGTCATTGAAAGTGGCGGAGAAGTGATCCAGGAAACCCGGCTATTTGATGCAGATAAAAATGAAACGCGCTCCATGCGCAGCAAGGAAGAAGCCAATGATTATCGCTACTTCCCGGACCCAGATTTGCTGCCACTCGTGTTGGAGCCTGGCTTACTCGAAACGCTCCGCTCCAGTCTGCCCGAATTACCCAATGAAAAACGAGATCGTTTCATACAAGCGCTCGGCCTGTCGCTCTATGACGCCTCAGTCCTGACCAGCAGCCGCGAGTTAGCCGACTACTATGAGTCTGTCTTGGCAGAAACGGGCGGCAAGGCACCGAAAATCTGTGCCAACTGGGTCATTGTTGAATTAAGTGGCGCTCTGAATAAAGCCGGATTAGATATTGAGGATTCACCTGTTTCCGCCAAGCAGTTGGCGGGGATTATCGAACGTATTGAAGACAACACGATTTCCGGCAAAATTGCCAAGTCAGTCTTCGAAGCCTTATGGCAGGGTGAAGCAACGGATGCGGATGCCATTATCGAAGCGAAAGGTCTCAAACAAGTCACCGATATAGGCGCAATTGAAGCCATGATTGATGACGTTATCGCCGCCAATCCACAGCAAGTTGTTCAGTATCGAGAAGGTAAAGAACAGTTGCTCGGCTATTTTGTTGGCCAGGTTATGCAGGCCTCGAAAGGCAAAGCCAACCCCGGACAAGTCAATGCGATTTTAAAACAAAAGCTGGCAGAGTAAGTCATGACTGCGACGGTGCCGTTGACTGTCGCAGTCGCTATAAAAAATCTGGCGAGCAGTTCACAAAGCGATCGCTTTTGGTTCCCTATCTGGTTTTATCTGATGTAGTATCGGTCGAGCGTTTTGTTGCAATGTCATGACATGGACGTAACGACCCTTTTTTCAGAATGCCGGATACCGCCAAATGAAGTTTGCTCAAGAACACCTCACCGCCAAAACGGCGCTGTCTAAATTATCTGGCAAGTCGCCATTACCAAATGCGAATTGGGTACTGGTGTTTGGCTCGGTCAACCGTTTTAGTGAACGCAATCTGGCCTTGCAGCTACAAAAACGTTACCCCGATGCCCAAATTATTGGCTGCACCACCTCGGGCGAAATCACCGGTGATGGCGTCTTTGATGACAGCTTGCACATCACCGCTATGCATTGGGAGCGAAGCCAGTTACGCTTTATCGCGAAACCTGTAAACAGTATGGCGCAGTCTCATGCGCTTGGCGCCCAAATTGCGAATGAGTTACTCGCCCCGGATCTGAAAGGTTTATTTGTGCTGAGCGATGGTCTCAATGTCAATGGCTCTGAGTTGGTCGAAGGGTTGCAGGAAGTGCTGCCAAACATTCCGATTACGGGTGGATTAGCTGGTGATGCAGCACAATTCACACAAACATTAATGTTGAATGATGGCAAAATTCAGGATCGGGTTGTGATTGCCGTTGGCATTTATGGCCAAGACGCTATTGTTACCAGCGGCGCTCAAGGCGGTTGGAAACCCTACGGTCCACCACGACGCATTACCCGTGCTGAAAAAAACGTGGTGTTTGAGTTGGATAACAAGCCAGCCCTGCCTCTGTATAAAATGTATATCGGTTATTACGCCAATACGCTGCCTTCTTCTGGACTTAACTTTCCTTTTGCCATCATGGATGACAAAAATATCAATGTCATTCGAACCTTATTATCCATTAACGAACAAGATAATAGCCTGACTTTTGCTGGGAATATTGAAACCGGTGCCACGGTACGTTTTTTGAAATCTGACCATGATCAATTGGTCATTGGTGCCAGTGACGCTGCTCGGCAAATCCTGGAGAAAGGGGTCAATATCAATGACAAAGCTTTGGCTATCTGTGTCAGTTGCGTCGGCCGCAAGCTGGTAATGGATGAGCAGGTTTCCGATGAGGTTTTCGCCGTCCAGCGTTTACTGGGTATGCAAACGGCCATTACGGGTTTTTATTCTAATGGCGAGATTTGCTCAGGTGAAGATGACCGCCATGGCCTGCTACATAATCAGACCATGACCATCGCCTATCTGGGCGAGCATCTTAATTGAGTCAAGCAAGCTCTCGCGCTGCGGCAAGTAACGCCAACCGAGCAATCACACCGTAAGCATAGAACCGGTTTGGCTCCGCATCAGGTTTATCCGCTTTGTTTGGCTCAATACACGATTGCGCAAACGCCAATGGCTCAAAATGCATGCCGGGGGCATTTAAATTTTCATCAAAGGTTCGCCCAGTATGAACGCGGTAAAAGCCGCCGACAACGAAATGATCCATCATGTAAATGACGGGCTCGGCGACAGCCTGGTCTTCGCCTAGAGTTTCAAAGGTATAAACGCCTTCTTGAATCAACACATTATCTACCACTAACCCCTCTTTTGCAGAAGCCATTTTGTTGCGCTGCTTACGATTCAGATTGGTGATTTCTTCAACTGATTTGACGGTCATGATACCCATGCCATACGTACCGGAGTCAGCCTTAACCACTGCAAAGGGCTGCCGGTCAATACCATATTGATCATATTTCTTTTGCACCGCGTTGAGCATTGTCTCCACATTTCTGGCTAAACATTCAGTACCACTGCGCGCCATAAAATCGACTTCGCCACATTGCAATGTCATGGGAGAAACCAGCCACGGATCAATATCAAGCTTTTCTGCAAAGGCATTCGCCACATCCGTGTAATGGGTAAAATGATCCGATTTTTTTCGGGTTGACCAGCCAGCTTTAAGCGGCGGAACTAATTCTTGCTCAATATCTTCCAAAATCGCCGGCTTGCCAGCTGATAAATCATTATTTAACAACACAAGACAAGGCGAAAAATCACCAATCGCAACGCGATTTCCTTTACGTTCTAACGGCGCCAAATGACACGTTTTACCAGAAAGTAACGTGACTTCCATTGCGTCTGTTATATCGTCACGCAAACTGGCAATGCGAGCATCTAAACCGGCTTGCTCAAAAATACCGCGCAAGGTTTCCAGGCTCTCGAGATAAAACAGATTTCGGGTATGATTTTCAGCAATGATGAGAATACGCCGAGCGCGAGGACAGACCCGCTCCACTGCTGCCTGAGCCGCTTGAATACACAGCGGCATAAAGGCGGGATTAAGGTTATTGAAACCTGCCGGGAATAAATTGGTATCAACAGGTGCCAGTTTAAATCCGGCATTACGCAAATCGACAGAAGCATAAAATGGTGCCGGCGTTTGTAACCACTGCTCACGAAGCCAGGCTTCTACATCGGTTTGTCGTGCCAGAAGGTGCGACTCTAATTGTAGTAGCGGCCCGTTCAAAGCCGTCGTCAGGTGAGGCACAACAGAACTCATAACCAATCGTATCCTTTGCTTGAGCGACATCACGCCGCAGATTACTGTGATATGGGACACAGATTCCCGATTTCAAGTCCTTCATACTCGGGCTAACGAATTGAAACGGGGTGTTTCGCCTAGTTTCAAATGCCGGTATTTTACTAGCCGATGTGAACAAAATACGTTATCTTCGGGACTAGTAAGAATCGGACAATAATTTATTTTCAGCTACTGCAATCACCGTGAGCGAAACCTTGACAGAATTTACCGGCCTGAAAGTGATGGTCATCGATGACAGTAAAACGATTCGGCGCAGCGCAGAATCTTTGCTTCAAAAAGCCGGCTGTGACGTTATCACGGCTGATAATGGTTTTGAAGCGCTGCCGCTAATTAGTGCAAAACATCCGGACATTCTTTTTATCGACATTATGATGCCCCGCCTAGATGGCTATCAAACCTGTGCGCTGGTCAAAAATAATCCTGCTTATCGGCAGATCCCGGTCATCATGTTATCAAGCAAAGATGGTTTGTTTGATCGGGCCAAAGGTCGCATGGTTGGTGCAGAACAATATCTGACCAAACCTTTTACCCGTGAAGACCTGCTGGATGCCATTCGCCGTTATTGCGCGCCCGCCAACAACAAGGAGAGCTAGTTTATGGCACTGATCCTCATTGCCGATGATTCTCCAACGGAAGTGTATGTTTTACGCCAGATGCTGGAGAAACATGGTCATGAAGTCATTGTCGCGGATAATGGCGAACAAGCTATTGAGGTTGCGTTGTCAGCCCAGCCTGATCTGATTTTGATGGATGTTGTTATGCCTGAACTTAACGGTTTTCAGGCAACGCGGCGCCTGACCCGAGATCCGGAAACGACCCACATCCCGATCATTATTGTTTCTTCAAAGAATCAGGAAACCGATAAGTTATGGGGTTTACGTCAAGGTGCCAGAGGCTATCTGGGTAAACCGGTTGCCGAGTCAGAACTATTATCACAAATTAATGACTTAACGGATGGCTGATCATGGCTGACCTTCGCACCTCCACAGACATTATTACCTTGCTACAGGAAATAGAGCGGCGTAGCCGACAAGCGGTCAGTGGTCAATCCACACAACATGACCCGAGTAGCGAGCGTTGGACTGGCATCGGTTTTCGTTTGGCGGATATGTTTTTCCTGGCGCCGCTGGATCATAGCCGTGAAGTATTACCGCTACCAACACAAATCACCTCCGTTCCCAAAGCACAACCATGGATCTATGGAGTCGCCAATATTCGAGGGGATTTATTACCCTTAATCGACCTGAAATTGTTCTTGCAGGGCGAAACCAGTCAGCCTGATAAGCGCAGTCGAATCATGATTCTCAACCACCCTTCGCTATACAGCGGTTTACTGGTTGATGAGGTATTTGGTCTAAAACATTTTCAGCGGCCACCCGCAATCAATGACCCCACTCTACATATGAATATCAGACCGTATCTGCAAGGCACACTACGCCAGCAGGACAGACTCTGGTATGTGCTGAATTTTCATAAACTCGCCGATGATCCCAGGTTTATCAATGCGGCTGCCTAATTCTTTGCTAGGACTCTTTTTATGAACGCGACCCGCCAAATTTTCATTGCATCGCTTAAACAAAAAGCCAACCTTGTTCATCTGCTGTTAATCCTGTTTTTTCTGATTATTGTCGCCGCAGGGCTTTGGCTTTTAGCGACAGACCAACACACCCTTATTTACACTGACCCGCGCGTCACGGTGATAATAAGTATACTGGCAGCAATCGGTGCTGTCTGGATGGCGGCAAGACTGGCTTATGCTCCGTTGAGTCAATTACAGCAAACTATGGATAACATGGAGCTGCAAAACCGACACAATCAGGATGCCATTTTGCGCTTGCTGGATGAAATGGGCGACCTCGCTGATGGTGATCTGACCGTCTCTGCCACCGTGACCGAAGATATCACCGGCGCCATAGCAGACTCAGTTAACTACACCATCGACGCATTACGCAGTCTGGTAGAACAAATCAATTCGACGACTCTTCAGGTTGCCTCGGCCGCGCAAGAAACTCAGGCAACGGCGTTACACTTGACCGATGCCAGTGATCATCAGGCTCAGCAAATCACTGAGGTCAGTTCTGCAATTACCAGCATGGCCGGCTCTATCGAACAGGTTTCCCAGAATGCCAGCCAGTCTCAAGAAGTTGCTCGCCAGTCGGTTTCTCTAGCTGTACAAGGTAATAGCGCTGTTAAAAAGTCGATTCAGGGCATGGATACCATTCGCGAGCAAATTCAAGAAACTGCCAAACGAATGAAACGATTAGGCGAAAGCTCGCAACAAATCGGTGAAATCGTTGAGCTCATCAACGACATTGCCGAGCAAACCAATATTTTGTCTCTGAACGCTGCGATTCAGGCGGCCATGGCCGGTGAAGCCGGCCGAGGTTTTGCCGTGGTTGCGGATGAGGTTCAACGACTAGCAGAACGTTCCGGTCATGCCACTCGACAAATTGATGCACTGGTAAAAACCATCCAGAGTGATACCAGTGAGGCTATCAGCTCGATGGAACAGAGTACCGCACAGGTAGTGTCTGGAGCTAAGCTGTCCCAAGATGCCGGTACCTCTTTGGAACAGATTGAAACCGTTTCCCAGCAGTTGGCCGAACTCATCAATAATATTTCTGATAACGCACGACAGCAGGCCAATGCTGCGGTTAGTACCTCAGAAAGCATGAATGTCATTCAGGAAATTACCATGCAGACCTCAACCGGTACCAATGAGAGTGCAGCGGCTATCGGGCGTCTCTTGCAGTTGACCAATGAACTGCGTAAATCGGTTTCCGGCTTTAAACTGCCTTAACTCCCTACGCGCCGATTCCGGAGAAGCCAGATGGCAATAGAGACAACCGGCAATTACACTGCATTACAGTGGGTACAGGCTGAGTTACAGCAAGCATTAGCTTCTGCGTTGCGCTCAGTACAGCATTATCTGGATACCAGTGACTCCGCCGCCTTATCGGACACCATCGAACAGCTTTATCAAACCCACGGCACACTACAAATGCTGGATCTTGATGGCGCACGTCAATGCACTGCGGAAATGCAAGCAGTCTGCCAGCAACTCCGGGACAGGCCTGGCGAGCAAGTCGAAGAGGCGACGTCGGCTCTGATTCGCGCATTGCTGTTATTGCCCGAGTATTTACAACAACTTGATGACATCTTTCCCGACCATCTCATCTGCCTACTACCGCTCATCAATGCACTACGCTCAGTTCGCTCTGTTCCTGCGCTTGATGACCTTGCGTGTTTTCAGGTACCAGATCAACCTGCCGTCCCTGAGGGTATTCGGCCGGATCCCCTGCAAAGTCCGCCTGCAATTGATATTTCGCCGAATCAACTGGCACGTGCGTATCAGCACTTACTGCTGACCTGGCTGCGTCAACAAGATGACAGCAGTTTAAAAAAAATGCGCGGCATTTTGCATTATCTGCGACTGGTTAGCCAGCATGAACAAACGACACGACTATGGTGGTGTGCAGAAGCGTTTCTTGAAGCCTTGCTGCAAAAAGGTCTGGAGAATTTTCAGGCTGAGTCACGCACCTTGCTTGGCAAGCTGGTTGCC
Source organism: Methylophaga frappieri (assembly GCF_000260965.1). Lineage (NCBI taxonomy): Bacteria > Pseudomonadati > Pseudomonadota > Gammaproteobacteria > Thiotrichales > Piscirickettsiaceae > Methylophaga > Methylophaga frappieri. The sequence continues at coordinate 1,770,208 of NC_017856.1, forward strand.
CCCATCAAAATCGTTAGTGAACAAAACCCGAATGCGCTGTTGGCCGTCTTTCCCGATAGTCTGTTAAAACAGCTGATGCTGATGGTGGCCAAAGCCAATAGTCATGGTCCGCTAATCAGCCATATCAAGCAGCATTATGGGTTATCTTTTTATGACCAGCAGCAGACCATATTTGGTGTTAGCCGCACTGCCCAGTCGGATGCCATCAAAGGCGTGCTTGAAGAATTGCAGCGCATCAAAGATGAGGTGAGTGAAATAGATCCGACTACCTCTGATCTCGGGTTGCAACTTAACCAACTCACGCCACAAATTGATACGCTCGCTGAGACCTTGGTGATGCTCAATCAAATGCCCGCCAGCCAGATTTTGCGAACACAGCAACAACAGCTGGCAATGCTGTCAGAAAAAACGAGCCCTGAACAGACTGAGGGACTGGCCGCCCTGGCGGATATTTTGTTGGATCTGGAGAAACAACTCCGCACCGGCATCAATCAATCAGATACGGAAACACAACAACTTAACCGCGTCGTCCTGCAGGAATGCTTGCTGGAACTGGCCAATCTCAAAGAAAGCTTGACGCTGGCAGGACAGCACCAACAGATTGATTCAACGCTAATGGCGCAAATGACGGCGACGCTAAAACAGCTAAATGGCAGCCTCGTGATGCTCAATCATCCCGAAGCAGCGGATTTGCTTGATGCCGCAGAACGTAGACTGGCAACAGAAACCGCCGAATCCATAACAACCCAAAAACTACAGGATCTCGCTGATATTCTGGTTGCCAGCGAACTCTACATGGAATCCCTGCAACAACATGGCCGTGCTGATTCGATGTTGCTGGCAAATGCCAAACAGACACTGGAGCACTTTGGCGAACAATTACACAATGATGACAGCGCCGAAGCTGAATCGGTTTCTGAGCCAAGACTAACGGGGGTTGAGCATTATCTGCGACAACGTGACTCAATGCCGCCTGAAACCATTGCGACGCGCGAAAGTCATGAGCGGATATTGCCCTTAACTGGTGTTGCGCGCTATCTCGAAAAACAACAGGCAGCCCGCAAACTGACCGGGGTTGAGCGCTATCTTCAACAACAAGCCAGTAGCACAGTGGTGGCGCTGACTTCTGTAGAGCGTTACCTGCAGCAAAAAATGGCTAACGATGATCATGCGTTAGACGCTCTGACCAGTGCCACCCAAGCAGACAGTCAAGATCTTTCGACAGCCGCATCGCAAGATGAACTTGATGACGAGATTGCAGCTGTTTTTCTGGAAGAAGCGAATGATGTTCTAAACTTATTGGCACAGCATATTCCGCATTGGCAATTAACTGCCGATCCTGTCGTACTAGCTGAAATCCGACGTCATTTTCATACTCTCAAAGGCAGCGGACGAATGGCTGCGGCAACGGCAGTCGCTGAAACCGCTTGGTCAATTGAAGACTTACTGAACGCGGTCTTATCAGGACTCAGGTTGCCTCACCATGCCTTACTGAGCGTTGTTCAAACAGCACAAACCGTCGTTGCTGATTTAATTGCACTTTTTGAGCAAGGCAACAATACGCTGACACCATCGGCGGCAACGTTAATCGCCGAAGCCAATGCCTTGCGATCCGGCGCCCCACAAACTATCGATGTCGATCCCAAACTTTCAGCAAGGCCACTGACCGGTGTTGAGCGTTATTTGCTCAATCCACCAGTTCGCACCGCGCCGCCATCAGAAACCTCTGTCACACGTTATATTCGAGAGCAGCAAAACGCCCTCGCCACGGCGGATCATGGCCATGATCCAATTGAACCGCCAGCCGACATTTCGGAAGATGATGAATTACGACAAATTTTCCTTGGCGAAGCCAGACAACACCTGTTTATTTTGATGGAATCAGCCATGGCAATGCGGGTGGGTGATGCCATGACCGAAGCGCAATTAAATGCTGCGCATTCCTTAAAAGGCTGCGCCAATATTGCTGGCGTGACACCGGTCGCCCTCATCGCCACGGATCTGGATCAGATGCTGCGTGAATGTCACCGGCAACAACGTCGCTACAACAGCCAGCAACTCCACCAACTCCAGCAGATTTACCAAAATCTGTCGCAATTGGTTGAATTGACTAATGATGGCAGTGAACTGCCCGATATCAGTTTGTTGCATCAACAGATTGAACAGCACTGTCCCGAAAAATCTCTCGTCGATGACAACATCATCGTGCTTGATCCACAGCAATTGGTCAGTTTTCTTGAAGAAACCGACAGCTTGCTGGATCAATATACCCGGCAACTGACCACTTGGCAGCAAAGCGGGCAAGATGAGCAGAAACAATCGCTGAATCATATTTTACGACAACTCGCAGATCACGCTGAGTCCGCTGGTATTTCACCGCTTGCGGCGCTATATCAATTGTTGGATGGTTTAATTCAACACCCACAAGCAAATCATTCGGGTATGAGTGCACTGCTGGATCAGGGCTATGAATTACTTAACAATCAAATTGAGGCGTTAATTCAGCATCAGCCCATGATTGATTTGCCGTCATTTCGTGATGAAATCAATCAATTTTTGCATTCTCTGGAAACAGCCACGTCTGACCTCAGCGCTACTGAGCCGGTAACTTCAATTACCCCGCAGCCAGAGAATGACTACGATGCCACCGACCCGGAATTACTTAGCGCCTTTACCGAAGAAGCGCTTGAATTGTTGCAATCCGCCAATGAGGCGATCCGGCTCTGGCAACAGGTTCCGGACCATGATGCCGTTGTCATGCAATTACAGCGTGATCTGCATACCCTGAAAGGCGGCGCCAGAATGACCAACCTGGCACCGATGGCCACTTTGACGCATCAAACTGAATCTCTGGTTATGCATGTCACTCAGGCAAAACCAACAAAGGTTGGTGAAGACTTTTTTGACCTGCTACAACGCTGTCACGACCAACTCAGCGTCATGCAAGAGCAATTGCAAGCCCGTCAGCCGATGCTGGTTAACGACAGTCTTTTAGCCGAAATCGTGACCTTCACGACGGATGCAGTACCGGATCAAACCGATCCTGTCGTGGCATCGACGTCTGACTCGACCAAGCCTGATGAGATCATGCAGCCCTCAATGCCTCAGGCAAGTGAGCAAATCCGGGTACGAGCTTCGTTACTTGATTATCTCAGTAATTTTGCCGGTGAAGTCAGTATTTCCAGAGACCGTGTCTCGCAACAGCATCGTGCACTGCGACAACAACTGGGGGAAATGGAAGAAACCGTCAGCCGCCTGCACGAACAGCTTCGTAAACTTGAAATTGAAACCGAAACCCAGATTTTATTCCGATATGAAGAGGGACAAGCCGATCATCTCATTGATTTTGACCCGTTGGAACTGGATCGCTTTTCGACAATTCAGCAGCTGTCCCGAGGCTTAACGGAGAGCGTAATCGACTTGAATGACATCAGTCGCTCCATGGAAAATCTGGTGCGTGAAACCGATACGATTTTGTTACAACAATCTCGTTTGAACAGTGATTTACAGCAAGGCCTGATGCACACCCGGCTGGTTCCGTTCAGTCATGTCGTACCACGGCTGGAGCGGATTGTCCGGCAAAGTGCTAACGAACTGGGGAAGACGGCACAATTGGTTGTCGACGGTGAGGCTCATGAACTAGATCGTGCCATGCTGGATCGCTTAGTGGCGCCATTAGAGCATATTTTACGCAATGCCTTAGCGCATGGCATTGAAACTGCACAAACACGACAACAACTTGGCAAACCTGATAATGGTCAGCTTCAGATCACGCTGGCGCGCGAAGGTGCTGAAATTGTTATTCAGGTCAGCGATGATGGCCAAGGCCTGAATATTGATAAGATTCGAGAAAAAGCTTTGGCACTCAAGCTCATCGATCCTCGAAATATGCCTTCAGATGACTTATTGATGCAGTATATTCTGACGTCCGGTTTTAGTACCGCAGATTCGGTTTCTCAACTGGCTGGTCGCGGTGTTGGCATGGATGTCGTTAATAATGAAATTCGTGCATTAAAAGGCCGACTCTTGATTGCTTCACAGCAAGGCCAAGGCACAACGTTTAATATCCGATTGCCATTAACCTTATCCCTGACTCAGGCATTATTAGTCTCTGCAAGCGGTCAGCAATATGCCATTCCATTATCCAATGTGAATGCTGGTGAGCGGTTACCTGCGGCTGACATTCAAACTTTGCTCACTCAAGATCGTCCCGTGTATCGATTTGAAGGCGAAGACTATCAGTTTTTTCCGCTAAGCCATTTGTTTGATGCGCCACTCAACCTGCCTGATAAAGCCAGTCAGCCGATGCCACTGTTATTATTCCGCTCGGGACTTATTAATATTGCACTTCTGGTTGACCGCATTGAGGGCAACCGGGAAATCGTCATTAAACCGGTTGGCCGACAACTGTCCCAGATTGCCGCTATCAATGGCGCGACGATTCTCGGTGATGGGCGCGTTGTATTAATTCTGGATATTCCCACACTGATCGAAGCACATCAGCAGCAAACCAGCTCAAAATTAAATGCTTTGCAAGCCCGCTTAATGCAAACCGCTGAAGCGGCCATGCCGTTAGCTTTGATTGTCGATGACTCCATTACCATGCGCAAAGCATCTGGCAAGTTTATGAGCCGGCAGGGCTTTCAGGTTATCACTGCCAAAGATGGTATTGAAGCTCTGGCATTGCTGCATGAAAAATCACCAGATATCATTCTTCTCGATGTTGAAATGCCGAGAATGGATGGTTTTGAATTTGCTTCAATTGTGCGTAATGACCATCGTTTCCAACATTTACCCGTTATCATGATTACGTCCCGCACCGGTGACAAGCATAAACAACGAGCCTTGGCCATTGGCGTCAATGACTACTTGGGCAAACCCTATCAGGAAAACGAATTGATTGCCGTAATGAAATCCTTGCTGGGCCAACGTTATCCCGCCAGCCATTCAGAATTTCGGAATTCATGATGACTGCCCAAACCTATGTACACTGCATGCTGATCCCTTTGTCAGAGCATTTTTTGTTACTCCCCAACACGACCGTGGCGGAGGTGATCCCCCTGCCGAAACAGTTAGCCAAACAGTCCAGCCGGGATTTACTGCTTGGCAACTATTACTGGCGAGAGACGATGTTACCGGTGATTGACTTACATCACTTTACTTCTATTTCAACCCGTACGGAAACCGATCGGCCTATCACCAAACTGTGTATTCTGAACAGCATCCATGCGCACCCGAGTCGGCGCTTTTTTGGACTTCCCTGTTGTGGTGCGCCACAACTTATCACCTTGAATGCGGATGCCTTACAATTAGAAGCACAGGACACCCCTCAGCCGTGGCTGCATTGCCAGGTACGAATCGGAAATAAGCTGGCTTTGATTCCAAATATGGATACCATTGAACAACATCTTCATCAGCAACTTAGCTCACCCTGACCGTCTGGACAGTTTCTTTATGAAAACCCCGCTTATGCGTCTCTGCAAACCGTTATTTCTTTTCGCTATTTTGCTCAGTTATTCCTTAGCCGGATTCGCCGCCTCGGACCGGGAAACGCAACGTAAGACCTACGAACAGGCAAGGCAATCGCTTCAGTCAAATCAGTTAACCGAGTTTCAAAGACTGCGTAATCAACTAGACGATTACCCCTTACAAGGCTATCTCGACTACCTCTATTTACGACAAAGATTGACCATGGTGAATGATGACAGCGTCATGGCTTTTTTGGAAAAACATGAGGACACCTTTTACGCAGAACGACTTCGCCAAGCCATGCTCGATAAACTGGCAGCGACCAAACAATGGTCAAGCTTTTTAAGGTTTTATCAAGAATCTGCCTCCGCTCAACGTCAATGTCAGTATACCCAGGCCTTGATTCATACAGGTCAGCATCAACTCGCGCAGCAATCCGCCAAAGCACTCTGGCTGGTCGGTTACTCGCAACCCAAAGCCTGTGATCCTGTCTTCACCTATCTGGCAGCCAATAATGCGATCAGCGATGACATGCGCTGGGAACGACTGCGCCTAGCGTTGCGTAATAATGCGTTTGGACTGGCGCGTTATCTGGCTAAAACGGTTAATGCCAGTGCCACCGCACTTGCTTGGACAGAACGCTGGGAAACGATCCACCAAAATCCCCCCGTGTTGTTGAATCAGTTACCGGCCCAAGTTGATCACAACCGTATCAGTCTGGCCAATGATGTGCCGCTTGCCCGAGAAATTATCCTGCATGGGCTACATCGACTTGCCAGACAAGATCCCGATAAAGCCTGGCTGCAATGGCAAAGACTCAAAGATGCCTATCGTTTTTCAGACAGTGATCGACAACAAATCCACCGTCAAATTGGGCTTTGGGCAGCATTAAACCGTAGCGACAATGCCCTGCGCTATTTCGGTGAAACACAAAATGAACCATGGCGTGTCCGCGCCGCTTTATGGCAACAAAACTGGCCTGCAGTGAAAATGGCGATTGCCAGTCTTGATGACAATCTGCGTCAAGAAGCCAAGTGGCAATATTGGCTGGCAAGGAGTCTGTATGAGACCGGTGATAAAGAAGCTGCAGCCGCGATTTGGCGAACCATAAGTGACGCGCGTGATTATTATGCCTTCCTCGCAGCAGACCGGCTTGATCTGGATTATCAGATGCACGACCGGGATATTAATGCGAGTGCAGCGGAACAAGCTGAAATCCGCCAAACAGCTGGCTATCAGCGGCTTTATGAATTCTTTCATCTCAATGAAGATTTAGAAGCACGGCGCGAAGTCTATTATTTACAAAACGTGCTCAGTAAACGCCAGTTAGAATTACTCGCGCTAGAAACCCACCGATGGGGATGGCATGATCAGACCATTGCCTTATTAGGCCGCGCGCAATCCTGGGATCCACTGGATCAACGTTTTCCTCTGGTCCATACCGAAGCAATACAACAGGCAGCGAAAATGAATAAGCTGGATAACGCTTGGTTAATCGCAATTGCCAGACGAGAAAGTGCTTTTAATCCCACGGCACGCTCTCATGCCGGTGCGCTCGGGCTCATGCAAGTCATGCCCGCAACCGGGCGCAGCACAGCGAAGCTACTGGGGCAGCCACTCAGTTCAGTATCGGAATTATTACAACCAGAGAGCAATATTCGTATTGGCAGTCGGTATCTCAAGCAAGTGTACTCAGATCTACAACGTAATCCGGTTCTGGCAACGGCGGCCTATAATGCCGGGCCACATCGTGTCAATCGTTGGCTGCCAACTCAGCAAGCCTTGCCAGCCGATATTTGGGCAGAAAATATTCCCTTTAATGAAACTCGGCACTATATTCGTGCAGTCATGAGTTACGCGGCTATTTTTGATTACCAATTGCAACAACCAATCACTCGGCTAAAACAGCGTATGCCGGATGTGCAGCCGGTAACACCGTAAATTATCATGATGCAAACGTATCGAGTTGGCGGCTGTGTTCGTGATCGATTGCTGGGATTACCGGTAAAAGATCAAGACTGGGTTGTCGTTGGTGCCGATGTCACTACCATGCTAAAAGCGGGGTTTCGTCCCGTTGGCAAAGATTTTCCCGTTTTTTTGCATCCTGAAACGCACGAAGAATATGCACTGGCCAGAACCGAGCGTAAAACGGCACCAGGCTATCATGGCTTTCACTTCCATGCTGCCCCGGATGTCACGTTAGAAGCGGATCTGCAACGACGGGATCTGACCATTAATGCCATGGCTGAAACTGACACCGGTGAAATCATTGATCCCTATGGCGGTCAAGCCGATTTACAAGCCGGTTTATTGCGACATGTTTCCCCTGCTTTTGCTGAGGATCCGGTTCGAGTTCTGCGCTTGGCTCGATTTGCGGCGCGTTTTGGATTTTCTGTGGCCGAAGAAACCAGCACCCTGATTCAAACCATGATTGAGGCGGGAGAATTACATCATCTGGTAGCTGAGCGTGTCTGGCAGGAAACCGCCAAAGCCCTCGCTGAACCGAACCCTTCTCAATTTTTTATGACATTACGGGATGTCGGCGCATTGCCAATTTTATTTCCGGAAATTGATCAATTATTTGGTGTCCCGCAAGATCCAAAATGGCATCCAGAGATTGATACCGGCTTGCACACCATGCTGGTGCTAGATCAGGCGGCGCAATTAAGTGACAAGCTGAGTGTTAGATTTGCCGCCTTATGTCACGACTTAGGCAAAGGCACCACCCCGTCCGCATCGTTACCCGCACATCCAGATCATGAAGCGCGGGGTATCATTTTAACGGATGCACTTTGTCAGCGACTTCGTGTGCCTAACGACTTGCATCAGTTGGCACGTAAGGTGGCCGAATGGCACACCCACTTTCATCGCCTATATGAGCTGACTGCCACACAAATTCTGGAACTACTTGAACAGCTGGATAGCTTTCGTCGGCCTAGCCTGTTTGAGGATTTTCTATTGGTCGGAGAAGCTGATTTCAGAGGCCGCCCGGGGTACCGTGATCAACCCTTGAAAAATAATACCTTCCTGATGGCTTGCTTTCAGGCTGCTAACGCTATTTCAGCACAGGCATTTGTTGCGCAAGGATTGACTGGAGCAGATATTGGTAAAGCCATTCGACAAGCAAGAATCACCGCCATCGATGCTCTTCTGAATCAACAGAATAACGAATAGCCATCACTGCGAGCCTGTGTTTGTTGCCGTATAATGCGGATTTTAAATTAATGACAGGATGGATCAATGACTGCCCTTTCCGCTAACTGGACCAGTGTCAACGCGAGCTGTCAGCCTCTGGTTGATGAGTTAATTAATCAAGCCGATGCTTTGCAACTGATTATCAGTACACTCAGTAATGGTACTCGCATTGTTGATGCTGGCATCAAAGCCGTTGGTGGCCTCGAGGCTGGTCGCCGAATTGGCGAAATTTGTATGGCAGGTCTTGGCACCGCGACCCTAGGTAGCCACAGTGGCTTTAATGACTGGCCTTGGTCTGTCACGGTGCATACTCAAACACCCGTACTGAGCTGTCTTGGCAGTCAGTACGCAGGGTGGAGTCTGTCACATAAATCTGATGACATTAAATTTTATGCCCTAGGCTCTGGTCCCGGCCGGTCTTTAGCGGGTCGTGAAGAATTATTTAAAGAACTGGACTATCAGGACAAAGCCGATGCAACGGTTATCGTTCTGGAAGTTGATCAGATGCCACCTGTCGAGATCGCCGATAAAATCGCCGACAATTGTGGTATTGCTCCTGAAAATCTGACCTTAATTTTGACCCCGACTACTAGTCTTGCCGGTGTTATGCAGATTGCGATTCGTGTCCTGGAGGTCGCATTACATAAAGCCCATACATTGCACTTCCCTCTTGAGAAAATTGTTGATGGTTTTGGCACCACACCCGTTGCTCCTCCTGGCGGTGATTTTATGACCGCTATGGGCAGAACCAATGATGCTATTTTGTATGGTGGTACAGTGCATTTGTTCGTCAACGCTTCAGATGATGAGGCGCAGCAACTGGCTGAAAGTATGCCCAGCAACACCTCTTCCGATTATGGTCGTCCGTTTGGTGAGATTTTCAAATCATACGAATACGACTTTTTCAAAATCGATCCAATGCTGTTCAGCCCGGCACGTGTGATTATCACCAATCAGCAGTCCGGTAAGAGTTTTACCGCAGGCGAATTAAACAGCAAACTGCTGCATCAATCGTTTGGCTTGTAAGTTTTTGTGAAACCTTTTCGGGTTGCTATTTTTAATGATACCCATGGCTGGCACAGTGAACAGCTAATCGCTGCGTTCGTCCGTCATAATATGGAAGCAGTTCTTACCGATCTGGCGCTATGCCGGATTGATCTTGCTCAATCGCCCGGCATCACCATTCCCGGCTTTGAGCAAGGAGGACTGCCCGATGCGGTAATGGTGCGAGGCATCGCACCGGGCAGTCTGGAGCAGATCACACTGCGTATGGATATCTTGCATACCTTGGCTGAACTTGGCGTTCCTGTGTTAAATCCAGCACGCGTTATTGAGCTCACGGTGGATAAGGCGCGAACCAGTCTGCGTTTGCATCAAGCTGGTCTTCGCACCCCCATGACATGGGCGTGTGAAGACCGCGATCAAGCCATGTCTATTGTGCGTCGAGAACTGGCGGCGGGATACCAGCTGGTGATGAAACCCTTATTTGGCTGCCAAGGCAAAGGCATTATCCGTATTAACCACCTCGATCAATTGGATTTAATCGCCCCTGTTGGTCACGCATTTTACCTGCAACGCTATATTTCGCCGGCACAGCAAGATTATTGGCAGGATTGGCGTTTGATGGTTATTCGCGGTCATGTTGTGGCGAGTATGACCCGTCAATCTGATAGTTGGATCACCAATTTTGCCCAAGGGGCACGATGCCTACCCGCCGTTGCCACCGATGAAATGAAGGCACTTGCTGTCAGTGCAGCACAAGCGGTTGAAGCCCCTTATGCAGGGGTAGATTTAATTCAGGATCCGGACGGACATTTCAGTGTGCTGGAAGTCAACAGTGTGCCAGCCTGGAAAGGCTTATATCTCGCAACGGGTCAGGATATTGCTGGCGCCTTGGCCAACATGGTTGCGGAATCTATTTCAGCAACCATCAAGCAAACACCTGATTATGCTCTCTGAAACGGATTTAGCGACCTGTATTCGCCGTGCCTGTGAACTGGAAGTGATGGCCCCCAAACCAGGAAATGTGAATCCTCAAAGTGATGGCCACGATATGCTGATTGACGATTTCCTGCGCAGTGCAGCAGCCATTGCGCCCGTCATGGCTCGCCCCGAATTCACTGTTGGTGAGCGTATTCTGGCTGGCGTTCAGGCGACACGAAAGGTGGTCAACTGCAATACAAATTTAGGGATTATTCTTTTATTCGCCCCCATTATTCAGGCTGTTTATCAATCACGCCACTTTTTAGACATCCGACCGATGCTGCGTCATGTTTTAGCAACATTAACTGTTTATGATGCTGAGCTAAGTTATCAGGCGATTCAGCTAGCTGAAGCTGGGGGATTAGGAAAACAGGTTGACCAAGATATTAGCCGCAAGCCGACAATTACCCTGCTGGCAGCCATGAAATTAGCTGAAAACCGAGACACCATTGCTCGGCAATACACTAATAATTTCAATGAAGTATGGGAAATCGCTTTCAAGCAATTGACAAAGGCGTTGAATTGTGGAGAAAAAGTTGAATGGGCTGCGGCTTTCGCGTATCTTAATGTTTTAGCACGTGTACCAGACACATTGATTAGCCGTAAATATTCACGGCGACTCGCTCAGTCAACATCTGAACAGGCGCAACGCTTTATTGCAAAAATGACACAGATAGCCTCCATCCATTCATTGCAAGATGAGTTCCATGACTGGGACCAACAACTCAAACGTCAAGCCATCAATCCCGGAACAACTGCCGACATGATTGCAGCCGCTTTGCTGCTACATCAGCTTTCCGAGACAGCTGACGCTAACCGAATTTCAGTAGCTCAATGCATCTAGCGGACGGCGCTGAGCAGGTGATACGTTCCTTTATTACGTATAAACCGCCCCGATAAGGGCGGAAAAAAAATGAGCCTTTTTGACAATTTTTTTGGAACAGGAAGATATATCATGCCAGTAATCGATCGCGTACTCGTAGGTGAATCTCTGGTCATCGAAGACGGTGACCTCGATAACGTTGCTCACATTGACTTGCTAATGGGCCCACGTGGCTCAGCTGCAGAAGATGCCTTTTGCCGTACCATGACGGATCAGAAACAAGGTGTTAACGGTCTGTTGGCCGTTGTTGCTCCTAATCTGATGGTAAAACCCGCTACCGTCATGTTTAACAAGGTCACCATCAAAAACATGAAACAAGCGGTGCAAATGTTTGGTCCTGCGCAACGAGGCGTTTCCGTCGCTGTCGCAGAATGTGTTGAAGATGGGACTATTCCGGCATCCGAAGCAGATGATTGCTTTATTTGTGTTGGCGTCTTTATTTCACCAACAGCGGACAGTGATGAAAAGATCCAGGATTGGAACTACCGTGCAACGAAAGAGGCGATTAAACGTGCCGTTGCGCGTGAGCCTAAAGCAGCAGACGTTGTTGCACAATACAAATCTAGTGAGCATCCTTTCGGCGCAAAATAAGCCCCGACTTTTGCTTAAGAAAAACCGCCTCATTTGGGGCGGTTTTTTTATGTCCAAGATTCACTCGCCAGAAGATGCTGTTTATTTAAAACGCCGTGATGTAAGGCACTGGCCAACAACACCGCCTTTACCCCACTCAGGTGTAAGGTATGGAGATCCTGAACATGTCGAACCCCACCAGACGCAATCCAGTTTTGCTCCACCCGACCTGCCATTAACGTTTTCAGGCGCGACATGCCCGGTCCCTGCTGTTTTCCTACTCTATCCAGATCCATGACAATAATTGACTGCGGCCAGTTTTCAACGCAGTCCAACCAATGGGCGTCACCCAGTAATTGATCCCCTTTGAAATCCAACGATAACACCCAAGGATGTTGTCTTTCAGGCATACCATTGTAGGCACACGTCTCAGACGCAGCCACCCACTGCACATTTTTTCTTGGCGCAGCTTTAGCCAGCAAATCTGTGCTTTTCAAACCGGCATCCAGCCAAATGGTCAGCTGCGGAAAACAGGCCGCCAAATCCTGATAAAAATGCCAGTTAAACTGATTGCCCATAATACTATCCAAATCAGCAATATAAAGGGTATCAAAGTCATGAAAGTCCAATAAATCCGCTACTACCTTAGTCGGCGTCGTATGCGGCGTTATGATGGAACGCAGTAAAGGATAGTCAGCTCGATTTTTGCCATTGGCCATGACAACTTGCCCCGCCTTGACATCAATGACCGGTATAATCTTCATCTATTGTGATATTCCTCGACTATGCAAATACTCATTCTTGAATATTTTACCAGTGGTGCAGCCGGCCTTAATCCGGATCCAGCCCTGACCGCCGAAGGCGATGCCATGCTGCAAGCTTTAATCATGGATCTACAGAATACGCCTTTCAATCTCACCACACTGCGAGCGCAATCTCTATTGCCATTAGCAGGCGCAGCACACCAGTGGGTCGGCGATCTGACAGAATTTCCTGCGCTGTTGGCAGCGCAACTTGAACAAGCAGAAGCGACGTTAATCATAGCTCCGGAAACCAATCATATCCTCTACGACATGGCCAGAATCGTAACCGACTCAACCAGTCAATGGCTTGGTTGCACGCCTGAGGCTATTTTTATTTGTACAGATAAAATGCTTTGTGCAGAACACTTGGAACGGGCCGGTATCACAACTATCACTGGCCAATTAGCCATAGACTGGCTGGCGCAACCGGCATTTTCAGGTCCGTTCATTTGTAAACCCCGTGATGGCGCAGGCTGCGTTGAAACTTATTTTTTTAATGATGCAAAAGCCTTACAGACCCACCTGGAACAATCCTCACATCAGGATTTGACTCAACAACTGGTACAACCCTATCTAACAGGGCAGTCACTCAGTCTGTGTTTATTTATCAGTGACTCAACTTGTCAGGTGTTATCACTCAACCGACAGCAAATAGAAAAACAAGCCGGACAACTTCATTTCCATCATGTTGAAACCGGGATTGATTATCCAAGTAGCTTTAGCCAGCAGGATGCTCAGCAATTGGCCAAGCAACTGCACCGTGCTATTCCTGGACTATGGGGATTTATCGGGGTTGACTTGCTGCATAGTGCTGAGAGGACATACCTCATTGAGGTGAATCCGCGCCTGACAACCGCCTTTAATCACGTGCCAAAACTTGGCATTTCTTCCTCACAATTGCTCCTTGAGGCGTTACCTTCATGACCAGATATTACTCAGGCTGGGATATCGGAGGGGCACATCTCAAAGTTAGCCGGTGCAATGCTGCTGGCGAAATTATCCATAGCCGGGAATGGGTTTGTCCTCTTTGGCGGGGTATTCAAGAGCTAGACAAATTAGTCAATCAAGTCTTATCAGAACTCAATAATGAAAATGATTTTCACTTTTTGACCCTGACCGGGGAGTCAGCAGACTGTTTCAGGGATCGGCAACATGGTGTCAATGAGATTCTTTCTTGCATCGGAAAACAAATTGCAGCGGAAAAATGTCGGGTATTTAGTGCCTCAGACCGCTGGTTGTCCCTGTCAGCAGCACAGCAAAACTGGCATCAAGTCGCCTCCATGAACTGGCTGGCAACCGCCAGTTGGCTCGGACAACATATTGAGTCTGGTTTGCTGGTTGATATTGGCAGTACCACAACCGATATCATTGCCATCAAACATCATCGACCAGCATTAGCCGGGTTGACAGATCAAGCCCGTCTACGCAGTGGTGAGTTGGTTTATACCGGTGTGATAAGAACCCCTTTAATTGCCCTGGCCCAACAGGTGCCATTTGCTGGCTATCAACAACACGTCGCTAATGAGCTTTTTGCCACTACCGGTGATATCTGGCGCATATGTCATGCGTTACCGGCAACCATTCAGGATATTTCTGCAGATGGACAAAGTTGGCAGCTGGCGCATTGTCGGCAAAGGCTGGCCAGAATGGTAGGGACTGACGCCGGGCAGTTCACCGCAGAACAATGGCTGACTCTGGCAAATTGGTATGCCGAACAGCAACTCCAACAGTTAATTGTCAGTGCAAACCAAGTCGTACAGCAGCATTCATTGGGAGATGAGGATCCCATCATTGCGGTTGGTATTGGTCATTTTTTAGCTAAACGCTTGGCAAAAGCGCTTCATCGCCCGATTCAGTCTCTGAATAAAAATCTGTCTCAACAGGCGGCCATCGGTGCCCCAGCCAGTGCACTAGCACTTCTTGGCTGGCGACAGTTCACGTAAAATACCGGCATGAGCTCACCGACCCTGCGTATCATTGAACTGCCCTACCGGGCAGACAGTGCAGATTATTTTTCCTCTATTCGAGATTTGCCTTGGCCAATATTTCTGGACAGTGCTGGTGTGCAACATTATGGCGGCCGTTACGATATTCTCAGTGCCGATCCGTTTATCACGCTGAAAACGACTGGTGAACAGACTGTTGTGCAACACCGCCACCAGCCAGCGAAAACGTATCAGGATGACCCTTTCTGGATACTGCAAAGCCACTTGCAACGTTACCCTGTGGCATCGAAGTCAGCACCTTTTACCGGCGGTGCCATGGGGTATTTTGCCTATGATTTGGCTCGGCGGATTGAGCATTTACCCAGCCTTGCACGCGCTGAAGAAAATTTACCCGAAATGGCAGTAGGCCTCTATGACTGGGCCTTGGTTGTTGATCATCAACAACAGCTTTGCCATTTGTATAGTCATGGCTTTGATCCACTTCGCGCACAAAATCTGGCTGATATTCAACAGCGTCTTGCTCAGCCCAAAAAGACGGTTCCTTCTTTTCAGGTCAGTGGCGAATTACGTTGTAATCTTGATAAAGCCGCCTATCAGCAAGCATTTTCAAAAATTCAGCACTATATTCGCGAAGGTGACTGCTATCAGGTTAACCTCGCTAAACGTTTTGAAATTGCCGCATCAGGCGATCCTTGGCAAGCCTACCGTCAACTGCGTCAGCGTAACGCGGCACCCTTCTCGGCTTTTTTTGCTATCCCCGAAGCTGCTATCTTGAGTTCCTCACCGGAAAGGCTCTTACAAGTCCGTGCAGGACACATTGAAACCAAACCGATAAAAGGCACCCGGCCTCGTGATTTGACCAACCCGGAAAACGACGAAAAACAAGCGAAAGCACTGATGAACAGTGCCAAAGATCAAGCGGAGAATCTGATGATCGTTGATTTACTTCGCAACGATTTGGGCAAGGTTTGTATGCCGGGCAGCATTGCCGTCCCCAAAGCATTTCAACTGGAAAGCTTTGCAACCGTTCACCACCTTGTCAGTACCATTACGGGGAAATTGGCCAAAAATCAGTCTGCGGCCGCTTTATTACGCGCCTGTTTTCCTGGCGGCTCTATCACCGGCGCGCCCAAACTGCGCGCCATGCAAATCATCGAAGAACTCGAACCACATCGGCGTGGGGTCTATTGTGGCAGCATCGCCTATCTTGGCTTTGATGGCAATATGGATAGCAGCATTACCATTCGAACTCTGGTATTTAACCAGCAGCGCTTACGGTTTTGGGCTGGTGGCGGCATTGTTGCCGACTCTGATTGTGAAGCTGAGCATCAGGAAGTGCTTGATAAGGCTGCCGCCATGTTGGATCTGGTGACGTTATTGCGATCATGAGTGTTGTCGTCAAACTCGGTGGCAGCCTTTACCGCGATGGTTTTTTAGCAGCATGGCTAAAAACACTTACCGGATCTGCGCAGACCCAACAGATCATTATCGTTCCCGGTGGCGGCCCTTTCGCAAATACAGTCCGAACCGCCCAAACAGATTACCCAATGCTCTCGCAAACGGCTGCACACCGAATGGCACTGCTGGCCATGCGTCAATATGGCCTGTTATTAAACGATCTGACCGCAGCAGCCGAAACCTTTACCGACAGCAACCAAAAGTTACCCGCCACGGGTTTATTT
Source organism: Methylophaga frappieri (assembly GCF_000260965.1). Lineage (NCBI taxonomy): Bacteria > Pseudomonadati > Pseudomonadota > Gammaproteobacteria > Thiotrichales > Piscirickettsiaceae > Methylophaga > Methylophaga frappieri. Next base: position 1,786,739 of record NC_017856.1, read on the forward strand.
ATTTGGCTCCCGGATGATGAGGCATTATTACAAACCGATTTGCCGCATAGCTGGCAGTTGACCTCCGATAGCCTGGCGTTATGGTTAACCGCAGCACAAGGATTGAAAGAATTGCTTCTGGTCAAATCGGCTGCCATTGATTCCGATCATGTCGAACAACTCACCGCCAGCGGCATAATAGATGGTTACTTTGGCCGTTTTTTTGAACATTTTTCGATACCTTGCAGTGTGACCCATGCGGCAGATTTCGAAGACTTCCTCAGTAAAAAAATTCCGTTGCGATGAGTCAGACTTCTGCCAACTTTACTGAAATTCTCGCGCAACTGGCATTAACGCTGCCTGCCGAACTGCAATCACAATGCCTCGATTTGTTGAATGAGGCTACACAATATAGCGGAACGTACTCCGCCGCACACATGCGCGGTCATCTTTACCCTGCCGCACTGGCCGGACAGATACTTGCTGGTTTGCATCAGGGCAATCTGCTTTCTCCATCGCTATCACCAAAACTGGCTCAGGCTGAACAAGAAGTTAAAACGCAGCTTTGTCGACTATTTCATTTTCCAGATATGCATTTTACGCCGGGTGGCAGCTACAGTAATGTCGAAGCGCTGTCGATGGCAAAACAACGCTACCCAAACAGGCATTGGGTTTATGCCGGGCAGGATGCACACTACTCGGTAGCAAAAGCCTGTCAAACACTCGGGCTGTCCCTACAGCTTTTTCCGGATGATTTTTCGCTTTGGCAACAAGCCTGTGAAGTGCCGCCTGTGGCAATGATTCAAACGTTTGGCACCACCAGCAGCGGTCAAATCAGTCCTTCATTTGAGTTAACCACACTCATGCCAGATAAGGATTTTTGGTGGCATATTGACGCTGCATGGGGCGGTTTTAAAGCCTTTTTGGTCGATCCACAGCTTAAGCAGCTTAGCGCGCTTGCTGACTCACTTTGCTTTGACCCACATAAAGCGCTAGGGCAACCAAGGCCTTGCGGCACACTATTTTATCGGCAACCATTGGCGCCATTACCGATACAAGCAGATTATCTTTGTGCTCAGCCAGACTCACGACTACCTGGATCTTATGGCGCCGAATATTTCCTGCCATTATGGCTAACCTTAAAACAGCATGGACTGCAACAGATACAAACTGATCTGAAAAAAAATCTGCACAATGCCCGAGTATTACATGATTGGCTCACTCAACGTGGTGTCAAGGTGCTCGATTCGCCAACAGCTTTGGTGTGTTTTCAGACCTCGGTTGATTTACAGGCCTTAGTCCAAACAGGCATCATCTCTGCAACGCTGATTAATCAACAGTTGTGGTATCGGTTGGTTTTTGCTGACAGGACCTGTCAGGCATCCGCGGTCATTAATCAATTGGCGGCTTATCTTTAATTTGCTGTTGGACACCTTGAAAGCGACGTAACCAAGTTGAGATGCCACTCAACGGGGCAGCCCAGTTTTTACTTGCTTGAACTGCGGCACGCTTGTTTGGATACACGCCATAAATAAGGGCATACCAGTTTTTTCCCTCGCGCAAACTGGCAAATATTGCATAATCTTCTTGCAGATCATGGTGTTGCACAAAACGATCAATTTCAGTGCGATCCCAAGAGCCCATCAGCTGAAACGTGTAATGAACCGCATTTTGTTGCATTACCCAGTTCGCATCTTTCGTTGGCGTTATCGGCTTAGATTGTGGCTCTGACATTTGCTGCTGGGGCTCAGAAACACGGGGACTTGATGCCACAACCTCATCAACCTCTTCAAGGCCCGCTTCAGAATCAGTTTCCTCAATGTCGTCAACTTCTACCAAGTCTGGCTGTGCTACGGAGACGGGCTCCCTGTCCCGAGTGAGCTGATCTGCTTCAAGGTCGTCCAGTAAATTAATCAGCTCTTGCTTTTCTGCCTCCTCATTACTGGTCACTTTGTCAGACTCTACGGTGATCGTCGGTATCTCAGCAGGTGCCTCAATCTCAATGACATTGGTCTCGTGATCGTCGGTTGATGTGCTTAGCCAGCTATTGATCGTTTGTTGAAAAACAAGCAGTAAAATACCAGCGATAATCACCGGGATCATCGGCAGCCATTTCATCCAGCGAGGGGGATTCCAGGTTGGCAATGCTGGCAATGACCACCGACCTTCAAAGCCCATCAGCGTCTGGTGTGCCTGATGATTGGCTTCGCTGGGAATACCTTTGCTACGTCGCTGAATTCGATTTAACTGTTTTTCGGTAAATGGCAGACTGTCTTGCCAGCCAGCAGCTTGTAAACGTTGCAGCAGATAACCCGAAATTTCTTTTTCGACAAGCCCCCCCAAAGACAGAACCTGCAAACGGTCACTTTGCATTGGCTGAATGGCACTGACATGGGATGTCGTCAAAACAGCACGCCAAAGGAACTGTTCTGATTCTTGCCATTGCAGCCAATGCCCCAATTGTTGTTGCATCTCAGCGGAAAGCTGATCCACATCATCTATCAAAAGAACCGGGGTCACATTGGCCTGCTTTAATTGTTGCAATCGTTGCCGTAGTAGCTGTTGCAAATCAGTGGGCAGTTCCCAGTCACCACTCGACCCAAACGTTCGTAAGCATTTATCCAGAAGTAATTGCGGGCTGGTGATCTCTTGCGCCCGAATCACGCAACAGCGCAGATCTTCCGCAGCTTTCTGATTCAGCGCCGTCAACAGGGTTGTTTTACCATATCCAGCCGGTGCGACAATAACCGGAATCTGCGTCGTACTTCTCAACAGGTGCAAACACAAATTCAGGTTTTGCTCGAATTGCTGGCCCATGTATATTGCGCCGTTCAATAGACGGGCACTGAACGGATTACTATGTAATGCCAGTCTGTCCAGGTAGACAGGTTCGGCAGTCGCATGTAACTCCGTCATCTCGGGTACCTGTTATTGGCAAAAATGCGTCAAGGTAGCATCCAATGCAGACGGTTCATAGTCATCGCTTAATACAGCTTTGCCAATCGCTGTCAGCAAAATAAGCCGAATCGCACCATCCTGCACTTTTTTATCCACCGCCATCAATGACATAAACTGATCAGGGGTCATCGTTTCCGGCACCGTTATGGGTAATCTGGCCGCATTTAAAATCGCCTGAACGCGTTTGACATCATCGGCGCTAATCCAGCCTAAGCATTGCGACATCCACGCCGCCATAACCATACCTATTGCTATCGCTTCACCATGCAAGACTTGACCATAACCACAGCCTGTCTCAATCGCATGGCCAAAAGTATGCCCCAAATTTAGTAATGCTCGCAGGCCGGTTTCATATTCATCCGCAGCAACAATATCAGCTTTGTCTTGGCAAGAACGAGCGATAGCCTGGGCCAATAGCTCCGGATCCCGATCCATCAGTTTTGTCATATTCTCCTCCAGCCATGAGAAGAACTCGATATCATTGATCAATCCATATTTGATGACTTCCGCCATACCGGCCGAAAACTGTCGATCATCAAGGGTATTGAGCGTTGCCGTATCAGCAAACACACATTGTGGCTGATAAAACGCGCCTATCATGTTTTTCCCCAACGGATGATTGACTGCTGTTTTGCCACCAACAGAAGAGTCAACCTGTGATAGTAAGGTGGTTGGTACCTGAATAAATGGCACACCGCGCTGGTAACAGGCAGCAGCAAACCCGGCCATGTCACCTATCACGCCGCCGCCCAGCGCAACAATAGTTGCCTGCCGCGAAAAGCGGGCCTTCAACATATGGTCAAAAACCCGTGACATGATTTCCAGTGTTTTGTACTGTTCGCCATCGGGCAAGATGATCTTTTCCGTTCGATAGTCCTGTAAAGAGGTCATAACGACATCCAGGTACAGTGGTGCCACGGTCTCATTGGTCACCACCAACACTTCTCTGCTTTTGATATGGCTGGCAAACAGGCTACTTTCAGTCAGAATATTCTGTCCAATATAAATTGGATAACTTCGCGCCCCTAGGGCTACCTGCAAGGTTTTCATCATAGCTTGGTTTCTTTCTGTTTTTGTTCGAGTTTGCGAATCACTTCTGTCACGGTACGTTGTACAGATTGCTCGCCAGTCAGAACCACAATATCGGCTATCTCACGATACAGCGGATCTCGCTTGGTCAATAACGATTTAATCTGCTTCTTTTTATCTCCGGTTTGCAGCAAAGGCCTGGATTTATCACGTGCCATTCGCCGAAACAGCTGTTCCGCACTCGCTGCTAAATAAATCACTGTGCCTCGTTCAGACAGATATTGTCGATTCATTTCAGCTAAAACCGCTCCCCCTCCGGTAGCGAGCACAATATTATCCATCTCGGTCAGAGCTTCGATCATTTTCTGCTCTCGTTCCCGAAAACCGGCTTCCCCTTCCATTTCAAATATCCAAGAGATAGACACACCCGTTCGTTGCTCAATCTCACGATCACTATCAAGAAAGGTTCGGCGCAACCGTTTCGCCAGATGTCGACCAATTGTCGACTTCCCTGCGCCCATCGGCCCAACCAGAAAAAGATTACCTGTAATCACGATGCGCCCGATCTCTTAACTTTATTTTAGTCCTGTGACAAAAAAGCCGGGTCGAACATAGCCGACCCGGCTTCTATTTTAACAGTCTCTCAAGACTTAGTAAGTTAAGCCTTCTTTAACAATTTTTGGGGTTACAAAAACGAGAAGCTCACGTTGCCGGTCTTCATTGAGCGTACTTCGGAATAGTGCCCCTACGTAAGGCAAGTCACCAAAAAATGGCACCCTGGTGACCTGATTATTTTTGGTTTGTTCATAGATACCGCCAAGCACCACAGTTTCTCCATTATCAACAAGGACTTGGGTTTTAACGCTCCGCGTATCGATACTGGGTACATTCAAGAAAATTTCGCCCACTTCGTCTTTGTTAACCTCCAGATCCATCACAATACGATCATCTGGTGTAATTTGCGGGGTGACGTCCAGTTTTAGCACGGCTTCTTTGAAAGAAACCGAGGTCGCGCCACTTGATGAGGCTTCTTGATATGGGATCTCTGTACCTTGTTCAATGGTTGCTTGCTTCTGGTTAGAAGTAATGACGCGTGGGCTGGAAATCACCTCACCGCGGCCCTCTTCCTGCATTGCTGACAATTCCAACTCCAAAATCATCCCCAATGGTAATTTGGCAAGCGCAAGCGCTATGGAACCAGCTGGATTAGCGACCGGCAAATTCACATTTAAATCACTACCAACAGAGTTAATAGCTCGAACCTGATCACTATTATTCGTATTTAAATCCAGGCCATTGAGACTACCAGATGTCCCCGCACCGAGTGTGTTACTTTGTGCTGAAGTACCAAACCTGACGCCTAACTCTTTACCAAAGTCGTTATTCGCAATGACAATACGCGACTCAATTAAGACTTGTCGGACTGGGATATCCAGGCTTTCAATTAAACGACGTACTTCAAGCAAACCATCTGCGGTATCTCTTAGCAGTAGGGAGTTGGTTCGTTCATCAACCACGACGCTGCCGCGTTCTGATAAGAAGCCACCTTGACCATCGGCAGACTTACCTTGTGTGGTAGTCAGAATCGTGGCAATTTCAGACGCTTTGGCAAAATTGACTTCTATAATTTCAGAATATAAAGGTTCGAGCTCAACTAACTGTTTTCGGGCTTCCAGCTCCTGTTTTTCACGAGCCGCAATCTCGGCGGCGGGCGCAATCAACATAACGTTGCCATTTTGGCGCATCGCCAGACCTTTGGTTTTGAGAATAATATCCAGCGCTTGATCCCAAGGCACATTCTTCAATCGCAGTGTCAGGTTACCACTGACGGTATCACTGGTAACCAAGTTCATCCCGTTAAAGTCAGCCAACAACTGCAATACCGCACGCACCTCGATATTCTGAAAATTCAATGACAGCTTTTCACCAGAGTAGACTTGTTGTTCACCACGCGCATCCCGCTCCGATTCGGCACTCGCCCGTGATTTCACTTCAACGACCAGCTGATCATCCGATTGGTAAGCTAAATGCTGAAAATCCTGGTTTGTTGATAAGATGATTCGCGTCCCGTCACGCTGCTGTTCGGCATCAATCATCGTCACTGGTGTAGCAAAATCCACCACATCTAATCGGCGGTGCAGGTTTTCAGGCAAACTCACGCCCGGTAATTCCACCACGACCGTATCCCGTTCTTGGCGGACATCAATCGCCGCACCCGGTGCCGCCAGATTTAATATCAACCGACCTTCTCCGGACTCACCGCGACGAAAATCGACATTCGTCACCTGGTTTGCAGATAAGTCACGTGGAATACTGCGACGCTCATCGGCTGCCATGCCTTGCGAGCGGCTAGACAGCATCACTTTAACTGTATTGCCCTGCGTCGTAATTTCATAAGGAATTTTACGTAACAAGTTAATGACCATGCGGGTACGCTCTCCCGCTTCGACTGTGGCAATACTGCGTGTGTCACCATTATTAACCTGCTTGGTTCGCTCAGCTAATTTATTTTTGACACCATGAAAATCCAGCACAATCCGCGCCGGATCATCCGTGGCAAAACTTTCCGGTTTCACTACGGACTCTGAAAAAGTCAGCGTGACTTGTGCTTTATCGCCGGGAAGTGCCGCGAACTCCAAGTCCTGTAAATCAGCGGCCTGCGCCTGATTGGTACTCAGCCACATTAACAAGATGCCACTAAGTCCGACTTTGAGACGCTTTTTAGCTGCTCCACTAAACCGGTTTGCTGTGATTTTTTTTCTGTCCATTGTCATTACGTCTCTATTAGTCATGTCAGCTGGCCTTTAATTAATCTCAACCACTGAAAGCGCCGCTTCCCGCTCTTTGTAACCATTGCCATCTGGCACAATTTCCGTCAGCTTAATATCACTCTCACTTATCGCGGTTACTTCGCCGTAGTTCATGCCCATATAATTCCCGACACGCACTTTATGAATTACGCTATCTGGTGCGCGAACCAAAGCCCATAAAGTTTCTTGTTCAAGCGTGCCGACAAATCGTAGTTCTGATAATTGGAAGAATTCGAGTGCCTCTTTGCGCCGATTGGTATCAGGTGCAATACCATTATCTGGCCCTGTTTCCACTAAGGCCTCAGGCACATCGACAACGGTTGGCACAAATGGATCTCGCAGTTCTGTCGCCGCATATTCAAATTTTTGATATGGCTGCATCACAGGAATAGGCGGAATATCGGCTTGAGAACGTTGTTTTACCTCTTTCACGTAGGCATCCAAATCATCTTTTTCAGACTGGCAACCACTTAACGAGACGGCCCCAAGCAAAGCCAAAAGCCAAACCGTGAGACGGCGATGATAGAAAATAGGGTGAATTAACGCGATCATTTTTCTTGCTCGTCAAAATAACGATAGGTTTTCGCTGACAGATCAATGGTCATCACGCCGGCATCCGTCATGGGTCCCATTTTGATATTGTGCAAGGTTACGATCCGCGGCAAAGCGGCAATGCCACTGGCAAACTGACCAAATTGATGATATTTGCCAGTCAGTTTCATCGTTATTGGTAACTCCGCATAGAAGTCGATTGGACGCTCACCTTCCGGTTTGAACAACTCAAATTCCAGCCCATTTTCCAGTCCGGTACGCGAAATATCGACCAGCAAATCAGCGACTTCATTTTTTCGTGGTAATTGTTGCAACATGGAGGCAAACAACACTTCCATTTCTTTCATTTGCTCTTTGTAAGCATCCAAATTCACGGCCTTGGCTTGCTTGGTTTCAAATACCTGCCGGAGCTCCGTTTCTTTTTGTTCGAGTTTTTCCAACTCAGCCCGCTTATCCTTAATGATGAAGTAATAGCCCGCTCCCCAGACTAAAGCACAAATCAGGATCAGTGCGGCTACTTTAACGACAAATGGCCACTCACCGCTTTCTTCAAAGTCCAGGTTTGATAATGCCCCGAGTTCCATTACTCTGCCCCCTCATCCTGTCCGGGTTTACTTTCGTCCACATCCAGCGTGAATTTTCGTATTGCATCATCACGTGTCGAAGTCCGTTGCACAACCCGCAGCTTGGATTCTTTAAATTCGGCATCTTCATCCAATTGACGCATTAACACCGAGACACGCGCATTGGTTTGGGCAACTCCTTGCAGCGTTAGCGTATCTCCCGTTCTTGAAATGGTTTCCAAGTGTGTCCCTTCTGGCAAATCTCGAACCAAGGCATCCAATACTTTTACAACCTTTGGTCGGCTTTGTTGTAATTCCTGAATCACTTCCATACGCGCAATGAGTCTTGCCCGTTTCTTTTCCAGATCCTGAATGTCTTTAATAATCTTATCGACCTTGGTAATTTCCTGCTGCAGAAACGCATTCCGTTGTTTCTGCTCATCCAGCAAGCCATTCGCAAAATTAGTGACAAAATACATCACGCCCAAGGCAAACAAGACCGTGATAAAAAGGGCAATATAAAATTGTTGTTGGCGCTCCTGACGACGCTCCTCACGCCAAGGCAGCAGATTTATGTGTGCCATTAGTCAAAGCTCCTCATGGCGAGTCCACTGGCAATCATCATCGATGGCGCATCATTACTTAATGCCTGCACTTTGATGCGGGAGGCAATAACCATATCTGCAAATGGGTTAGCGACCGAGGTCGGCGTGCCCGTCTCGCCCTCAATTTTCTCGGCAATGCCTTCAATCGAAGCGCATCCCCCGGCGAGTAAAATATGATCAATGGACTGATACTGACTGGAGGCCGAAAAAAAGAATTGTAACGCCCGGGTAACCGTCATTGTCATTGAGCGTTTAAAGGGTTCTAACACTTTGCTTTGATAATCATCAGGCAAACTGGCGGGATCTTTCTTTGCTCGGCCTGCTTCCTGATAAGACATCCCATAGTGACGCTCGATATCTTCTGTGAGCATTCTGCCGCCAAAAGCTTGTTCACGCGTAAAGACAATTTTGCCATCAACCAAGACATACAGTGTCGTCACTGTTGCTCCCACATCCGCCACAGCAATCGTCATTCCTTCGCCTTGCCCCGGTAATTGATTGGCAATGAGTATGAAAGCATTCTCGATAGTATAGGCTTCAACATCAACCAATTTAGGTTTTAAGCCCGCTTTTTCCAAAACCGCAGTCCGGGCATCGACATTTTCCCGACGCGAGGCGGCGAGTAACACATCAACCGCTTCAGCATCTAGCGCCGAGGTACCCAATACTTCAAAATCTAAACGAATTTCCTCTAAGGGGTAAGGGATGTAATTTTCTGCCTCCAGCATCACACTCTCTTCGAGCTCACGACCACTCAGTGAGGCAGGGAAAGAGACTACTTTCGTGATTGCCGCATTCGCCGAAACGGCCACAGCAGCTTCTTTGGCTTTGGAATTTGCGCGCTTTATCGCACGTTTGATCGCGCCCGCCACTTCATCACTATTTTCGATCCGCCCCTCAATCACCGCATTTACCGGCAACGGCTCAACGCCATAAGATTCGACTAAATAGCGATCTCCTTTCTGTTGCAACTCCAGTATTTTCACTACTGATGAGCTGATGTCTATCCCCAGCAAGGGGGACTTCTTCCTTCCAAACATGCCGAGCCTCGATGTCTGACGTTTTACCTTATGAGAAAAAGTTAGCTTACCTACTTAAAGTAGTTTATTAACAATTAACGAGATGTCAATAAAAAAACTCAATTAACAACACGTTAGCCGTGACACTGATTTTCTGCCGCTGTTTAGATATACTTTAATACACTATTTTTTGCGATCTCATTATATTTCATGCCTCGATTCCTGCTTCGCCTGCTGCAAAGCCTGTTTGCACTGGCCATTATCGGTATGCTCAGCCTTGCCGCCGTTTATTATTTTCTGGCGCCCAAGCTGCCGGATACTGCCTCACTCCGCGAAGTTCGGCTGCAAATTCCACTGCGTATTTACAGTAGTGAAGGCTTGATGATCGCAGAGTTTGGCGAAAAAAGGCGTATTCCCGCGGGATATGATGCGATTCCGGGAACATTAATAGAAGCCTTTTTGGCTGCCGAAGATGATCGGTTTTTTGAGCATCCCGGCGTAGATTATCAAGGTATCCTCCGTGCAGCCTACAGTTTACTGGTAACCGGTGAAAAAACCCAAGGTGGCAGCACCATTACCATGCAGGTTGCGCGTAACTTCTTTCTAAGTCGTGAAAAAACGTATTTACGTAAACTCAATGAGATTATTCTGGCGTTAAAAATTGAACAAACACTAAGCAAGGAAGAAATCCTGGCTTTGTATCTCAATAAAATTTATCTCGGTAGCCGCGCCTACGGGGTTGGTGCTGCTGCCGAAGTTTATTACGGGAAAGCGCTATCTGAACTAACGCTAGCTGAAATGGCCATGATTGCTGGTTTGCCGAAAGCCCCATCAGCTTCAAACCCGATAGCCAATCCAGAGCGAGCCTTGCAACGTCGAAATTATGTTTTGAGCCGCATGCTAAGCGTTGGATTCATTGATAAAGCAGCCTATCAAGCAGCGGTTGCCGAGCCAGTATCAGCCCGATATCACAATCGTGACGTCGAGGTTTATGCGCCTTATGTTGCCGAAATGATTCGCACCACGCTTTTTGAAACCTATGGCGAGCAACTTTACACTGATGGCATCAAGGTTCACACGACCATTAATAAGGTTCATCAACAAGCGGCGACAAGCGCATTACAAGAAGCATTATCGGCTTATGACCGCCGTCATGGCTATCGCGGTGCGATCCAACAATTAGAGTGGAGTAGCCTCCCGGATGCCGAACAGGCTGAATCATTATTAGATCCCTTTCAAGCTATTGGCGGGCTGCAACCCGCATTAGTACTCAGCCTCAATGAGGCGGACACACTTGCAGACGTTTATATTCGTCGCACCGGTAACGCCAGCCTGACATTTGATGCGGTAAGCTGGGCACAACCGAAAATCAGTACCAACCGGCTTGGCAAAAAACCAAAAAAACTCAGTGAGGTTATTACCGCCGGTGATGTCATCTATCTCAAGCAAAACCAAGATAATGACTGGCAGCTGGCGCAAATACCAGAAGCGGAAGCAGCAATGGTTGCCTTATCACCTTATGATGGCGGCATCACTGCACTGCAGGGGGGATTTGATTTTTTTCATAACAAATTTAATCGCGTGACCCAGACCAAACGTCAACCGGGCTCAGGATTTAAACCCATTATTTACTCCGCTGCACTTGAACGCGGTTATACCGCAGCGAGTATCATCAATGACGCACCCGTGGTATTTGATGATGTCGGCTTGGAAAATGTCTGGCGGCCGGAAAATTACAGTGGCCAATTTTACGGTCCAACGCGATTACGCGAGGCACTGACCCATTCTCGCAATCTGGTTTCAATTCGTCTGATGCGTGATATTGGTATTAATTACGTTGTTGATTATGCTAAACAATTTGGCTTTGACCCCGACCAATTGCCACGTAATTTATCGCTGGCACTTGGCAGCGGGAGTGCTGCGCCGATCGATATGGCTCGTGCCTATGCTGTGTTTGCCAATGGGGGATATTTAATTGAGCCGTATCTGATAAAGCGTGTTGAAGATAGTGATGGCAACATTTTACAGCAGGCCGAACCGGCTACTGTCTGCGAAACCTGCATAACACCCATTGAGGCGCCAGAGCAGGTTGATGCGGATCCAGAGCAGCAATTGGTTCAACAATGGATGGGGTTTAAACCGGCGCCGCGCATTATTAGTGCACAGAATGCCTATCTAATGAGTAGTATGCTACGCGATGTCGTCAAGTTTGGCACTGGCCGCCAAGCACTTACACTGGGACGTAATGATTTAGCCGGAAAAACGGGGACCACAAATGACCAGGTGGATGCCTGGTTCAATGGTTTCACCCCAGAATTAGTTGCTGTTAGTTGGGTGGGTTTTGATACACCACGGTCGTTGGGGCACTTTGAAACTGGTGGCCGAGCCGCCCTGCCGATGTGGATTGACTTTATGCGGGAAGCCCTCGCCAATGTCCCGGAAGAACCCTTTCGCCCGCCTGTCGATATGGTAACCGTTCGCATTGATCCTGAAACGGGATTATTGGCAAGGCCCGGTAGTGATGATGGTCTATTTGAAACTTTCCGCACGGGAGAAGTTCCGCAAACCAGCAGCCAACGCTCCACCAATGAAACTGGCGAATCAGAGCAGACCGATGATGCGTTGATTGAGTTATTTTAAAATCAGCGAACGCGCTTTTTTAATTGGCCGGCTTGTAATTCGCCACCCGGAAAATCGCCATTAAGTAATTGCAATTGTTCCAGTGGACTGTTGGTAATTCGGCTTTGCGCCGCCCAGCGCGCATAACTGTCGTTTGAGCTGACTTTAACGACTTCGATTCGTTGTGCTTTCGCCAATTCGCGCTCATCCGGCCGCAACGCATGCAGGCTTGATGCCGTCTCCAAAATCAAGCGGTCAAACTCGGCAAACTGCTGATCCTGCTTGGCACCGCCAATAAAAACGAATGCCTGATTATTCAAATAGACCACCGCAACACGGAGCAATTTACCCTGTTGCTGAGTGACGCCGGTATAGCCTTGCAAGCCATGATTATTGAGTGGCTGACCATTTCGAAGCGTTGAAATACCTAGTCTTTCTCGGATAAAGGTTGCCGGATCTTGGCGACGGTTAATATCACTTGCCCCAATTTCTAGGAAAGCACGCCCTTCTGGTGCCATCGCCTGTAAGCTGCTTGGATTGTTTTGAACAAACCAGTTTTCCGGAAAACGTAAGGCAAATTGCATGTCGGCGTGATAGAAATCCCGTCCTGAGCGAATACCCTGAGATTCGCTATCACCAAACACCATGCCATCAATTCGTGACAAATAAGCTTGTTCACCCACTTCACCACGAGGCCCATTCAAATACTGGTCAGCCGAGTTCACCACTTCACGCAAACGCGTGTCATTATCAGGATGTGACGCAAACAGGCCATGATAGCCCTGATAATCCTGTCCTTGCTTTTTGGCCTGTGCTTCAGCAAAAACAGATTGATCCTTAAGCACCCCAATCACTTCAAGCATTGCTTGCGGATCATAGTTACTTTTAGCCAGATATTCTGCGCCAAGCCGATCTGACTCAAGCTCATGTTCGCGACCATAGCCACTCAATAATGCTCCACCCAGCATATTGAACGCATTTTGGGCACCCGCAGTACGTAATTCAGGCAACAACAAGGCACCAACGGTATATCCTAGATTCGCTGCCTGAGAAGCACTTTGTTGACGCACACCATGTCGTGCCGTCACATGACCCACCTCATGACCCAGCACCGCTGCCAACTCCGCTTCAGAATTCAGGTAAGCCATCAGGCCGCGGGTAATGTAGATATAGCCGCCAGGCAGCGCAAACGCATTAACGACAGGGGAGTCTAGCACTGTAAAACGGTAAACCAGCTCCTGCCGATGACTGATATTGGCGACTCGTTCGCCGACCTGTTGCACGTAGGTCTGTAGGGCCTCATCTTCATAGCGCCCATATTGCGACATAATCTGCGGATGATATTCCCGGCCAAGTTGAAGCTCCTTGTCCTCACTGAACATCACAAAGTTCTGTTCGCCAGTCACTGGATTTTTCGCGCAGCCGGCTAGGCCCAAAAACAACAAAGCCCCCGCTAAGCAGCAGAGGCTTTGTAATTTCTGTTTCGGCAAGCTAAGCAACAAGGTGCTTTGATAGATGGCTAACATATCGGGCATGCCCCCCGAGTTTATTTTCCGTATTTTTGACGGAATTTATCAACACGACCCGCGCTATCCAGCATTTTTTGCTTACCCGTGTAGAATGGATGACAATCTGAACAAACGTCCAGAGTTAAGTCACCGCCACGGGTTGAACGGGTTTTAAATGTGCTGCCACAGCTGCAAGTGACATTGATTTCGCTATATTCTGGGTGGATATCCGCTTTCATTTTAATACTCGTAAATAGGTGGTTTGCTAAAAACGCCAAGCGTTTTCCTGTCTCTGAACCGCATTATTCTACTGATCAACAGCACCGCCAGCAAGTTTTAATTTTTTGTTCACACTGCATTACCATCACGCGTCTGCCCGATAAACATCGCAACATTGCGTTTACCACACTGTGTATCTCCGAGCGTTCCCAATTCCTGATAGTAACGCAACCGCAGCGATTGAAACAGCCTTAACAATTCATTTTCGCGTAATAAATAATCCGGGTTGCGCGGACCGATTTCATCAACCCGCTGCTGACACCAGGTTTGATAAAACAGCAAACCTCCCGGAGCCAATGCCTCAGTAATGACTGGACACAGCGTCCGCTGCAAGAAATGACTGACGACTATCACATCGTAGCGCACGGATTGTTTTAGCCAAGTTGATGCCTCAGCGAGGTATGCCCTCACTGGCAAACCCGCCGCCTCTGCACGATGTTGTAATTGCTGAATCACAACTGAGGAGATATCGACTGCATCAACCGTCAAACCTTGTCTGGCAAGCAGTTCGGCATTACCGCCTCGACCACAAGCGAGATCCAGCGCCAGGCCCCTATCGGGTAGCAAATACAGATTATCTGCGAGTACCGTCGCGGCGCCGAATTTTAGGTCATCTGCCTCATCGCGATATCGCCGATTCCATTTGTCGGCCTGATCGATCATCCAATTAACGCCGCCAAAAAGCCGGTGTTAACAATACCAATAAGGTGAAAATCTCCAACCGCCCCAATAACATGGCGACACACAATATCCATTTGGAGGTATCGTTTATCGTGCCAAAATTAGCGGATACATCGCCCAACCCCGGGCCCAGATTATTCAAACAGGCGGTTACTGCGGAGAAGGCCGTAACCACATCCAATCCAGTCGACATTAAGGCCAGATGCATAATGGTGAAACAAAAAACATACAGGGCAAAAAACCCCCACACTGCACCAACCACTTTTGCTGGCAAGGCTTTTCCATTTACCCGTATGGCAAACACACCATTCGGGTGAATAAGCCGTAGTACTTCCCGGTAACCCTGTTTAAATAACAGCATGACCCGGATCACTTTCATCCCCCCCGCAGTCGAAAAGGCACAACCGCCGATGTAACTGCAAAATAGCAGCAAGATGGGCAAAAAACCTGGCCAATAAGCAAAATCTGCCGTTGCAAACCCAGCCGTCGTGCCTATGGATACCGTCTGAAAAATCGCTTGCCTGGCTGTTAAACCAATACCTTCGACCGTTGCAGTTAACATTAGGTAGGCAAACGTGACCAGCGATACAACAAGCATAATGCCGAAAAAGACGCGGAGCTCGGAATCTTGCCAATAGTGCTTAACACTGCGACCGCGCCAAGCTAAAAAATGTAATGAGAAATTCAATGCTGAAATCAGCATAAACAACACAGCAATCATTTCGATAAGCCCGCTGTTAAAGTGGCCGATACTGGCATCGTGAGTAGAAAACCCACCTATCGCAACGGTAGAAAAGCTATGGCATATCGCGTCAAACCATGTCATGCCGGCCCAATGATAGGCAATCGCGCAAGCAATCGTTAAACTCATGTAGATATACCAAAGTGCTTTCGCGGTTTCAGTAATTCGCGGTGTCAGTTTGGCATCTTTCATCGGCCCCGGCGTTTCTGCTCGATACAATTGCATACCACCGACGCCTAACAAAGGCAAAATCGCTACGGCCAAGACGACGATCCCCATGCCGCCGAGCCATTGCAAAAACTGTCGATAAAACAAAATGGACTGTGGCAGCTCATCCAATCCGGTCAACACCGTTGAGCCTGTTGTGGTCAGCCCTGACATCGACTCAAAAACCGCATCCGTAAAGCTCATTAACGGATTTGTCGAGAGAAAAAATGGCAAAGATCCAGATAATCCCAGCGCTAGCCAGAACATCACAACAACGATAAACCCATCGCGTATCTTCAATTCTTTGCGATGTTTTCTGGCGGGTAGCCACAGTGCCAGTCCAAACGCCAGTAATAAAAACAAAGCACTAATAAACGCCTGCGCTTCACCATCTTCAAATAACCAGGAAACAAAAATCGGCGGCAGCATCGTGAGACTGAACAAGGCCAGCAAAATGCCTAAAATCCGCTGAATGGTTAAAAGCTGCATGCTGGGCTCAGAACTCGTCGCGCTGGTAAAAAATCCGATAATACGCCCAGCCGGCCAATAACAGCAAAAGTCCAAGTCGAAACGGCCATTGACCAAACTGGACGTATGGTGTCATTCCCTGCCGGGGCTGAATCTCACCAGACAGCACCGATGTCGCAAATTGTGGACTTTGCTGTACGATTTTCCCCTGATGATCAACCTGCGCTGAGATGCCATTAGTCGTCACCCGCAACAAGGGCCGCCCGGACTCTAGCGCACGGCTTCGCGAAATTTGTAAATGCTGATGTGGTGCAAAAGAATCTCCATACCACGCATTATTGGTTGCATTGACCAGCAAGGTTGCTTCTGGAAGGGTTTGCCGGACCTCTTCCGTAAACGCATCTTCGTAACAGATGGTAATCCCCAGTGTTTGGCCCGTCGCTTTAATCAGCGGTTGCGTTGCTTGGCCCGGCACAAATCCAGACATCGGCAAATCAAAAAACGCGATCAAACCCCGCAGCCATTCAAATGGCATGTAATCGCCAAAAGGCACCAACTGTTTTTTGTGATAAAACATCGGTTCTTCGCCCAGCATGGCCATACTGTTGTAATACTGCTCACCATCTGCATCCAGCACAGGCAAACCAATCAGCAACTCGGTATCATGCCTGGCGGCCTCTGCAGCGAGGGGGGTTAGAAAGGCGTCATCAATTTGATGAAAAAACGCGGTTGCCGCATTTTCAGGCCAGATAACCAGATCACTATCCCAATTATCGGCAGTCAATTCGGCATAAAGCGAAAGCGTGCGGTTTAACTGCGCCGCATCCCATTTAATCGCCTGATCGATATTGCCCTGAATCAGACTGAATCGAATCGGATTACCCGCTTCAGCGGTCCAATCTATTTGATTTAATACGGGCCCCAATGCCCAAAGAGATAAGGCGGGCAACAGCCACAAAAACTGTCGTGACTGCCATGCAACCAATAGCAACCCCGCGGTCAGCGCAACCAGCCAGGATGCACCGTACACGCCCAACAATGGTATCCATCCTGCCAGCGGACTATCAATCTGCGCTGTACCGACTTCCAGCCAAGGAAAGCCAGACAAAAAGACACTTTTGAAAACTTCAAAAGCAACCCAGGCAATGGGCAGTAAAACGACATACTCTGCCGTACCAAATCGCCGATGTTGACTTTTTTTGACCAGCCACCCCAACATAGCCGGCATTAATGCTAGAAACGCAATAAAACCCGCGGTCAAGCCACCGGCAAGTGGCCAGCTTGCTTGTCCAAAAACATGGATCGCCACATAAATCCACGAGATCCCAACGGTAAATAAGCCAACCCCAAACAACCAGCCCCGCCAAAAAGCACGCGATGCAGGCACATCTCGCCAACTTAAAAACAGTAACAGCAAACTGAAAATACAAACAGGAAAAGCATAAAAGGGCGCAAACCCTAAAGGCATGATAGCGCCAGCTAACAATGCCAGCCAGCTACCCCAAGCCCCCCGCACTCCCTGTCGCGATTCGCTAAACATCAGTCAGATTCAGTCTCTTCATCGCTCGGTTCAGCTATAATCGACATCCTCAGTAAATGGACTCGACGGTTATCTGCCCGCAAAATAGAAAACTCAAAGCGGCCAATGGTAATTTGTTCACCACGACCAGGAAGATGTCCGAACTGATTCACAACATGACCACCCACGGTATCAAAATCATCTTCGTCCCAGTCTGTGCCAAAGTATTCATTAAAATCTTCTACTGGTGTCAGTGCCTTGATGGTATAGGTATGCTCATCACGCTGCAGGATTGGCGTATCGTCATCAAAATCATGTTCATCCTCGATTTCACCGACAATCTGTTCCAATACATTTTCGATAGTAACGATGCCTGCCACACCTCCATATTCATCGACAACGATTGCCATATGATTACGGCGAGCCCGAAACTCTCTCAACAACACATTCAAGCGCTTGCTTTCCGGGATAAATACCGCCGGACGCAACAACTCTCTCAATTCGAAATCAAACTCACCAGCTGCCACCACCGATGACAATAAATCCTTGGCCAGCAATATTCCGATAACATCATCACGATCATCATCGATAACCGGAAACCGAGAATGCGTTGCATCTGTTACCAACTTCAAAATTTCAGCCGCCGGCGCATCACGTGAAATCATCACCACTTGAGACCGCGGAATCATGATATCTCGGGCCTGCATTTGCGATACACTCAGCGCTCCTTCAACAATGGAAAGCGCTTCCGCATCAAGAATATTTTGCTCGGATGCCTGCCGGATGACTTCAATCAGTTGCGATTGATCCTTAGGCTGAAGAAATACATTTCGTAGGCGTTTCAGCCACGACTTGGGTGGAGTTGAGCGACTCGATCGGCCCTCATTCATGATCATAACCTCGGTTCAAGGTAGGGGTTAGCAATGTCTAAAGTTTGCAAAATCTGGATTTCCAGCGCTTCCATTTCTTCGGCTTCCTCATCGTTAAGGTGATCATAGCCTAATAAATGCAAACAACCGTGAATCGTTAAATGTGCCCAATGATGTTGTTCCGGTTTACCTTGTTCTGACGCCTCTTTCTTGACAACAGGTGCGCACATGACCAGATCGCCCAGCAGACGAGGCTCTAGCGCAATTGGCGCGTCAAACGGAAAAGACAGCACATTGGTTGGATAATCTTTTTGGCGATACTGATGATTGAGCTGCTGACTTTCTGCCACATCAACAATGCGAATACACAACTCACAATCGACATCAACCAGCGTCAATGCGGCCTCTGCCCAACGTTGGAAATCGTCATCTGCAGGTAAAGGATCTGCAACCGCATGCTGCAAATCAATCAAGACGGTTTTCACCGCTTTTGCTCAGCCTTGTCGTAGGCCAGAATGACCTTTTGTACCAGCGAGTGGCGCACCACATCCTTGGCTTGGAAAAAAGTAAATCCGATACCCTCGACTTCTTTCAGCACTTCGATAGCATGGCGCAAACCACTTCGCTGAGCGACAGGAAGGTCAATCTGGGTAATATCGCCGGTAATAACAGCGGTAGAGTTATAGCCAAGCCGCGTCAAAAACATCTTCATCTGTTCACAAGTTGTGTTCTGCGCTTCATCAAGAATAATAAACGCTTCATTAAGCGTTCGTCCTCGCATATAAGCGAGCGGGGCAACTTCAATCACATTGCGTTCGATGAGTTTGGCAACTCGCTCAAAACCCAGCATTTCATAAAGCGCATCAAACAAAGGACGTAAATACGGATCCACTTTTTGCGCTAAATCCCCAGGCAAAAAACCCAGACGCTCTCCCGCTTCAACAGCAGGTCTAACCAGCACAATACGGCGTGCAAAGTCGCGCTCCAACGCCTCAACTGCACAGGCAACGGCCAGATATGTCTTACCTGTTCCCGCCGGACCAATGCCAAAATTAATATCGTGAGTGATGATGCGACGCAGATAGGCTTGCTGATTTTCACCTCGCGCCTTCACCAGTCCCCGCTTGGTTTTGATGGTGACTTCTTTTTCCGGCTCAAAACCTGTGCTGTCATCGCCACCCGTCTCGCGAATAGCCAGATGCACCTGCTCAGGCGTCAATGCATTCTGGGCCGTTTCGGCATACAGACGATGAATGACATCCTGAATATCTGCCAGTTTGTCAGGATGGCCAATAATCTGAAACTTACCGCCACGATTATTTATCTCAACACCAAAGCCACGCTCCATCATGCGCAAATGTTCATCAAGATGCCCACAAAGGTTGGCAAGTCGCGGATTGTCAGCTGGGCTTAGCTCAAAACCAATACTGTCTACAGAAGAAATACTATCGCTCACAAAAAACTGTCCAGAGATACTTAATGGATAACGCTATCAGCAAGCAGTTCACCCCGCAAGGAGTTACTAAACGCACCGGTAATACGTACATCAACGAATTTGCCGATCAACGTTGGATCACCCGGAAAATTCACCACCCGGTTATTTTCTGTACGTCCGGCGACTTCTCCTTGGCCACGCTGGGCAGGACGCTCAACGAGAATACGTTGCGTGGAGCCAACCATTGACTCACTGATCCCCATTTCCAACTCACGCAGTCGATCCTGCATGATTTGCAGGCGTTGTTTCTTCAATTCTTCACTGACATCATCAACAAACATGGCCGCAGGGGTGCCGGGCCGAGCACTATAAATAAAGCTGAATGAATGATCGAAACCAATCTGATTAATCAAATCCATGGTGTCATTAAAGTCCTGTTCACCCTCATTAGGAAAGCCAACAATAAAATCGCTAGACATGCTCAAATTGGGACGGATTTGTTTTAATCGGTCAATTTTTTCAATGTATTGCGCAACCGTATGACCTCGCTTCATCATCGCGAGAATGCGGTTAGATCCCGACTGCACGGGCAGATGCAGATGACTGACAAGCTCTGGCACTTCAGCAAACGCCGCTATCAGGCTGTCGGAAAACTCCACCGGATGCGACGTGGTAAAACGAATCCGCTCAATGCCGTCAATTGCCGCGACATAGTGAATCAGCAACGCCAAATCTGCCGTTTCATCATCTTCAATAATACCCTGATAGGCATTCACATTTTGCCCAAGCAAATTGACTTCACGGACACCTTGTGCCGCCAGTTGTCGAATCTCTCGCAAAATACTGCCCACGGGGCGACTGACTTCCTCACCACGGGTGTAGGGGACGACACAAAACGTACAATATTTACTGCAGCCTTCCATAATCGACACAAACGCGGTCGGCCCATCAGCACGTGGTGCCGGCAGATGATCAAACTTTTCTATTTCGGGGAAAGAAATATCAATTTCTGGTCGATGGTTTCGACGCACATCACTGAGCATTTCGGGCAATCGGTGCAGTGTTTGTGGGCCAAAAATCAAATCTACCCATGGCGCACGCTTGCGAATTGCTTCACCTTCCTGGCTGGCGACACAGCCGCCGACGCCAATAACCAAGCCAGGTTTCTGATCTTTCCAACGTTTCCAACGACCTAACTGATGAAAGACTTTTTCCTGCGCTTTTTCCCTAATCGAACAGGTATTCAACAGCAGCACATCGGCCTCTTCGGCAATTTCTGTTGGCTCTAGCTGATGTGAAGCACCCAAGACTTCCGCCATTTTGTTCGAGTCGTACTCGTTCATCTGGCAGCCAAAGGTTCTGATAAAAAGTTTTCCGGCCATATTGTTTTTTGAGTTGCAAAGGGCCGTAAGGATACGCTTTTTCAAGACAATAGTACAGACAAGTGATTGTTTTTGCAGGTGCAATCCAAACTAGGCAGGCCAAGCCCAAAAATGGCTAAATAACGCCGGAAAAGTTAACGATTAACCGTCAGAGATTCCCAGATGAACACGCGAAAAAAGGACTGATTTGAATAAATCTCAACGCTTGACTCAGGCCAAACTCAGGCCATTCAGGTGACAAGAAAAGCGATAACCAACGGCACTAAAGACTTGCTTTGCCGGTTTAATGGGAAAGGGGAACCGCCTCGTACTCAGGATCGACCAATCGTTCATCTCCTGAAGGCAAACACATGAAGGTCACATCATAGTAATAACGAACCTTATGGCGTTTGTATTGTTTAGTAACCAGCACTTGCCGACTGCGTTCGGCACAATGCGCCTGCGCCTGTGATAATGCCGATCCTTTGGCTTCAGGTTCATTCATCGCTTCACTGGAGACGACATAAGTGTCTTTGCCAAGCGGCTGGACACCAGAAGTCTTTAGACCACAGCCGGTCAGGATAACCAGGCTGGCAAGCAGAGCAATACCCGTTTTTTTGAACATCGTTTTTCCTCAGGGTGTATCCCACATCACATCCGCATCAGCAGAGATTGCAGCGGAGATTAACTCAATCAGGGGCAGTGCACGTTGTGCGAGACCAGGCTGAAATTCGGCATCGGGATCGTCGGGCGCCGTATGTTTTTTATCAGCCTGAACAGCCGTCTGCAATCTGGTCAGCGCTGCGGGTAAATCCGCAGCCACTATCGCGCCCGGAACGGTACCGCTATGGCCCATTATTTTTAGCATGGTCAATGCCACATCACCCAACATGGTGATATCCGCATAGGCTTTTGTATGAAATTTAACCAACATGATGCCACTCCTGCCTCGCTCTTCAGCGACAGTAACGATAAATTGCTTATCAAACAAGAGACAAGACTTGCCGTCTTACCGCCAGCCCGCTAAAGTCAGCTCATAACTGACGCAGGGAGCGACAGATGGCTATCAGGGACTGGCCGGCCAATGAGCGGCCGCGGGAAAAATTATTGTTATCCGGGGCAGGCACTCTTTCCGATGCGGAGTTGCTGGCGATTTTTTTACGTACTGGCGTTGCCGGTTTATCTGCGGTCGATCTGGCGCGTAAATTATTATCTGATTTTGGCAGCTTGCGGGCCTTGCTGGAAGCGGATCAACCAACATTTTGCCAACATCATGGGTTAGGTAAAGCAAAATTTGTGCAGCTTCAAGCGGTACTGGAAATGGGGCGTCGTCATTTAGAATCGACATTGAGTCGCGGCGATGCTTTTACCGATGCCGCCACCACCCGCCAATATTTACAGCGCCAACTGAGACACTTCAATCATGAAGTGTTTGCCTGCTTGTTTTTGGACACACGTCATCGTCTGATTAGTTTTGACCCTTTATTTCACGGCACGATTGATAGTGCCAGCGTCTATCCAAGGGAAGTCGTTAAAGCCGCGTTAAAACATCATGCAGCGGCGGTTATCTTTGCACATAATCACCCGTCTGGTATCGCTGAGCCCAGTCAGGCGGATATTCAGATAACACAGCGCCTGCAACAAGCATTGTCGTTAATTGATGTTCGGGTGTTGGATCATATTATTATTGGCGATGGTGACACGCGTTCACTCGCGCAACTTGGCAAAATTTAATTATGTGCTGTAGCGGCGGATTGAGAGGTTTTTAATAGCCTCAAGCCAAGCCAAGCCATCAAAACGGCACTTAGGAAAAGGCCCATACTAACGGCAGCCACCTGCACATAACCTGATTGCCAAAGCGCCACGATAACCGTGCTGAAATTGAACACATCCAGGCTCACGGTCAGCAACAATACTGCAGCTGTCAAAAGACAACTGTTCGCCAGATACCGTTTATAATCGGGATTAACATAGGCAAGGAGGACCGCTAGCAGTAGCGTAATACCAAAACCAGACATCATCCAGTCAGCGCGCGCAAGTAAATCCACCGGCAACGCACGTTCGAGAAAAAAAGCGACGGCAGTCGCAACCACCGCACCCATCGTCCCACCCAGCGTCAGACCACGCATCACTGCGTTTATTCGCGAGTAAGATGCCTGCTGACGCTTAGCCATCCAAAGTACATTGCCGGCCACAATCATGGCACAAACCCCAATCGCCAATAAAAAATACAGCAGTCGTAAATCAACGCCAGCAAAGTTCGCCATATGCAAACTGAATAACAAAGTCACCCCATCCATAAACAAGTTTGGCTGATCCGGGTTGAGAGCGTCAGGAAAGGTATCACTGGCGACTTGATAGTAACGATCCACTGAACGTGAAAAGCTGCCGTTCTCCAGGCCCGAAAAACCGATCAATGCCCCCGCATCACCATAATTTTCTAGATGTACCGACCTGACAGTCAGGTTATTTTCTGTTGCCACCTGTTGCAACAACGTATCCAAATCCGGCATCTCATGGATAACTTCAACTCGACTGGATGTTGGTCTGTCAAAGCCGGCATCTTGCATCATGGTCTGCATATCGCCTTGATATAACATCATGACCGTTGTGATCTGAAAAATAATACTCAGATTAAACATCACGCCTGTCAGGGCATACATCAAACCATAGGGCAGGCTGATCACACCGACTACAGTATGTAAGTCATTCATTTTGGGACGAATCGGTTTTTGGTGGCGATACAGAAAAAAATTCTTAACCAGATTTCGCAGCTGAATCAAGATGCCGGTAAAAACCAACACTAGGAAAAAGAATGTGACAATGCCGACCAGGT
The DNA here is from genome assembly GCF_000260965.1 of Methylophaga frappieri. NCBI lineage: Bacteria > Pseudomonadati > Pseudomonadota > Gammaproteobacteria > Thiotrichales > Piscirickettsiaceae > Methylophaga > Methylophaga frappieri. The sequence goes on from NC_017856.1 coordinate 1,810,778, forward strand.
AAAGCCCTTGCGGCAATTTCAATGAGAAATGCAAACGATTGAGGAAGTTGGCCAGTTGAAAAGGTTCGGACTGTGAGAGCGTTTCACCACTGACAGGATCGATCATCAGATGTCGGTGATGGTGATCTTCATCCCCCGTGTCATCACCTTCATGCGTCGGATGCACCGGCAACTCAAGGTTGAGATAGGGTGAGTGATCACTGGGCAAATAAATTGATATGGGGTGAGTGGGATCAACGTCATGTTCTGCTATTTTTTTCTCCAGCAGTGTCGATAAGTCAATGCGCTCATTTTGTTGTGTCAGTGGAAAGTGTGGCATTGCTGACCAGCGTTGCACTTCTGGATAAAACAGCGTAACGGCGCCTGCCCAGAAGACAATAAAAAGTGGCACCGAAATGAACAATCCAACCCAGCCATGCGCCTCAAGTGCATTCTTGACTGTACCTGTCTTCATACCAGTATTCCAGTGACGAACAAGGCATTCACTGCCGCCGAGACAACCAACAAAGGCAAGCAATATTTCAATGGTTGAGCAAGCCTGTCATGACAATAAAACACAGTCATAATGGCTGCCCACAACAAAATTCCGCCGACAAAACCAATGAGCAGATAAACCTGCCTGGACAAAGGCAACAAATAAGCAATATTCACCATCAGGCTGAGGTTGAGAACCAGACTGACCACAAATCCAATCAGTGTTTTAGCCCACATCGCCATACCCAATTAATGACACAATCAACACCAACAAAGAAATCGCTGGTAACACACGCCATGCATGGACAAAATAAGGTGTCACGATTGCAAGCAAAATCCAGCCCAGCATCACCACCAATAAAACCAGCACAACGGCGGTAAGCCAATGATAACTCTGCATTAGCAGTATCGTTGCCAAGACACTACCAACGAGAAATAACGGCCACGCCACTGACTTTGCCAAAGGCAAATCCCGTATTTTTTGCTGTCTCGCGGCACAATACACCGGCACACAGGCAAACCAGGCCAATTGCAGTGCCAAAATATCAATCATAAGACGCTAGCTAAAAGGCTTAACAGATCACGCGGAAGTTGCGTGAGTGTGTTCCGTGAAATTGACAACGTCATCAGCATGTCGCTTCAGCGATGCTCATACCGCAATCGGCGCTTTGATATGCGGTTGCGCCTCATAATTGACGATTTCAAAATCCTCAAATCGATAGTCAAAGATAGACGCTGGCCGACGTCGAATGCGTAACTGTGGTAGAGGGCCAGGCTCACGCTGTAACTGGGTTTGCACCTGCTCAAAATGATTGCGATAAATATGTGCATCACCAATGCTGATCACAATATCACCGACATCATAATCACATTGTTGGGCCAACATATGTGTCAGAAAAGCCAGCGAGGCCGTATTGTAAGGATTGCCCAAAAACAGGTCATTACTGCGAATATACAACGAGGCACTTAAGGTTTTGTCTGCCACATAAAACTGGTACAACAAATGGCAAGGCGGTAAAGCCATACGCCCCGCTGCGGCATTTTCCCAAGGTTTGTCACTTTCAATTGGTAACTCGGCTACATTCCAGCCATTAATAATGTGGCGACGGCTGTCTGGATTATTTTTAAGCCCTTCAACCAGGTCTGTCACCTGATCATAAACCTGGCCATCTGCGCCTTGCCAACGTCGCCATTGTGCCCCATAAACCGGGCCAAGCTCACCATCAGGCGTTGCCCATTCATCCCAAATAGACACGCCGTTTTCCTGTAAATAGCGAATATTCGTCTCACCACTTAAAAACCAGAGCAGCTCATGCAAAATACTGCGGATATGCAGTTTTTTTGTGGTTAACAACGGAAACCCGGCACGCAAGTCATATCGAAGCTGCCGTCCAAACACACTGCGTGTGCCCGTACCAGTGCGATCACTTTTGTCGACGCCGTTTTCCATAACGTCGCGCAATAATGCCAAATAAGGTTGCATGATTTTTACTCACAAAAACATAGATGAATAGTGTAACCAGAAATAGCCCTAAAAACACCCGAGTCTGGCTATTCGGTCAAACCATACTTTTGCATTCGATACAGCAAGGTATCGCGACTAATGCCCAGCAATCTTGCCGCTTTAGACCGATTCCCTGCTGCTTTGGCTAAAGCCTGCTCAATCATATCGAGCTCGAGTGCGGCGAGGTCAATGCCCGAATCAGGCAAGGTAAACGTTGGGGTTTCAGGTGAGATGTCTTGCATTTCAGAGGGCAAATCCACCAGCTTTATAACACTCCCTGGCTGGATCAAACTCAGCCGTTGGCAAAGATTGGCTAATTCCCGAACATTTCCGGGAAAAGCGTAGTGCTGCAGTTGCTGTAATACGCTTTTCTCAAAACGAACGGGGCTATTATTGCCGGCAAATTGCCGACAAAAAGCTTGAACAAGCAATGAAATATCGTCACGCCGTTCACGAAGCGGCAGCAGCTCGATAGGCACAACCTGCAATCGATAATATAAATCAGCCCTGAATTGCCCATTCTTAACAAGATCGGGCAGGTCCGCACTGGTTGCAGCAATCACTCGCGCATTAATGATGTGTAATTTATGACTGCCAGGCAGTTGGCACTCCCCCGCTTCAAGAAAGCGTAATACTTTGGCTTGCAACGCCAATGGCAGTGCATCAACCTCATCAAGAAAGACCGTACCATTATCTGCGGCCAACAAACGCCCTGTTTCCAAAATTTGGCCCGAAGTATTTGCTCGACCAAATAAATCAACTTCAACGTCTTGGGTTGGTAACGCAGCACAGTTCAAGACAACCATGGTTGTTTCACGTCGACGACTGAGCTGATGCAGCGTCCGTGCGACCAGCTCTTTGCCCGTCCCCGTCTCGCCACTGATTAACACACTGGCATCGCTTGTCGCGATCATTGGCAACAAACGTTGAATATGCATCATCTCCGGGGTATGACCAATTAATGCGGGCAGTGATGTCATGACTGCGCCCCACTATCATGCTCATGCTGCTGATGCGAGTGATTATCATGGCCATCGTGCATGATGAGAGGTGAGATCAGCATGATAATCGCCATCATCATAATCAGTATTCCAGCTAAACGTCGAAACCACCTCGTCCTGGCTGTTTTACTTAAAAATCCAACCAAAAATCCTGTCCCCATAACGGCAGGCAGCGTCCCTAAACCAAATGCCAGCATTGAGGCACTCGCCGTAAGCGGATCACCAGTTGCAGCAGCGGTTATTAGCGCAGCGTAGACTAAACCACATGGTAGCCAGCCCCAAACTGCTCCAAAGCAAAAGGCCTGCAATTTCGAGGTTACCGGTAATAACTTCTGGCTAAGTGGCTGTAGCCATCGCCATACTGGTGTACCAATTTTTTCGATACGGGCAAACTGAGGCCACCAACCAGCGAGATACAACCCCATACCCACCATAATCAAAATAGATGCGCCCCTTAGCCATTGCAGCCCGCCCAAATCAACCAGTGGTGACGTAATTGCACCAACAATTCCCCCTGCAAGGCTATAGCTAATAATACGACCAAGGTTGTAGTTAAATACAAATGGCAACATTCGCACAGGGTTATTGCGTACCGTGGCTGGCAGACTTAGAGTCAGCGCACCAATTACAGAACCACACATGGCAACACAATGCGCTGAGCTAAATAAGCCCAGTAAAAATGCGCTGACAAGCGAACTGGTAACGATATCCATCTATCAATCCTGAGCAACTCTCTAAGCCGCGGTAATCTATCGCAATATAAAGCAACAAATTTGCGGGATTTCACACACTGCCAAGCAAATAACCGATAACTCAGTCACTTTTTTCGACTAATTTGTCTCTTTTTTTAATTATTTTAAGAATCATGATGAAAGGCAAACTCAGACACGTCCTTACTTTTTCTGGTCTGGTTATCGCAGGTCAGAGTCACGCCCAACACGAACACCATCATACCGATGCTTTAAGCAAAATGCTGGTTACCGCGCCCCTGAGTACCCCTGTTGTTGATAGCCGTCTTGATAAAGATGCGATAAAGGCACATCAGGCACGAACCAGTGATACGGCCAGTTTACTAAATGCGGTTGCCGGCATGTCGGTCTACCAAGGTGGTGGCGCAGCCAGCCTTCCCTTCTTACGTGGCTTTGCCGACGACAGGTTACGTATCAAGGTAGATGGTATGGATCTGATCTCCGCTTGCGCAAATCATATGAATCCCCCGTTATCCTATATCAGCCCAACCCGTGTATCGGAAATTCGGGTCTACTCTGGTATCGCCCCGGTTAGCTTGGGTGGCGATAGCATTGGCGGCACTATCATTGCAAATTCAGCTGACCCCGAGTTTGCTGATAATGCAGAAGAAATTCTGCAAAAAGGAGAATTAAGTACTTACTACCGCAGTAATGGTGATGCCCGAGGCGGCAGTGTTTCTGCAACACTGGCATCTGAGCGATTCAGCTTCCGCTACGATGGCGCCATTGCCAAGGCCAATAATTATGATGCAGGGGCCGGCTTCAAACCCGCTGGCAATACTGCCGTTGATCGAGGCGCACTGGATGCCGATGAAGTTGGCTCGACCGCCTATGAAACACGCAATCATGCGCTTAATCTGGGTTTCAAACTGACGAATACTCAACTTTTACAACTCAAATTTGCTCACCAAGATATTCCTTATCAGGGTTGGCCTAATCAGCGGATGGATATGGTGGAAAATCGCAGCAACCAACTTAACCTGATTTACAGTGGGGCGTTTGACTGGGGGCTGTTGGAGGCTAATTTATTCCACGAAAAAACCCATCATAAAATGCAGTTTGGTGAGGATAAACAGTTTATGTACGGCGTTGCAGCCGGTATGCCGATGGAGACGGAAGGAAGCAACACTGGCCTGTCTGTCAAAACTGAAATCCCGTTAAATCAACGCGATCTCATCCGTGTCGGTGGAGATATTCAACGTTATCGGCTGGATGACTTCTGGGAAGCATCAGGAGGCATGATGATGGCACCCAACACGTTTTGGAATATCAATAACGGCGAGCGTGATCGATACGGTATTTATACTGAATGGGAAGCTCAGTGGAATAAAAAATGGCTAACGCTGGCCGGCATTCGCCATGAAACAGTAAACATGGATGCTGACACAGTTCAGGGTTACAACGAAATGATGTACGGTGCTGATGCCGCTGTCTTTAATGCATCTGATCGCAATCAGACCGACAGCAATTTTGATTTCACCTTACTCGCACGCTTTACTCCTGATAAAACGGCATCCTATGAATTTGGTTATGCTCGTAAGACACGTTCACCAAACCTTTATGAACGGTTTGCCTGGTCACAACATGGCATGGCAATGCGGATGGTTAACTTAGTGGGTGACGGTAATGGCTATGTTGGTAACACCGAACTGGACCCAGAGATTGCACATACCTTCAGTTTGACCGCCAACTGGCATGATGCGGCGCAAGAAAGCTGGCAAATTACCTTTACCCCCTACATTAGCTACGTCGACGACTTTATCGATGCAGGTCGCTGTGCTGGGGCAATGGGCATGATGATGGGCGCAGTCTGTACCGCCGACAATCTGACGCGTCAGAATGATTTTGTCTATCTGCAATATACCAATGTTAATGCGCGGCTTTATGGTGCGGATCTGGCTGGTTATAAACACCTGGGCCACCATCAAGATTGGGGACGCTTTGATGTCCGCGCCACGCTAAGCTTTGTCCGCGGTGAAAACCGAGAAACGAATGATGATCTTTACAACATGATGCCGCTGAATGCACGCGTTGTGCTGGCTCATGAGAAAAACAATTGGCAAAACAGCATTGAGTGGCAACTCGTTGACAGTAAAGATCGCGTTAATAAAGAACGCAATGAAATCAAAACGTCAGGTTATGGCTTACTACATCTGCGAACAAGTTACCGTTACAAACAGGCACAATTTGAGTTAGGCGTTGAGAATTTATTCGATAAGGATTATAGCCATCCACTCAGCGGCGCTTATCTTGGCCAAGGCGCAACAATGGGGACAAGCATTCCTTGGGGCGTGACAGTGCCCGGCATGGGGCGCTCCGTGTATGCCGGCGTCACGTTTAGCTTTTGATGGCTTAACTTTATCATTGCCACCAGCCTTTAAGGGCGGATACAAAACTTGGTTAGGTGTCTATTTTCAAACGAATATCTGCCGACTTGAGGTAGTGTTTTTCCTGCTTCAAGTCGGCCTCTGTCAGAGGATGATCACTCAGCCAGTCCGGTGGCAGCGTTAATTTTAACCCTTTTTCAGTTACCATCAGCTTGACGTAGGTATCCGTTTGTTCACTGCGGCCACGATTGAAAACCAGAGACAGTCGCAACAGCACCATTAATCGTAGCGTTGGCAACTGTAACTCTTCGGAAAGCTGATTAATTTGTTTCGACGGTATCGAGCGACGTTGCCCTCGCATCATCGCAGACAAAGCATATTGTTCTTCACGCGAAAAACCCGGCATATCAGAATGTGCCACTAGATAAGCAGCATGCTTGTGATACTGATAATGTGAAATAGCAAGCCCAACCTCATGGAGCTGTGCCGCCCATTGTAACTTGCACAGATGCTCATCCTGATTGAGCTGCCAGTCTGCCGCCACTTGCTGAAACAGCTGCCCCGCCATCTCGCTGACGCGCCTCGCATGCGCTTCATCGACCTGATAACGTCGTATCAGAGCCTGTACCGTACGATCGCGCTCATCATCATGCTGTATCCGGCCTTGCAAGTCATAGAGCAAGCCCTCACGCAATGCCCCATCAGACACCACCATGCGATCAATTTTCAATCGATCAAAAGCCGCTTTCAGAATAGCAACACCAGCCGGTAATACCGATTTTCGTTCATCACTCAGGCCTTGCAGATCAATTTTTTCCTGATGTCCGGCGGTCAGTAAAGCTTCGATAAGCTTTTCTAATGAAGTGGTTGTTATCACACCATTTTCCGTCCAGCCTTGCGCGGTGACAATATCGGCAACACAGCGAATGGTTCCCGAGGCACCGACGGCCTCCACCCAGCCCATTCTCTGATAAGGACGTTGAATCGAACGCAACCGAATGGCGGCTGCCAAAATGGCAGAATGCATCTGAATCGCAGAGATGTGTCCATCTGAAAAAAATTGCTGGGTGAAACTGACACAGCCCATTTCCAGGCTTTCACGCATCTGACCTGACACACCTTCACCGATAATAAACTCGGTGCTGCCACCCCCAATATCCATGACCAGTCGGCGTTGATTATCAAAGGCCAGCGATCGTGCCACCCCCAGATAAATCAGGCGTGCTTCTTCTTCCCCGGTAACAATTTCGATTGGATGACCAAGCGCTTGTCGCGCCAGCCGGAGAAAGTCACGGCTATTTTCCGCGTTACGCAAAGTGTTGGTGCCGACGATGCGAACTTTACTATGTGGCAATTCGCGAATGCGCTGACCAAATCGTTCCAGACAAGCAACCGCACGTTTCTGCGCCGCATCAGACAACATATTATGTTTGTCCAGACCCGCGCGTAACTGCACCATCTCACGCAGTCGATCCATGATTTGGAATTGCCCGTCACGTAACCGGGCAATAATCATATGAAAACTGTTGGATCCGAGATCAACGGCCGCGAGCACTTCTTCGGTTTCTAGATCGGATTGCATGTAGTCACTCAATTAGACAGATAAGTGCATTCTGCCTGAGCAGGCCTATGACTGTCATGTCCACAAACTGCTTCGTTCTAAAACCAGATGCACCGGGCAACACTCTCTCGTTACGCAATGCCTGAATTTATTCGCCTTTCACCACTTGCTCAATTTTCTCAACCGACAAGTGACGCACATCTTTACCTTCAACCAGATAGATAATGTGCTCGGCAACATTTCTGGCATGATCGCCAATCCGTTCCAGAGATCGCGCTGACCACATCATGTCAACCACTCGACTGATCATGCGGGGATCTTCCATCATGTAAGTCATCAGCTGCCGCAAAATACTTTCATATTCACTGTCGACATCAGCATCCTCATGCGCAACCGCGAGGGCGCTGTCGACATCAAATCTTGCAAAGGCATCCAGCGCATCATGGAGCATTTTACGGACATGTACCCCAAGAGAGTGTAACTCCCGGTAATTTTTTTTGGGCCGGTCCTTGTCACTCAGATTAAGAGCCATTCTGGCGATGCGCACGGCCTCATCACCCATCCGCTCAATATCGGTGATGGTTTTTAATATGCCCGTTACCAGACGCAGATCGCTCGCTGCAGGTTGGCGTAAGGCAATAATCTGAATGCACTCTTCATCTATCAGAACATCCATTTTATTGACATTGTCATCGTTGCCGATGACTTGTCTGGCTAACTCCGCATCCCCCGTTACCAAGGCCTCCATTGCTTGTGTGACCTGTTGCTCTACCAAGCCCCCCATTGCCAGAACCCGGCTGCGGATATCCTGCAATTCTTTTTCAAATTGCTGGGAAATATGTTGCGACTGGTTTGTTGCCATAGTGATACTCCTGAAAGGCGTTTAACCGTAACGGCCGGTAATATAATCTTCAGTTTGTTTTTTGGCCGGATTGGTAAACAACTCATCCGTAGCCCCAAACTCAATCAGTTCCCCCATGTATAAAAAGGCGGTGTAATCAGATACCCGGGCCGCCTGTTGCATATTATGGGTAACAATCACAATCGTGTATTTCTCTTTCAGCTCATAAATCAGCTCTTCCACTTTCAAAGTCGACAGGGGATCCAATGCTGAAGCAGGCTCATCCAGTAACAACACTTCCGGCTCGATGGCGATAGCACGGGCAATGACCAATCGTTGCTGCTGGCCGCCAGACAAGCCCATTGCCGACTGCTGCAAGCGATCTTTGACTTCATCCCATAGTGCCGCGCCTTTCAGCGATTTTTCGACGACTTTGTCTAAAGTCTGTCGATCATTAATACCTTGCAAACGCAGGCCATAAGCAACATTTTCATAGATACTCTTAGGAAACGGGTTAGGCTTTTGAAAGACCATGCCAACTTTACGCCGCAAATCCGCCACATTGACGGCAGGCGAATTGACATCTTCACCATCCAATAACATTTGCCCCTGAACGGAAACCGAGTCGATCAAATCATTCATACGGTTAAAGCAACGTAAGAATGTCGATTTACCACAGCCACTCGGGCCAATGAAAGCCGTGACACGATTCTGCGGAATCATGACATTGATATTTTTGAGTGCCTGCGTCTCACCGTAGAATAAATTAAAATCCCGCACTTCAATACATGGCGTTTCTTCAGCCAGATTCATTTTGGGACCACGCTGCATGGATTCCACATGAATGCCGGGCGGCGTGGCTTTTTCAGTTTTGGCTGCTTCCATTAGTTATCACTCGCTTTAAAATTTTCACGCAGACGATTTCGAATACTGATTGCCGTCAGGTTCAGCACAACAATAATTAACAATAATAAAAATGCGGTTGCGTAGACCAATGGCCGCGCTGCTTCAACGTTTGGACTTTGGAATCCGACATCATAAATATGAAACCCCAGATGCATAAATTGCCGATCCAAATGCAGATAAGGCGCCACTGAATCAACGGCCAGTGCTGGCGCCAACTTGACCACGCCAACCATCATTAATGGCGCCACTTCACCCGCTGCGCGGGCAACGGCCAGAATCAAACCGGTCATCATTGCAGGGGCAGCCATTGGCACAACCGTGCGCCATAACGTCTCAGCCTTGGTCGCGCCAAGCGCAAGACTGCCTTCGCGGATGGCACGTGGTATCCGGGACAGTCCTTCTTCGGTGGCAACAATCACAACCGGTACCGTCAAAATGGCCAAGGTCAGAGATGCCCACATCAGACCTGGCTGACCAAAAGTTGGCGACGGCAATTTCGCTTGAAAGAAAATGTCATCAATATTGCCACCCAGAAAATAAACAAAAAATCCCAGACCAAACACACCATAAACAATCGATGGCACGCCGGCGAGATTATTCACTGCAATACGAATTGTCCGCGTCACAACCCCTTGCTTTGCATACTCTTTAAGATACAGTGCCGCGATAACGCCAAACGGCGTTACCAGTACCGACATGATAAGTACCATCATGACCGTACCAAAAATTGCAGGAAAGATACCGCCTTCGGTATTCGCTTCTCGTGGCTCACCAGAAACAAACTTCCACATCTCACCGAAATAATGTTGCAGCTTGTCCAGCCGACTCATCGCATTCGGTTTAAATACATCAACGATTTTTGCCAGGGCAACCTCTACCTCGCGTCCATCAGCCATTGTCATAACGATGCTATCGCGGCTGAGTTCCGTATTTAATGCCCCCAATTTCTCCATCAACTTTTCATAGACAATGCGTTGGCGCTGTCTTTCTGCTTCAATCTCGGCATAGGCTGGAGACTGGGCCGGCACTTCATCCATTTGTAAACGTCGTTCTGCCAGCCGTTGCTTTTCAAGAATCTGATTGATTTTGCCGATTTCTGATCGTTCAATGTCGTGAATCTGATCTATCAGCGCTTTACTTCGCACCAATCTATCCTGCAGTGCAGACCATGCAGCATCCCCTTCAGCAACAACGGAACCGGCTTGCTTGACCTGCGTCAGATAACCGTAAAAATTGCCCCACTCGCGACGCTCAATGACGACGATATCTTCAGGATAGCTGACCGTCCCCATGCCCACCTGATTGACCCAACGAAAATCCAGGCCAAACTGATCCCGATTGCCGGTTTTAATCAAATAACGTAGCGCCGTAGTTTGTTCAGGCGGCAGGGAATACTCATCGCCAAGACGTTCTGCTGGCACCATCTCCGTATCTATTTGCTCGCCCATTAACTGAACGGTCTCTAGATCTGATTCAACATAGTCAAATGCCATGACATCTGCAGGCCAGAAGTGACTCAAACCACGTATCGCAATTAACAGCACCAGTCCAATAACAGCGACTAAACTCAAACTTAAAGCACCGGCATTCAGCCAGATCCAAGGCTGACCGCTCTGAAACCATTGTTTAAATGTATTTGGGTTGGACATACGGCTCTCTTCTACAGACTGCTGTATTTTTTACGCAGGCGTTGCCGAACCAGCTCTGCCAGTGTGTTGAAAATAAAGGTGGCGACAAACAACACCAGTGCCGCCAAAAACAATACCCGGAAATGCGTACTACCCACTTCTGACTCAGGCATTTCAACCGCAATATTGGCGGAGAGCGCACGAAACCCTTCGAAAATATTGAAATCCATAATAGGTGTATTCCCTGTCGCCATCAGGACGATCATGGTTTCCCCTACTGCCCGACCAAGCCCAATCATTACCGCAGAAAAAATCCCCGGACTTGCGGTCAGTAACACCACGCGCATCATGGTTTGCCAAGGTGTTGCACCCAAAGCAAGTGACCCGATCGTCAATTGTTTAGGGACATTAAAAATGGCATCTTCGGTAATCGAGAAAATAGTGGGAATAACCGCAAACCCCATCATCAAACCGACCACAAATGAATTGCGCTGGTCATAACCAATACCAACTGATTCCAGCCATCTCGGCATATCTCCAGCAAACAAAAACTGCTCCACCGGCACACTCATCTGTAAACAGACATAACCGGTAAGAAGAATGAAAGGAATCAGAATCGCCGCCTCCCAGCCCGCCGGAATAGCATGACGAAACCGCTTCGGCAGCCGCGTCCAGAGCCAGGCCACCAGCAACATGACCAGCGGCATAAACAGCACAATGCTTAACGCACCAGGTAAGTTGTTTTCAATTAATGGCGCCAACCATAACCCTGCCAGAAAGCCCAGAATAACCGTCGGCAAGGCTTCCATGATCTCAATAGTTGGTTTAACCACACCGCGCATTCGTGACGACATGAAGTAAGCGGTATAGATAGCGCCCATAATAGCCAGCGGAATCGCCACGACCATGGCGTAGAATGCGGCTTTCAATGTGCCGAAAGTCAGCGGCGTTAAGCTGAGTTTTGGTTCAAAATCATTGCTTGCCGAAGTCGATTGCCAAAGGTATTCAGGCTCACTGCGACTCTCGTACCAGACCTTTTCCCACAATGAATGCCAGGATATTTCCGGATGCTCATTATCCACCTCAAAAAAACGAGCACTACCACTGCGGTCAAGACTGAGTAAGCCATTGGCACGTGGCGAAATAGCTATCACAGCATCGGCATTATCCAGAGCATCCATAACCAATAACGTGCGATGGGCTGTCGTGTGATAAACACCTAACCGGCCATCAGCATCAAGCGCCATAAAGCCTTTACGGCTCTGCTCAACCTCAATTTTGTGAATCGCAGCCTGCTGTTCGTGGAAGCTGCGAATTCGTTTCAGGCTGTACTGATTATCATCATCACGTACCGGAAACCACTGATCGATCTGCCCGTCACTACGACCTACGATCAGCGAAATCCCCCCTGCCAGAAACTCGGTCGCGGTCACCTTCACGCCTTCTGGTACGGCGTTAACCCGATCAACCAGACGACTCTGTTCCTGACGCTGAATATCAAAGAAGGCAATATCACCGTTTTCGTATATGACATAGAGTTCGCGCTGATCCACATCCATCTTCAGGTCGGCCACCGGCGCGCTGCTGTCAGTGGCCAGCATCCATTGCTCGGTGTCCAAATCAAACTGGGTTTCGTCGAGAAAATTAACCGCTTTTTTTACACGAGTCAGCACCAGACGACCATCTGCAGTCAGCGCCGCAAAGGTGGCCATATCATCGGCATATTGCGCCGTTAAAATTGACAGCGCCTGCCCAGCCGGATCCACAGAAACCGGGGTGTCGCCTAGTGGATAACGAATTTCGGGTGAGATCAGCCGTGTTGTGCCCTCCGGGTAGCTGATATTGAATGCTTCCTGAAACAACAAAGCCTGACCATCACTAAAGCCATAGCTAAATACACCGGTATGCTGACTGCCTGCAGCGAAGCTGACTATCGTGGCATTCTCAGGGAGAGGTAATTCAGGACTTTGCAGCAACGCCCCACTATGGGCATCAAAAAAACGAAGTTCACCATTCATCGTCAGCGATAAGGCGACTTCATTATATTCATCAAGGGTCAAGTGACTGTAGTTATCGGCAGGTTGTGTAAACTGCTGCTCTGAACGCACATCAGCGCCACCAAACAGTGGGATCACCACATACAGTAAGTAAAAGAAAATCAATACGATGGCCACAATCACCATCAGACCACCCGAGGTGACCATCCATTTTGCCAGTCGATCTTTTAATTGACGGTAGTGTCGGCGACGCCGTGCGACCGATGAATCTGGCGCAGGCAAGATGCTGTCTGACATTGTTTTTTGCGACATAAGACGATAATCACTCAAATTAAAGCTAACTTGCCTATGGGGGCAGCCAGGACACTGCTAAGGCATCTGAACCAGCAAATACCTTAACACTGACCCGGAATAAAATACCCCGCCCAAGCGAAGCTCGGGCGGGGCACCGGTTATCTATGATCTATTTCAGCATATCGCGATATTTTTTAGCGACTTTTTCTGGCAAAGGAACGTAACCGTCTTTCACCACCACTTCCTGGCCCACTTTTGACAGAATCATTTTCATGAATTCACGGTCAATAGGTGACATACCTTCGTTAGGGGCTTTATTAACATAGACCCAAAGAAAACGTGACAGCGGGAATGAACCATCTGCGGCATTTTCTGCGGTCGCGTCAATAAATGGCTGGCCCGCTTCTTTGGCTAACGGGACAGTTTTAACGCCTGAGGTTTTGTAGCCAATGCCGGAGTAACCAATACCGTTTGGAGACTTGGTGACACCTTGCACGACTGACGCCGAGCCGGGTTGCTCATTGACACTGTTTTTAAAGTCACCTTTGCATAATGCATTGTCTTTGAAGTAACCGTAAGTGCCCGACACAGAATTACGCCCGTACAACTGAATACTACCTAGATCCGCCACACCTACTTGTGACCAGTTGGTAATATCTTCGTTATAACCACATTTGCGCGTCGCTGAAAAAATGGCATCGACCTGCGCCATCGTCAGCCCTTCAATGGGGTTATCTTTGTGCGCGAACACAGCAAGTGCATCGATAGCAACTGGAATCGCCGTTGGTTTGTATCCATATTTCTTTTCAAACGCCGCTTCCTCGCCATCTTTCATCTTACGGCTCATTGGACCAACATTTGAAGTACCTTCAGTCAAGGCAGGAGGTGCCGTTGATGAACCAGCCGCCTGAATCTGAATGGTCACATTTGGGTATTCACGTTTGAATTCTTCTGCCCATAAGGTCATCAGATTAGCCAGTGTATCGGAGCCCACACTGGACAAACTGCCAGAAACGCCACTGGTTTTTTCGTAGGTCGGCAAATTGGGATCAACATCTGCAAAGGTGGTCGCAGAAAAAGCCATTGCCAGCGCCGCGCCGAGCCGAGCGATTTTTTTGGTGAACATACTGGGTTGAACTCCCTAGGTTAAATGAAAACGTTTCAACGCTGTCTACGCTGAACTCCTGAGGCAGTATCACGACAAACTGTGACAAGGGTATGAAATCTATATTTCAATTTTATGACATGCACCGGTAACCGGCCTAACGCCGCTACACATCGATTTTGTCCATCAAACTATTATTAGTGAACACACAGCGAAAACGGGTTCCCACCCCCAATTCACTATCAATGACCAATTCGGCTTGATGTCGTTGTAAAACGTGTTTGACGATAGCCAGCCCCAATCCAGTCCCCCCCGTTTCCCGGGCACGACCACTATCAACTCGATAAAAACGTTCTGTGAGTCTTTCTAAATGATGTTGGGCAATGCCCTCACCTGCATCCTGTACTTCAATAATGCCGCCAGCATTCTCAACTGACCAACGCACTGTGATAGCAGTCTCTGCCGGGGTGTACTTGACCGCGTTATATACCAGGTTGGACACCGCACTTCGGAGTTCATCGGTATCGGCTAGCAACCACTTTTTAGAGTCACAGTGCAGCGTAATCTGATGGTTTCGAAAATGTTCTAGTCGCTGGGCATCAGCAACAATACTGCTTAATAATTTGGCCACATCGGTTGGGCGCTGCTGTAACGGTTTTTCACCGGTTTCCAGTTGAGACAGTGCCAGCAAATCCTTAATCATGTAATGCATTCGCTGGGTCTGTCCCTGCATCACCGGCAATGCTTGTCGCCACATTTCTGGCTCACTTTCTACTGTAAAGCTCTCCAGATAACCTCGCAACACCGTCAATGGCGTGCGTAACTCGTGTGAAACATTGGCGACAAAGTCACGCCGCATACGTTGCAACTTAATCGTTTGCGTAATATCTCGCGCGATCAGTAAGCGATCTTTGTTCGAATAATTGACCAGCTTCAGCTCTAATTGCATGACCGGATTTTCCGGTGAGACGACATTGGCAAGGCCATTTTGATTTTGCGGATCATCCAGCAATTGCTGGAAAGCCGGATCTCGAATCAGGTTATTTACCCGCACTCCCGCATCACGCGGCCAGTGAATACCCAATAGCAGGCGAGCGGATTGATTGGCCCAATCCACTTGGCCAAACTCGCCTAGCACAACAATAGCATCGGGTAAGGCAGCAGACGCATTTTGAAACCGTTTCAAATAAGCTGCGAGCTTTTTTTTGCGGCTGCTACTTTGGCCACGCATTCGCTCAATACTGCGACAGACTTCGTCAATCACTCCTTCACTCGACGGTGGCAGGTTTTTCTTTGGCTTTTGTAACCACTTCAGGAGTTTATGCCATTTGGCTTGCAGCCAGAGCAAATAAACCAGGGTGGCCAGAAATAAAAAGGTCATCATGTGACCCAAAATCAGCCCCAAAAAACCCGCTAGACTGATCAGCGTGATCAGGCGCCAGTAATCCCATGACATCCTAACGTGGCTCGCTTAATCGGCAGAAAAACGGTAGCCCACACCACGCACGGTTTGTATCAGCGCATCATGTTCCGTGGGTTCGAGCGCCTTGCGTAACCGGCGAATATGAACATCAACCGTGCGCTCTTCAATATAAACCGTATCGCCCCAGACAAAATCCAGTAATTGAGAACGATTATATGCCCGGTCAGGATTTTTCATGAAAAAGTGCAATAGCCGAAACTCGGTTGGCCCCAAGTCGACTCGCGAGCTATTCACCGTGACGCGGTGGCTTTTTGTATCCAGCACCAGGGTGCCTGATTGTAATTTCTGTCCATCATCATCTGGGGTACGACAGCGGCGCAACACAGCTTTAATCCGAGCGACCAGCTCTGGTGGCGAAAATGGCTTATTAATATAGTCATCAGCCCCAACACTCAGGCCTTTGACCATATCTTCGCTTTCACCTTTAGCGGTCAGCATAATGACAGGGATCGATGACCAGAATTCATTCGCCCGCAGCCGACGGATAAACTCAATACCATCAATACCTGGCAGCATCCAGTCCAACAGAATCATGTCGGGTTGCTGATTTTTCAGCCATTCCAGGCCCTGCTCAGCATCTCGCGTGGGTTCGCAATTAAAACCTGCCTGCTTGAGGCTAAAACTGAGCATATCTCGGATCGCTGCATCATCCTCAACCAGCAAGACGGTCGTTGCCATATATAGTCCATCCTAATATTAGGGTTTGGGCAAAGCTTACCGAGCAAATATGACAATTTGATAACAAGACGGCAAACCACCCAGTCTTTATGTGTACTCTGTCATAAAATCGTCATTTTTAAACGGGTTAAGCGTTATCTTGTTTCGTCAGATAATGACATGGGATGACGATGCGACTTAAACCATAATGCCGCGAATCATGTAAAACACCATCGCCGCAATAACGGCTGCAGATGGCACGGTAATCACCCATGCCGTGACGATTTTTTTCACCATATCACGTTTAACAAACAACGTTTTCTGTTCTTTCTTCAACACCTTTTTGGCTTTTTTGATGGCCTCTTCCTCTTCATCAATCAGCCGGTATAGTTCTGTAATACGCTGATATTCATCGACACTCTTGCCGCTTTTGCTTTGCAGACTTTTCAGCTCCTTACGTAATGCATTGAGTTGCTTTTTTTCATCTTTCAGATCGGTTTTTTCCTGACGAATCGTATTTTCCAGCTTATTGGAATCATCTAGCCACTCGCGGAGAAACCCCACGCCAAATACGCCACCAATGGCGACGTGTGTGGTAGAGATTGGCAAACCCAACTGACTGGCAATAATCACTGTCATCGCGGCAGCCATGGCAATGGCATACGCACGCATTTGATCCAGCTCGGTGATCTCCCCTCCCACGGTCCGAATCAGACGTGGCCCATAAAGACCTAATCCCAAGGCAATACCCAGTGCCCCCACGGCCATAACCCAAAAGGGGATACCAGTCTCGGCCGAAATGCCACCGGTCATAATGGCATCATTAATCGCAGCCAGTGGCCCGATTGCATTCGCCACATCGTTGGCGCCATGAGCAAAACTCAGTAAGGCAGCGGCGAAAATCAAGGGAATGGTAAATAACGTATTAACACTGTGTCGATCATTATTCATCTGCGGCAATTTATGGCGAATGTTACGTTTCACCAAGGCAAAAACCAGTACCGCCGCAACCAATCCCGCCAGCGCGGCGCCAACAAACCCCGGTTTACTGCTCGCCTCAATACTGACCAGCGGCAACCAGTTCAATGCCCCAACAAAACTCCCCCAGACTTTCGATAAGCCTTTTAAAATCAAATAAGTCACGAAAGCCCAGGCCATCACGGCAACATAAACCGGGACCCATTTATGGGACGCACCGATTTTATCGTCACGAAAAATGATGGTTTTTTTTATCGCCAGCAAAAAGCCCGCCGCTATCAATCCGCCCATCAGTGGCGAGACAATCCATGAGCTGACAATCGCGATCATGGTTCCCCAGTCAACGATAGTAAAGCCGGCAGCCGCAATCCCCGCCCCCATGACACCGCCAACAATTGAGTGGGTGGTAGAAACAGGTGCACCAGCAAAAGTGGCCAAATTTAACCACAATGCGGCAGCCAATAAAGCCGCCATCATAGCCCAGACAAACTCATCGGTATTTTGACCAAAGCCTTCGATATCAATAATGCCGTTTTTAATGGTTGAGACCACTTCACCACCGGCGATAAATGCCCCTGACGCCTCAAAAACCATCGCTATCAGAATGGCCCCCCCCATCGTTAACGCACGGGAACCGACCGCTGGCCCCACATTGTTGGCCACATCATTGGCCCCAATATTCATTGCCATATAGGCACCAAACACCGCAGCAATGGCAAGAAACAGATTATTAGGAACACCACCACTGGTCGCAAAGCTGAACGCCAGTACTGCTGCCAAAAAGAATAAGGCCGCGCCAATTCTGGTTATTTCCGCATGACTTTTTTTGTAGGCCTGTTTTTCGATCTTGTGAATGGTTTTAATTTCCACACGTCACCCGTTTGCCGTAAAAATTCCGCCAATTATTACAGTTTAAAGACAACATGGCACCCCACTCCGATCTTCATGCAACCCTGCCCTGTTACAATTGTCTGTGATTACGGGACTTAGCTGGCTTACAAAAAAATGAGACGTTTTTTCTGGATTTTTTTATTGCTATCGCTGACTGCGCCGACGCAGGCGCGTGAAAGCATTCTAGAACAATTGGGATTTGGCGATCGCAATGCGCCGCCAACCGTTGATGAAGCTTTTCGCTTCAGTGCTGAAATCAGCGATGCAAACACCATTCTGCTTGGTTGGCAGATTGCGGAAGGCAATTACCTCTATAAAAATAAAATTGCCGCCCAACTTGACGCTGACAATGCAGACGTCACACTCGCTGATTTACCTCTGCCAGAGGGAGAAAACAAAGACGATGCCTATTTCGGCCTGACCGAAGTTTATCATCATGATCTGCTTCTCGATGTGCCGGTAACACGCCCACCAGAAGCACAATCGGTCATGCTGGCAGTGACTTATCAGGGGTGTTCAGAAACATTCGGTATTTGTTATCCACCGGAAACAAAAGTGATTTCATTGCAGTTGCCTGTGCTGACGACACGTCAAACCGCCAGCAAACCGGAAGCGACGGTGGCTGCTTCTGGCTCTCAGCCTGTGCCTGACCAACAAACATTGGCTGACAAGCTAGCGACGAACAATCTGCCGCAGATCCTGCTGGCATTTCTGGGGCTGGGTTTATTGTTGTCATTGACCCCCTGTGTTTTCCCGATGATCCCTATCCTGTCAAGCATTATCGTTGGCGAAGGGCCAAATATCTCACCGCGTCGAGCTTTTGGTCTGTCGCTGGTTTACGTGCTCGCCATGTCCGTCACCTATACCATTGCCGGTGTCTTAACCGGCATGTTGGGGGTGAACCTGCAGGCCTGGTTGCAAAATCCTTGGGTCATTGGCGCATTTTGTTTAATTTTAGTTTGGCTGGCGTTGTCCATGTTTGGCTTTTACACACTGCAGCTACCCGCCAGCCTCCAGCAAAAGCTGCACCAGATAGGGCAACAGCAACGTGGTGGCAAATGGCTGAGTGTGGCCGTCATGGGTTTGCTGTCCGGGTTAATCGTAGGACCTTGTCTGGCGCCCCCACTGGCTGGCGTATTATTGTTTATCAGTCAACAGGCGGATCCTGTTCTTGGCGGCGCAGCCCTGTTTGCACTGAGTCTGGGCATGGGCATACCTTTAATGATACTGGGCACATCTGCAGGACATTTATTGCCGCGCGCCGGCAACTGGATGGACAGTATCAAGGCTGTGTTTGGCGTCTTGCTACTCGGGCTTGCCATCTGGATGCTGTCACGTGTCATTCCGACCCCGGTCACCATGGCACTATGGTCAGCACTGCTGATCATCAGTGCGGCCTATCTTGGGGCGGCGCAAACTTTATCGCCACTGGCATCAGGTTGGCAAAAATTTAAGCAAGGCGTTGGACTGCTCGTTTTGGCAAGTGGCATTATTCTGTTACTGGGCGTGGCCAGCGGTGGGCAGTCTGTATTGAAACCATTACAACACTGGTTTTCAACAGAAACAGGCAGTGAAGCGAAAACACTGCAATTTACGCTTGTGGACAGTCCGGAATCCCTGCAAAAAATGCTGGCAACCACGGCACAACCTGTGATGCTCGATTTTTATGCTGACTGGTGTACTGACTGTAAAAATATGGAACAAACCACTTTTCGTGATAAGTCGGTGCAACAGGCTTTATCCGGTTACACCTTGCTCAAGGTAGATATGACCGATAATACCCCTGCCCATCAGGCTATTTTGAAACAATTGAAAGTGTTCGGCCCACCTACCTTGGTTTTCTACGATGCTAATGGGCAAGAGTATGCTGGGCAGCGACTGATTGGCCATGTATCCGCGTCCGAGATGCAGACCCATCTTGCCCAGATCAATCGCTGACGCCTGGTTTGTAAATGCCATTAAAAAAACCCTATTTGGACGTTATTTTCGGTAATTTTGTGGCTATTTTCTAAAAAACTGGACTTTTTACCGGCGTCTGGTGCAAAATCGCTGACCAAGTCACCGAACACAGGCAGCCGCCTCCATGAAGAATGTTTTAGTGCTACATGGCCCCAATCTGAATTTACTGGGACAGCGTGAGCCTGACATCTATGGCGCGACCACGCTCAATGATATTAATGCGTATCTGACACAACAAGCAGAAGCCGCAGATTGCCAGCTGACCACATTGCAAAGCAATGCTGAGACTGCGTTGATTGAGGCGATCCATAACGCCCGTACTAGCGTCGATTTTATTATCATCAATCCAGCCGCATTTACCCATACCAGTGTGGCGCTGCGTGACGCGCTGGCGGCGGTTGCCATTCCGTTTATTGAAGTACATCTTTCCAATGTGCATCGTCGTGAGACGTTTAGGCATCATTCCTACTTTTCGGATCTGGCTGTCGGTGTCATTTGTGGGTTGGGTGCACAAGGATATGAATTGGCATTGCAAGCCGCCATTAGTCATTTAAATAAAGGTTAATCCATGGATATTCGTAAAATTAAAAAATTGATTGATCTGATTCAGGAATCGGATGTCGCTGAAATTGAAATTTCCGAGGGCGAAGAATCCGTCCGAATCAGCCGCCAAAGCAGCGCACAACCATATTACGCGCCGCAACCTGCACCAACCACTGTATCGATTCCATCAACGCCACCTGCCGCTGCGGACACGACACCGGCACCCACTGCTGCGCCGTCCGCCAATCATGATGCCAATGCGGTTCGCTCGCCTATGGTTGGCACGTTTTATCGCTCCTCCTCACCAGAGGCATCACCCTTTGTTGAAGTTGGTCAGCAGGTCAGTGCCGGGGATGTGATCTGCATCATCGAAGCGATGAAAATGTTTAATCAAATTGAAGCTGATCGCAGCGGCACAGTTAAAGCGATTCTGGTTGATGATGGACATCCAGTCGAGTTTGACGAGCCGTTAATCGTTATTGCCTGATTTATGCCGGCAAATGCCGGATAATTTTCTGCTGATTTAATTGCGGACACACCATGATTGATAAAATTGTTATTGCCAACCGGGGCGAAATCGCCCTGCGTATTTTGCGAGCCTGTTGGGAGTTAGGTATTAAGACTGTTGCCGTTCACTCCGACGTAGATCGTGATTTAAAACATGTTTTGCTTGCGGATGAGACGGTTTGTATTGGTCCCGCCCCGTCTAATCAAAGCTATCTGAATATTCCAGCGCTGATTAGTGCTGCCGAGATAACCGATGCCACGGCGATTCACCCTGGCTATGGTTTTTTGTCAGAAAATGCCGATTTTGCAGAGCGTGTTGAACAAAGCGGCTTTATTTTCATCGGACCTCGCGCAGACACTATCCGTTTGATGGGCGACAAAGTATCTGCCATCAAGGCCATGAAAGAAGCTGGTGTGCCTTGTGTACCGGGTTCAGATGGGCCGCTTGGATCAAATGATGAAACCAACATGCGTCTGGCAAGAGAGATTGGCTATCCGATCATCATTAAAGCCGCTGGTGGCGGGGGTGGCCGTGGCATGCGTGAAGTGCACAGTGAGGCGCACTTGTTAAATGCCATTGCGCTGACCAAGTCAGAAGCTAAAGCCGCTTTCGGCAACGATATGGTTTATATGGAAAAATTCCTGGAAAACCCGCGGCATATCGAATTTCAGGTGTTAGCCGACCAGCATGGTAATGCCATTCACCTTGGTGAACGGGATTGTTCTATGCAGCGTCGCCATCAAAAAGTGGTTGAAGAAGCGCCCGCGCCAGGGATTACCCAAGAGATGCGTGATCGGATGGGTAAAATCTGTGCCGATGCCTGTGTTCGTATCGGCTATCGTGGGGCCGGCACTTTCGAATTCCTGTACCAGGATGGCGAGTTTTACTTTATTGAAATGAACACGCGTATTCAGGTCGAACATCCCGTAACCGAAAGAGTGACCGATATGGATTTAGTCGCCGAACAAATTCGTATTGCTGCTGGCAATAAATTGTCTGTCCGTCAAGAAGACATTCAAATGCGTGGCCATGCTATCGAATGCCGGATTAATGCCGAAAACCCGCGTACTTTCATGCCAAGCCCCGGTGTTGTCAGCCATTACCATGCACCGGGTGGTGCCGGGATTCGTATGGACTCACATTTATACAGCGGTTACCGCGTGCCACCGAATTACGACTCTTTGATTGGCAAATTGATCGCCTATGGCAATAACCGGGAATCGGCCATCAAACGAATGCAAACCGCGCTTAAAGAAATTGGTATCGACGGTATTCAAACCAATGTCGAGTTACACCGTGACATTATGGATGACACCCATTTCCAGACGGGTGGCACCAATATCCATTATTTAGAGAAAAAGCTCGGCCTGTAGGCTGATCTTCTTATGGCTTGGGTACAATTTATTTTTAATACGCCGCCTGACGCGGCAGAGTCTCTTTCTGAGGCGCTCACTGATGCGGGGGCAGCAGCCGTCACCTTTCAGGATCAAGCGGATCAGCCTATCTATGAACCGCCAATCGGTGAAACACCATTGTGGTCAGCCACACAAGTCGTCGCATTATTTGATGCCAATACAACGGCCGAAGCCTTACAACTGGCGGTAAAGCCATTTTATGCAGGCGCCTTACCCGATTTTAAAATCGAAGCGGTTGAAGATAAAGATTGGGAACGAGCCTGGATGGATGATTTTTCGCCCTTATGTTTTGGCGAAAGACTCTGGATTGTACCAAGCTGGCATACACCACCACAGCCGGAAGCGGTCAATATTTTATTAGACCCCGGCTTGGCCTTTGGTACGGGTACCCACCCCACCACCGCCCTTTGTCTTCGTTGGCTGGATAAGCAGGAAATGACGGGGAAAACCGTGATTGACTATGGCTGCGGCAGCGGCATTTTGGCAATTGCGGCGGCACTGCTTGGCGCAAGCAAAATCATTGCCGTCGACACCGATCCACAAGCATTAGAAGCTACGCAGGAAAACGCCAAACGTAATGGCGTCACGATTCAGACCTTTCTCCCCGATGCCTGTCCTGATATCACTGCTGATGTCTTGCTCGCCAATATTTTGGCTGGTCCACTGATGTCGCTGGCACCCTTATTTTCCCGGCTAACCCATCTCGGCAGTGATCTGGTATTGTCCGGTATTCTGGATACACAAACGGCTGACATCCAATCCACTTATCAATCCAAATTTGGCACACTTGCCGCGCAGCAGCATGATGAGTGGATGCGTCTGACCGGAGTTCGTCAACGTGATTAACCCCATTCAAATCGGCCCTTATACGCTGCCAAATAATTTATTCCTGGCACCTATGGCCGGGGTAACGGATCGCCCTTTTCGACAACTGTGTCGTAAATTAGGTGCCGGCATGGCGGTATCAGAAATGATTACCGCCAATAAAGCACTATGGACCAGCAAAAAATCTTTACTGCGCGCTAACCATGATGGCGAGCCGGAACCACGCAGCGTTCAAATCGCTGGCGCTGATCCGCACATGATGGCTGAAGCCGCACGGCATAATGTCGCGCAAGGCGCGCATATTATCGATATCAATATGGGCTGTCCCGCCAAAAAAGTCTGTAATGCCATGGCCGGCTCGGCTTTGTTGGCTCATGAAACCTTAGTTGCAGATATTTTAGAAGCCGTGGTGTCGGCGGTATCCGTGCCCGTTACCTTGAAAATTCGCACCGGCTCAGATCGGGAAAACAAAAATGGCGTGCGCATTGCCCAGATTGCAGAACAAGCGGGTATCCAGGCATTGGCCGTTCATGGCCGAACGCGTGCTGATCTGTATCGAGGAGACGCTGAATACGAGACGATTGCAGAAATTAAAAGTCGTATTCATATTCCGGTGATTGCGAATGGCGATATTGACTGTCCTGAAAAAGCCCACTTTGTGCTCTCTAAAACCGGCGCTGATGGCCTGATGATAGGCCGCGCTGCACAAGGTAATCCATGGATTTTTCAGCAAATTTTGCATTATCTGCAAACCGGTACCCATCTACCCGCTCCGGCCATCGATGACGTTCGTGACATCTTGATTACACACCTCAAGACACTGTACGATTTCTATGGTGAGTATTCCGGTGTTCGCATGGCGCGTAAGCATATTGCCTGGTACAGCAAGGGCTTACGTGATGGCAATGCTTTCCGGCAGGAAATGAATCAACTGGAAGACCCCGCACAGCAACTGGCCTTTACGGCCGCGTTTTTTACGCAATTGGCACAAGCACAGCAAAAGGATACGCTCGCGGCATGAACAAAGCGCTTGACTCATCATTGGCTGGCTGTACTGAACTTGGTGTTCAAGCTGATGTTCGTCAGGCTCCGTTGAAAGAGTGTGTCGATACCGCATTGAAAAATTACTTTCAGCAACTCAATGGTGCGCCGGCGGCCAACCTTTATGAAATGCTCATGACCGAGGTTGAAGTTCCGCTACTCAAAGCCACTTTGCAACATACCCATGGTAACCAAAGTCGAGCGGCAGAAATCCTTGGCATCAACCGCGGCACCCTTAGAAAAAAACTTAAACAATATGGCCTGTAACGGCTGAATCACTCTATATTCTGGAATTTGCATGAACCCGATTAAACGCGCTTTATTAAGCGTCTCTGACAAAACTGGTATTGTCGCCCTTGCCGAACAGCTTCACGCGCTTGATATTGAACTCCTGTCAACCGGCGGCACTGCTAAATTACTGGCTGATGCTGGCTTACCGGTCAAGGAAGTCTCTGACCACACCGGGTTTCCGGAAATGATGGCCGGCCGTATCAAAACGCTTCACCCGAAAATTCACGGCGGTTTACTTGGCCGGCGTGGTACCGATGATGCGATGATGGCAACGCACGATATTGCCCCGATAGATTTAGTTGTTGTGAATCTCTACCCGTTTGCAGCCACTGTCGCACGTGAAGACTGTACTCTGCCAGATGCTATTGAAAATATTGATATCGGTGGCCCCACCATGTTGCGTGCTGCCGCCAAAAACCATGCTGATGTGACGGTGTTAATTGACCCAGTGGATTACGCCCCAGTTATTGACCAGATTAAAACTCATGGCGGTACGGATGATGCCACCCGATTCTCCCTTGCCCTGAAAACGTTTGAACATACGGCAAATTACGATGGCATGATCGCTAACTATCTGGGTACGGTCGCTAGCGAGGGTAAACAGCGTTTCCCTCGCACTTTCAATAGCCAATTCCATAAAAAACAGGACATGCGCTATGGTGAAAACCCGCACCAAACTGCGGCTTTTTATACCGAATCTACGCCCGAGTCAGGATCTATCGGCGCTGCTGTGCAGTTACAAGGTAAGGCACTTTCTTATAACAATATTGCCGATACCGATGCCGCATTGGAATGCGTCAAAGCTTTTGACACACCAGCCTGTGTGATTGTGAAACATGCTAATCCCTGTGGTGTGGCATGTGCTGATGACCTGCTGTCAGCCTATGATCGTGCCTTCCAGACGGATCCTACGTCAGCCTTTGGCGGCATCATCGCTTTCAACCGCATCCTTGATGAAAAAACCGCCAGCACCATCATCGACAGGCAATTTGTTGAAGTAATTATCGCCCCCGCTGTTGCCGATGGCGTAAAAGAAATTATCGCGGCAAAAGCGAATGTGCGCCTGCTTGTTTGTGGCGAACTGCCCGTAACACCAACGGCTGGTTGGGATTTCAAACGGGTAACAGGTGGCTTGCTGGTGCAAGATCGCGATATTGCCACCATCAGCCCCTCAGCGCTTAATGTAGTCACCCAAGTTGCGCCTGATGACGCTCAATTGAAAGACTTATTGTTTGCCTGGCGCGTGGCTAAGTACGTGAAATCGAATGCGATTGTTTATGCCAAAGATCTGCAAACCGTTGGTATCGGCGCGGGCCAGATGAGCCGCGTGGTTTCCAGTCGTATTGCCGGCATCAAAGCCGAAGATGCCGGACTTGTTGTACCCGGAGCCGTAATGGCATCGGATGCCTTTTTTCCATTCAGGGATGGGCTTGATGCCGCCGCCGAGGCTGGCATTAAAGCCGTCATTCAACCCGGCGGTTCCATGCGTGATGACGAAGTCATCGCCGCAGCCGATGAGCACGGTATTGCCATGGTATTCACCGGCATGCGTCATTTCCGTCATTAATGTCAGTCGAAGCGAAAACGCTTTAAACACGATTGAGAATAGGACTCCTGAGGGGTAAGTTTTACCTTACCCCTTTTGCTTTGCTGGCAGCTCTTTTATGATGTCCCTGCAAAGCAATACAGGAAAGTCCATGATTAAAATCGCCATCGTTGGTGCCACCGGTTATACCGGCGCCGAATTATTACGGCTGCTTTCCAGTCATCCTGAGGCTGACGTTCAAATTATTACGTCGCGGGCTGAGGCTGGTTTACCCGTAGCGGACCTTTATCCCAATTTACGTGGTCACGTTGATTTAGTCTTCACCGAGCCTGACGAGACGGCATTAGCGGCTTGTGATGTGGTATTTTTCGCGACGCCGCATACCGTCGCTATGCAGAGTGTCCCCGGGCTAATGCAGCGTGGTGTCCGTGTCATCGATCTGTCGGCAGATTTTCGTCTTAAAGACACCGATGCCTGGGCGGACTGGTATCACACACCACATACTTGCCCTGAATATGCGGCAGAAGCCGTTTATGGCCTGCCCGAATTAAATCGTGAAGCAATCGCAACAGCCCAATTAGTCGCCGTTGCGGGTTGTTATCCCACTGCCATACAACTTGGATTTTATCCGTTATTGAAAGCCGGTCTGATTGACACAAAACAATTGATTGCCGATGCCAAATCGGGCACCAGCGGCGCCGGTCGAAAAGCAGCTATTGGCACCCTGCTGACTGAATCGGCAGAAAATATGAAAGCCTATGCGGTGTCAGGTCATCGCCACTTACCGGAAATTCGGCAAACGCTGAATCAAATGGCCGGCAGCGACGTATCACTGACTTTCATTCCGCATCTGACCCCCATGATCCGAGGCATCCATGCAACGCTTTACAGCAGGTTGCTGAAATCGGCTGATTTACAGACGCTGTTTGAGCAGCATTATGCTGATGAGCCTTTTGTTGATGTGATGCCAGCTGGCGCGATGCCGGAAACCAGAACAGTGCGTGGCGCAAATACCTGTCGCCTTGCCGTCCATCAACCACAGGGCGACGACACCGTTGTTGTCTTATCGGTCATTGATAATCTGGTCAAAGGTGCCTCTGGTCAGGCAATTCAATGCATGAATATTATGTTTGGCTTGCCTGAATTTTACGGGCTACAAACGGTTCCGGCTTTGCCCTGATGACATCACCACTAGGCCATCTTGAAATTCGTCAGCGACGGCCTTTTCGCTGCCTGCTGTGGATTGTCTTGGTCGCCTTGCTGCTCGGTGCCGCGCAATGGTATTACCATCAATTCATCAGTGCTCAACAAATACGATTGCAGACAGAAAATGTCCGTTTAAACGACGCCTTGGACACCTTGCAGCAACAATATCAGGAGGTCACTGCATCCAGCGTTAACCTGCAACAATTACAGGCGATGCACAAAGCGACAACGGAAAAGCTTGAATCACGATTGCAACAACTGCAAACGCGCGTTATTAATCTCAATAAAGAGTTACTGTTTTATCAGAATATCACTCAGGGTAATGTCAGCAGTGCGTTACAGGTACGGGAATTACAACTTCGACAGGATAACGACGATACGCAGTTGATACGATATCGTCTGGTTATCACGCAGGGCAGTAATGTGACAGAGCCACTGACGGGTACGGTTTTATTGCAACTGCAACCGGCAGCAACCGATGTCGAGAGCATTAACCTTGGCGAACATGCTTTAAACTTGCGTTATGTGCAAATCATCGAAGGCAGTTTTGCTCTGCCTGCTACCGCCGTCGCCAGACTACAGGTTAAACTGACCCAAAAAGATAAAACACTGCTTTCCCAAGACTTCAACTGGCAGGAAATAAACCCAACTGATTGATGAGGATCGCCATGTTTGGCAAACAAAAAAAACGTAAAGCCGCTAAAGCCACCCGTATTGATACGCTGATTGGTGAAAATACGCATATTCAAGGTGATATTCATTTTAGTGGTGGCTTACGCATTGATGGCGCGGTAACTGGGAATATTATCGCTGATGAAAACGAAGCCTCATTATTGACGCTCAGTGAAAAAGGCCGGATCACCGGTGAAATTCGGGTACCACATCAGCTCATTAATGGTCGTATCAGTGGTCATGTCTATGCCAGTGAGCACATTGAGTTGGCAGGGGCCGCGCAAATTAACGGCGATGTGTTTTACCACCTGTTGGAAATGGCAATGGGAGCGGAAGTCAATGGGCAGCTAGTTCATGTCGCTCAAGACGACGATATCCTCACCGTGAGTCATGAGGACAACAGCCATGACGAGCAAAACTTACACCTTGGCAATACACCAGAAACACCGCCAAAATCTTGACTAATTTAGTCAGAAATCAGATACTAAAACATAGATAATTTAAAGTGTTATAGGGAGTCTAGCTATGACCAGTGAAATGCCCAGCCCAGTTATTTTTACTGACGCGGCAGCGGCGAAAGTCGGTGAATTAATTGCCGAAGAAGGTAACGATCAACTGAAACTACGCGTCTTTATCACCGGCGGTGGTTGTTCAGGGTTCCAATATGGCTTTACGTTTGAAGAAGAAATCAGCGACGAAGACACCCAAGTTGAAAAAGACGGTGTGATTTTACTGATTGATCCGGCGAGCTATCAATATCTTGTCGGGGCAGAAATTGATTACACCGATGGTATTGAAGGTTCTCAATTTGTTATTCGTAACCCGAATGCGACGACAACCTGTGGTTGCGGATCCTCATTTTCACCATAAACCGTAAATTTCATATCCCTAAAAGAACCGGCGCCTCTGGCCGGTTTTTTTGTGCCTGAAAATAGCAACTTCCACCGTGCCGTTGCCTAGGCTAAGCTGTGTTATCTATGCAAGGAGTGGTTTATGTTTTCTAAATGGCGCTGGTTGGTGGTGCAGTTTCTGCACAAAATGTGGGTGAGATCGGCACTCTTTGGCGTGATAGCCATTCTCATCGCATTACTGGCCGTACCACTCGAACATATTATTCAAAATCCGCTGCCTTTCAGTATCAGCGCAGAAACTATCATTCGTATTCTCAATATTTTGGCCTCCAGTATGTTGGCCGTCACTACCTTTTCATTGGGCGTCATGGTATCCGCCTTTGGCAGTGCCAGCTCAGGTATTTCTCCTAGGGCTAACTTACTGCTCAGACAGGATGCCACCTCGCAGAATGTCTTGGCGACTTTTTTGGGCAGCTTTATTTATAGTCTGGTTGGCATTATTGCGCTTAATACCGACATTTATGGCGAAACCGGACGCCTTATTCTGTTCATCACTACTGTCATCGTGATCGTCCTGATTGTGATCGCGTTGTTACGTTGGATCGAACATTTGTCACATCTTGGCCGCATGAGCGAAACCAGTCTGCGGGTTGAACAGGCCACCAGTAAGGCTCTTTCTGATTGGGTTGCACATCCGGCTCTGGGAGCCAACCCCCTTACTGAGGTAACCATGCCGGTTGATGCCATTGGTATTTTTACTGACCAAACCGGCTATGTTCAACATGTTGATATGGCATCTTTATCCTGCTTGGCCGAGCAGTATCAAGCAGAAATAATGATCCTTGCTCCGGCCGGCAAATACAGTCATCCAGCCGCGCCACTCGCCTGGCTAAGTCATTGTCGCGAACCCGACTGTATTGAGTCGATTCGGAATGCCTTCAGCATTGCAGATAAACGTAGTTTTGATCAGGATCCCCGGTTTGGCTTATCAGTCATGGCAGAAATTGCATCCCGAGCACTGTCACCTGCGGTGAATGATCCTGGCACGGCCATTGACATTATTAGCCGTGGCGGACGCGTGTTATTGGCATTGGGCAAACAGGATCAAGCGGATCTAACCATCCTTTACCCCCGGTTATCTATGTCAACACTGGCAACTCAGGACTTATTCGAAGATCTGTTCTTGCCGATCGCCAGAGATGGTGCCGCCGTTTGCCAAGTTGGGATTCGTTTATTGAAAACCCTGGCACTGTTAGCAGAAAACCATCCCGCCCAATTGACACAATCAGCTCAATATCTCGCTGCACGTGTCTTGGATTACAGTCAGTCTGCCATGATATCAGCGCAAGACTTTGCCCAATTGAAACGTTTGGTAGAAGAATTAAATTTATGAATTTATTTGTATTTTCCAGTGCCAAGGACCCTGCGTATTACCCATCCCTTGTCGCCTAAATAATCGGCCTGTTCATCTCTGTCACCAAACAGCTTTATCTTTTAACTGATAATAATTATCATTAACATCAGTTAACATCTACCTTATGACCACGCCCGCGTCACAAGCCACGCAGGAGAAGATGATGAGCATCGCCGCCAACAACTGGACAAGTAACCGCACGTTTTCTTATCAACCTTGTAAGGGGCTGCTATTTGGCGGATTCGATATGATTTATGCGGCTGATGCCCATATCAAGTCGATGCAGTTACCGGGTTTATTTATCGGCTTGATGCTGTCTGGCCAGTCAAATTCGATTCAAAGTGGCCACCACCACCGTATCCAGATTCCCGTAGGTCGGCCCATTATTGTCAGTTTCTCAGAACCGACCCTGTGCACCAACACCTATCGCTCAGGTGAGTTTTGTGCCGGTGTGGGTCTGCATATTGAATTTGATGCTTTACCTGCCGAACTGGGACACAGCCTCAATGCTTCCATCGCTTTCCTGAAAAGACACTTTATGGGTAAAGCAGATTTAACGGTACTGCCGGTCTTGCCGGCACTGAACGCCTTGGTCGAGCAGGCACTGCAAATTCCTCAGGACACCCCTTTTCGTGAACTTGAACTGGAAGCCGTGCTGATGAACTTTATGGCTTACATTTGTCGCGCTGTAGAGCAGGTAAGACAACATGACGGTATTCGGGGAAACCTGCAACAAAGAGAACGAAACCGCGTAAAACGCGTGACCGAATATCTACAAAACAATCTCGATCACACCCCCTCTCTCACCGAACTATCACAAATCGCAGGGGTGAACCCCAGCACGTTGGCTGATAACTTCAAAGCCGCTTATGGCCAGACTATTTTTGCTTTTTTTCGCGATCTGCGGCTGGATACGGCGCGGCGAATTCTGAGATGTGAGGGCGTGTCAGTGACTGAAACCGGACTGCGGGTTGGGTTTTCAAATCCCGCCGCTTTCGCAACGGCTTACCGGCGCCGGTTTGGACATTCTCCCAGTCAAGAAATCGAAGATAAACCTGATTTTGACAAAAGAAAACCCTATCACGCAAAGGCTGCCTCTCAAGCCACTCGATAGACTGTCGGGACCCACTTGTTATGAGGAACACCAATGTCTCGCCAGTCGATTTTTCCTGTTCTCATTCTGTCTTCGATGGCCTTACCTGGACCGATCGCGGCTCAGAATAACCAAATAAAACTGCCCCCCATTGAAGTTAATGCGGACCGACGCGGCGAAGATCTTCAAGAACAACCACGCGCTGTCACCGTTCTGAAAAAACCTGATTTAGAAACCACGCCCACCGAACCAGGCGCAGGCATCGCACTGCATTCACCCGGTCTGACCTTTTCCGGTTTTGGACAACCCGGCACCGACTTTCTCAATATTCGCGGTGTTGGGCCATTGGGTTACCCATTAAGTGCAACCGACCATATTGTTGCTTACTCAGTTAACGAAGTACCCACCTCTGGCTTCGGCTTTCCTGCCAGTATTTTCGACATGGAACAAGTCGAAGTATTTCGTGGACCACAGGGAACACTGTTTGGACGAAATGCACTGGCAGGCGGCATTAACTTTGTGCCACACGCCGCTGATGGTGACGCTGAGAAACGGCTGACTGTCGAAGCAGGTACCGATGGTCACCGGACGGCTGACTTTGTTGCTGGTGACTGGTTGTTGCCAGATCGGCTTGCTGCCCGGGTTGCGCTTCGTTATCAGGATTTTGATGGCGATGTGTCGAATACGATTGCCAACGGCACTGAAGGCGGGGCTTCGTTATCTGCCGCCAGGCTTTCTTTGACCGCCTTCACGGATTCCGGCTGGGATATATCAACAATGCTGCAGGCGGATAGACGTAAGAGTCATAACTCCTATTTGCTGTATTACGAACACCCGAATTTTCCGGAAAGCGGCGATGATCGGATACCAGAACACAGACGCGAAAATCATCAAGCCATCTTCAAAGCAGAAAAACAGTTTAATGCGGTTCGCTTTACCTCGCTGACCGGGTTACAACAACAAGATATCGACGGTGATGTCGGCGCATCCGATGCGTATTTGTATTCTGCATTAACGGGGCTGCCGGAAAATCTTTTCACTGATCAGACAACAGATTACTTTTTAACTGAAGAACGCGAAACCATCTTTAGTCAGGAATTCCGGCTGGCATCCGATGACAACGCAGATTTTTCCTGGGTTGTCGGGGCGAATTATTTTCAATCTGATTACCGTGGTGAGCGTGATGCCAAAAGTGCCACGCAACCCGCCTCTAATGGGGTAACGGATGTTGATATTGATACCCAATCCTGGTCACTGTTTGCTGATGCTACCTGGTCAATGACTGACCGCCTCAGGCTGTCTGCCGGCATTCGTTATGGTTGGGAATCACAGGAAGTGGATGGCCGGTACCTCTCCAATGGCTTTGCCGGCACCGTACCGACCTTTACCCAATCCGATGACATTGAAGATCATTACACGACGGGCCGTTTAGGGTTATCGTTTGATCTGACTGAGACCACAACCGCTTACCTTTCCTGGTCAAGAGGTTACACAGCAGGCGGCTATGAGAAACTGCTGGTCGGCTCTGCTACGGGCATTAAAACTGATCCTTTTAAAGCCGCAACCAATAATACGTGGGAAACTGGACTGAAGTTTGTTTCTGCTGATGAGCGACTGAAACTCAACGCTGCGCTATTCCATAATGACGTCAAAAATGGCCAGATGTTTGACTTTGAATTCAGAGAAGGGCTGGTTTACTACACCTTCACCAATCAAGATTACCGTTCTTATGGTCTGGAACTCGATGGCGTCTATCAGGCAACCGATGACCTGCAACTCCGTGGCTCGCTGACCCTGCTTGATAGTGAAATGCGCTCCGTTTCGACGACCACCAATACCGGTGCGCGCAATGGCAATGAGGTACCGTTAACGCCGGCGGTGTCAGCCACTTTTGGCTTTGATTACCAAATGCCAATCATCAATGTGAATCTGTTCGATGCCATCGTGCTATCCGCTGACTGGTCGTATGTCGGTAAGCGAGAAGGCGATATTGGTAATAACTTCAAACTGCCAGAACACGATATTGTTAATGCCCGGATTGCTTGGCGTAAAGGCAATAGCTCACTGTACGTCTTTGGACATAACCTACTGGATGAGCGCCCCGTGCATTTTGCCTCAGAATACACGCCAGATATTCACACCGCCTCAGTTGGCACCGGCAAAATTGTCGGGCTAGGATTGAGTATCGCTTTCTAAGATGTTAGCAAGCAGCACGCTTGGCATCCTGTTATTGGCAACCATTATCGGTCTGCAGGGTGCCTTCTTCACGATTGCCGTACCGGCACAACTCCGTGATGGCGGCGCGTCACTGATTGAAATTGGCTTAATCTGGATCGTCTGGCTACCATCAGCATTTAAATGGTTGTGGGCCCCCTGGTTTGAGAAAATGGCCGTGCCCGCCGCCATACGAACCAAAGCAATCACTATTCTGGCATTACTGTTGGCCTTGAGCTTTCTCCCGGTTGCCATGCTAACCGAGCAGGCAGCAGCGGGACCAATCGTTGCTCTGGCCGCGTGGTGTGCCTTGCTGGCATTAATGCTGCAATTGCTGTACGCAGGCTGGGCAATACGCACCTTGGATGAAAAAAATCGTGCCCGGGTCAATGGCTATGCAGCGGCCGGGATGGTTTTAGGCGGCATCTTCGGTGGCGGTATATTGCCATGGTCCGCCACCTTGCTTGACTGGTGGCCTGTCATCTTGTTAACCAGTATTGCTATGGCTATAAGCGGCCTTAGCGGTAAATTACTACGTGATGGGCCTCAGATACGCGTAGCGCAACAAGTTACTTTTCTGCATGGCGCTCGGGTACTGGGCGATCGGTCATTGATTATCAGTTTGTTACTGATTGCCGCTGCCAGTGGCGCAGATGTCTTATTGCCAGCCCGACTGGTCGATACCGGCATGTCACCCGTTCAGTCAGGCCTATTACTCGGCAGCTTGGCAATGGCACTGATAGTGCCCGCCTCGCTGGCCTCAGGCTGGTTGATTGCCCGATTTGGCCTGAAACGCTGTTTCCTGGTTTGCGCTATTCTGAAAGGCCTGGTGCTGCTGACCTTGGCGCTGATGCCAATGATGGCTCAGCTTGAAGTCAGTCTGCTGTCAATTAGCGACTTTATTTTGGCAGGCGTATTTACCGTTTTGACTTGGCAGTTATACATGCAACGGGCTTTACCTGAAGCACCCGTTTCATCCTATGCGGCCTTAACCTCGTTGGATGCCGTTATTCGCTTCACTGCGGCCCTTGCCGCTGGCATGTTGGCTGAGCTCAGCAGTTATGCGACGTTGTTTGTCTTGACGGCATTTCTAACGCTGGCTGCTGGCATCAGCGTCTGCTTCACCCGTTTCGTCCCGACTATCACGCCCCATGAAACTCAAGCGTAAAGCGCTTGATACCGGTCATGTCGGTTTTTTATCAACGCCTTGTCGAGAATCAGCTCATGTCAGAAACCAGCATCACCTTGAATAAAAGACATCAACCAAATTCAGTGGCCAGCGGCTTTGAGCCCGTTCAGGAAGCCTTTCAACAGATGCAGGCACATCCTGATGAACTCGGCAGTGCACTTTGTATCTACCATCAGGGGCAAGTCGTTGTTGATTTGTGGGCAGGTCATACCTCACCTGGCCGGAAACAGGCATGGCAACAGAATACGGTGGTGAGTCTCTTTTCGGCAGGTAAGGCATTAACGGCACTTTGCCTGCTACACATTATTGATCGCGGCCTCGCCAACCTGGATGACCCTGTCGTTAAATACTGGCCGGGGTTCGCACTGACAGATACTGCAGCCAAATCTCAAGTCACACTCAATCATTTATTACATCACCGTGCTGGCCTGCCCACAGCCAGCACAAACCGGCCCGGTGATGTCTACGATTGGCAGCGGATGGTATCGGCTATGGAGAAAGCGCCTTTGTTATGGCCTGCAGGCAAAGTGACCGCTTACCATGCGGTGACCTTTGGCCATCTAGTTGGTGAAGTAATACGGCGTATTTCTGGGCAAATGCCAGCGGATTACTTTGCTGAGCATTTCGCCCGGACTTTGCAGATTGACCTGTCACTGCGATTGCTTGAAGAACAGCGACCTGTTTTAGCCTCTTGCGATGGCTACAACTGGAAAGTGAAGTTGCGATTGGCGCTTTTCTCTCACCTCTTGTCTCGGTCTGGTGGTTGGCAGTCGAACTATTTTCGACCTTGCAGCAAGGATTACCATCCAAACAGTGCTCGTTGGCAAAATACTGAAGCGCCGGCGATTACCAGTTTCGGTAGTGCCAGAGGCTTGGCCCGCATTTACGCTATGTTGTCACAAGGCGGCCGCTTGAATGGTGTACAGGTTTTATCTGAGGCGATAGTTGAGCGTATTGCTAATGAGAAACCTCAACCAGTGAAAGATGAAGGGATTCAGCAGGATGTCCGGGTTGGCATGGGACTGTATTTCAACCTGGCCCCCATGGCCGATTTGGGGCCTAACCCCAATAGTTTTGGTCATGTCGGCATGGGCGGCGTTACCGCTTTTGCAGACCCTGATCATCAAATTGGCTTTGGTTACGTTTGTAATCATCTTTACCAACCTCATGGCAAAGAGAAGACAATCATCGGCAATCGTGCTGCTGATTTAGCCAAGGTTTTCTATGACTGCCTGGAATAAGCCCATTGTGACAAAGGTCAGGTCACGGTTGGCTTTGTCATTTAGCCTTTCACCAAGCTCCTTGCCACAAAATGTGCAATATGAATTTACAGCCCTGCTTTTTTTGATTATAGTGAATGAACGTTCATTCACTCCCAATAAACCATGGCAATGTCCCTGCTTAACATAGACAAACGCGAAGCGATTCTGAACGCGACATTGGAGTTACTCTCCTGTTGCGGGTTTCATGGTTTTTCTATCAAGCAACTTGCTGCCAAAGCGAATGTCGCGACGGGGACGGTGTATCTTTATTTCGAAGACCGGGATACGCTGATAAGAGAATTGCATCGCACGATCATGCAACGCTTTGCCAAGGCGATTTTTACTGATCACGACCCCCATCAAAACTTGGCCAGTCAACATCATCGACTTTGTTGTAACCTCTGGCATTTTTTGATTGAGAACCCGACTATCCTGTTAAGCAAGGTGCAGTTCGATCATCTCCCACCCGATGTCCTCCGCAGTCATCGTGATGAAGCGTGGAGTTTGTTACAGCCGTTAACCGCCCTTTTTGAAGTAGGACGCGTTCAAGGCACGATTAAAAACTTGCCAGATGATGTGTTAGCGGGACTGAGCTTTGAACCACTTGTCTATCTTGCTCGTCAACATGCCATAGGTGTGATTGAAATTGAACCTGATAATTTACATGAACTGGTTCATGCCTCTTGGGATGCCATTGCCAAACGACAGTCTGTTGCAGAGGAGATTTTATGACCAGCCAGTCAAACTTGCTTTACCGGTTCATACCCCTGTTATTCGCCTTTGGCTTGTTGAGTGCCTGTTTGTCTGAACAAGATCAACAGCAAAATACTGGCGCAGCGCAACAAAAAATGGCCGTCAATGTCGTGATGGTGGAAAACACGACTGTCCAGCTGACAACCCAATTACCCGCCAGAACCACCGCAATTCGGCGGGCTGAGGTCCGGCCACAGGTCGATGGCATCATTGAGAAACGTTTATTTACTGAAGGTGCTCACGTCAAAGCCGGTGAGCAGCTTTACCAAATTGAAGCCGCCCCCTATCAAGCTGAAGTCAATAATGCCAAAGCGATTTTGCAGCGCGCCAAAGCCAATGTCAGAGTGACGGAGCGCCGTCAGGCACGGTATAAAAAACTGCTCGATGATAATGCCATTAGTCAGCAGGAATATGACGAAGCGCTAGCTGCGTTTGAACAGGCACAAGCAGAAGTAGCCGTCAGCAACGCGGCACTTGATACCGCATTGATTAATCTGCGTTATACCAGTGTTAATGCGCCGATTGAAGGACAGATCGGTATTTCTCACGTGACCGAAGGGGCACTGGTGACGGCCGGTCAAAGTGATAGTTTGGCTACGATTCACCAACTCGATCCTATCTACGTTGATATTACGCAGGCTTCACGCGAATTATTACGACTTCGCCGCGAGTTGATGACCGGTGATTTAGAGAAAAATGGTGAGGTAACCGTCTCGTTAACGCTTGAAGATGACACGGCTTATTCGCATAAAGGTACGCTGGCCTTTTCGGAAGTCAATGTCAATGAAATGACCGGTAGCATCGTCATGCGGGCTCAATTCCCCAACCCTGATGGGCTGTTATTGCCAGGCATGTACGTGCGCGCTGAAGTCGATGAAGGTCGGGTTGATGATGCCATTTTAGTGCCCCAAAAAGCCGTGACTTTTGGCCGGGAAGGTCAAGCCTCTGTTTTCGTGGTGAATGCTGACAATATAGTGGAACTTCACAATGTTCAGATTCGCCGCGATCTTGGTCAAAACTGGCTAATCGAAACCGGATTGAACGTTGGCGATGCCGTGATTGTAGAAGGCTTACAGAAAATCGGCGTTGGTCTTGAAGTGGAGATCGCCAATAAAACCGAGCAGGAAGGCCGGTAGCGATGGCACGCTTTTTTATTGATCACCCGATTTTTGCTTGGGTTATCGCGCTGCTCATTATGCTGGCGGGTGTGCTGACAATTTTTCAATTGCCTATCTCGCAATATCCTGAAATTGCACCGACCTCGGTACAAATCCGAGCCAGTTATCCCGGCGCCTCGGCCAAAGTCGTTGAAGACTCGGTTATTCAGGTAATCGAACAAAACCTGACTGGCCTCGATGATCTAACCTATATCAAATCAACCAGTGACTCGAGCGGTACCGGCGAAATCACGATTACTTTTCAGGCCACAACCGATCCAGATATTGCTCAGGTTCAGGTTCAAAACAAGTTACAGGCGGCAATGACTTTGTTGCCGCAAGAGGTTCAGGAACAAGGTATTCGTGTCACCAAATCCAGCAGCGGTTTTTTGATGGTACTTGGGTTTGTGTCCGATGATGGCAAAATGGACCGCTACGATATTGCTGACTATGTCGCTGCCAATATCCAGGAGCCGCTTAGCCGAGTCACTGGCGTCGGCCAGATTAATTTGTTTGGCTCACAATATGCCATGCGTATCTGGCTTGATGCGGATAAGTTAGCAAATTACCGACTTACAACATTGGATGTTGTGCAGGCCATTCAACAGCAAAATGTTCAAATCGCCTCAGGGGAAGTTGGCGGCACGCCCGCAATCAATAACCAGCAAATCGCTGCCAGCATTATTGTCGAGACACGACTGGAAACACCGGAAGAATTTGCAAATATCTTATTGCGCGTTGAACCAGATGGTTCTCAGGTTCGGCTTAAAGATGTCGCCCGCGTTTCTTTGGGCGGTGAAAATTATCAGTTTGAAACCGAATACAATAAACAAGCAGCCGCTGGCCTCGGGATTAGCTTGGCATCCGGAGCAAATGCATTGGAAACGGCTCAGTCAGTGCGGGATCGCATTGCTGAAATGGCGCCCTTTTTTCCAGATGGCCTTGTCGTCACTTATCCCTACGACACAACTCCCTTTGTTAAGATCTCAATTGAAGGGGTAGTTCAAACGTTGGTCGAAGCCATGATCTTGGTATTTTTGATCATGTATTTGTTTCTACAAAATTTTCGCGCAACCTTGATTCCAGCAATTGCTGTTCCAGTCGTTATTTTAGGCACTTTCGCGGTGCTGTTTGTCTTTGGCTACTCAATCAATATGTTGACCATGTTCGCCATGGTACTGGCTATCGGCCTATTGGTGGATGACGCGATTGTTGTCGTGGAAAATGTCGAGCGTGTTATCCATGAAGATAACCTGTCTCCGCGAGACGCAACCCGAAAATCCATGGATCAGATCACCGGTGCCTTGGTTGGCATCGTGCTGACCGTCTCGGCAGTGTTTATTCCCATGGCCTTCTTCCCCGGATCTACGGGAGTCATATACCGACAGTTTTCTATCACGGTTGTCTCGGCAATGGCTATTTCCTTGCTGGTCGCATTGACCTTGACGCCAGCCTTGTGTGCCAGTCTGCTGAAAGATGCCAAACAGGATCCGCAACAGAAAAAAGGCTTTTTTGGCTGGTTTAACCGGCGTTTCGAACAAACCAGTCGTGGTACCCAAAGTACCGTTGGCTATCTGCTTAAACATCGCATCAAAACCATGCTGGTTTACCTGCTTATTGTTGGCGGGTTGGCCTATCTGTTTATCCAGCTGCCGACCTCGTTTTTTCCGGATGAAGACCAGGGCATTTTATTTACTGAAATGCAGTTGCCAGCCAATGCCTCAAAACAACGGTCCATGGCTGTCATGGACCGGATTGAAGATTATTATCTGGAACAAGAAGCGGACAATGTGGATTCGGTCTTTTCTGTCATTGGCTACAGTTTCAGTGGTCGAGGGCAAAACAGCGGTCTCATTTTCGTCAACTTGAAACCTTGGTCAGAACGCACCGCACCAGAACAAAATGCACAGGCTATCGCCAACCGGGCATCGGGTTATTTCAGCCAGTTTAAAGATGCGTTTGCTTTTGCTATTTCGCCACCACCCGTGCGTGAGTTAGGTAATGCCAGCGGATTCAATATGATGCTCAAAGATTTGGGTGGCTTAGGTCACGCAGAATTGGTGAATGCACGTGATAGCTTGTTACAAAAAGCCAACCAAGATCCAAGGCTAGTGCGTGTTCGCCATAATGGCTTACAAGATCGCTCCCAGCTTAAGGTGGATATCGATCATCAAAAAGCCATGTCATTTGGTATCTCACTGGCCGACATCAATCATACTTTTAGCACGGCCTGGGGTTCGACTTACGTCAACGATTTTATTGATGAGGGTCGTGTTAAGCGTGTTTATGTTCAAGGCGATGCCCCATTTCGTATGATGCCGACGGATATTGGCAAATGGTATGTTCGTAACGCAGAAAATGACATGGTGCCATTATCCGCCATCAGCGATTCCCGCTGGATCTACGGTTCGCCGCGACTAGAGCGATACAATGGTGTGCCGGCGATGAATATCCAAGGCGAAGCCGCACCCGGCTTTAGTTCCGGCGATGCCATGCAGGCAATGGAATCTCTCGTTGCTGAACTACCTGAAGGCTTTGGCTACGAGTGGACTGAGCTGTCGTTGCAAGAGCGTCAATCCGGTGCTCTGGCGCCTTTACTGTATGCGATGTCGGTATTAGTCGTGTTTTTATTTCTGGCCGCGTTATATGAAAGCTGGTCAGTGCCATTTTCTGTCATGATGGTTGTCCCACTGGGTGTATTGGGCGCGGTTGCCTTTGCTTTGGGACGAGAATTATCAAATGACATCTATTTCCAAGTTGGATTGCTAACCACGATTGGTTTATCAGCCCGAAACGCCATCTTGATTGTCGAATTTGCAAAGTCTCTTTACGAACAAGGGATGACACTGACTGACGCCACCTTGGAAGCCATTCGAATGCGGCTTCGTCCTATCGCGATGACCGCGCTGACCTTTATGCTCGGTGTGACACCACTGATGTTGGCAACCGGTGCCGGTAGTGGCGCCCAAAATGCCATTGGCACTGGGGTTTTTGGTGGTATGTTTGCCGCTACAACCCTCGCTATTTTCTTTATACCGGTATTCTTTGTTGTTGTTTTCCGACTTGCGGAAAACATGACGGGAAGTGCGCCAACCAAACAAATTGCTGACCCTGGAGAAACTGCATGATCACCCTACGAACATGGTTTACAACCACTTTATTCGCTTTCAGTGTCAGTGCCTGCTCGCTGATACCTGAATATCAGCAACCGGAAAACCCAAGTCCGTTACCTGCCCGGCAAGATGCCAGCACAGATTTGAATGCAACCGATATTGGCTGGCGCGATTTTTATCAGGATGCCACCCTGCAAAATCTGATTGACCAGTCCCTGTCCAACAATCGTAATCTGCAAGCAACAGCCTTAATGGTGCAACAACTCCGTGAACAATACCGGATCCGCCGTGCAGAACAGTTGCCGATGCTGGATGGTGAAGGTGGCTACACTCGCCAGCGATTTTCACCAGGCGCGAACGAATTTGGCCAGAGCGGTATTTTTGAACAATATAGCGTCGGCGTCGGTATCGCTGCGTGGGAAATCGATTTCTTTGGCCGATTGGAAAGCCTAAAACAAGCTGCGTTGAGCGATTATCTGGCTCAAGAAGCAACTTTAAAGAGCACGCAGTTAACACTGGTTGCCGAAGTAGCCGATGCCTACCTCAGTTGGCAAGCCTCTTTGGCCCAGTTAAAACTTTCCGAATCCACACGCGAAGCACGAGAAGAAAGCTATGCCTTGATTACTCGCCGTTATGAAGGCGGCCTTTCCTCAGAACTGGCATTACGTCAAGCAGAAACAGCATTACATGAAGCACGGATAGCCGTGGCGCAATACCAGCAACAAGCCAATCAGAACTTCACCTTATTGGAATTACTGGTCGGTCAACCCTTGGA
Organism: Methylophaga frappieri; assembly: GCF_000260965.1. Taxonomy (NCBI): domain Bacteria; kingdom Pseudomonadati; phylum Pseudomonadota; class Gammaproteobacteria; order Thiotrichales; family Piscirickettsiaceae; genus Methylophaga; species Methylophaga frappieri. Next base: position 1,853,001 of record NC_017856.1, read on the forward strand.
TCAAGATGACTATCCTGTTAATTGGCAAACCACCGGCCTCCTGCGCTCATTACCCGATAATCTTGCCTCAGACAGTTTGCTGCAAAGACCGGATGTACAGGCAGCGGAACTCAGCATTCAAGCTAACAATGCCTCAATTGGTGCTGCTCGGGCAGCCTTTTTCCCACGTATCAGCCTAACTAGCAGCTTAGGTCTGGCTGCTGATACGCCCGGAGGATTATTAGAGGGCAGTAATCGCACCTGGCAAATTGCACCACAATTTAATATTCCGTTACTGGATTGGGGCGTGAATGAAGCCAATCTGGAAATTGCCGAATTACAAAAAGAACTGTCTGTCGTGCGTTATCAAGAAGTGATTCAGGTAGCATTTAAAGAGGTCTATGATGAATTACAGGCGCGGGAAACCCTTGAAGATCAGCTGACTGCACAGCAAGATCTGACCGAAGCTACAGCACGTAGTCTGGAACTCGCTGAAAAACGTTTTGATGCCGGTGTCGACAGTTATCTTGAAGTGTTGGACGCACAACGTAGTCTGATTGATGCCGAACTGGCCGAAATAGCAACCAATCTGGCCCGCCTGCGAAACCAGCTGACACTCTACAAAGCCCTGGGTGGCGGTTTATTGGCAGAAACCATCAGCCCCTGACTGGCATCTGCAGACAATACTGGCTATGCTTGAAAGCGTTTTTAACAAAACTGGCAAAGGAGCAAGAAAATGGGATTAGAAGTGGGCGGTCTGTTAGGTCTGATTTGGTTAATTATTGTTATCTGGGCAATTATCAAAGTTGCCAAAAGTTCTGCCGGAACACTGGCAAAAATCCTTTGGATTTTGATCCTGCTGGTATTCCCGCTGCTTGGCTTGATTATCTGGTTTTTACTCGGCCCCAAAGGCGATTAAAAACCGTTAAGCTCAGAAATAAAGCCGTTGCCAGTTGACCTTGGCAACGGCTTTTTTATTGCCTGCGGTTTGACATCCAGCGGAACGGTAAACCAGAATGAAAGGCGCGTTTGGCCGTATGCACATCATCCGTCGCATACGCTAAACCCCGTCTTTGTTAATCCGTCAGGAGTGAAACATGTCTGAAAGTCCCACTGCCGCGCGAGGCAACAGCACGATATTGATCCCCGTTTTTATCCCGGCTGTGGTGGTGACCTTACTATTGGTAGTCGGCACAATCAGCAACCCGAGCCTGGCCGGGGAAGCCTTTTCGAAAGTACTGACATTTCTGACGCAAAATTTCGGCTGGTTTTACATGCTGGCCGTCGCTTTCTTTCTTGTTTTCGTTGTGGTTGTTGGCTTATCCAGCTGGGGGAAAACACGGTTAGGCCCAGATCATGCGGAGCCTCAATATAGTTTTCCTGCTTGGTTTGCCATGTTGTTTTCAGCTGGCTATGGCATCGCCCTGCTCTTTTTTGGTGTCGCTGAGCCGGTTTTACACTATGCGTCACCACCAGCGGGGGCGCCGGAAACCATTGATGCAGCAAAACAGGCCATGCAAATTGCTTTTTTCCATTGGGGATTCCATATCTGGGCAATTTACGGGCTGACGGGGCTGGTCTTAGCTTATTTTGCTTTTCGGCATGGCTTACCGTTGTCGATGCGTTCAGCGTTATATCCCTTAATCGGTGAGCGGATTCATGGCCCGATTGGGCATACGGTAGATGTGATTGCCATATTGGGCACACTATTCGGTATTGCTACCACGCTTGGTTTATCCGTCGCTCAGATTAACGCTGGCATGAATTATCTTTGGGATGACATTCCCGTCAGTATTACCGTGCAGATCATCACCATCGGTGTGATTACAGTTTTTGCCATTGCTTCTGTGGTCGCCGGGTTAGATAAGGGGGTTAAAAACCTGTCTATTCTAAATATGGTTCTTGCCGTGTTGTTGATGTTATTTGTTTTCAGCGTTGGTCCGACCATCGTGATTCTGGAGACCTTCTTACAAAATACCGGTAGTTATCTGAACAATATTGTTGAGCGTACTTTTAACTTACAGGCATATACACGCAGCGACTGGATTGGTAACTGGACTTTATTTATTTTCGGCTGGACCATCGCCTGGGCACCATTTGTCGGTCTTTTCATTGCCAAAATCAGCCGAGGACGAACCATTCGCCAATTTGTCTTCGGTGTCTTGTTTGTTCCGACTATCTTTACTTTCCTGTGGTTCTCTATTTTTGGCGATACCGCACTTCACCTTATCATGCATGAAGGCTACACCACGCTGATCACCGAAGTACAAAATGATACGGCGATTGCCTTATTCAAATTATTTGAACAACTGCCCTGGACCAGTTTGGTGTCCTTGATCACGGTCATTTTAATCATGACGTTTTTTGTGACGTCTTCTGATTCCGGGTCATTGGTTATTGACTCGTTGGCATCGGGTGGCGTCAGCAAAACCCCAGTCTGGCAACGGGTCTTCTGGGCGACTCTTGAAGGCATTGTTGCCGCCGCATTATTAATGGCGGGTGGACTTAAAGCACTACAAACCATGAGTATTACCAGTGCCCTGCCATTTGCGATCATCATGGTTCTGGCGGCCTTTGGCATGTGGCGCGCACTGGCCATTGAAGGACACCGGGAAACCAGTCTGAGCACAGCAATGCACAGCTGGAACCACAACCCGAAACATTGGAAAAAACGGCTAACCGGCCTGATTAGTTATCCTGACTATCAACAAGTTGCCTTATTTGTTCGAGATACGATTTATCCGGCAATGCAACATGTTGAAGCCGAATTGTTGCGCCAAGGCTGGCCGGTGAAACTTTTCTTTGACGATACCCAACACCGGGCATACCTGGAAGTGATTCGCGACAATGAGCTGGATTTCATTTATGAAGTCAGAATGCGCGGTTATGCCATGCCTACATTTGCCTATCCACAAATGGATCGAAGCACCGATGGCGACAAACTTTATTATCGGGCTGAGGTATTCATGCGTCGCGGTGGGGCATCGTATGATTTGTTTGGCTGCAATGAACAAGAAGCGATTGACGACTTATTAAATCAGTTTGAGAAATATCTTCACTTTTTGCATATCTCGCCTGGTATCCTGCCGTGGAAAATGGAAGAACATGACGACATGCTGGATGAAAATGGCCACGTAAAAACGCCAGAAGACGCCGAGCAAAGTAAAGCAGGTCAATAACTGAGGTTATATCGAAAACCGACTGCGAATACTTTGCCACCGGAGGCAGCGGCATCAAAGCCGGCCAAGCCGCAGCGCTTGCAGGTTAATGCCGCTGTTTCCTGTTCTTGATAGAACTCTGCAAATAAGGTCAGGTTGTCGCTGTATTTGTGATCAACGCCGGCGTGGATGATAGCCTCACCGTAGCCTTCGACATTGGCTAGCATCAGTTTAAAGACATTATTTTGATACTGATAACTACCAAACACATTGATGGCTTGCGCGTCGTCACCGAAGAAACTGTTGGGGTTATCGGTATCAGTGACTTCATATTTCACCGCCAGCCCCCACGGACCCGGGTTAAATGACCAGGTAGCGCCATAAAGTCGGTCTGAAAACCCCTGTGCATTGCCCCGATCATCCATCCCCACTGACAGGCGGTGATTCTCTATTGCATAACTGGCAACCGCCTGAATTCGCCGGTCGTCAATTCGTGATGAAGAGCGCGCATTACCGGCTTGGCTCGAATAGGAAGCACCAAAACTAAAGCCACCCCAGACCGGACTTTCATAGGCCAGCGTTTCTTTGACGCGAAAAGTCGTATAACTGGCAAAGCCACTATAAAAAGTACTGAATTGATCCACCGGCAACAAAATAGCATTGTAATAAGGCATCCATTGCTGCCCGGCGACCAAGGTCCCAACCGGTGAACGATAACCTAATCTGGCGACACGCAAACTCTCACGCTCATCCCGACCCACACCACCTTGATCATAACTATCTCTAAACCGCATATTGACAGAATCAAAGGGTATTTCGATTTGCCCAAATAGCTGATGACGGGGGTTGAAAGCATACTCTGTTCTGACCCCAACCCGCGAGAATGCATCTCGAAAGCCACGGTAATCGGCGAGCGCATCCGTTTGATCAGGTCGTACAGACTCAGCCTGCATTCTCAAAGAGGCATACCATTCCAGCGACCAAGGCTCATCTTCTTCAGCCATAACTGAGGGTGGCAGAAAATACAGGCCGGTTAGGCCAATTAACAGACCGGTCACCGTGGACTTTGCTGTCGGGTAAACCATTAGCACTCCATGAAATTACCAGATAATTGCGTCAATTCAGCATACGCAAGTCACTAGCCGGCTTCAATCAAGGCTCTCTTTCTTCCGGATCAATAGAAGTTGAGGCTACACGATCTTTCGCAGCATGAACGGCGCTTCAATGCAGCCATTATAAAAATGACCGAGACCTTTGATAGGATTAGATTTTTCTCAAGTTTCTTCCCAAACAGGGCACACATTTCAAACATATTGCTATCTTGCCGGGCGGTCGTGACTTATTGGCAAAAGCTAACAGGGTCGGCGACGTGAAGCGTTAAACCGTAAGACACTGATAGGTGTATGATCCACAAATTAATGCTTAATATCGCCCTGCATTGTGTGGAACGCTATTTTGGCAATGCCTGATTACCGTTTTTCAGTTTGATCATTTACAGACAGCATGTGCACGGGTCGTATCTCGGCTTTTTATCCGGGTTAAATGTGATCTTGTAAGCAGCTGATAGCCATCGTCCAAGGGGGGATTGCTAACCCTTTTTTATAGTTACGTTGAATCTCATCAGACTCACATCTGGCTGTGTCGCTCTCTCTGATCTGCCTGAAGAAACCAGCCCGGTTTGTAATGCCGGTGTTGTTTCATGAGTCCATCTAGCCAGTTTACCGTGTTTGCTTCAACGTTCCCTATCAGGCCTGATGGGGGTTTTAAATAACCGTGGGGATTTGCTCATAGTGTGGCCCCATTGGATTAATGTCTCTGCCAGCGCGTTCAGCACTTGTATACTTTTGCAGGTAATGGGTTGGCATCGCTTTGTTTGGCTACAATGTACAAGAAGCGATTGACGACTTATTAAATCCGTTTGGAAAATAGCTTCACTTTTTGCATATCTCGCCCGGCATCCTGCCGTGGAAAAGGGAAAAACACAACGACATACTAGATAAAAGTAGCCACATAAAAACGCCGCAACAGGCTATGCAAGATAGTCATGCTTAACCGTACCCCAATGCCGTAAATTAACCTTTAACTATCTGCGATTTCGATCTTGCTACCGTCTGCCGAAACATCAATATCCAGTTTTTTATCGCCCATCATGCCTTCAAATTCATAGCTGATGACTTTCATACTTTTTGAATGACTGGCTTCAATATAGGTGGGCGTAAATCCAGGTAATTTTTTTTCAATCGCCTTCATAACGGCTTCTGGCACCATGTATTCGGGAAATTCTACTTCGATTTCCTGGACCTCACCATTGGCGAAGGTATCGTATTCAAACTTGCGTTTATCTTTTAGCGTTCCCTGGATTTCATAGATCTCATCACCATTATCTTCTATTTCAATATTGGCACTGATCACGTCAGATTCTGGAAACTGTTTCTGGATCGCATCAAGAATCACCGTTGGGACGTCATTTAAGATGATTTGTTTTTCTTCACCTGCCTGAAGGGGAAGCGGAAGTAGCGAAAGGCTGACGACACCTGTTAGTAAAAATTGACACCATAAAGGAGTCGACTCAGATCTTCTCATCATCGTCCGATTACCTCTGGTTTTTATCATTGTTAGAAGAAAATAACTCAGCGAGTTCTTCGCGAACAATAGACCAGAAATCCTTAAGATTGGCGTATTTATTGTCGATTTGATCCAAATATTCATCGAGCCGATCAATTTCTTCGTGTTCATCTTTTTCCCGCTCATCACGAAGTTGTGCTTTTACCTGTGCTAGGGCCTCTTCCAGCTCAGCGACCTTTGCCTCAAGATCTTGTTTACGTGTCGTGATATTGCTCATAAGTCACATCCTGAATTATTTATAAACCAAGTGCCTTGCTAAGAGCTATCGCAAGCAGCGGTATTAAAAAGAATACGCAACCGATATACAAGGCTACGTAAAGTTTTTTCTTGACCGCCAATGTTGATAACCACTGTGCAGAGCGAATCGGGATTTCACGCAGAAATGGAATGCCATAAATGATAACCACACCTAAAACATTATAAACAAGGTGAATTAAGGCAATCTGCAAGGCAAAAATCGCATTCGCACCGGTCACGGCCGTTGCCGCGAGCAGTGCGGTGATACAGGTACCAATATTGGCGCCCAGTGTGAAAGGGTAAACCTGGCGCAGAGAAAACACGCCACTCCCTGCCAGTGGTACGACCAAGCTTGTCGTTGTTGAAGATGATTGCACCAGAACTGTAATCAAGGTCCCCGAGGTGATACCCGATACCGGACCACGGCCAACGGCGCTGTGCAGAATTTCTTTGGCACGGCCAACCATCAGAACTTTAAGCAGTTTTCCAATAAATGTGATCACGAAAAAAATCAAGGCAATACCAAAAATAATCAGTAAGGTCCCTGCAACTTGTTCGGATAAACCTATGCCACCAAAAGTATCCTGCATGAATGTGATAGGGGGTTTAACCAGCGGCTTGATAAAGTCAAACCCCTTCATCGACATCGAATCACCGCCGATCAGAAAACTCGATAACCAGGCGCCGGTTTTCTGCAGAAAGCCGAACATGATTTCCAGCGGCAAAAATATCAGTACGCTGAAGAGATTGAAAAAATCATGTATGGTTGCTGCCGCAAATGCCCGTTTAAATTCTTCACCTCGTCTAACATGACCAAGGCTGACAATAGTATTGGTAATGGTAGTGCCGATATTGGCGCCCATGACCATCGGAATGGCAATGCCAACAGGTAACCCGCCGGCAACCAGACCGACAATAATAGATGTTACCGTGCTGGATGACTGGATTAGCGCTGTTGCGACCATTCCGATCACTAATGCAGTAACAGGATTACTGGCGAAAGCGAATAACTCTTTGGCCTGATCACCGGTCGCGGCTTTAAACCCACCCCCAATCATGCCAACCGCAACCAGCAATAAATAAATTAAAAATGCGATAAAGAACCACTGATACCAGTTGGATGATCCCACCTGGCCGTGTTCATGGGATGCAACAGTAACCATGAATTCCCCCCGTTAGAGTTTATGTCGTTAACGAAAGAAACGTTCAGGTTCGTTACTCAAGCGACGTTTCAATGCGCTGAATCACACTACCAACCGAATATGTCAGATTGATGACGATTGCCTTGCCTTTGCGAGTACCTGAACAACTCGTTACGGCATAAATGTCGTACCGCGATCAGCACGGGTTCAAAACACGGAATAAAGCAAAAGATGCAACTGAACTGCCGGATAGTCCGGAGAAAACTCCCAGTGACGATACGGGAATTGTAAAAATGGCTGCAAGCTTTGATACGGTTAGATTTTTCTCAAGTGCCTTCAGAAACAGGGCCCACATTTCACCAGTTTCACTCGAAACGTGGTAAGCAATAACAGACAAAAATGCTCGTAATAGCTAGCCGTTGAATGGGGTTAGATGAGTTTTGAGGAATTCTCAGGAAGTGACTTTATTTACCGATACAGAAACTGGCAAAGATTCGATCTAGTAGATCTTCATTGGTGAATGTGCCTGTGATTTCGCCAAGTGCTTGTTGTGCCTGACGTAACTCCTCGGCCAACAACTCGCCCGCACCCATCCCCGTCAGACAGGCATAACCTGCCTCGATTGCCTGCTGGGCACGGTGAAGCGCATCCAGGTGGCGACGACGAGCAATGAAAATGCCTTGTTCATCTGGGTGAAAGCCAACCGCCGTTTGCAGATGCTGCGTCAATAACTCAATTCCGGCTCCTGTCTTGGCAGATAGATAGATTATGGTCTTATCTTTATCCTGAATTCGTTCAGGCGCATGACCACTTTGATCGATTTTATTACGGATAATCGTCAACGGCTTATCGGCGGGCAAATCAGCCAGTATGGCCTCGTCTTTAGCCGTCATGCCCTCAGCATCATTCACCATCAGCAAAATATGGTCTGCTTGGGCGAGTTCGTGCCGTGTTCGACGGATACCTTCCAATTCAACGGCATTGTCTGTTGCATCATGCAGACCTGCCGTATCAGAGATACGTAATGGCAGACCGCCAAGGTGAATTTGTTCGCGAAGAACATCTCGTGTTGTACCGGCAATATCCGTGACGATTGCGGCATCATGTCCGGCCAGCTGATTGTGCAAACTGGATTTACCGGCATTTGGTTGCCCAGCCAACACGACACTGATGCCTTCACGCAGCAAGCGGCCTTGACGGGCACTATCTTGAATACCATTCAAGGTTGTCAGTAACGCTTGTAGTTGTTTGTCTACTTGGGCTTCCCCGAGAAAGTCGATTTCCTCATCCGCAAAATCAATCGATGCCTCAACAAACATCCGAAGATGGGTAAGCTCGGTTAAAAAATCATTAATTCGCTTGGAAAACGCGCCTTGAAGTGAGCGCATTGCGCTACGCGCGGCTTGTTCGGTAGCGCTCTCAATCAGATCGGCAACCGCTTCTGCCTGAGCGAGGTCCATTTTGCCATTGAGAAAGGCACGTTCAGAAAACTCACCAGGCCGGGCCATTCTTGCGCCATGATGAATTGCCGTCTGACATAACTTGTCGAGTACGACTGGGCTACCATGTCCTTGTAATTCAACGACATCTTCACCGGTAAATGAGGCGGGCGCCTTAAAATGTATGACTACCCCGCTATCCAGAACTACATCATCTGTTCCGGTAAATGAGGCAAATTTTGCATATCTGGCTGGGCCTAATCGACCAGCGATTTTTTCAGCGATGACGACAGCCTGATTGCCAGATAATCGCACAATACCGACACCACCTCGACCTGGCGCCGTGGCAATGGCGACGATGGTGTCGGTTTGGATTAATGCCATACGCTTTGCCGTCTACAACGCATCCATTTGACGGGTGATGTACCACTGCTGCGCAATGGACAAAATATTATTGACCAGCCAGTACAGCACGAGACCGGCCGGGAAGAAGGCAAAGAATACCGTAAATACTAATGGGAAAATCTTCATCATCATGGCTTGGGCCGGATCTTGCGGCATTGGATTTAATTTCTGCTGGAACCACATGGTCAAACCAAATAATACCGGCAAGACAAAATACGGATCAATTGCCGTCAGGTCATTAATCCATAAAATAAAATCAGCCTGCCGCAGCTCAACACTTTCTACCAAGACCCAATAAAAAGCCAGGAAAACCGGCATTTGCACTAATATTGGCAGACAGCCGCCGAGCGGATTGATCTTTTCGGTGCGATACAGATCCATCATGGCTTGATTGAACTTCTGCTTATCATCACCATAACGTTCTTTGAGCGCCGTTAATTTTGGCGTCAGCTTGCGCATTGATGCCATGGAACGGTAGCTCGTCGCTGACAATTTGAAGAACACCAATTTAATCAAGATGGTCAACAACACAATCGACCAGCCCCAATTACCGGTTAGCTTGTAGAACCACTCCATAACAATAAACAATGGCTTGGAGATGATTGTCAGTACGCCATAATCGACCGTTAAATCCAGGTTTTCTTCGGCATCTTCCAAACGGTGTGTTTCTTTCGGACCAAGGAACATCCGATATTCACTGTCGGCACGCGCTCCTGGTGCTGCAGACAGCACAGGAAGTCGAATGCCTGCGGTGTAGTTCGTGTTATTAATGGCTTTGCCATAGAAGCTCATCTGGCCGGCATCTGTTTCGGGCAATAAGGCCGCCACAAAATAATGCTGGATCATGGCCGCCCAACCGCCTGATACATCGCTGCGATAGGCAGATTCTTCTAAATCATCAAAGTCGACCTTTTTATATTCATTTTCATTACTGGAGAATACAGCGCCGGTGTAGGTATAAAGCAGCATCGAATCATCAATGGGTCGAGTACGATTAAACTGGGCATAAGGATAAGCACTAAACGCATCATTGCTATTGTTTTCGACACTGTAATTAACCGTCACCAAATAACTATCTCGTGTGAAGGTATAGGTTTTGACCACCGTGACACCGGACTCTGATTGCCAGCGAAGCGGCACCGTTAGCGTGTCTTGACCGTCAACAAGTTGGTATTCATTGGATTCCGCTTGATACACGTCATAATGTGTTGGCGCAGCGGTTTCAGATCGCAACCCAGACTGGGTGATGAAAAAAGGGTTGTTGGTATTATTTAGAAACTGAACCGGCACATCCGGCTGGTCGGCATCAACCGCATATTGCAACAAAGCTAATTTGCGAATATCAGCACCATTGAGATCGATGTAAATATCAAAAACATCCGTTTGGACACGAACCTGACCCGCCGTGGTTTCGTTGGCTACACCGGCATCCGGAATCGTGGCGCCCGGCTCTCCCGCACTCGGCATATCCGGCAGGTCAGCTGCTTCTTGTTCTGTCATCGCCGGCGATACTGACTGGACCGCCTCAGTTTGCGCCGTTTGCTGCGCAGGACGGACATAATCCTTTTGCCACGCTTCCCAAAGCAACAATGACACGATGAGCAAACCAAAAATAAAAAATGTTCGAAGATTATCCATGATGAGATTTCGACTTTAATTCAGGAACAGGATCCTCGCCACCAGCATGCCAAGGATGACAACGCATTAACCGTCGTAAACCTAGCCATAAACCACGTATCGCCCCATGACGAGATAAGGCTTCAATCATATATTGCGAACAGGTCGGCTGAAAACGGCAGTTCATGCCCAGAAGCGGGCTTAAAAAGAAACGATAGCCCCGGACGAGCCAGATCAGGATTGTTGCCATTGTGTTTTCACGGTCATCCAATGCCGCCCCAATGCTGTCCGAACCTGAGTGATATCACGTTGCAAAATATCTGCGCGCGACAATACCACAATATCCAAGCTGCCTAATTGATGTTGATGTTGCCGGAATGAATCCCGAATCAGGCGTTTTATCCGATTACGTTGACAGGCGAGCTTGATATGTTTCTTGGCAATGGCCAACCCTAATCTTGGATGGCCAACGTTACTTGGCAGTGCAATTAGAGTCAGGCCGGTACCGCCACACCGCTTTCCCTGACGAAAAACCCGGGTAAAATCGCCCGGGCGATTCATTCTCATGGCTCGGCTAAAACGGGCCAAGACCATGTTACTCATTCTTTAAGGTTGAGCTTTACGCAGACAGTCTAGCGCGTCCTTTTGCACGGCGAGCGCTAATAACGCGACGACCACCGACTGTTTTCATACGTGCGCGAAAACCATGCGTCCGTTTACGCTTCAAATTACTTGGCTGAAAAGTTCTTTTCATTGCATTAACTCCAGATATATCACGTGTTTTGCGGTGGTCAGCAGCTTAATTAAGCAGACAAGCCAGAGACAAAAGACATGGGATTATAAAGGGTCACGCCATCCTGCGTCAAACCACTTTGACACACACCACAATGAATTATTTTACTTGCCAAATGCCCACTATAAAGATAACTTTTATGACCTGTGCCGGACGCGTTATACTGGTCTGCACTTGGCATAACTTCACGCCAAAACCGCCAAACAAGTCTTTTTAAATCAAGGAGTTGCTGTGTCCTCACCCCTTTGGGAAAAATGCCTGTCCCATTTAGAAGGTGATTTGTCGGCACAACAGCTGAACACCTGGTTACGCCCCCTACAAGCAATCGAAACGGCTGACAGTTTACGCCTTTTAGCACCAAACCCCTATGTTCAGCAGTGGGTTCAGGAACAACTGGAAACACAAATAAACCAATTACTTACTGGCTTAACGCAAGGCGAAATAAACCGGGTTGCCATTGAAGTCGGCACCCGCGAAACACTGGCGGCGGTAAAATCAAAAGCAGTTCCTCCAGCGCCGACTGCACCCACAGCCGAAGCAGACCCATTACCCGCTATTGGCAGTCCGATGAATCCGCTGTTTACTTTTGACAGCTTTGTTGAAGGCAAGTCTAACCAGATTGCCCGGGCTGCCTCCCTGCATGTTGCTGAAGCACCGGGTACCAGTGGTTACAATCCGCTGTTTTTGTACGGTGGTACCGGTCTTGGTAAAACCCACCTGATGCTGGCCGTGGGCAACCGGATCAAACGAGATAATCCCAAAGCCAGAGTCATTTATCTTTCTTCGGAAAGGTTTGTTCAGGACATGATCACCGCAATCCGAAATAATGTCATTGATCAATTCAAAACCCATTATCGAAGCGCGGATGCATTATTAATCGACGATATACAGTTTTTTGCCAAGAAAGAACGCTCTCAAGAAGAGTTTTTCTACACGTTTAATAGTCTGCTTGAGGGGCAACGGCAAATTATCCTGACTTGCGACCGGTTTCCCAAAGAAGTCGAAAACCTGGATGAACGACTGCAGTCTCGTTTGGGCTGGGGACTGACTGTAGCCGTAGAACCGCCAGAACTGGAAACACGCGTCGCTATCTTGATCAAAAAAGCGCACCAAAGTGGTGTGACATTGCCAGATGACGTCGCGTTTTTTGTTGCGAAGCGGATCAAATCCAATGTCCGTGATTTGGAAGGCGCGCTCCAGCGGGTCATGGCCTTCGCTCGTTTTACCAACCAGCCGCTAACGATTGAGATGACCCAGGATGCACTTAAGGATCTGTTGGCGCTGCATCAAAAGCTGGTTACCCTGGAAAGTATTCAAAAAACCACGGCGGATTATTTTAAAGTTCGGGTTTCAGATCTATTGGGGAAAAAACGCACCCGCTCCATCGCACGACCACGGCAAATCGCAATGGCCTTAGCCAAAGAACTCACTAGTCACAGTTTGCCTGAAATTGGGGATGGCTTTGGTGGCCGTGACCATACCACGGTATTACATGCCTGCCGAAAAGTCGCCGAATTGCGCGAGACCGACAATCGAGTCGCCGAAGATTATCGTAACTTATTACGTACCTTATCCAGCTAGTTAGCGAGAAATACCATGCAATTTACCGTTAGCCAAGAAAACCTTGTTCGCCCTCTACAATTGGTGTGCAGCATTGTCGAGCGGCGTTCTACGCTGCCAATTTTATCGAATATTCTTCTTAAAGCGCAGGCTGATAAACTCACCATGACCAGCACCGATATGGAACTGGAAATGATAGCGACCTTGCCGGTAGCGGCCGATGAAGCAGGAGAAACAACGGTTTCCGCCCGAAAGCTACTGGATATCGTGCGCGCTTTACCTGGCAGTGCAACGATCAGTTTCAAAGCAAAAGACAATAAAGCACTGGTTCAAGCCGGTAAAAGCCGGTTTTCACTGGCAACGTTGTCCGCCGATGATTTTCCACATAGCGAAGGCGCCAACTACAGCGAACAAATTAGCATGCCGCAGTCAGCGCTCAAAGATTTGCTTGATGAGACCAGTTTTGCCATGGCCAGTCAGGATGTGCGTTATTACCTTAATGGCTTGTTGCTGGAACGTGATGCCAATCAATTACGGGCCGTGGCAACGGATGGCCACCGGCTGGCTCTGGGCGAATTAACAACCGTTGAGGCAGCCGATCAAAAAACCAGTGTGATCGTTCCCCGCAAAGCCATTCTGGAACTGGGCCGTCTACTGGGTGATACCGATGCTGAGGTGAAACTGGCGTTCAGCTCGCAGCAAATCAAGGTAGAACTGCCCGACCTGCATTTCACTTCCAAGCTGATTGATGGTCAATTTCCAAACTACGAACGGGTTTTGCCGCTTGGCGGCGATAAAATCGTATTGGCAGATCGGGACGAGTTAAAACAGGCGCTGTCTCGTGCCGCCATTCTCGCCAGTGACAAACATCGTAGTGTACGTTTGAATTTAGAGACGAATCTAATCAAAGCAACCGTCACCAATCAGGAACAAGAAACGGCGGAAGAAGAGCTGCCCGTTGAATATACAGGCAATTCGCTGGAAATTGCTTTCAACAATGCCTACTTGTTGGATCTGTTGGCGGCTATGCCGGACAGCAAGGTCAAAATGATTTTTAGCGATGAAAACAGCAGTGCATTGATTACGCCTGCCGATGAACAAATTCATCGGCAATATGTGGTCATGCCAATGCGACTATAAATAAAAAAACCCTGTCCATTCAGGACAGGGTTTTTCGAGAAACGCACCGTTAGCTTAACAGCCTGCTTCTTCAACAGGAACGGTAAAGGTAAGATCAACGGTCGACCAGGTCTTGCCTTTGTGCCAGATAGTAGTACAAACGGCTTCAAACTTCTTGAAGGCTTCTGACGCATTAAAGTCCAGAATATCCAACGACCCTTTGGCCTGCAGCTTACCATCAACCACTTCGTAGCTCATTGGCACGGTACGGGTTTCCCCATTCATGGTCACATCCAAAGACAGCTCACCGTCTTTAATTTCGACGATTTTGGCCTGAATAGTGCCTGGATCGACAAAGTTCATAAACAGGTTTTTAACCACGTTTTCATTTCGAACCGGTGGAATACTATCCGGCCATTCACCGCCCATACCATTACTCAAGTCATGTGACGTATCAAGTGAACTGGCATCGATATCAATGGTCGCGTTCAACAATTTGCCTGACTCAGAAGCGACTTCATATTTTGTAAAGCGGTTACCGCTTACAACATAAGATTTGTCAGGAGCACCGAAAGCGGTGAAACTAAAGTCGAAACCCTCTTTGTCCGGCGTGAAATCACACTGTGACGCGTGAGCTGGCATGGCAAACATCACCATTAACGGCAAAGATGCTGCGATCAACTGTTTTTTGAGAACGTGCATATATCCATCCTTATAATTTTATGTGACTAATTAATGATAATAGTTATCATTAACATGATATAAAGACATATTTTTTGCTCGATCTCAATCCTTTTTTGAGCAGGGAATAACAGGAATATCCGTTTTTTTATCTTCTATTTCAACTTCTTGAAATTATTAATGCTTCAACTCGCCAAGCACAACCTGGTCTTCTGCCACTTTTTTCACCACATTCGAGTAGTAATCCTCTCGGAAAGCATTGAGCACGGATCTTACTTCCGCCTCACTCACGCCATTACCAATCAACACTTGTTCGGTCAGTCGCAAACTGGTTTCCAGGGTTTCTGACACCACCGTAGTCGCGCCATTGATGACCAAGTCTGCGCAATGTTTTCGATCTCTGGCGCGAGTGTGAATCGGCATATTTGGATAAAAATTTCGAACCTGGGCCACCAAGCGATCTACCTGCTGTGGATTATCAAGTGCCACGACAATCATACTGGCTCTGTCCGCACCTGCCGCCCGCAACACTTTCATTTTACTGGCGTCACCAAAGTAAACTGGAAAACCTTGCGCCCGGGCATCCTTGACCCGTGATTCACGCATATCCAGACCAATATAATTAACACCAGCGGCGTGCATTAAAGCAGCTATACGCGCTCCAACCCGACCAAAACCGGCCAAAATAACATGCTGCTGCGCATCGTCGATAAACTCGGGCTGCTCATATTTTTCGCCATTCACTTGCTGGTGGCTGCTTAACATCAATATCAGCTTATTGACACCACGAACCGCAAATGGCGTCAGCAGCATGGTCAGCGCGATCACTAAAGTGAGCATATGGCTGATATCCGTTGCCAAAACGCCCGAACTGGCCGCAACACCAAATAGAACAAAGCCAAACTCACCACTCTGAGACAACAATGTTGCCGTTTGTAGTGACACCGCATGCTTTGCCCCAACCAGTCTGGCGAGCACATACACGATACTGGCTTTCAACAGCATCAAGGCAATCGTCAGGCCAACGACCAATCCCAATTTGTCCCAAAGCAGATCAAAATTGATGTCCATGCCAACGGTCATGAAAAACAAGCCCAACAAAATGCCACGGAAGGGCAGAATATCAGCTTCAATCTGATGTCGATAATGCGACTCGGCAAGCATAATGCCGGCCAAAAATGCTCCCATCGCCATGGACAGGCCAGCCCAATGCATTAACCAGGCAGCGCCGAGAACCAGCAGCAAGGCCACTGCCATAAAAACTTCCGGATCGCCACTGGCAACAATCCGGCTCAGTAATGGATTGAGCAAATAATGTCCGGCCAGTAAGAGACCAATAATGAACAGAACCGGATACAGTAGGTGCCAGCCCGGCTCCGTCATCTCGGCACCGCCACCCGCATAATAGGAAACCAGTGCCAGCAATGGCACAACGGCAATATCCTGAAGCAGTAATACCGAAATAGACATACGCCCCATCAACGTCGAAATGCCACCTCGCTCGGAGAGCAATTGCAAACAGAAGGCGGTCGATGATAAGGCCAGGCCAAATCCAATAATAACGGCCGTTTTATGCGACAAGCCAAAACCAAAATACGCAATGGCGTAGAGGCTGGCAGCGGTAATCAATAATTGCGCCAGACCCAACCCGAAGACCAGCTTACGCATTTCCCACAATTTGTCGGGTCGTAACTCAATACCCAATACAAACAGCAGAAAAATCACCCCGAACTCGGCAAGATGTCGGACATCTTCAACTTCGGTAATCACGCTCAGCCCCCACGGGCCGAGAATCATTCCTGCAGCAAGATAGCCTAAAATGGCCCCCAGCCGAATCTTGTGAAAGATCGGCAAAATAACGACTGTTGCCAGTAACAGCATCAGCACATCTATCAAATAGTCAGCACCGCTGGTATCCAAATCGTTATCTCTGCTTTACATCATTAAGTGTTTTTTAAGGTCCACTCCAACCCGTTACGATAAATTCCGGCTGCCACATCAAGTTTATCCTGAGCGCTTAACACATCGGCCAACGCCTGATAGGTTTCACCACGCGGCCCCTGTTCCAGACTGGTACGCAGATAGGCCTCTGCTTTTGCCCACAGTTTGCCGGCAGCGGCCAAACGCCCCAAGGTCAGTAATAAAATCGGATTTTCATCATGCTGTTTCAACCACTTTTCTGCAGTAGATAATCGTTTCAGCAAGTTACTACCCGGTATCAGACCATATTGATAAACCAGCTCATCACTCCAGTTTTTACGCAGGTAAGACTCAATCAGCATAACGCTGACACTGTAATTACCCTGCGCCATTTGCCCCCTGACGTACGGGATCAGCAAGGCTTCTGTCTGCTTGATCTTGCCACTGGTTTGTGCCCAGATTTGTTCCATCCGGCTCCAATCTTCACGAATCAGCGCGTGATGTAACTGCCCCACTGCCGCTTCGGCGCTAAGCGCATTGATAGCTTTATTATCCAGTACATGCCTTTTTCGCAGATCTGGTAAGACATGTTGCATTGCCTGCCATTGATCAGTTTCTTGGTACAACTGCTGCAACAGTTGCAACACATAAGGGTGTTTAGGGGCCACTTGGCGCAAATGCTGCAATGTGGCTAATGCCTGTTCTTTTTGACCGGCTGATAATTGCAACTCCGCCTGCACAACGCCAATCGCAATATCAGCACCGTTGGTCGTGTCATGTGCCAGCTTTAGATAGTCATCACGCCGCTCAGGTGCATTTTGTTTCTGTGCGGCGCGGGCTGCCGCAAGATAATGTAATAACGGGGTATCACTATTACCAGCATGGCGTAACAACATTGCTTCGGCTTCCGCCCATCGCCCTTCTTCCAACGTGATCAGGCCTTGCGTTAACGCTTTGGAAGCGCGTTTATGCTGTAGTTGCGTTTGCCAGTCCGACAGTCGGGCAGGCGCTTGCTTGATGAACACGGTAGTGCGCATTATCAGGTAAATGACGCTAAACAGAATCAATACCATGAGCACAAACACGATCAACGAAGTTTCCAAGGTCCAGCTCCCGTATTGCAACAGGACAAACCCAGGCTGAAAATCAGCTAACCAGACCAGCACACCACCCAAGACAAGGGCAGCAACCAGAATCAATACCAACTTCATGGCTGAAATTCCTCCAACCAACGCAGCGAACCACTGATATCCGGAATCTGCACCGCAATCGATTTTGATTTCATGGTTTGCAGCGAAGCTAAAACGGCATCGCGTTGATCACCGGTAAAATACTGCGCTAACCAATCTATACTGGACTGCAAACTACTTTCAAATACATTTTGCTTCCCCGATAACAGGGCAAAACGAGCTGTTTCCAGTTGTAGACGCAGATTCTGATACAAAAAATAGCGCTGCTCCGGCATCAATACGGCAGCAGGCGCATCATCTTGCTGCCGAATCACAACGAGTGACCGAAGCTGTTGCCAAATCTCACTAGCAGCTTGACGCCAACTTGAAGCCACCTGACTATTTGCCGCTGTTTCTGCCACCGGATCCCAACCAGGTTTCGGCCCTTTCACAACCTGCAATCGATCAATACCCTGGATGACACTTTGGATATCCGCCGACATCCCGGCAATGTCCGCCTTACTAACGGCATCCAACGCCAGTTTTTCTTCGGCAATCTGCTCTCGCAAAGGCTGCAACCGATAGTCATCCAACGTTTGTAACTTGTCATCAGCCAGTGTTAATGCCTGTCTGGCACCAGCAACATCCTTGGCCAGCATGCTGCGCTGATTGGCAAGCTGCAGAAGATAATCAATTTCGCTAAGTGTCCAGCGCAGACGAATTTCCCGATCGCTTAATCGCTCTCGCTGTTCCAAATCACGGATTGTCGCCGCCTGTTTATCCAGCATTTGCTGTTGTTCATTCACCTGCTGCTGCAGTTTTTTGTGGGCGCTGGTCGCCGCCGCAACCTGATTTGGCAGCGGCACTAACGGCGACAGTTGGTCATTTTGCGTGATCAGCAATTGCTGTTGTTGCCAAATCAGCCAAATTGCCACCAATCCCGGCACAGTAAGCACGAAAACCAGCCACCATAACGGGTTGCGCAGCGTTTGCTGCCAACGCGTATTTTTCGCTGATTTGTCGATTTCTGGGTTTTCAGTTGGCTCAGTGGACGAGGTGTTGTTGTCCATGCTTGGCTCCTGTCTCAATCAGTTTCTGCATGATAGCGGTGTCACTGGCATTATGGGTAACCAACACCTGGCTAAATCCCTTGGCCAGTGCCACATGCTTAATGCGCTCGCTAAGCACAATTAGCGGTTTGTTGAATAACGCCTTATTGGTAAATAATTGCACCAGATGGTCGACACTTTGCACACTGGTTGCCAGCAACATGTCACATTGACCCGCATCGGCAATGTCTTGCTCCAGAATACGCGGCAATTGACGTTTGTAAACTTCAATATACCGTACTGTGGCACCTCGCGCGTGAAGCGTATCGGCCAGTAATGGCCGCCCTCCCTGACCTCGAATAATAACTATTTTTTGTCCTGCCACATCCTGCAGTGCTGAAACAGAAAGTAAGCCTTCACTTCCACCAGGCTGTTCAGGGCATAATACGGTGTCAACGCCTTGTGTTGCCAATGCCTGTGCCGTGCCATTACCCACGGCGGCGTACTTGATCCGGGCAGGCAGTTTTTTCTGCAGACCAGTAAAAAAGAGATTCACGGCATTGCGACTGACAAAAATCAGCCAGTCTATTTTTCGCCAATCAATCTCCGGCCATTTATTCGCGGCAATCGGCTCAATATCAATCAGTGGTAATAAGACTGGCTCGCCACCGGCATCACGCACTGACCTCGCCAATTCCACTGCTTGTGAAATGGGTCGCGTTACCAGAATACGGAGCCCTGATAACGGCATTTCAGCGGTCATAAACATCCGACAAAATGGCGTCAGCACCTTGCGCAAGCAAACTATCCGCCAACGTTAAGCCCAACGCTTCAGCTTGGTCCGCGGCACCTTGAATATCATCAAACAACATTTCTGAACCATCAGGTCGGCCAACCAGACCTCGCAACCAGATTTGTCCATCCTCCAATACGGCATATCCGCCGATGGGCACTTGACACCCCCCTTGCAAACGACGATTCAAGGCTCGCTCTGCTTTGACCGTAATGGTCGTATCTGGGCAGGCCAAAGGCGCAATTAATGCGTTTAGTTCGGCATCATCGATGCGGGTCTCAATACCCAATGCACCCTGACCAATTGCCGGCAAACTTTGTTCTGCCGTTAAGGCACAGCGAATACGATCATGAAACTCGAGTCGTTCCAGACCGGCTTTGGCTAAAACGATGGCATCAAACTCACCGGCATCCAGTTTTGCCAAACGGGTATTAACATTGCCGCGCAACGGTTTAATCTGCAGATCTGGCCGATAATGTCGCAACTGACATTCACGGCGCAGGCTTGATGTTCCCACGACCGCGCCTTCAGGCAGATCATCGACATTGGCATAATGATTCGAAACAAACGCATCAAAAGGGTCATGCCGAGCACAAATCACAGGTAAATGCAGCCCATCCGGAAAAGCGACTGGCACATCTTTCATGGAATGGACCGCAATATCTGCCTCGCCTTCTTGCATGGCCACTTCAAGCTCCTTGACAAATAAGCCTTTGCCGCCCACTTTTGCCAATGGCGTATCCAGAATTTTGTCGCCTTTTGTTTTGATTTTAACTAACTCAATAGTCAGATGCGGGTGCATGGCTAACAGCGCATCACGGACAAACTCCGCCTGCCAGACGGCTAGCGGACTACGACGCGTCGCGATACGCACCAAGGCGTCTTTCATAGAAATGCATCCTGTCTTAATTGAACAAACAAAAGCATTATTCTAGCATTTACGGCTGCCCTGCCACGATAGCCGCGTTATAATGTGCGCACTTTTTGCCCGACGCACAGGCCTGTTTATGTCTGCATCTGAAAAAAAACTCTCTTCTGCCCGTCTCAGTCAACCAACCAACGCGTTTGTTGAAGAATTTACTGCATCGGTTCAGTTTGACCAGCGGCTCTTCCGACAAGATATCCAAGGCTCGATTGCCCACGCCACCATGCTGTCACAAGTTGGCGTGCTGACCGACGCGGAACGTCAGGCGATTATTAAGGGCTTAACACAAATCGAAACCGAAATTGACGCCGGTGAGTTTAATTGGTCGATAGCGCAAGAAGATGTGCACATGAACATCGAAGCGCGTCTCATTCAGCTTATCGGCGAAACCGGTAAAAAACTCCACACTGGTCGCTCCCGAAATGATCAGGTTGCCACCGATGTGCGTTTATATCTGCGAGATATGATTCAGCCTATCCGGCGTGAATTACTCAGACTGCAATCCGCTTTACTGGATGTTGCGGAACGTGAAGCAGAAACCATTTTACCTGGGTTTACTCACTTACAAACTGCCCAGCCGGTGACCTTTGGTCACCATCTATTGGCATGGTACGAAATGCTGGCACGAGACGCTGAACGGCTGGATGATTGCAAAAAACGTCTAAACAGTTTGCCATTAGGGGCGGCCGCTTTGGCCGGCACAACCTTTCCGATTGACCGTGAACTAACCGCGTCATTGCTCGGCTTTGATCGCATTTGCCGGAACTCACTGGATGCCGTCAGCGACCGCGATTTTGCCATTGAGTTTAATAGCGTCGCCGCCATGCTGATGATGCATTTATCGCGATTCTCCGAAGAGCTGATTATCTGGTCATCCGCGCAGTTCGACTTTGTTGATTTGGGCGATGCATTTTGTACCGGCTCATCGATCATGCCGCAAAAGAAAAATCCGGATGTGCCTGAGCTGATTCGCGGTAAAACCAGTCGCGTCTATGGCAACCTGTTTAACTTGCTAACCTTGATGAAAAATCAGCCGCTGGCTTATAACAAGGATAATCAGGAAGACAAAGAACCCTTGTTTGATACCATTGATACCTTGCTTGGTTCACTGCGTGTCTATGCCGACATGATGGCCGGCATCACCGTCAATGCAGACAATATGCGAAATGCCGCCCTCAAAGGCTATGCTACCGCAACCGACCTGGCAGATTATCTGGTTCGACGTGGCGTGCCCTTTCGGGATGCCCATGAAGTGGTCGGTTTATCCGTGGCCTATGGTATCAAGCAGAAAAAAGATTTGTCTGAGCTCAGCCTGGCAGAGCTACAACAATTCAGCCCGCACATTGATAACGATGTGTTTGATGTGCTGACGCTCGAAGGCTCTGTTGCCGCCAGAGATCATATTGGCGGCACTGCACCACAGCGGGTTCGGCAGGCAATCGGTCAGGCGCGCCAGGAACTTGCAAATCTATCCAAAGATTAATGCCAACATTAAGCATCTGATCGCCGATTTGTTCACGGTTCAATCAACAAAAAAGCGAGCCAATCAACTGACTGGCTCGCTTCTTATAATGTAAACCGTCTTTACGGAAGCTATCCGTTTAGAAATCCAATGTTGCTGATAGGGTGAGGGTTCGAGGCGTGCCCAACACCAGATAGCCATTGTTTTCAAAACCACCGGCCGAAGCCCAGTAATCGCGATCAAACAGATTGTGTACACGAGCACGTAAGGTCAGCACTTTGCCATTGACCTCAGCTAAATAGCGTGCACCGACATCCAAACGGGTCCAACTCGACAGTTCCAGTTGGTTTGCCGCATCCGCATAACGCGATCCGGTATAAACAACCCGGCCATCCAATGCCAACCCTTGCAGGAACGGTACTTCCCACTCCGCGCCGATATTGGCTTGCCACTCAGGAACACCAATAACATCGTTGCCATCCAGCTGCGGATTACCAGTGTCACGTTGTTCTGCATCCAACCAGGTCACCCCGCCCAGTAATTTAATGGTATCGGTCAACATACCAAAACTGGTGAGCTCAACCCCTTGATGACGATCTTCCCCCGAAGTAGTAAAGACCGGCGCTGCAGGATTGCTGACATCGGTATAAGAGCGGGGTTTATCTGTCGTGAAAAAGCTCAGATTGCCGCCCAACTCGCCGCCATCAAAACGGATACCGACTTCTTTTTGTACCGCCACATAAGGGCTTTGTTGCTGCCCGCCATTGGTAAGGCTGACGGCACTGCCATTAATTGTCGTTGTTTGTGGCGCCGTATCACCTTGGCGCAGGTTTTCAATGTAATTACCATACACAGACCAGCTTGGCGTCAGATTCAACACCACCCCGGCAACCGGCGTATTCTCAGTTTCTTTATAGCGGGTTTCGGTGAACGTATTGTAGGCAAAATTGGTGCTTTCAATCGTTTGCCGGCGGATGCCTACGGTAATTTTCAAGTTGTCATCAAATAGTGACAAGGTGTCACCGATCGCATAACTTTCTAATTCTGTCCGCTGGTTCAATGCCGGCGAACGCAGATCATTACCGATGAAACTGGCGCTACTGAAATCCGGCCGAGCATAATATTGCGGGTTGTAGAGGTTCGTCAGTAACACATTATTGCCATCAAATCCGGCAAAGGCATTTTTGGTTTCCCGCTCAAAGAAAGACGCCGAAATCACCCAGTCATGGCCGATTGCACCGGTTTCAAATGAACCGCGCAAGCCAAGCTCACCGGTATCGATATCATCTTCGCGGGTATTATCAAAACGTTGTGCCCGTGCTGCACCCGTATTGGAGTTTGTGACCGTGATATTGGCCAGCGAGTTTGCCTCATCAGTACGGCGCATACCATAGGCCGCCCAACCGGTAATGCTGTCAGTGAAATCATACTCGCCACGCAAGGTACCAAAAACATCATCCTCATCAGAGTAAGTCCAGGGTTGCGCCCAGTTACTGTCTGAGTCTGGCGCAGATGGAATCGCTGTTACCCCCGGACCGGACAAGGTGACATTAGTGCGGGTTTCATCAAGCTGGTTATCCTGCCAGCCAATATCCGCCGACAACCGTGCCCGATCACCACGCCAATCCAGCCCGACTGAAAACAGGCCTAGCTCTGTTTTTTCATCATCAACCGCCGTACTGCCATCGCGATAGGCTGCGTTTACGCGTACCCCAAACTGTTTTTGTTCACCAAAACGGCGGGCAATATCGGCCGACGCATAACCTTGTTCAAAGTGATCGGTGCCAACGGTAATGCGGTTCAAGTCTTCATTTGGCGCCCGTTTTGGCACAAGATTAATGCTACCGCCAATCCCACCACCACTCGGTGACGCCCCCATCAAAAAGGCTGATGCGCCGCGCAGCACCTCGACCCGTTCAAACAGTTCAGTCGCAATATATTGGCGCGGTAATAACGAATACAGGCCGTTATAGGCAATATCGTCTGATCCCAAAATAAAACCGCGAATAAAGAAGGATTCCTGAAAATTCCCAAAACCGCGCGCCACCCGGACGCCCGGATCATTTTGTAAAACATCCCCAACGCCACGTGCCTGGCGATCCTGAATCAACTCATTGGTATAACTGGTAATGCTAAAAGGCGAATCCATGTAATCCAGATTACCCAAAATACCGGCTCGACCGGCCGTCGCTACCTGACCACCCGGATAGGCTTCTGCCAACCCTTCAGCTGAAGCATCGGCACTGGCTGTCACCGTCATGGTTTCCAATGTTTTACCCGAATCTGACGGGGTTGATTCGGCGGCAAAACTGATACTGGTAACGCCTGCCAAGGCGAGATTAACGAATAATGAAATCGCGGTTTTCCGGGACATTTAAAGATTCCTGAAAGAAAAGTATGGAGACAGTTTAAACGTGCACAACTTAAAAATAAATAATAATGATTACTATTTACGATAAAAAGAGACGGCTGTTGTATAAAAACAACATACAATATTCAGAAAACCGGTTTCGCCACGCAAGTCAAAGCGTGTCTTGATCAAAAGCCATACTTCTCGATTAACGCTACGCTGAGGCACAAGACAGCAAACTCGGCCAAGCCAATACCTCAAGTACACCGTCTGTGCCTGATATTTAGCTATCTAACCAGTAACGCAAAAGATTATTTCGAACCTTCGATAAGCGGTCGTACTGCTCGGTTTTGCCATTGGCATCAAATTCGCCTCGCAGACTTAACTCAAGATCAAACAACATTTCACGCTGTATCGGGTCCCGTATCCGACTGGTCAACCAGCCAACAATAACCAGACGCTCGCCGTCAGTCACCGGATTGACACGATGCAGGTAAGTGGATGGATACAGTACTAACTCTCCTGCTGGCAATTTCCAGGCGCGATCGCCACTGTGATCAGCCAACACCAGCTCACCACCTTGATAATCGGTACTGTCGGACAAAAACAAGGTAAAGGAAATATCGGTACGTTGATTATCTATCACCGCTTCATCAACGTGATTGCCATAATACATGCCGCTTTGATAACGACTGAGCATAAGACGAACAAACTTTGCTGGTCGAGTCGCTTGCAGAAATAAATCATTTTTCAGAAGCCGCTGCTCTACCATCGAGAGCATCCCTTTTGTCGCCACACTATCTGCTTGCTGGTTCTGTTTAACCTGTTTGGCAGCACGGCCAGCGGTATGCTCACCGTGGTAAAAGTCAGTTTCCCTAGCGACCTCTTGAATGACGTCTAAATCCGTCGGACTAAAACACGATGACAACTGTAAAATCATATTGAGAACGTTTCTCATTTATGGCAATGTGAGATCATTATAAATCACAACTAAAGGGCAACACGATGCAAGAAAACCGAAAAAAATGGATCAGCTTGGGCGTGGCACTGGCCAGCGGCGTCAGCACCAGCGCCTTGGCAGCTGATTTTGTTGATCACAACCATACGCACAGCAATATCGTTCTTGCCGCAGCCGGTGAGGGCGAAGGAGAAGGTGAGGGTGAAGGCGCGGGTGTCACCGTCATTGACCTTAAAGTGAATGATGTTGCTTACCTCACCCGACTTGGCCTGATTCGAGGTCACTTGTTAGTTGGCTATCAGCTTTATAGCGAAGGCAAGACCGAAATGGCGATTACCCACATGAAACATCCGCGGGATGAACTCTACACTGGGTTGGTGCCAGCTATTGAGCATCGCGGCGGCGAACGCTTTGATGCTGCCCTGACAAAGCTGGCTGACAGTATCACAAATAAAGCTTCACAAGAAGCGGTCACCGCAGCTTATCAAGATCTGGAAAAAGGCATCAAAGCCGCTGAATCTGTGGTGGATATCGATCTCAAAACCAGTCTGCAAAGCATTAAAGAATTGGTTCGCACCGCAGCCGATGAATACGCGATAGGCGTTGAGGAGGGCAAATTGGTCAATGTACATGAATATCAGGATGCTTATGGCTTTGTCGAACTGGCCAAACGCCGCCTTGACGAATTACCAGAAGGACTGCGTCAACAATCTGCTGACAGCTTCGACAAGGTCAATGGGTACCTGAACGGCGTATCAGACATGTGGCCGGGCATTGCTCCCGAAGGCGACGTTGACGGAGATGCCTCACGGCTATACGGCGCCGCAGCACGTATCGAAATCGAAGCGTTAAATTATTAGGGCCCGCTTATCTCTCATAGCCGCTAGGAGTGGTGGCGATGAAAGATAAACAGGCGCTAGATCAAAAGCCGGGCTGAGTGACTCAGCCCGGCACTGGCTTTGGCTAAATCCCCCCTTCCCTGTGCCGCAATAACCAAAATGCTCTCCCCCCTTTTGTTATTTTTTGGCACTACCTGAAACACAAGACTTGCATAAAAATGTGAACTAGTTATCATTTTTATCTGGTCGGTTATGACGAAACTCGAAAAAACCTGACCTATTCTTGCTTTTTCTGCACAAGCAGCCTTAAAAAAACCGGCCCATCAGGATAGCCTGTAAAAACTGCTACCCATCTCGGCCAGGCAAAAAGGAAGTCGCCATGAACCATATTTACACGTTGATTTGGAACGCTGCTTTAGGCTTATGGCAAGTCACCAGTGAACTACAGCACACCAACGGCAAGCGCAGCAATAGTGCTCACCGTGGACACAGACTCAAACTGCTCGCCACGCTCGGTT
The DNA here is from genome assembly GCF_000260965.1 of Methylophaga frappieri. Taxonomy (NCBI): domain Bacteria; kingdom Pseudomonadati; phylum Pseudomonadota; class Gammaproteobacteria; order Thiotrichales; family Piscirickettsiaceae; genus Methylophaga; species Methylophaga frappieri. The sequence continues at coordinate 1,879,739 of NC_017856.1, forward strand.
TGACCCTGCTTGCTCCTATCAGCTATGCCGATACCCTGCCCAGCGGTGGCAATATTGTGGCTGGTAACGGCGATATTCATGGCAATGGCACCACACTAAATATCAACCAACACAGCGACAAGCTAGCCATCGACTGGGACAATTTTTCGATTGGCAAAAACAACGCCGTTAATTTTCATCAGCCCGATAGCAATGCCGCCGCCTTAAACCGTGTCACCGGCCATGACATTTCTGATATCCGCGGCGCATTGAATGCCAATGGCCGGGTATTTCTGATCAACGCCAACGGCATCAACTTCAGCGAGACCGCGCGGGTCGATGTTGGCAGTCTGGTCGCCTCAACCTTACCTATCAGCACCGAAGACTTTCTGGCCGGTAACTATACCTTTGCCGGCAACAGCAGTAATGCTGTAGTCAACCATGGCAACATCACCACGATAAATGGCGGCACCGTTGCCATGATTGCCGCAGAAATCATCAACACTGGCAATATCAGCACGCCGCAAGGTCATACGCTGATGGGTGCTGGCAGCACCGTCGTGTTGGATCTGGGCGGCCCGGTGAAAATCGAAGTCAAACAGGCCACCTTGGATACCTACATTGAACAAGGCGGCGCTATTCGCGCTGACGGTGGTCTGATCTACTTAACCGCCAAAGCCGCCAGTGATATTGCCAGTAGTGTCATTAACCATACCGGTATCACCGAGGCCACCACCCTCGCCACTGGTGAAAACGGCCAAATCTTTTTAATGGGCGATATGCAGCACGGCACCGTCAAGGTGGCCGGCACACTCGACGCCAGCGCCAAACAAGGCGATGGCGGCTTTATCGAAACCAGTGCCGCGAACGTTAACCTAAACCCGGCAACCGAAATCACCACCAAAGCCAACAACGGCAACACCGGTAACTGGCTGATTGACCCAACAAACTTTACCATTGAAGCAGGCGCTGGCACACAAACAGACAACAGCATCGGGGCGAGCGAACTGCAAGACCAACTCGCCAATAACAACGTCGAAATCGAAACCGTAGACACAGGCTCAGAACAAGGCGACATCACCGTTGCTGCCGATGTGTCATGGGATGCCAACACCACCTTAACGCTCACTGCCGATAATGATATCGCCATCAACAATACCATTACCGCAACCGATGGCGGTTTAACCCTGAATGCCGCCGGTGACATTACCACCTCTGGCAGCGGTACGATTAATGTTGACACCTTTACCCTTGAAAATGGCGACTGGACACAAATCAACGCCACCCTGCCCGACTTTGCGGTGAATGACTTCCGTATTACGGGTGGTACTTTCATCCGTGCGCTCAGTGGTGATGGCTCTGCAACCCCTTATCAACTCACCGATATTTACGGTGTGCAAGGCATGGCGACGCTGCTCGATACAGACTTTGCTTTGGCCAACAATATTGATGCCAGCAGCACTGTGAACTGGCACAACGGTGCGGGATTTGTCCCAGTTGGTGATACCTTCACTAACAGCTTCACTGGCAGTTTTGATGGGCTTGGCAATGAAATAAGCAATCTCACCATTAACCGCAGCACAATGAATTATGTCGGTCTATTTGGTCATGCGGGCTCAGGAAGTACCATCAAAAATATTGGTGTCACCAATGCCAATATCAACGGCAACAGATATGTCGGTACACTGGCGGGGCAAAACAACAGCACCATTAGCAATAGTTATGCTACAGGTACCGTGACAGGCACACAAAACCGTGTCGGCGGACTGGTGGGGGAAAACTACAGCACCATCAGCAATAGCTATGCCACAGGCACCGTTTCAGGAGCAAACACTGTCGGCGGACTGGTGGGGTATAACGGCACCAATGGCACTATCAGCAACAGCTATGCCACAGGCACAGTAACAGGCACAGGTAACGCTATCGGCGGACTGGTGGGGATTAACGGCTTCGGCAGCAGCAGCATCAGCAACAGCTATGCCACAGGCACCGTTTCAGGGGCAAACGCTGTCGGTGGACTGGTGGGGTATAACGATGGCAGCTCCATCAGCAATAGCTATGCCACAGGCGAGGTATCAGGCTCAGACCAGGTTGGCGGAGTGGTAGGGATTGACGAGGGCACCATCGAAAACAGCTTCTGGAATACCCAAACTTCAGGGCAAGCCAATGGCATAGGTCTAAATCTCAATTATCAAACCACCGTAGGCCTAACCACTGCTGAGATGTTTGACAAAGACAGCTTCACAGGCTTTGACTTGACTACCATCTGGGCAAATGCGGATAACCAAACTACGCCGTATTTACGTGGTTTAAGTGGTAATCAAGTATTTATCAAAACAGATGCGCCAACCGATGCGGCAAGCGCGGCAAATAAACACTACACCGTGATTCAAAACGTCGACCAACTACAAGCCATGCAAAACAACTTGGCAGGACGTTATGCGTTGGGTAATGACATTGATGCCAGCGGCACTGTGAACTGGCACAACGGTGTGGGATTTGACCCAGTTGGTGAAACCTTCACTAATAGGTTCACGGGCAGTTTTGATGGGCTTGGCAATGAAATAAGCGGTCTCACCATTAACCGCAGCACAATGAATTATGTCGGTCTATTTGGTTACACAAGCCCAGGTACCAACATCAGCAACATTGGCCTTACCAATGCGGATATCACAGGGGCTAGCTCTGTCGGCGCACTGGTGGGGGTTAACGGCGGCACCATCAACAACAGCTATGCCTCAGGCACCGTTTCAGGTACAAGCACTGCTGTCGGCGCACTGGCGGGACGGAGCAATGGCACCATCAGTAACAGCTATGCCACAGGCACTGTTTCAGGCTTAGGCGCTGTTGGTGGCCTGGTGGGAGTTAACAGCACCAACAGCAGCATAAGCAACAGCTATGCCACCGGCACAGTGACAAGTGTAAGTGATGTCGGCGGACTGGTGGGGATTAACGGCATCAATGCCACTATCAGCAACAGCTATGCCACAGGCGGCGTGTCTGGCTCAGGCTATGTCGGTGGATTGGCAGGATATAGTGAAGGCAACATCGAAAACAGCCACGCCACCGGCACGGTGTCAGGTACAACTCAAGTCGGCGGACTGGTGGGGGGTAACGACCTTATCACCATCAGCGATAGCTATGCCACCGGTGAGGTATCAGGCATAGACCGAGTTGGCGGACTAGTGGGGTATAACTACGCCAGCATCATCAGCAACAGCTATGCCACCGGTGCGGTGTCAGGTACAGACATCAATGTCGGCGGACTGGTGGGAGCTAACGGGGGCAGCAACAGCAACGGCATCAGCAGCATCAGCAACAGCTATGCCACTGGCACAGCGACAGGTACAGATCAAGTCGGCGGACTGGTAGGGTTTAACGGCTTCGGCAGCAGCATCAGCAACAGCTATGCCACCGGCGCCGCATCGGGCACAGACTATGTCGGCGGACTGGCAGGAGTTAACTCCCACACCATCAGCAACAGCTATGCTACAGGCGCTGTTTCAGGCCAATTCGCTGTCGGCGGACTAGTGGGACAAAACCTAGTCGACATCGAAAACAGCTTCTGGGATACCGATACAACAGGCACAACAACAGGTATTGGTGAGAACACTGGCTTGATCACCACTATTTTTGGCAAAACCACCGCTGAGATGCAGCAACTTGCCACCTTTACCGATGCGGGCTGGGATATTGATGATGCCGGCGGTACCGGCAAAATCTGGCGCATCTATGAAGGCCACACCACCCCCTTGCTACGCAGCTTCCTGACACCGCTGAATATAGCGCCAGACTACGATGGCACAGGCACTGCCTTACCCAGTCTTGCCAAGGTAACGGTGCCAACCACTGGCGTGGATAGCACAAAAGTAAACGGCACATTAACCCAAGGCGACAGCTTAACCCTGACTAGCGCTACAGATGGGCAGTACACCGCCACCGCCAATGCTTCAGGTTTGTACTCTACCCAGGATGGCTATGACATTACTTATAGCCGTGATATTGAAACCACCGGCACAACCGCAGGCAATATTCAAATCGATAACGGTGTTGAATGGACAGACGGTCATTTAATTATTCAAGGCAATGTTACTGATGCCGCCGCTATTCAAGGCGGTACAGATAGTATCTTTACGCTAGAAAATGGCGACTGGACACAAATCAACGCCACCCTGCCCGACTTTGCGGTGAATGACTTCCGTATTACGGGTGGTACTTTCATCCGTGCGCTCAGTGGTGATGGCTCTGCAACCCCTTATCAACTCACCGATATTTACGGTGTGCAAGGCATGGCAACGCTGCTCGATACAGACTTTGCTTTGGCCAACAACATTGATGCCAGCGGCACTGTGAACTGGCACAACGGTGCGGGATTTGTCCCAGTTGGTGATACATCCACCAACTTCACGGGCAGTTTTGATGGGCTTGGCAATGAAATAAGCAGTCTCACCATTAACCGTGGCACAATGAATTATGTCGGTCTATTTGGTCGTGCAGGCTCAGGTAGTACCATCAAAAATATTGGTGTCACCAATGCCAATATCAAAGGCTACAGATATGTCGGTACACTGGCGGGGCAAAACTACAGCACCATTAGCAATAGTTATGCTACAGGTACCGTGACAGGCACACAAGACCGTGTCGGCGGACTGGTGGGGGAAAACTACAGCACCATCAGCAATAGCTATGCCACAGGCACCGTTTCAGGAGCAAACACTGTCGGCGGACTGGTGGGGTATAACGATGGCATTTCCAGCACCATTAGCAATAGCTATGCCACCGGCACCGTGTCCGGAACAGGCTATATCGGCGGACTGGTGGGAGAGAACACCTTCGACGGCACCATCAACAACAGCTATGCCACAGGCACCGTTTCAGGGGCAAACACTGTCGGTGGACTAGCGGGGTATAACGATGGCAGCTCCATCAGCAACAGCTATGCCACAGGCGAGGTATCAGGCTCAGACCAGGTTGGCGGAGTGGTAGGGATTGACGAGGGCACCATCGAAAACAGCTTCTGGAATACCCAAACTTCAGGGCAAGCCAATGGCGTTGGCGTTGGATCTACCACAGGCGTCACCGGCAAAACCACCGCTGAGATGCAGCAACTTGCCACCTTTACCGATGCGGGCTGGGATATTGATGATGCCGGCGGTACCGGCAAAATCTGGCGCATCTATGAAGGCCACACCGCGCCACTCCTGCGTAGTTTTCTGAGTCCATTAACGGCCAATATTAGCGGCACGAACATGGTTGAATATAACGGCACGAATCAGTTTGCGGTCAGTCTTGCAGATATCGGCTTTACCCCGACTGATTACGACAGCGCCCAAGTAGCCATAGGCGCTGATGGGCGTTTTCAAACAGCCAGTAAAGATGTTGGCAGCTATACCGGTAGCGACTTGACCTTTACTAACGCTATTTACTCAACACAGCAAGGCTACGACCTCACCGTAAATATCGATGCTAATGTCAGTGTCGAGATCACGCCCAAAGCCCTGACCTTAAGCGGCATTCAGGCCAATAACAAAGTCTATGATGGCACCACCAGCGCCGTGATCAGTGGTAACGCCAGCCTTGGCGGGCTGATTTCCGGTGACAGTGTTGCTTTGAGCAATGGCACCATCAGCGGCAGCTTTGCTGATAAAAACGTCGGCATGGATAAGGCGATCACGGTGACCGGCTATGGCCTGTCCGGTGCGGATGCGGGTAACTACCGGCTTGCCCAGTCCTCTGACATCACTGCGGATATTACGCCTAAAGCCCTGACCTTAAACGGCATTCAGGCCAATAACAAAGTCTATGATGGTACCACCAGCGCAGTGATCAGCGGTAACGCCAGTCTAGGTGGGCTGATTGCCGGTGACAATGTAGCATTGAACAGCAGCACCATCAGTGGCAGCTTTGCCGATAAAAATGTCGGTACCGGCAAGGCGGTCAACGTCACCGGCTATGGCCTGGCGGGCGTAGATGCCGCTAACTACCGGCTTGCCCAGTCCACTGGTATCACTGCGAATATCACACCCAAAGCGCTGATCCTGACCGCCATTAACGATAGCAAAATCTATGATGGCACGACCCTCTCCTCTGGCGAAGTGCAGGCAGATGGATTGGTCGCTGGTGATAGCGTGGCAGGACTAACGCAGGTGTATGACAACAAAAATGCCGGTACAGGTAAAACCCTAAGCGTTGTCGAAACCGGTTATACCGTCACCGATACTGATAGTGCCGATATGCTGAATAACTATGCAGTGACCTATGTTGCTGACAGCAGCGGCGTGATTACGCCCAAAGCCCTGACCTTGACTGCCGTCACTGACAGCAAAACCTATGATGGCACGACCCTCTCCTCTGGCGAAGTGCAGGCAGATGGATTGGTCGCTGGTGATAGCGTGGCAGGACTAACGCAGGTGTATGACAACAAAAATGCCGGCACCGGTAAAACCTTAAACGTTGTCGAAACTGGCTATACCGTCACCGATGCTGATAGTGCCGATATGCTGAATAACTATGCGGTGACCTATGTTGCTGACAGCAGCGGCGTGATTACGCCCAAAGCCCTCATCCTGACTGCCGTACCTGACAGCAAAACTTACGACGGTAGCACCGTATCTGGTGGCGTCGTTCAGGTTGATGGACTAGTGGCCGGTGACAGCGCAGCCGGCATGATGCAGGTGTATGACAACAACGCGATCGGCACCGATAAAACCTTAAGTGTTGTCGAAACCGGCTACAGCCTTATCGATGGCGATAATGCCGACATGCGCCAGAACTACAGCGTCAGTTACGTTGACAACACTTCTGGGGTCATCACACCGTTGGTAAACCGCCAAATCAATTCAGCCATTGCCTCGGCTCAGCAACTGTTCGACCCGAGTCAGACTGAACCGGCTGGTGCCGACGCCAATTGGAACCCGCTCGATCAAGCTGACGTCGGGTCGAATCAAACCGACCAGCCCGATACCAGTGAGTTGAGTCAGTCTGATCAAGATGACGCCGAGGCGAGCCAACAAGGTCATGGCCAGACCGTCATCATCGTTGAAGGCACCGGAATCCGGTTACCTGAATAAATCCGCTTTACTCGGAGTCAATTTGTTGTGAAATCGTACTTTTCCGTTATCTTTACCAGCGCCGCATTGCTGGTCAGCGCCCAGAGTTATGCCCAAACACCTCCCGATGCCGGGCAGATCTTGCAGCAAAACCAGCAAGATCAACTGCAACCCCTGGCGCCATCTGTTGATATTGAGCTAAATGGCACGCCCTTGACCACCCCGGCACAGGGCGGCATTGAGATCGCTTTAAAGCGCATTGTGATAACCGGTAATACGGTTTTTTCATCACAAACCTTGCTGAATGAACTTGGCGATACCGCACTGGCACCCAAGGATATCGCTGGACTCTGGCAACTGGCCAATCAAATCAGCACCTATTATCGCCAGCAAGGCTATGCCTTTGCCCGGGCTATCCTGCCAGCACAGGAACTCAGCGATGGCGAACTAACCATTCAGGTGATTGAAGGGCGTTATGGCGAGGTAGACACCACTGGCGATAGCGCATTGAGCGGCGCTGTCCGACCGTATCTCGGAATATTCGAATCTGGTGAACTGATTAACACCGAGCAGCTTGAACGACAAATGCTGATAGTGGGCGATCTGCCCGGCGTTGACATATTGCCCGTTATGCGGCCCGGCAACAATGTTGGTGAGGGGGATTTGCTGGTGACCGCACAACCCGCACCACGTCTCGCTGGTTATGTTGGAGTGGATAATCACGGCAACCGTTATGCTGGTGAATACCGCATGCTCGGCAATGTGCAGATAAATCGTTTACTCACACTTGGCGACACCTTGTCAGTCACGGCACTTTATACCAGTGAGGATACCTGGCTGGGTGGCATTGGCTACAGTTTGCCACTGGGTATCACCGGTGTGCGCGGCTTTATTGACTATGCCCATACTGATTACACGCTGGGCAAAGGCTTTGAAGGTTATGAAGGCCGCGCCAAAGTCACCACGGCTGGGCTCAGTTATCCCCTTATTCGTAGCCAGCAACGTAACTTGGTTGTTAAAGCGGCATACCGCTACAAGGAACTGGATGATGAAATCCGTTTCGCCGATGTTGACCGCGGCACCGATAGTCATTCCTTGCCCGTTACTCTGCAATTTGACCAGCGTGATAGCTTTGCCGGTGGCGGCGTCACATTCGGTGAATTGAGCTGGACTACGGGCCGCATTAATGTCGATGCGGCACAGGAAGGTGATGATGATTACCGCTTCAATAAACTGAATCTGCAACTGGCGCGGCAGCAAAGTCTGGCAAGCCTCAGTCCTGCTCTAACCCTGTTTACCCAGTTTCGCGGGCAATGGGCTGACCGGGATTTTCTGGATGGTTCCGAAAGTTTCCTGCTCGGCGGCACGCAGGGTGTTCGAGCCTATCCTGTCGGCGAAGGCTCGGATAGCAAAGGCCTGCTGGCACAAATCGAATTACGTTATGCCACGCAACTCGGTCTTCAGCCGTATCTGTTTTATGATGTCGGGCGCAGCATCCGGGGGGATGAAGACGGTCATGCACGCAGCATTTCCGGGGCCGGTTTCGGTGCCCGGTATGGCTATCAATCCGTCAATATTGATGCCAGTCTGGCTTGGCCATTAACTGGCGGCGACCCGCAGTCTGATGATAAAGACGATGAACCGCGCATCTGGGTCTCCGCGACTTACCAGTTCTGATTCAGATAAAACAACCCGCCAGCAAATAAGTGCTTGACTCTGGAGTCTGCTCCAGACTTATAGTCTTCATCATAGTTATCTATCTCTTGATGGAGAGAGCGAATGAAAATCAGTGAATTTTCGACCCTGAGCGGTGTGCCGGTTGATACGCTACGCTATTACGAAAAAATTGGTTTATTAAAAGCCGAAACACGGAGCAATAGTGGTTATCGGGATTATGGCGATGCCAGTCTGGAAACCGTTCGTTTCATTTTAAGTGCCAAAAGTCTGGGGTTTACGCTGGAAACCATTCAAAAGCTGCTGCAAATTCAAGTGAACAAACAGGATGCCTCCTGTGAGGATGTCAAACAATTCGTTGCAGATCAGCTTGAGTTGGTAAATCAGCGTTTAGCTGAATTACAAAAAATCAAACAGGCCATGCAACGGTTGCATGGTGCCTGCTGTGGCGGCAAGGAAAATGCCAGCTATTGTTCCATTTTACAGGCGCTGGAGGCTGGCAATGTTTAATACCATGATGGCACATTTAAGTTTGGTCGGCTCGCAACTGCTGGAACTGTTTGTCATTTCTGCCCCTTGGTTATTGCTGGGCTTTTTTATGGCCGCCTGTATTAAAGCGTTTGTCAAAACTGAAACCCTGTATCGGTATTTGGGCGGAACTGGGTTCGGGGTGAGCGTGAAAGCGGCTTTAATCGGTGCGCCGTTGCCGTTGTGTTCCTGTGGCGTGGTTCCTGCCGCTTTGGGGTTGCGTGCTTCGGGGGCGTCCAAAAATGCCACCGTTTCTTTTTTGGTCGCCACACCGGAAACCGGCGTGGATTCGGTGAGCTTTACCTACGCATTAATGGGACCAATCATGGCGATAGTGCGGCCGATTGCTGCCATATTCAGCGCCATTGTCTCGGGACTTTTGGTGGGGAAAGCGGAACAGCATGCAGCGCAAGTTGAGCGCACTGATCATAAAAAAGCGGGTGGCAGTTGCTGCTCTTCCCAAAAAACCGTCCCGCAACCGCCAAACTATCGACAAAAATTGCAGGAGGGGTTGCGCTTTGCCTTTGGCAAAATGCTGCGTGATGTCGTTGTTTGGCTAATGCTGGGCTTACTGGTGGCGGCGTTGGTACAAAGTTACTTGCCTGAAGACTTTTTCACGGCTTTAGGTGATGGCTTTCTGTCTATGTTATTGATGGCCGTGATTGGTATTCCCATGTATGTCTGCGCCACCGGCTCCACCCCCATCGCCGCCGGTTTTTTACTGTCTGGCTTATCACCCGGCGCCGTGCTGGTCTTTATGTTACTTGGTCCCGCTTCAAACATTGGCACCTTGATGATTGTTAAAAATGAATTGGGCGCCAGAGCGGTAACCGCCTATTTGATCGGTATTACCCTCAGCGCCTTTACGTTCGGGTTTTTACTAAATTATTTAACTGCCTATTTTGGCTGGGATTTTATGTCCGCACTGCAAACCCATGATCATGCCATGACCACGTGGTGGGAATGGGTGGCCGCGTTAGTATTGGCGATGGTCATCGCAAAAGCCCTGTTCGATAAAGTGTTGCCAGCAAAGCAGGCGCATTAAATAGTAAAGCTCCCGCCTGCCGGATTCGTCGGCAGGCGGGGTTATACGTTTACCAGTTATAGGTTGCCGTCAGGTACGCCGAACGTTCTACGCCATAAAAACAAGCATAGCTACACGTCGCATACTCCTTATCAAACAGGTTACTAATGTTTAATGTCAAATTCACATTTTCACGATGCGTCTGTAGTCTTTGAATAACTCCAACATGATGAACTGTCAGCTTGCTTCAACACCGTCTATTAAAAGTCATAGCGCAAACTCGCGGTCACATTTCTCGGTGCACCATACGCATACTGACTGTAAAAACCGATCTGACTGTAATATTTTTCATCAAACAGATTATTTACATTCAACTGGGCCTGCAGATCTGGCGTAATCTGATAGCGGGCCATTAAATTTGCCAGAGCGTAACTTTCTTGCTTGAGTTTGTCTGGGTTACCCAAGGGGTTATTGGCAATTGTGTAATTGCTGCTTTCCCAGTTCACACCCGCACCAAAAGTCAAATTCTGAATCTGGTAGGTGGTATAAAGGGTTGCTGTACGACGTGGATAAGACGTATTGACTGTGTCACCGTTAGCATCTTCAGCGCGAAATTGTGACCACCCCAATAAGACATTCCAGTTTTCAGTTAGTGCCCCCGCCAGTTCGATCTCAAAGCCTTTACTGGTTGCACCCTCGGCTGGAGTATAGGCTTGTTGATTAATTGAACCGGGCACCAGATTATTCGGATCAACTTGTCCCAGGTTGTCTTGTTCGATCCGGAAAACCGAGAAGCTCGCATTCAAACGGCCATCTAGATAAGCCGCTTTCAACCCTGCTTCGTAATTTTTGCCCTCGATAGGATCCAGGTAATCGCCATTTTTATCTTGCAAGTTTTGCGGATTAAAAATATCGGTATAGCTGACATATGCTGAGTAAACATCGTTGAAGTCATAAATCAGACCCGCATAAGGCGTGACTTCATCACTATGCTCAAACTCGTACAGACTGCCATTCCATTGCATGCCAGATATTTCCCAATCGGTAATACGGCTACCCAAAATCAAGGTCAGCGGATCCGCTAAAGATAAGCGCGATACGGCATAAAAACCCGTTTGCTCCGTATCCTGGCTAACATAGGTTGCTTTGGGACCCCATACAGGTTCCGGATAGCTGCCATCCCATTGGTAAAAGTTGCCAACCGGTGCTGGATTCGTTGCCGGACGGCGATCAGCAACAAAGTCCTGATCACTATGCATCATCCCGATAGTGACTTCATGCTCACGACCAAATAACGAAAAAGGCACATTGCCATAAATATCAACGTTATCCTGTTCACGTTCAGTGTCATACCAGCTATTACTGGCTCGCAACCCTTCACCGGTAACGCGATCTGGTGAACCACTCAAATACAACAGCCGCAAGTCACCTTCATTGATACTTTTACTGTAGGCGGCGTAGATCGAGGCGCCTGATTCAAATACATGCTCGAGATTCGCATAATAATTTGTCACATCAGAGCCCCACTTGCTCCAATCCGCCGCAGTCGTTTTAGAACGATTCCAGTTTGTACGGCTGCCATCACTAAACCATGTTGGCAAACCACCCCACATTGAGCTGGTCGGATCATGTTTTTGATGACTGACACCAATATTCAATAAGGTTCGATCCGTCAGATCAAACCCCATTGTGCCAAAGAAAACTTGACGCTCATCTTCGAGTAAATCTTCAAAAGAATGGCCTTGGCGATAGCTACCAACGAGACGACCCCGAATCGTGCCTGCTTCGTTTAATGGCGTCGAGATATCAACCGTTCCCTGATATTTATCCCACGAACCCGCTGACACGATCGCATGCCCCTGGAACTCACGACTATCTGCCCGTTTACGCACCAGATTAATCGCCGCCGAAGGGTTGCCGGCCCCCGTCATCAGACCCGTTGCCCCCCGCACGATTTCAACCCGATCGAAGATGGCCGTATCCGTTTGTGTTTCGCCAGCAGAATAACCGCCTTCCCAGGTGGTTGGAACACCATCAATCATCAAATTTGTGATTGCAAAACCCCGTGCAGAGAAGCTTTGACGTGAACTGTCTAACATTTTTGAAGACACGCCCGTTGCCGTTTTAACGACATCAGTAATAGTTTCCAGCTGGAAGTCATCTATCACCTGACGTGAAATAATGGTGACAGACTGCGGCGTTTCTCGAAGTGACAAACCCAAACGAGTCGCTGTATTGGTTCGGGCGGTAGTGTACTCACCTGTCGCTTCGCTACTGATAAACCCTGTGCCAGATACGCCCATCGTTGGCAAAGAAACTGTCTCAGAGGTAGTTGACGGATTCTGTTGATTATTTTGTGTGTCGACCTCGGCAAAAGCAGACTGAGCAATAAGTAAACTGATTGATGCGGCCAGAAAAGTCGGGTTAGAACGCATGCATAACTCCACGAAACGGTTAGAAGAGCAGGCATACTAGAGCAAAGAAAACTTGAATGCAAATAGGATTTATTCTTATTAGCAAAAAGTTCCCGAGAAATTTTTATTCTGGCAAAACCCGTAATTTGGCGGCAATAAAATCCTGATGGGCAACATGCAATAAGCCTGCTATTCTGCGAATGACATGTTGCTCTACCGCTTCCACGACATCATCTGACGCAGCCATCGTCCAAAGCTGCTCAATTAACTGAATTTTTTCTGGCATCGTGTATTGTTCATTGATGTGTCGGGTAAAAGCAAAGTAATCCGTCGCTTGCGCATGCGCTGTAATGGCATCCTGCTGGAGTTGTTTGGCTTCGACATCAGTGAGATCAAACTGTGTTTTCAGTAGCTTTTGCAGGGTCGCCACCTCCTCCGGCTGCTGTTCGTCATCGGCTGCCATCACTTCCACCAACAGTGCAGCGACGGCAAGCTGACTATCCCCTTTTGATACTGGCGTGGTCAGCGCATTGTCTGAAAAATCCAAAATTTTCTTGAGGGCATCGAGCATATTTTTATCCGATAGGTTTGACTGTTGGCACCAGATTCGCTGACTTGCTCAAACACAAGTGCCTCCAAATTTATTGTTTATGACGGGCGTTGATTGTTTCCACTCACCGTGCGAAGTTTATTGACTGCCAGCGATGCAGCCGCCGTCCGCGTTTCCACCCCCAGCTTGGTAAAAACATGCTCCATATGCTTATTAATCGTGCGGGGACTGGTACCTAGAATTTCACCAATACTTTTGTCTGTTTTGCCCAGAATCACCCAATGCAGGACTTCAGACTCCCGCTTAGTCAAGCTGAACAATGCCCGTAACGCTTCAATCTGCGCTGTTTCAGACTCTTCACGAAGTAAAATCAGCCACTGATCTTCACTTTGAAGATCTGCCGGATTAAAGATTAACCGCCCATTCGGGTTATTGATGATAAATGATCTTAACCGCTGCTCGCCGCCCTGTTTTAGACTATCCAGCCACGTTTGAAGCTGTGCTGGCGTCTCTTGGTTGTTTAGCGCATCATCCGACGGACAATAGGTGTTAATGAGCTGTCTGGCGAGCGGCGTCTGCCAGATGACTTTTCCTGTTTTGGGGTAAACGGCTATCGCCGCCTGACCGAAAGCATCCAAAGCGCCTTGGGTTTGGTTAATCAACCGGGAGTTTTTTAGGTGGGTGTTGATTCTTGCAATCACCTCAACCGGACTCAGCGGCTTAGTCACATAATCAATGCCGCCAGCAGAAAATCCGGAAACCACATGTTCCGACTCGGTCAGCCCGGTCATAAAAATCACTGGAATATGTCGGGTACTTAAATCTTGTTTCAGTGCGCGACACACCTCAAACCCATCCATCCCCGGCATAAGGGCATCAAGCAAGACAATATCGGGTGACGCATTGCGGCTGATTTCCAATGCGGATTCACCATTATCCGCAACCAGCACGGTATAACCGGACTCATCCAGCGCGTCGTGTAAAAATGCTAAGGTATCGGGCGTATCGTCAACGACAAGCACGACCGTATTCAACACAGATTCAGCCATTAGCTAATTTGGTTTCAATAAAGGTTTTGAGTTTACTCAGCTGCATGCGCGAAGCCATCTCACGTATTTCGGCAATAAACACCGCATCAGCCAGCTTGTCAGCTTCGATTTCGTCGATTAACTGACGAACACCAGCCAAATAACCGAGATTGAGTAACGATATCAGTTTTTCCATGATCTCACGAGGTGGTAAAAGCGATGATGAACGCTGAATTTCAGATTCTGCCTTGCTATCCGGCGTAATCCATTCTATGTTTAAGCGTTCACCAATCCAGTTGATTAACTCAATTAAATTAACGGGTTTAAGAATAAAATCCTTGGCGGTAATACCCGAACTATTTTCCAGATTTTTATCAAAAGCATTTGCCGAGATAATCCCAATAGTCACTGACGATTTATGCACATTGCGGATTAAATGACAGGTCTCCCAGCCATCCATCTCCGGCATTGCTAAGTCCATAAAAATGATCTCAGGTTGAAACTCGGGATAAAGTTGCAAACATTCTGCACCTGATGCCGCCTCTTTCACCTCAAATCCCAGCGGAATCAGCACATTCAATAATAGCTCCCGATCAATCGGCTCATTATCAACAACCAGAATTTTTCGGCGCGGCCCCTGATACCCCATTGGCATATGCGTGGCCAGCAATGGCAATGACTCTTCAACACGGACAGAAGGCAAGAACAAACGGATAGAAAACATCGTACCTTCGCCAACGACACTCTTAACGTGTAATACCCCACCCATAAGCTCTGTCAGTAATTTACTAATTGTCAGGCCCAAGCCTGTGCCACCAATCCCTTGGGCACTGCTTCCACGAGCAAATGGTTCGAAGATATGCTCAAGTTCATTCGCCTTAATGCCCGGGCCAGTATCTTGTATTTCAATCGTTAAAAACTCACGAGCATGATTAAACCTTAACGAAATGCCCCCCTCACTGGTGTACTTGACCGCATTGCCAATGATGTTAATTAATATTTGACTGAGTCGTTTGTGGTCAGCACGCACCACGGCCGGCAAACCCGGGCTGATATCATAATCAAACTGTAAGCCTTTATTAATCGCTTGTAGTTCAAACATGCTGACAATTTGCTGAATATATTCCGGAAAACGCAGTGATTTGACGTCAAATTGCAATTTCCCGCTTTCAATCCTAGCGATATCCAATGTGCCTTCGATCAAAGACAAAAGGTGCTCGCCACTGCGTAAAATGACTTTAATGGCATTCTTTTGATCCGCTGGCACACTGCTCTTGTTATCCATCAACTGGGCATAGCCCAGAATACTGTTTAACGGCGTTCGTAGTTCATGACTGATACCGGTGATATAACGACTTTTCGCTTCATTTGCCTGCTCCGCAGAAATACGCGCCTGTTGTAACTCCGCATCGGTTTGTTCATGCAAGCGAATTTCACGCTGCAATAATCGCGTTTGATGATTGGATTCTTGCTGCGCCACATTACGGCTTTGTGATGTCAAAATTAACCACCAGACAATGATGCCACTAACCAGCACTAATGCAGCAAAAGCTTTAAAAAAGCCCACTCTAATTTCTGGCAAAATATGGGCAGCATTGGCTGTGGTCGTCAGCGAAATATGCAGATAAATCAGACCAAATATTGCCCCCAGCAACAGCACCGTCATCCCCATTAACAGAATGTAATGACCAACGCCGTGTTGAATATAGCCCCAAAGTGATTTGGGCAATAGTCGCGTCATCCAGGCATACCATTGCGAGTCCAGTTTGGCATGCGGTTTACAGGCATCATTACAGCGTGCATCCAGACAACAGCACAACGAACAAATAGGGCCTTGATAAGCTGGGCAATGGGCAATGTCATCAATTTCAAATTCACGCTCACAAATACTGCAAACAGCTCTGGTTATCCCTGTACGAAACTGATGAGGCTCACGAGCCAGGTAATATTTCCCCTTGGTCCACCACGCAATTAATGGAGAACAAATTAAGGCGGCAAACATGGCGATAAATGAAGAAAAAGATTGCACTTCCAGGCCAAATACGCCGATAAATGCCAACACAGAAAGCACCGATGCAATGGCCATCGCGCCAACGCCAACCGGATTGATGTCGAATAAGTAAGCACGTCTAAATTCAACCCCTTTAGGACTCAACCCAAGTGGCTTATTGATGACTAAATCTGCAACCACCGCCGTTATCCAGGAAATGGCAATATTTGAATATAAACCGAGGATCTGTTCCAAAGCCTGAAACACATCGAATAACATCAGCATGGTAGCAATGACCACATTGAACAGCAGCCACACCACCCGCCCCGGATGGCTGTGCGTCAGCCGGGCAAAAAAGTTAGACCAAGCCAGCGAGCCGGCATAGGCATTGGTAATATTGATTTTGACCTGCGACAGCACCACAAAAAAGACTGTTACAGCCAACAGCACATCCGCATTATCAAAGACATAAGCAAAAGCAATGTGATACATATGCGTTGGATTAACGGCTTCTTCTACCGACCTTGTTGCGGTGATCGCAAGATAGGCAAGCAAGGCACCAGCAAACATTTTTATCATGCCGATAAAAATCCAGCCGGGTCCCGCCAAGATCACCCCTAAATGCCACCGGAACCGGTTTTGGCTATTTTTTTCAGGCATAAACCGCAAGAAATCCACTTGTTCCCCAACTTGCGGAATCAGCGCCATGCCTATCGCAATGGCCGTTCCAAACATATAAATATTGAAGCCGGCGTCGTAGCCTGAACTGCCGGCAAAATGCATCAGTCCGCGTACCGTTTCAGGCTCTTTAGCAAAAATGAACACGAATGGCAGCATCATTAAAAACAACCAAACAGGCTGCGTAATCATTTGAATTCGACTGATGAGCGTCACCCCATGCGTGACAAGGGGAATAATCACAATGGCCGAAATCAGATACCAGACATAGATCGGCAGCTCGAAATACATGCTTAATGCATAGGCCATGATCACGGCTTCAAGCGCAAAGAGAATAAACGTGAAAGTGGCGTACACGAAGGACGAAATGGTTGATCCGATATAACCAAACCCGGCACCACGCGTCAGTAAGTCCATATCTAAGCCATATTTGGCTGCGTAATAACTGATGGGCAGGCTGGTCAGGAAAATGATCAGGCTAATCGTCAGAATCGCCCAAAAAGCATTAAGAAAACCGAAGTTAACCGCCAGCGTACCGCCGATGACTTCCAGCACCAAAAAAGAAATAGCGCCTAAAGCCGTATTCGAGACACGAAAAATAGACCATTTTCTGAAAGCGTGGGGAGTAAAACGCAGGGCGTAGTCTTCCAGCGTTTCATTGGCGACCCACGTATTGTAATCACGGCGGATTTTGACAATACGCTGGGGCGCATTTTGGTCTGATGAATCCATCAACGCATCATTACTGCTCAACGTATTTCCTGACTGGTGTTGCCTGACAAACTAAGCGGATAATGCCAATATATCGTTATCATTTTTAGGTATCGACTCATAGTAACGCATGTCGCTATACCATTATCTACGCAATATAACGTATTGAACATCATTGCTCTGTTTTGCTAGCAATCGCATCGCTTTGTGCGCGGACAAGTCTGCTCTCTCTAACCCAACATTAAACCTTGCTTTTCAATAAAGGCAATAATGTTATCCAGACCCTGTTCTTTTTTCAGGTTACTAAACACAAAAGGACGCTCGCCTCGCATTCGTTTTGCATCACGGTCCATCACCTCCAGTGAGGCACCGACTAATGGCGCTAAATCTGTTTTATTAATAATCAATAAGTCTGATTTAGTAATACCTGGGCCTCCCTTACGGGGAATCTTTTCACCCGCAGACACATCAATCACATAAATAGTCAGATCAGAGAGTTCTGGACTAAACGTCGCCGCCAGATTGTCGCCACCGCTTTCGACAAAAACAATATCCAAGGGATCAAACCGCTGACTCAACTGAGCCACCGCCTCAAGATTCATCGAGGCATCTTCTCGAATCGCGGTATGCGGGCAGCCGCCTGTTTCCACACCAATAATACGATCTGCTGTTAAAGCTTCGTTACGTGTTAAAAACTCGGCATCTTCCTTGGTATAAATATCATTGGTTACCACAGCAATATTGTATTTGTCGCGCAAATGCTTACAGAGCGCTAATGTTAATGCGGTTTTACCAGACCCAACCGGGCCACCGATACCCACTCGCAATGGTTCTTTCATTGTGGTGTCATCTCTCTTATCAGGAACGGAATAATCTTGAATACTGCGTTTCATGCCGACAACCAGCGATACTTAACGCCGGACAAAAATTGTGAATCTCATCCTCCGGTAATTGCATGGCTTCGGTTATCAAGGTCGGGATGATCTGGCCAAGCTCAGACAAAATGCGCTGGCCGGCAACTTGTCCAAGTGGCACAGCCTTCATGATGGCGCTGACCTGGTTTTCTAAAAAAGACCAGGCATAAGCGTGCAGTGTGTGTTGCTGCGAAATAGCCCAATCATATGCGGTCAGGCTGAAAATCGTTGGAAATGCTGGTTGTTTGAGCTGTTTTGTTAATGCGCAAATGGGCGCCGGCCAGGTTGCCAGTTCATCTTGTAATCTTAATAAAGAATAGGCCATTTGCTGAGTTTCCGCTAAGGCTTCACGACTGTCTCGACCCGCCTGATAAAAAGCATCCCAATATTGAATAGCTTCAAGGTTTTGATGTTGCCATGCTTGATATAACCTGAGTAACACCGGTAACTCAAAGTTGGCGTAATAAACTGATAAGACATCTTCTATCCATGTTGAAGCAGAACGGACATCTTTCACCACCGCCGTTTCAATCGCCCACTCCAGTCCTTGAGAATAGCTATATGCACCAACCGGCAGCATGGGACTGGCAAGCTGTAACAGTCGTGAAAGCGAAGCAGACATTACGAATGGGAATGGTGGCCATGAGAATGGTGATGCCCATCATCATGATGGTGATGAACACCACCAGAATAGGCACCGGACTCGGGTTCAAACGGCGCCTGCATCAATTCGACCTGAACACCCAAACCAATCAGCATATCCTGCAAAACGCTATCTTGCTCCAGCTTCAGCCAGCCCGAACCAATTTCCAGTGGCACATGTCGGTTACCCAAGTGATACGCAGCCTGAGCGAGTGCTTGTGGGGTTTTTGCCGTGACGCGCATCACAGCCTGATCCGCAGCAACAACCGCGATCACCTCACCCGACTCTGCCTGCAAAAAATCCCCACCCCGCAATATGGTGCCGCGTTTCAGGTAAAAAGCGGCTTCTGAGCCTGATTCCAAGGTCACTCTGATTCGGCTTTTTTGACGTAAATCGTAGGATAACGTTGCGACATCATCAACCGTCATCTCAGGTTGTGCGGCCACCAGCTTGGTTGTTACCGATAACATGGCTTTCCTTACTAAAACAAAAAATAACGCTGCGCCATCGGCAGCTCTGTCGCGGGTTCGCAGATCAGTAAATCACCATCGGCAAGTACCTGATAAGTCTCCGGATCAACGGAAACATGCGGTGTTGCATCATTTAATACCATGTCTTTTTTGCTGATATTACGACAGTTTTTGACGGCAATTAATGGTTTTTGCAACTGTAACCCCTGTACAGCCGGATTGTGCAGCGCGGCTTCAGAAATAAAGGTCAATGATGATTGAACAGCTTTGCCAAAACTGCCAAACATAGGGCGATAATGAACTGGCTGTGGCGTTGGAATCGAAGCATTCGGGTCCCCCATTGCCGCCGCAGCAATCATACCGCCCTTCAAAATCAGACTGGGCTTGACGCCAAAAAAAGCCGGTCGCCACAAGACTAAGTCAGCAAATTTACCGGGCTCAATTGAACCAACTTTATGTGCGATACCATGGGTTATTGCGGGGTTAATCGTATATTTGGCAATGTACCGTTTGATACGAAAATTATCGGCGTCGCCTTCACCACGTTGCGCATCTTGCGCCAGCGCGCCACGCTGTAATTTCATTTTATGTGCCGTCTGCCAAGTTCGAATAATCACCTCACCAACCCGCCCCATCGCTTGCGAGTCCGAAGACATCATCGAAAAAGCCCCCGTATCGTGCAAAATATCTTCCGCAGCAATGGTTTCTCGACGAATCCGTGATTCAGCAAAAGCCACATCCTCCGCAATAGCCGGATCCAGATGATGGCAAACCATCAGCATATCCAGATGCTCATCTAGCGTATTGACGGTAAAGGGTCGAGTCGGGTTGGTTGAAGAAGGCAATACGTTCGGCGAACTTATCGCTTTAATAATATCCGGGGCATGGCCGCCGCCAGCACCTTCGGTGTGAAAGGTGTGAATTGTCCGCCCCTTGAAGGCGGCCAGTGTTGTTTCGACAAAGCCGGATTCGTTCAACGTATCTGAGTGAATCGCAACTTGAATATCCATCTCATCGGCAACCGACAAGCAAGTATCAATAGCGGCTGGCGTTGTTCCCCAGTCCTCATGCAATTTCAAACCAATAACACCGGCCTCAACTTGCTCCTTGGCAGGTTGCGGTTGAGATACATTACCCTTACCAAAAAACCCCAAATTCATCGGAAAGGCTTCAGCGGCTTCGAGCATGCGATGAATATGCCAAGGACCTGGCGTACAAGTCGTTGCATAAGTGCCGGTAGCCGGCCCGGTTCCGCCACCCAGCATGGTGGTGACACCAGACATCAGCGCTTCTTCAATTTGTTGTGGGCAAATCCAGTGAATATGACTATCGATGCCGCCTGCGGTCAAAATCATGCCTTCACCGGCAATAATTTCGGTCCCAGCCCCGATTGGAATCGTGACATCCGGCTGAATATCCGGATTACCTGCTTTACCAATCGCCCAGATATGGCCATCTTTAATAGCGACATCGGCCTTGATGATGCCAGTTATCGCATCGATGATTAACGCATTGGTTATAACGGTATCGGCGACTTCTGCAGCAGGCAATTGTGACTGTCCCATGCCATCGCGAATGACTTTACCCCCACCGAACTTGACCTCCTCACCATGCGTGGTCATATCCTGCTCAACTTCTATCCAAAGATCGGTATCGGCCAATCGAATTTTGTCACCAACCGTTGGACCAAACATTTCGGCATAGGCCTGCCGATCAATTTCCAGACTCATGACAAAGCCCCCATTACCTTGCCAGCAAAACCATAGACATGTCGTAATCCAGCTAAAGCAACTAACTCCACCGTCCGCGTCTGGCCGGGCTCAAAACGCACTGCCGTTCCCGGGGCAATATTTAATCGAAATCCATAGGCTTGCTGACGATCAAACTGTAAGGCCGTATTCACCTCATAAAAATGATAATGTGAGCCAACTTGAACCGGTCGATCGCCACTATTGGCAACATCGATAGTGACGCACTGTCGCCCCACATTCATCGGTAGTTTGCCTGTTTTTACGCGCATTTCTCCGGGTATCATGTTGCTACCTCATACTATCGGGTTGTGAACCGTGACCAGCTTGGTGCCATCAGGGAAAGTGGCCTCAACCTGAATTTCAGGCAACATGTCAGCAATCCCTGCCATGACATCCTCCCGCGACAACAAGGTTGCGCCATAATCCATCAGCTCGGCAACCGTCTGCCCATCCCGCGCCCCTTCCATAATCGCCGCTGATATATAAGCAACGGCTTCTGGATAATTTAATTTCAGGCCGCGATTTTTGCGCCGCTCAGCCACTAGTGCCGCAGTAAAAATTAATAATTTATCTTTTTCTCTTGGCGTCAGTTCCATTGTGAATCAGCCTTCATTTTCAAGTAGCCCAGATACGAGGGCGAATCGCTGGTCGAGCAGCATACCAAGGACGTAATACCTGCCACAAACCATCAAAATAGTGTTTTGCATCCTGAGCACAAACGCCCATATATCTCGCTGTAAACACTTCTGGCAATGCCGAGACGCCATAATCGGCTGAACGCTTGGGCACAATATCACGACAAGCCTGTAAGACGTCAGATGGGACTTCACCTGCGGCAACCACAAAGCTGCCAAAGACTGGCCGACTGTCCAACCCGGCTAATGCCATACGAACACGGCTACTTGGCCGAATAACTGCTGACTCATTCCAGATTAGCCGTTTGTCGCGTTTAATTTGTAATCGTTGCTGAAAACGCCCCTGATGCCAATATTCACCACTGGCCTGGCGTCCTAAACAAACCACTTCCCAGCCGGCAAAAACAGCAGATTCACATAACTGAACTTGTGTTTCTAATCTCACCTCAGCTGCATCAAAGACAATATTTTCTTGCGGTAACCATTCCAACAAACTGGCGGTCTTCAATGAAAAATTAATGTGTTGACTTGCCTGACGACCGGCAGATTTATACCATTTCGTCGCACCCGGCGTGGTAAGCAAAGCTGCCGTATGTGGTTGCATTTGGGTTGATAATTGCAGTTTATCGCCACCCGCAACCCCACCAGGCGGATGAACAATAACCCCGTGCGCGAGATCTGAGCCTTCAGGATAGAGCATTTTTTGCACCACCAGAGGACCACGATGTTGACGGCGTGCCAATATCGTCTGATCTGCACGCTTTGCAAAATTTAGGCTTAGGCTGGCATCCCAGCCAGCCATCGCCTGGTTGGTAACAGTATGATTAGCTTTCGTTGGTAATAAAGCAGGCTCGGTGCGCATGATTAAATTGAGCAACTCCTTGATCTCGTATAGACCGCAACATAGCAAACCACCAAGACTCTTTCACCTAAACGGTCAGGAATTTTTTAATCATGGCAGCATCGACATTCTCACGTCGATCTTCATGAATAAACTTGCCTTTTTCAATCACAATGATCCGATCAGCAATCTCCATGGTAAAACTGAGCACCTGCTCGGAGACAATGATGGTAATTTCCCGCATTTTACGTATTTCATTCAATACCTTAGCGATATCTTTAATGATAGATGGCTGGATACCCTCTGTGGGCTCATCCAACAACAACACCTTCGGATTGGTTACCAAGGCGCGGGCAATAGCTAATTGCTGCTGCTGACCACCAGACAGATTGCCACCTTTGCGATGGCGCATATCATGCAACACGGGAAACAAAGCAAAAATTTCATCGGGAATCGACTTCATTTTTGATACCTGCAACCCGGTTTCAATATTTTCCTGCACCGTCAGCGTTGGAAAAATCATGCGACCTTGCGGGACGTAAGCAATACCACTGGCAACACGTTTATGACTTTCAAGTGCCGCAACCTCGGTATCAGCAACACGCACTTTACTGGCCTGACTGGGTAAAATGCCCATCAACGATTTAAACAAGGTGGTTTTACCCATACCATTTCGGCCCATAATCGCCAACGTTTCGTTTTTGTCGGCTTTGAAGCTGATGTCATGTATCACCTGACTTTGACCGTAACTGACCTGCAAATTTTCTACTTCAAACATGGCGAGACTCTCCGCTTCAAATTAATGTCCAAGATAGACTTCAATAACTTTTTCATCCGCCTGAACTTTGTCCATTGACCCTTCCGCCAAAATTTTTCCTTGGTGAAGCACAGTGACTTTACGGGCGATTTTCTTAACAAATTCCATGTCATGTTCGATGACAATAACCGAGCGGTTTTCGCAAATTCGATTTAGTAACTCAGCAGTTTCGTCCCGTTCCTTGGCGCTCATGCCGGCAACTGGCTCATCGAGCATCAATAGCTCCGGGTCTTGCATGAGCAACATGCCGATTTCGAGCCATTGTTTTTGTCCATGACTGAGAATGGCGGCTTCCGTATCAAGAAAACGCTCCAATTGAATTTCTCTTGCCACATCATGAACGCGTTGCGTGACGGCATCGGTCGTCTTGAAAAACAAACTACCAAACACCCCTCGCCCTTCCGGGTAGGAAACTTCCAGGTTTTGGTAAACCGTCAGATTTTCGTAAATGGACGGTGTCTGAAACTTACGTCCAATGCCCGAACGCACGATTTCATGCTCGGCCATTTTAGTCATTTCTTTGTTTTTAAAACTAATGGAGCCAGAGCTGCACTTGGTTTTACCGCAGATCAAATCCAGCAACGTCGTTTTACCCGCGCCATTGGGACCAATGACAACACGAAGCTCGTTTTTATCAATATACATCGTCAAGCTGTCGACAGCTCTAAAGCCATCAAAGGACACCGTCAGATCTTCAATCGCTAACAGGAAATCTGTTGTGGTCGTCATTATTTGGCTCCCTCTGTAGTGGGTTCAGACGCAACCTGTTTTGGTTGAGTTTTTTCCGTTTCGACTTGCTCTGAGTTAGTAAAAAATGCCCGTAAAAAAGGGACTTTCGGGGCATATTTATTCCAAATCCCTGCCAGACCGTTCGGGAAGAACATGACTACCGCAATAAACAGGCCGCCCATCAGGAATAACCATAATTCGGGGAAAGTTTCGGAAAAGGTTGTTTTACCCGCATTCACCAGCAGCGTGCCGTAAACCACGCCGATCAATGACATGCGGCCACCTACTGCGGCAAAGATAACCATTTCTATTGACGGGACGATACCGACAAACGAGGGTGACATGAAACCGACCTGCAAGGTAAACATGGCGCCACCAATCGCGGCAATCACCGCAGAGATACAAAAGATAAAGATCTTAAAGTTAGACACGTCATATCCGGAGAACCGAACGCGATCTTCTTTATCTTTCATGGCAAGCAACAGCTGACCGAACTTGCTGGTCAGGATGAACTTGCCGAGCATAATAGCGCCCAACAGCAAAATGGCGTTCAAGAAGTACAGCAGATATTTCGCTGAATCCGTTCGAATATCCCAGCCATTCAAGGTTCGCAGGTCGGTGATACCGTTAATACCGCCGGTATAGCCCTGTTGACCGACAATCAGTACTGTCAGGATAACGGCAATGACCTGGGTAATGATGGCAAAATAGACCCCCCCCACCCGGCGCTTGAACATCGAATAACCAATGATAAAAGCAAATACTGCCGGTACCACGAGAATCGCAATCAAGGTAAAAGTAAAGCTTTCAAACGGAACCCAGAACCAAGGTAATTCATAGAGCTGATTCCAATCCATAAAGTCCGGAATACCTGGCGTTGTCTGGATCTTGGTGCTTTCCGGGTCTGATGCTTCCAGTTTTAAAAACATGGCCATGGCATAACCACCAAGACCAAAGAAAATACCTTGACCCAAGCTCAAAATACCACCATACCCCCAGAGCAAGACCAAGCTGATTGCGGCAAAAGCATAGGTCAGATACTTACCAACCAGATTTAACCGAAACAGATCCAGCGCCAGTGGCAAAATCACCAGAATCAGTACAGCGAGAATACCTATTGCCAGGGCACCACGCTTACCACCTAACAGTCGTTCATAGACAAAATTCATCTTTTATCTCCTGCTGATTATTTACGAACTTTGATTGAGAACAAGCCTTCAGGGCGCATCATCAAAATGATGACGAGGGCCAGCAAGGTAAAGACTTTGGCCATGGAACCACTGATGAAGAATTCCAGAATTGATTGTGCCTGGGCGATAGTAAAGGCTGAGGCAATGGTGCCAAACAAGCTGGCTGCGCCACCAAAAACAACCACCATAAAGGTATCAACGATGTACAAAGAACCGGATGTCGGGCCAGTCGATGCAATAGTGGTAAATGCGGCGCCAGCAACCCCCGCAATACCGCAGCCAAGGGCAAAGGTCAGCCTGTCAACCTGTTTGGTATTGATACCCACGGCGCCACTCATGACACGGTTTTGCGTTGTCGCACGCACGTTCAACCCCCAGGTTGAGCGATACATCAAGAGAAACACCCCAATGGTGACGATAGTTGTCAGGCCAAGAACAAACATGCCATTAATTGGGATGAAAATAGAATCTGTTGGCATCCACGATCCCATTAGCCAGTCGGGTAATGTGGGGCTAACTTCACGCGCACCAAAAATCGACCGGAAAGACTGTTGCATGATGAGGCTCAAGCCCCAGGTCGCAAGCAAGGTATCCAGTGGCCGTTTATAAAGATGCCTTATCAAGACAAATTCGGTGAGATAACCAAATAGTCCGGCGACAAAAAAGGACGCGATAATCGCGATGAAAAAGTAATATCCCATCAGATCAGGAAAATAGCTTTGGGTCATCACCGAAAGCAAATAGGTTGTATATGCCCCCATTGCCATAAATTCACCATGGGCCATATTAATGACGCCCATTTGCCCAAAGATGATTGCCAAGCCAAGTGCCATCAGAAGTAACACGCTGAACAGACTAATCCCGGCAAAGCCCTGCATCGCAAAAATTGACGTCAATTCTTGTATTGAATACTCACCCATAATGGATACTCCGAAACATTTTCCATTGAACCGAATGGTTATTAGTGATTGTGAATCTGGCTCAGGTAGCAGGCTGGCGAGAGGCCAGCCTGCTCTGTTCCAAGTCAGTCGTTAAGGCTTATTGGTAGCCTTCAGGGAAAGGATTTGGTTCAATCAGGTCAGACTCATAGACCACGGTTGCCTGACCGTCTTTGTTCCATTTACCAATGCGGGTTTTACTCCACAAATGGTGGTTAGGATGTAACTTGACGTAGCCTTCTGGCGCCGTATCGAGTTCGATGTCACCGGCTTCAGAGACGGCCACTACCTTATCGACATCAAAGCTACCGGCCTTTTCGACAGCGGCTTTCCACAACCATGGACCAAGATAAGCCGCTTGAGTCACGTCACCAATGACACTGTCATCGCCATGCATTTCCTTGAAGGCAGCAACGAATTCAGCATTGTTTGGGTTATCCAGACTCTGGAAATACTTCATAACTGAGTAAAAGCCTTCCAGGTTTTCACCACCGATACCCAATACTTCGTCTTCGGTTACCGATAACGTCAGCAAGGTTTGTTTGTCTGACGTAATACCAGCGGCATTCAGCTGTTTAAACCAGGCAACATTACTGCCACCGACTACTGCCGCAAAAATAACATCGGGTTTTTTCAGACGAATCTTATTGATTACCGAACCAAACTGGGTGTCACCCAATGGTTTGTACTCTTCACCCACTACTTTGCCGCCCAACACTTTTTCAATATGAGTACGGGCAATCTTCATTGAGGTTCGTGGCCAGATATAATCAGAGCCAATTAAATAAAACGTTTTGGCATCCTTTTCTTCAGCCACCCAGTCCAAACCTGCCAGAATTTGTTGTGTCGCTTCCTGGCCGGTGTAGATAACATTTTTGGATTGCTCAAGACCTTCATAAAAAGTCGGGTAATAGAGCAGACCATTTTCCTTTTCAAACACTGGCAGCGCCGCTTTTCGTGATGCCGATGTCCAGCATCCGAACACAGCAGCAACATCATCATTCACTAACAGCTTTCTCGATTTTTCAGCAAAAGTTGGCCAGTCACTCGCGCCATCCTCTTGAATGATTTCAATTTGCCGGCCAAGAATGCCACCACTTTCGTTGATTTGTTTAATCGCCAGTTTTTCTGCTTCCTGTGCACCGGTTTCACTGATTGCCATCGTGCCAGTTAAAGAATGCAAAATACCGACTTTGACGGTATCGTCAGTGACGGCCAATCCCGTGGTATTCACTTCGGCAGTAGGGTAATCTGCTGCCATCGCGCTACTGGTAATCAATCCGGCAGCCACCATTGCACTGAACAGGGCACCAGTTTTGCCTAAAAATTTTCGTCGGCTAAAGTAACTCATCGTGTATCTCCTATCAGAAATTGAAGGTGAACTACGTTGTTCCCTACAGGTTGGTTTGTTAAAAATTAGTGTCCAAGCATCCAGGGCCTGGCGGTCTTCTTGGTTTGCATCTGCAATCCATTTTTTGCACCAGCAGATTTGGCTGAATTGGCAGAACAGGTGTGGGTACCCGAACAGCCACAACTGGAACGTCGCAGGGTTTTCGGTTCATGCGCTGATTTTTCATTTCGCTCTTTGGCGACCCGTGTTGGTCTATCCATCAAAGCCAGATAAGGCGCCGTAATAATCCGGCTGGCTTTGCCATGACATTCCGGACAAATCATGTCTTCATTGGCTTGTGCCAACTTGCGTAGCGCCGAAAACTCCCCACAGGTAGCACAACGATAATCATAAATAGGCATGTCACCCCTCCCCGTTTAGCTAAGACGCTTTACTTAAATCACTGCCTGGCGTGACCAGTTGCAGCGGCCCATCCACTGACGGATTAATGTCAAAATCAAAAATATCTGTCGGAATCCACAACGTAGCGCAGGCATTAGGAATATCGACTACCCCGCTAATGTGTCCCTGCACGGGTGCGGTCCCAAGAATCGATAGGGCTTGCTCACCGGTGTAACCAAATTTCTTCAGGTACTCGATGGCATTCAGGCAAGCTTGCCGGTAAGCCACATGCACATCCAGGTAGTGCTGTTTGCCTTGCTCATCGACTGAAATCCCTTCAAACATCAAAAAGTCGTTATAGGTTGGTGTCAGCGGGCTGTTTTTGAATAACGGATTTTTAATGCCGTACTTCTTCACCCCGCCTTTGATCAAGCTGACTTTGATATCCAGATAACCGGCCATTTCAATGGCACCACAAAAAGTGATTTCGCCATCACCTTGGGAGAAATGCAGATCCCCCATCGATAAACCGCCATCTTTGACATAAACCGGAAAATAGATTTTTGAGCCTTTGGTCAGATCTTTGATATCACAGTTACCACCATGCTCTCTGGGTGGGACCGTCCGCGCGCCTTCCTGAGCGGCTTTTGAGGCTTCATCCCCTTTCAGTCGACCCATGACGGCAGATTGCGCATTTGGCGGTAAGGCCAAGGCGGGGACGCGTTCAGGATCAGTTGCGATCAAATCCGCTTCGCGTTTGTTCCACTCATCCAACATCTCCCGTGATGGCAAGCAGCCAATCAGACCAGGGTGCATAATCCCGGCAAATTTCACATTTGGCACATGTCTTGAGCTGGCATAGATACCGCTGAAATCCCAGATTGACTTTCTGGCTTCTGGAAAATGATCGGTTAAAAAACCACCGCCATTTTCTCTGGAAAACAAGGCATTAAAGCCCCACTGAGAATCTTCAAATGTGCCAACATCCAGAATATCAACCACCATTAAGTCACCCGGCTCGGCCCCTTCTACGCCAATCGGGCCACTTAAATAATGGACTTGCTGTAAATCAACATCGCGGATGTCATTGGCACTGTCATTATTACCGATCTGCCCACCGGTCCAGTCCATACACTCCACTCTGAATTCATCGCCTGGTTTGACCATGGCAATCATGGGTAAGTCAGGATGCCAGCGGTTATGAATCTGGCCATCTTGTTCCCAGGGTTTTTTATCTAAATCAAGCTTTACCAACGTTTTCATCTTTACCTCCTGCTAGGGAAATCAACTTATCTTCAAGCGGCAGCTAGAACTGCAGTTGCATTGAAACGACGAATTGATCCTGATCTGCCAATCCTTCTCTTTCCAGGTCGCGATAAACCGCAGTGACGGAGGCGTTGTAACCATCAATGAAGTAGTTCACCCCAAAATCTGTACGCTCTGTTTCGCCCGCATCAGAGTCAAAGCTCTGGTAGCGAACAAATGGCATGAACTGGCCCCAACCCACTTTTTGGTTGAAGATATAGCCCGTACTGACGTAGTAAGCTTCGCCCTGCTCAGACAAAAACACATCATCGGTGTCGTAATCGAAGTAGGCGGCCTCAAGAGATACCGCACCTGCGGCTAGTTTTTTCTCTACCAGTAAATCCACCGTCCACTGGGAATAATCACCAACGGCCGTTGTAGAAGCCGCACCATCCCCTTTATGACGACCTGCCACACCAATAGTGAATATGTCTTTGGTGCCAAGATAATTACCGGTGCCGTAATAACCCGGCTCTTTATCCCAAAAGCTATATTGCAGACGGCCGGCATACATCAGGTCATCATCCTGGTTTGGATTGGTCGCATTACCGCCCCGGCCAGCTTCATTACCGAGTCCACTGAATTCAAAAATTTTGTCCGCTTCGAACAGTCCAAATGAGTAAGCCAGCCGCTGATCGAATGCCGTTGCTACCAGCGCGACACCATCATCGCGACCGATAGTGCCGCCATTCCAGCCATAGCGTGCGGTAATATTTGCCCAGTAGCCGTCACCGGAGGTGTAGTAAGGTCCGGCCATGTTGGCGCGACTGCTTGGTGACAAGAATCGACCCGCCCATAGCGCCATGTCTGGTGTGAACTGAAATATCCCGGCCGCATCAATAATTTGAAAAGAGTCATTGCCACCGGATTTTTCCGAATTGAACATCCCTTTGATGTATTTATTTAACGAGCCCGAAACATACAAACGCGCACTATCCAGTTCAAAATCGTTGGTGTTGCCACCATCACTTGCCGCGTCTTCAATATTGCTATAGCTGCCACGCAGACCAAAGCCAACGCTGATGTATTGATCTTCACCAAAGGTAATCGTGCCCGCGGCCTGTGATGTTGCCATCGGAGCAAGCGTGGTTGTCGAAGCCAGCGCGACCAGATAGGCGACTTTGTTCATTTTTTTCATTCTTTTTCTCCCGAAAACTTACTGATAACAGTTGCTGTTGAATTCGCTCCGGTGCGCATCAACCATGAGGTTCGGGATTCATACTAGTCAGGTGTGTGCCGTGCTGAAATACGTCAAATTGCGTAGTCGTGTTTTGGTCAGTTTCCGTTAGGCTATTGCTAACCGACTCTATATATCTGGCAGAGGCAAACTCATGGAAATCAATACAAAACAATCACTTATTGGGATATTTTTACTTGGCGCGATGGCCATGACGTCAGGTTGCGGGGGCGAATTCAGCTATAAGCGCGGTGCATCGGCAACCGACTTTCAGCAAGAAAAGCAGCGTTGTGAAAAAGTCGCTGACTCAGCGACTGAACAAGATAAATGCCTGCAAGACAAAGGCTGGTTAGTGGTCGGCCCAGATAAGCCCTTGATTCCTTTGAGTCGAGGTGAAAGTAAAACGATTGCTGTTGCTGATAAGGCACTTGCTCCCGAAGCTGGAAAACCGGTTGATCCGTTGGAGAAATTGACGGTTAATTCATGGTGGCGTGTTGGCGCTGGTCCAGAAAAACTGCTTGCCGATAGCGCCGACTGCAATGCGTCATTGGGAGAGGGGCATGCCCCTGAGGCCAACCTGAGCATCGTCACCCGAGGCTTGCTGGCCTGTATGCAGGACAAAGGCTGGGCCGTGCTATTACAACAAAACTAGGTCAAGCGTTTGGCGCTTTCAATATGACGGCTGCCTGGTAGCGCGGCCGACCGTAACCCAATAAACGGTTAAATTCTTTGTGTGTCACAGGCACATATAAGCTATCCGTCAGGGTTTTATCATCATCCCAATCAATATCAGGGTCATGAAAGTACACAAACGTGTCCGATATGGAGGCCAGTAACACCCAGTGGGGGGATTTGCTTTGATTTAAACGATAAGAGCTTATCAAGGCCACCACTAACGCACCGTCGTTCAGGTAATTACGTAGCTCGTTGACATCCAGACCTTGGTAAGTGAGGGTGATGCTGGATGCCGCAATTTGCTGCATAAAGTCTTTATGGACACACGCCATAACCTGTTTTTTCTCATCACTGCGCACTCCATTGATAAACGGCACGTCATCACTATTGGTAATGAGTGTGGTCGCAAACCCTCTGCGGTTCGCGGCCAATGCCAAGCCTTGAGCACTACAGCCACCATGGCCTGATGTCATAAAGATGGTGGTCGCCTCTCGCCAAATTTGCAGTTCAAGCGTTTGATCCAAGGTCGGCCAATCAGCAGCTAAAGTTTTCATTGCCATCATCAAACTGGCAGGGCCACAGGTGAAGTCGGTACTTTGAGAGTAATGCACCACCTGGTTTTGCAAGGCATCAGGCTCTGGTTGCAAGACTTTCATCATTCGCATGGCATCAGTGTGGTCTTCATAAAAATCACTGACCACATCAAAGTGCTTATAACCTAATTTTTGATACAAGCGGATTGCACCCGCATTGTCCGGTCTGACTTCAAGACGGATAAAACTTCTGCCTGCTGCCAACGCCGCTTTTTCTATTGCCACCATCAGCTGGTTAGCAACCCCTTGTTGTCGAAAATCAGGCGATACGGCGAGAGAATAAATACGTCCTAAAGAGGTGCCTCTGACATATAAAATCAACGCATAACCAGCTAACTGATCGTTTCTTTCCGCCAGCAATAATAATGCGTTGGCTTTATTTATCATCCAGCGAAAACTGCGTGGCGACAGCCGATCTGAGGTAAAACACACCCGCTCCAGATTCACCAGCGCAGGCACATCCTCTAAGGTTGCGGTCCGGATATGTAGCGATTTTTCAGTTACGCACATGCTACTGGCCCGTTAATCCCTCAAGCGCCATTTCAATGACCTGACGGCCACGAAATAAAACCAATTCCTGCCATTGCGTCTCATTCGGGCAAAAATAATCCTGCAAGGCATGTTTAATATCCAGGGTTGCTTGATCAGACCAATCCACCTTCCCTTTTTGTTGTAACTGATGGTCAGCATACAACACCTGTAACATCTCACTATTACCAAAAGTGCCGTATTCCAGCGTCAGGAAACAGACCTGCTCTCCCTGACCATGCCAAAAATAATCATGCAATCCATATTTCATTCCAGAACTGGATGTGCCAAGTGCTGGCTCGGTCACCGTTGCGCCAAACAAATTTCGAGCCGTTTGTGTGGCTTTACTACCGGGGGGATGATCACAAATTAATTCACCATATCCATAGGGGCCGAGGCCACTATGAATATCGATGACAACGACGCTGTCGCGTTTTTCTGGCTTAATTTGCAATGCCAGCTGCTCGATGACTTCTCGTGACCAACTCGGCTTATCGCCTCCGAAGTATAGTGCATCACGCTGCTGATATTGACCTTGGCTTAAAGTGTCGAAAAGCGCTCTCTGACCACCAATATCTGCGGTATCCTGCTGACTCAGTTTTGCCCAAACCTGAAGCGCTTCAACTGAATCCGGCAGCGGCGCCGCGAAATCGACAAAATTTCGATTAATATCGATGCCATCATTGTCACTTCGGGATGCCCAAGCAAATCCCCAGGGATTAATCGCGTGGACCAATATCACACACACCTCTGCAGGCAAGCGTCGGTGACGACCCATAAAGTCAGACTGAATCGCTGAGCCCACCCCGCCTTCCACGCCATGCAGACCAGAAACCAAAACGAGTACATGCTTAGCTTTGGGGTTACCCGCCCAAGCAATATCGCAATACAGTTTTTCATTTTTTGGACCACGCAAAGGATGCGCAATACTGTTAAACCGTTCCACAACTGAACTGGTCTCGACAGCCGAAAAAACGTATTACGTGCCTCAGCATAACGTTGGGAAAACACGCTCAAAACAGCATCTGCATACATGACATCAACGCTCCTGAAAAAGTTGGCGAAGAATAGGCGTTTTGTCGGATTTTGACCAGACAATCTGCTGCTTTGCAAAATTTTTTTGTTGCGTAACGGACGATTGGTTTTATCATGCACAAATTGGCATTAATCACTTTCTGGAGCGTGCTGCTGACTTTATGAGTAACCATTTGATAATTGTAGAAAATCTTGGTGACTGGGCACCTTACTTTCCAAGCGCTCAAGTCGTCGCCGTTGATGATTACTTGCAAAACCCGAGTGTGATTTCTGGTGGTCGCGCGCAAATCATCAATTTGTGCGGCAGCCTCGATTACCTCAGTCCAGGCTATTACTGCTCAATGGTCGCTGAAGCCCGTGATCATCGTGTGATGCCAAGTCTGCGTACTATCAATGATTTATCGCGTAAAAGTCTCTACGCCTTTGATCTGGGTGAGCTCAGCAACCAGCTGGATAAAGTGATTGCGGCCTGTGGCAAGCAGTCAGAAACACAGTTCAAACTCACCGTCTTTTTTGGTCAATGTGAATTCAAGGCACTGCAAAAGCTGGCGAGACAAATTTACGAGCAATATCCCTGCCCAATTCTGGAAATCGCGTTTACCCATAAAGGCCATTGGTTAATCAGTCAGATTCGGGCTGGCGCGTTGACCCAGCTTAATGAACACGATCAAGATTTATTCGCCAATGCGCTGGATGCATTCAGTCATAAACTGTGGCGAAAGCCCTCACGCCGCCGGCAATACCGCTATGACATGGCCATTTTGCATAACCCGCATGAGACGATGCCGCCAAGCGACGCTACTGCACTAAAGCGGTTTATCAGCAGTGGTAAACGTATTGGCATTGATGTCGAGCTGATTACGCCGCGAGATTACATTCGTTTGGCTGAATATGATGCCTTGTTCATTCGTGAAACGACGGCTATCGACAACCATACCTATAAATTCGCCCGTCGGGCCGAGAGTGAAGGCTTGGTGGTTGTCGATGACCCAACCTCCATTATTCGCTGCACCAACAAGATTTACCTTAAAGAATTGCTGGAAAAACATCAGTTGCCCATGCCTGAGTCGCATCTGCTTTACCGCAATGATACGACCGGGCTACAAAAACTGTGTGAGACAGCTTCGTTTCCGTTAGTTATGAAAATTCCGGATGGCGCGTTTTCCAAAGGGGTCATCAAGGTCAACAATGCCGATGAATTGCAAACCAATGCCGCTGCCTTTTTCCAGCAATCGGCCATTATCCTGTTGCAGGAATTTATGTTTACTGACTATGACTGGCGTATTGGCGTGTTTAATAACCAGCCCATCTACGCCTGTCAGTACTTTATGAGTAAAGGTCACTGGCAGATCTATAATCATAATAGTAAAAAAGGCACCGCCTCAGGCAAATCCACGGCCATACCGGTGTCAGAAGTACCGGAAAAAGTCCTTAAAATCGCCACCAAGGCGGCCAAATTAGTTGGCGACGGACTTTATGGTATTGATATTAAGCAGAGCGGCAACCGCATTGTTATCATCGAGGTCAATGATAATCCGAGCATCGACGCCGGTGTCGAAGACGATTATCTCGGCATGGCATTGTACGACGATATTATGCGGGAGTTTTTACGCCGACTGGAAGCCACTAAAGCGGCACGTGGCTAAGTTTGCATTGATTCAATGATCAGCAAAGATGCCAGATTGGTTCTGGCATCTTTCGCTTTTTATACCCGTTAGATTCCAGCCTATGCTGGAGTGATGAGATTAGATAGAACCGCTACTAACTGGAATGATGTAACGCTTTCGTTCGATACAGCATATATAACGCGATAGGCGCACCCACTAAACCGATAACCGCATTTAAATGGAATACATGTCGACTCCAGGGCATGTGCACCACCCAATCAGCCGCTAATCCCAACGTGGCGCCAATCAGTCCGGCTGCGGGTAATAAAATCCGATGATCGGCACTACGCATAAATGCCCGCGCCAGTTGCGCCGCCACCAGGCCCAGAAAAGCGACCGGACCACAAAAAGCCGTCACCACACCACATAACAAACCAATCACCATCAAGGTTATGGCTTTGACACGCCCCACCGCCACGCCCATTGATGCCGCATAATTTTCCCCCAACAATAAACTGTTTAACGGTTTAATCAGCGCGATACTGGCGATCAGCCCAACGATCACACAGGGAATCAGGATCTGTAATTGTTGATCGGTCGCCCCAGCGAAACTGGCATCATTCCAAATTTTGAAAGCCTGGGCCTGATTTTCATCAATAAAGTGCATCAGCATGCTGATTAATCCGACCGAAAAATAACCAATCATCAAGCCCATAATCAGCAGTGTTACCACCCCGACGCGACGCGACAGTAATGCCAATAACCCCAGAATGGCACAAGAACCCAAAATCGACGCGACGGCTAAGCCAATATCACCAATCAAACCGTAACGTAATAAAAACGCGTTGCCGACCACACCGGTCAACGTCACTAACAAAGCACAAGCCAATCGCGCGCCATGAACAATGCCTAACACATACGGATCGGCCAGTGGATTACGAAACAAGGTTTGTAGCATCAAGCCAGCCACCCCCAACGCCGCACCTGAAAATAAGGCATTTAATGCTCTTGGTAATCGAAATTCGAGAATAATATTGGCCCAGGCCGCATTAACCTCAGTGGTTCCCGTTAATACCGCTTCCCAGACGGCAGCAAGCGGAATCGCCACACTGCCTACGGTGAGTTCAGCAAAAAATAAGGCCAGCGTTAACAAACTGATCGCAGCCAGTAAAGCTTTTCGGCTCAACGCCGGCGAAAAAACGGAGCTTGTTGAAATCGTCTTTATCGTCATATCTAGGGTAACTGTCGTAGGAATTGCCATTCTGGTTCAGCCAGCGTTAAACGCTCGGGATGTAATACCGCAATCACTTCGGCTAACTGACGCTCTGGATGTGTCATGCTTTGGTCTTGAAAAGGTGACGCCCAGGCACCGGTGTAATCCCGATCCCACGCATAAACCTGATCGTTTTCCACTGACTGAAACCAGCCATGTAAGGGATTCGCGCTAATTAACGCGTTTTTATCTTTTTGTCCGGTCATCGTGCCTAACCACACATCGGCTTGATGGGCACCGGCATACACGGATTCAAATGGCAGAAAAATGAGGCTCCCTGCTCCTTGATGCGCAAAAATAAACTCGCCCCCTGCATCACGAATTAATTGGGCTTTTTGATTTTGCTGGGCAAACGTCTCAAAACTGGCACGGCTTGATAAATAGCCGGCCATCACCTTAGGTCGGTTGCTGACATCAGCGACTAACGCCTGCAAGGCATGATAACGTTCAACGCGTTGATTAAAAATGGCTTCAGCGTTGTTTTCGCGATTGGTCATCAACGCCAGCAGCTTTATCCATTCTGCTCTACCGAGTGGATGAGTTTCATGATGATCGGCTTGCGGTACAGCGGTAACGCCCAGCTCCCACAATCGAGGATGCATATTGCCGGCCGGATAAGCGGAATAAAAACTCAAATAGACATCGGCTTCAACCGACATCGCTTGCTCAATCGAGGCATGCCCATAACCCCACATGTCATGCACCAAACCTTGTTTAATGCGTTGTTGCACCGCAGGCACCGTGACGCCACGGGTGTTATGCGTGCCGTAAAGTCGATCAACGATGTCTAATTCAGCTAAAGCGCCTAATACCGAGGCGTTGCCAGCAATCAAACGCTGAATCGGCACTTGAATCACCGGTACATGCTTGGCTTGTTTTGGTAGCGGCGTGCCACATTGCACCAGCAAAAATTCTATTTGCTCACCGGTATTGGCATTGGGTTTGAACCTGACCCGTTTGTAATGTTGATGGTATTCCACAGAAAGTTGGGTGGAGTAAGCAAATTCCGTTTTATTCGGAAAATAATCTACATTGGGATCAAAATCCGCCACACAGGCATTATCGAGATTGGCAGTGGGAGATTGAGGCCCGATCGTCTGCTCAGGCCAGGACTCGCGTTCTGGCGGATCAATTTGTGAACATGCTGTTAACGTAACCAGCCAAAGTAAGCCTACTAACGCACGCATTAGGCTGGTGTCTCTTGCGTGGCCAATGGTTCTGTTTGTAAGCGTTTAATGACTTTGACCATTTGTGCCATGCTGTCGAACGCTTGATGCTGGGCATCAGCAATAGATAGCTGATATTGACCGGCATCGCTATGGATTCGTACTTGCGCGCTGTCACTTAGTCGACAACCAGCCCGTAACAAGGCTTTTTTAGCCCAGACAAAATGAATGCCGCTGCCCGTGAGTTTGACGGGAAAGTGGCCTTCACTGCCGACACGAAGTTCCGCATTTTCCAAATCAAACTGTAAGCCATCACTTTCGAAGGTCAGAGACAACGTCCCGCTCATGGCTAAATCTTCCGGCCCGCCAATATGTAATTGTCGCTGGCCATCAATCAGCCAAAACGTATCGGCATAACGCAGTGCCAAGTCCAGATCATGGGTGGACAGCAACACTGCTAACTGGTGTTGATGCGCCAAATCCTGTAACAGCTGTATGATTTCGATTCGTCTTGGTAAATCGAGAAACGCCGTCGCTTCATCCAGAATTAACACGTCAGGTTGTTGCGCCAGTGCTCTGGCAATCATCAGTTTTTGACGTTCTCCGTCAGAGAGTTCCGACACTAAACGCTGGGCCAGATAGCTTGCATCCGCTTTGTCCATGGCGTCAGCAATAATTTGATGATCGGCCTCACCCAGTTTGCCCGACCAGCCGATGTAGGGATAACGACCGAAACTTACCAGCTCTTCACCGCGTAATAATGGCGGCGTCACCCGTTCTGTTAACACTACGGCTAATCGTTTTGCGCGTTCCTGACTACTGAGTTGACTGATGGCCACATCACCCAAATTCACACTGCCGCTGACACTGACTTGCATGCCTGCCAACGTTCGAATTAATGTCGACTTTCCTGAGCCGTTTGCTCCAATTAAGCAGACAAATTCACCGGGTTGAACGGCTAAATCAACGGGCCCGATAAGTCGAGTCCGTTGATAGCCTACTTCCAGTTGATGCGTGGTTAAACTCATTAGAAACGCATGCCAAATGTCGCAAATAGGGTTCTTGGTGCGCCCGGGAAAGTCGGCACGAATGAACCACCTGAATCGTAGTAACGACGATCCGTCAGGTTATGCAGGGTTAA
This sequence comes from Methylophaga frappieri, assembly GCF_000260965.1. Lineage (NCBI taxonomy): Bacteria > Pseudomonadati > Pseudomonadota > Gammaproteobacteria > Thiotrichales > Piscirickettsiaceae > Methylophaga > Methylophaga frappieri. Next base: position 1,918,524 of record NC_017856.1, read on the forward strand.
CTGCACTTTATATTTATCTGCCACACCGAACCGATAAGCCACATTGGCATCCCAACGGGTATAGGAAGGTAGCTTAAAGTCATTGGCAGAGTTGGCCTGACGCGCGCCCACATAGTTCGCGCCCAATCCGACACTCAAGCCATCCAGTTGCCCCAGAAAGTCATAGGTTGACCAGATACTGGCGCTGCGGCGCGGCGCATTTTCCAGCAAGTTGCCTTCTAGACCGCTATCACTGTCTTCACTGACATAGGCTTTTAACTGGGTATAGTTCGCCAGTAAACGCCATTGCGGGGTGATGGCGTAAGGTATGTCAATTTCCCAGCCGCGACTCCGCTTTTCACCCACCTGAATCGAATAATTCCAATCAAGCGGATCCGAAACAACCCCATTCTCACGACGAATATCAAACCACGATACGGTTGGTTCTAAACGGCCATCCAATAAGCTCAATTTCACGCCGGTTTCCAGTTGCTCACCCTTTGATGGTGCAGGCAAGGTGCCACTGCGTAACATGCCACTAAACGGTTCGGTTAAGAATGACTCTGCCCAACTGGCATAAACTGAGATTTCTTCTACAGGCGTCCAAGTTACCCCTACACGCGGTGAAAACGCATCATCGTAACGGCGTAAAGCGTCATCAATCGGTAAATATTCAGCGTAGCCTTTGTTCTTGCTGCGGTCATAGCGCAAGCCTAATAACAAACGCCATTGCTCAGAAAATTTAATTTCATTCTGCAGGTAAACGCCGATCGTGTGACTGGAATATTTGGATGAATCAAAATGCGTCAACGGCCCTGATACGGCACCATATTGTGGGTTATATAAGCTAATTGGAATATTCACTGGGAAACCAAACGGACTGACATCCGCGTACCCATCAAAATCCCAGTAATCGTGATTGTAATCTGAACCAATCAGCACCCGATGCTCGACCTGACCGGTGTTAAACGTATTGCTCAGTTCGGCCATCACGGTAGCATCGACCTGTTTATCGACATTACGTCGTTTACTACGATTGACCATTGGATTACTCGGATCGGTGTAATCGACTGGCGCACCAAATCCATAGGCATACCAAAGCCCATCGGATCTAGCCCATGAACCTTGAATGCCGGTATGCAGTTTCCAGCCATTATCAAATTCATGATCGACCACTACGGAACCGAGCACGCTTTTGGTTTCAATATTCGCGTCAGGTTCGGCATAGCTGTTTTCAATCGGCACCGTCAGAAAAATCGGATCACTACCAAATCCGCGATCAAATCCGCCTTGCCGGTGACCGAGTTCCATTTCGGCATTTAAGGTGGTTTTAGGGGAGATTCGCCATTCTAGCACCGGCGAAATAAATTGCGATTCCGTATCCAGATTGTCACGGAAGCTGCCACTGTCTTGGAACGCCCCGGTCACCCGATAGCTGACGTTATCGGATAACGGCCCGGTAGTATCAAACGTGGCACGGTAAAAATCTTCACTGCCAGCGGTAAAATCGATTTCTGTTTGCGCAATATCTAACGGCTTTTTGGTCACCAGATTTACCACACCGCCCGGCTCGAAACGGCCATATAATGCTGATGCTGGTCCTTTAAGCACTTCGATTTGTTCAATATTGATTAACTCATCAACCGGTACAAATGCACTGCGTCGAAAACCATTTTTCAAGTTCGCATTTGTCGGAAAGCCACGTAGTCGAAAACGATCATTGCTACCGCCCCAGCCAACTTGCGGCGTCACACCTGGCACTGAACGCAACGCTTCACCCAGGGTAATTACGCCACGATCTTCCATTAATTCTCGGGTAACCGTTTGAATGGAAAACGGCGTTTCCTTAATTGAGGTATCACTTTTATTAGTGGAGGGTGCGACGGTTGAGCGATAAGCCCGTTCACGCGTGCCGGTTATCGTTAGCATGTCTAATGTGTAATCACTTTCTTGAATTACTGGCGCTTCTTCTGCTGAAACAGCCCCACTAAAAGATGCCATAACAATGAAAAGCAAAAAATTCTGCTTTTTTAAGCTATTTAACATGTTTGGAAAATTCCTAAAATTAAGTAAAACAATACATTATGATATATCATATCCATTGTAAGTGTAATTATAGCTGTACAAACAAAAACGGCCGCTGAGAAGCGGCCGTCTTATTGTGTTGCTTATCAATTAAAAGCGATAGCTGGCACCAACATGCAGGTAACGCTTTTCACCAACAAAATAGCGGTAATCCGGAATGTTAGCGTTGTAATCAGCCCGCTCTGCATACTCTGTATTAAAGAGATTTTGCACACGACCATATAAGGTCAGACTGCTATTCACCTCATGTGACAAATACAGGTTGAACACATCATGGCCTTCATATTTAAAAGTGTTGGCATCATTGAGATAGTATTCGCTCATGTGCAGCCACTCCAGCTCTGCCCGAGTCTGCTGGGTGGGATTCCAGCCTAACCGAATGTTTGCCATCCGTTTCGGCGCTGTTACCAGATAGCTGCCATCTTCAATGTTGGCATCAGCTTTATCAAAGTCGTATTCATGTTTGGCAAAAGTTACGTTAGCCGCGATATCAAACTGATCGTTAAACGGGTAGAACATGCCCAGTTCCAAACCGGTATGCTCGGTTTTACCATCAGGGACATTGGTATCCGCGCTATCTGTAAAGAAGTAATCACGCTTTTTCATGTGATAAGCGGCGATTTCATATTGCAGCCCTTCACCCAATTTGCGTACTCCTATTTCAATGCTATCGATTTCTTCTGAATCAGCGGTACCGCCATTTTCAGTTGGTCGAATTTGCGCCCGATATAAGTCAGTCGTTTGTGGCGCCCGGTTACCGCGTGCGTAGTTAATGAAGGCACTGGTGTCTTCACTTAACTCTTGAACCAGCCCCAGTTTTGGGCTCAAGTTGCTGAAGGTATCAACATCACTGTCTGGGCGCAGGTAACGACTGCTGCCAGCCAATGTACGAGAACCGGTATTGTTGGTGTAGTCATAACGAGTATATTCATAGCGCAGCCCCGCTGTCAGACGGGTTTTATCAAGTATCTGCCACTCTGAGTGCACATAGGGTGCGATGACCGTCGCATCGACATCATAGTCATAATGCACGCCCGGAATAAACGGTCCTGGAAATGGACGCGGGTTAAACTGAACTTCAGACAAACTGCCCTCTGTATATTCAAGGTCGGTACCAAAAATAACTTTGTGGCCACCCTCTAAATCTTTGGTGTAGGCACTTAACAAGCCAATGCTGCTATGTTTGTTTTTCTCAACCGGCTGCCCCGGCAGGAAGTGCATCAAAAATTCCATTTCGGTATGACGAACATAGGGTGTCAATCGAAACGTTGAACTATCGGTCAGTTGACGTTCCCACTCTGTCGAAAGCCGTGTCGATTTCGCATCACGATAAGCTTCCGGGTTAGGGTTTGTCCGAGACAGGGACTCATCCTCATAGGCTTTAAAACCAACGATATAACCGGCTGTTTCCTGATTCAGATTTGTATGACTAAAAATGGTTTTGAAAGAATCTCTTTCTCCATAATAATCGTGGCGAAAGCTGATTTTTTGTTGATCATAACCAGACTCGCTAACATAGCCACCATCAGTGGTACCAATGGCACTAAGCCGGTAGCCGTGACGCCCCACCGTATCACTAATCGTCCCTTTCAATTTGTATAAATCGTGTGGCCCGACAGAAATATCGATTTCGCGCTCCAAATCCAAAGATGGCGCCCGCGTTAATACATTCACCAAGCCATGTACGGCGTTTGAACCATAAAAAGCACTACCTGGGCCACGCACCACTTCCAGCCCGCCAGCCAATTCATAATTAGCTTCAAACAACCCATTTACGTTGGCAAAACCCGCTGCCCGCAAAGGAATGCCATCCTCCAAAAACAAGAAGGAACCGGCACCCGCGCCACCCGACAACACTGGCGAACGAATTGAGGTTAAATGCTCTTGACCATTACCGCGTTGCACATTGACCCCACTGACACGGTTAATGATCTGGGTGACATGATCAGGTCGGACCAAATCGATTTCTGCTTCAGAAACACGACCGGTATTACCAGACAACTCCAGCAACGGTGAAGCACTGCGGGTACCCGTAACCACCAACTCATCGAGTGTGGCGGTCTCATCGGCATCCTCTGCAGCGACACTGAGTGGCAAACCGGCACAAGCCAATGCCACATATAATGGTATTTTTTTAAATGATGTCATCATTGACAACCTTCCTGACAAAAACGTGAAATAGTGGAAATATGATTTCACAATGCTCCCGCTGAGACATCAGAAAAATCCTGAAATTGCTTGAAAACCGTTGGCTCACTCCCCATTTACCTGATTTAAATTAATAAGTACGACGGGCATGGAATATAAAGACTATTACAAAATTCTTGGCGTAGATCGTCAGGCCAGCGCCGACGAAATAAAGAAGGCGTACCGCCGCCTTGCGCGTAAATATCATCCTGATGTCAGTAAAGAAGCTGATGCGGAGGATCGTTTTAAAGAAGTGGGTGAAGCCTATGAGGTGCTTCGGGATGCCGAAAAGCGTGCCCAGTACGATCAATTTGGCGGCCAATACCGCCATGGTCAATCCTTCAATCCACCACCTGGCTGGGATGAGAGTGCAGGTGGCTTTGGTCAGGGTAACTTCAGCAGCTTCTTTGAAAATATGTTTTCCGGAATGGGGGGCGGCGGCCGGGGCCGTGGTGACCGTTTTTTTGCACAGGGTGAAGACGTTAACGCCAAGATTACCATTAGTCTCGAAGAGGCATTTAAAGGCGCCAGCAAAACCATCCGTCGCCCCACAGGGGCGACCCAGAATGGAACGGTTAATGTCAAAATTCCGGCCGGCGTCAGTCCGGGTCAAAAAATTCGTCTTAGCGGCCAAGGTAAGGCTGGCATGGGCGGCAAAGCCGGTGATTTATATTTAGAAGTACAGATTGCCAGCCACGCATTTTTCCGAATCGACGGTAAAGATCTCTATCTGGATTTACCTTTAAGTCCATGGGAAGCAGCACTCGGTACCAAAGTCACCGTGCCAACGCTGGCCGGAAAAATCAGTCTGACGATTCCTGCTGGCGCACGCAGTGGCCAGAAAATGCGCCTGAAAGGACGTGGTTTACCAGGTAAAACGGCGGGCGATCAGTTTGTGGTTTTACAAATTCAAACCCCGCCGGCGGCAACCGATACGCAGAAAGTGTTGTATCGAAAAATGGCAGATACCTTTGAGTTTAATCCCCGTGAGGCGATGGATAACGCATTCTGACGGAGCACATCATGACACACGTTAAATCTGCGATATTGTGGCTGGCAGGTCTCAGCCTCATCGGCCAATTAGCCTTTGCAGCCCTGCCTTTTCCGTGGTTGGGTTCAGACCAAAAAATGCCGACGCTGGCACCCATGCTCGACAGCAGCAAACCCGCTGTTGTCAACATTGCCACGCGTGCTGAAGTGGCCGTTCGCGATAACCCGTTGATGAACGATCCGTTCTTTAGACGTTTTTTTAACCTGCCAGATCGGCCCCGCACCAGACAGGCACAAAGTCTGGGCTCCGGCGTGATTTTTGATGCCAAAGCCGGTCTCGTGTTGACCAACAATCATGTCATCCAACGCGCTGATGAAATTACGGTTTCGTTATTTGATGGTCGCACGATGCAGGCGGAAGTTGTTGGTACCGATCCAGCAACGGATGTGGCACTGATAAAAATTCCTGCTGAAAATCTGCGAGCCCTGTCCTTGGCAGACTCAGACAAGTTAGCGGTGGGTGATTTTGTCGTCGCGATTGGCAACCCGTTTGGTCTAGGACAAACCGTTACTTCCGGTATTGTCAGCGCCCTTGGCCGTAGCGGACTCGGTCTGGAAGGCTATGAAAACTTTATTCAAACGGATGCCTCCATTAACCCCGGTAACTCGGGCGGCGCACTGGTCAACTTGCGTGGTGAATTGGTTGGCATTAATACCGCCATTTTCTCACCGCAAAATGCGGGCAATATTGGTATCGGTTTCGCCATTCCCAGTAACCTCGTCAAACAAGTGACTGACCACTTGTTGAAATATGGTGAAGTCAGACGCGCCTATCTGGGTGTGCAAATGCAGGATATTACGCCTGATTTGGCCGATGCATTTAATACTGACACGCAGACCGGCGCGGTTGTCACCCGTGTGCTTCCTGATTCAGCCGCAGAAAAAGCCGGCCTCAAAGTCGGTGATGTCGTGACGGCTGTGAATAATGTGTCACTGAAAAATGCCGCCAACATGCGAAACACCATCGGCTTGTTGATGGTCGGTCAAACTGTTGTGCTCGATATTGTCCGTGATGGCAAAGCAAAAACCTTGAAAACCAAAATCACGGAAACGCAGGTACAAAGCACCGCCAGTCAAAATGTCCATCCCAAGCTGGGTGGCGTGACGTTTGAAGATATTGACCAAACATCCCCATACTATGGACGGATTGAGGGCGTACTGATTTATCGGGTCGAACCGGATAGCCCTGCCTGGCAAGCGGGGTTGCGCGCCAACGATATTATTATCGCCGTTAATCAACGGCCAATCAAAAATCTCGAAGCACTGAAACCTTTGGTGCAAAATCAGTCTGATCTCATCATCCGGCTGGTTCGGGGTGACCGCACACTGCGCTTGCTGTTACGCTAACTTTACAATGCCTTGCCTGTGAACCGGCTTCGGCCGGTTCTTTGTATTCCACGCCATGTCTGTCATTGGCGATCGAAAATCATATTTTATGACCATTAGAAGGCCCACCATGAGCAAAGACGCTTCTGCAATCACTACACTTTACGACCGCATTGTTGCGCGTAACCCCGGCGAACCCGAATTTCATCAGGCATTACATGAAGTTCTGGAAACACTCACCCCCGTATTAGCGCGGCACCCAGAATACCAACGTCACAATATTATCGAGCATCTGTGCGAGCCTGAACGTCAAATCATTTTCCGTGTGCCGTGGCAGGATGATGCCGGACAAATACAAATCAATCGCGGCTTTCGTATTAACTTTAATAGCGCGATTGGGCCGTACAAAGGTGGCCTGCGCTTTCACCCTGCCGTTACCATTGGCACCATGAAATTTCTGGCGTTTGAACAAACCTTTAAAAATGCGTTGACGGGCTTACCGATTGGCAGCGGTAAAGGGGGAGCGGACTTTGATCCTAAGGGTAAATCTGATGCGGAAGTCATGCGCTTTTGCCAAAGCTTTATGACCGAGCTGTACCGGCATATTGGGGATTCAACCGACGTCCCTGCTGGCGATATTGGCGTTGGTACCCGTGAAATTGGTTATCTGTTTGGCCAGTACAAACGCATTACCAACCGATATGAGTCCGGCGTAATAACTGGCAAAAGCCCCGGCTGGGGTGGCACCGTTATTCGCAAAAAAGCCACCGGTTATGGCGTCGTTTACTTCGCCGAAGCCATGCTCGCCATGAAAGAGACCGAGTTATGTAATAAAACCTGTGTGGTTTCCGGCTCAGGTAATGTCGCCCTGTATGCCATCGAAAAACTGCATTCGATTGGCGCCCGCGTCATTGCCTGCTCGGACTCTGATGGTGTCATCATTGATGAAAACGGCCTGGATATCAAAACCCTGATTCAGATTAAAGAGCAGGATCGTGACAGGCTAACCGCTTACCGTGATCATCACCCCCATGCGGAATACATTAAAAACGGTAATATTTGGGATATTCCCTGTGACGTTGCTTTTCCTTGTGCAACGCAAAATGAACTCCACGAAAAGGATGCCAACAAGCTTATTCAGCAAGGCTGTATTGCCGTTTGCGAAGGCGCCAATATGCCCTGCACGCCGGAAGCCGTTGCCGTCTTTCTGGATAATCAGATTGCCTATGGGCCCGGTAAAGCAGCCAATGCAGGCGGTGTGGCTTCTTCTGCACTTGAAATGCAACACAATGCCACGCGCCACTCCGGATTTGAATACAGTGAAGAACGGCTATATGAGATCATGAACAATATTCACCGCCAGTGCTGCCAAACTGCCGAAGAATTTGGCGTGCCCGGCAACTACGTTGTCGGTGCTAATATTGCCGGTTTCAGACGCGTGGCCGATGCCATGCTGGCTTTTGGTGTCATTTAACCGACCTCGACAACTTACAGCCAAGCCGCCACAATATTCTTATCGACTTAACATTACAGGAGCCGCCATGAAAGGCAGCCAAAAAGTGATTGATTTACTCAACAAACTGTTGGCGGGTGAGCTGACCGCCATGGATCAGTACTTTATTCATTCGCGCATGTACGAAGATTGGGGGCTGACCCGTCTTTACAACCGCATCGCACACGAAATGCAGGATGAAACCGATCACGCCGATCAAATGATCAAACGTCTGCTATTTCTGGAAGGCACCCCGGATTTAACACATCGTGAACCGTTACGTGTAGGTAAAACGGTACCGGAAATGCTGCAAAACGATCTGGATTTGGAATACGCCGTCGTCAACAACCTGCGCCAAGGAATCGCCCTGTGTGAAGCGGAAGGGGACTACGAAACCCGGCAAATGCTGCTGCAACAGCTGCAAGACACCGAACTTGACCATACGCACTGGTTGGAGCAACAGCTTGGTCTGATTGAGAAAACCGGCCTTGCCAATTACCTACAGGCCATGACCTTAGCCGAAGCCTGATTTTTAGCAAACCCAACATAAAAAACCAAAAAACCGGGCGTTATCGCGAAGTATTTGATAACGCCCGGTGTCTTTTGTCCTGACAAATTAGCCTGACACCACCTTAACCGCACCGTGGTCATCACAATGATCGCCATGCGGGTGATGCAAGTGACCAGCCACGAGATAATCTACGTGATCACCATGCGGCACTGCCTCATGACCGCAATCAGGTCCATGAACATGGCCCTCGGCATGACCGCTGCAATCATGACCATGGTCACAACCATCCGGATTTTCAGCCGTGACTTCAAGCCGGTGTTCATCGACATGATCCTGATGCGGGTGATGCAAATGCCCATCATGTAAATAATCGACATGATCACCGTGTTTAATTGCCGTATGGCCACAATCTGGACCATGTTGATGCGTGTGTGAGCCATGATGTTCGTTACACGTTGCCATAATCTATTCTCCTAATGAGGTTTATCCCTACTCGTTCACATGCTCTAAAGCGTTGTGAATCAGTTCCAAAACATGCTGATCGGCAATCGAATAAATTGCAGACTGCCCTTCCCGACGACGTGTCACCAAATTGGCTTGCAGTAACACTTTTAAACGCGCCGAGACCGTTCCGATCCGTTCTCCTGTCACCTCTGCCAGATGACTGACTGAGGAAGACTGCTCTGCCAAAATCGCCAGTGTCCGCAAACGGCCAGCATCCGATAACGCATGAAATAACGCCGCGGCTTCAGTGTATTGAGAAAGAACGTATTGGTTTTGCACTTATCAATCCATTAATCTAATGAACGATAGAATATCGGATTATTAATGGCCCTGTCTAGCTCTTTACTAAATTATTTGGCGTTATGTCTTAACTGAGATCTGAACAATAGCCATCATACCGGCTCAGATGGAACCTCCGTAAACTCCCGAATGTTAATGGTTTTTAGATTAAACGTTTATTTAAACTGTCACGGCGAGCAGGTAAAGTAGACCCCTTCAAATTCATCACCCGCAAGGGTCATCAGATTTATAACAAAATAACGGCTTAACGATAGCAGGTAACTTTTATGGGGCAACATGAGGCAGTGACCAATCTCGAACAATTGCTTGATTGTCTCGCTGAAGCAGCAGAGAAAAACCGTAATGGAAAAGTCTCTATTGCCACCATCATGGAGATGATTGGCCATCGTTCATTTGGGCCATTATTGTTGCTGGCTGGACTGGTCATATTGGCACCCGTTATCGGTGACATCCCTGGCGTACCAACCATCATGGCGTTTTTTGTTTTATTGATGGCGATTCAATTGCTGCTTGGACAACAACATTTCTGGTTACCCAACTGGTTACAGGAACGTGCGATAGACAGCGACAAACTCAGTAAAGCCATAGATTGGTTGAGAAAACCGGCCCGCTTCATCGATAAATTGATTCAACCAAGACTACTTATATTAGTGAGCGGCAAAGCCAAATATGCGATTGCCAGCGCCGCCATCATGATTGCTTTATTGTTACCGTTTATGGAAGTGATTCCGTTCAGTGCCAATGCCGCCGGCATTGCTCTGCTGGCATTTGGTTTGGCGTTAATAGCTCGAGATGGTGTTTTAGCATTGCTGTCTTTTGTGGTGACCGCTTTGACAGTAGGCTTTATTGGCACCAGTTTGTTATAAACTCTGGCAAATCTACGCTCATACCTGATATTTATTTAAGTGATTAATTAAAAGCTTATTTCGCCTTAATGGCGAGTCAGGGAAATGTGTGCCCATTTCCCTGACCGCTTGCGTTACTCAGTTTATCCGGGGATTGGCCAACCCTCGCTACGCTTACAAATTTGGACGTCGGAGACGCCCTAAAGGTGAGTGGCATGGATGCATAAGCCAAATTAAATGAACGCCCCGCCCCGCGACAACATCTGAAGTTAAAAAAAGAAGATATACTCGCAACAATGCCTGTAAAACGCTCAATTAAGTTGCTGAACCGGTGACGTTATAGGATCAATTATTTCTGACTCTTATGGTTCTATGGATTATTTCTAGGATCATCCTCGGGATCGATATACGTAATATCCCACGGGCCGGTGGCAATCAGTTCAACAATGGTTTCTTCATCGCTTGTCCAGACATAATGCGAATGACCGGCAGGCAACACAAAGCTGTCACCAACGTTCAACACCTCACCGTTTGTTTTATCAAACGTTTCGCCCATACCATTGCCTAGCTTGCCTTTCAGGACGGTAATTACTTCGGTAAACGGATGAGTATGGGCCGGGATCGGGTAATCCGCCGGAAATTTCAACCAGGCAATAAATACCCCGGCTTTGGTCGGGTCGCCAACCAGCACAACACTCTCTGCACCAGCCGGTAAAATTGCCTCTGGCTGCCAATTCACCTCATCAGCGCGAAATGACTGCATCTTATCTGCTGTCATCCGTTCAATTTGATCTTGCGCCAATGCCGTACCATTCAATGCCAGCAACATACTGGCAATAAAAATCAGCTTCATCATTGTGTCCTTATGCAAAAAAATTTATAAAACAGCATTGTTGCTGTCCTGATCAAAATCATACGACTGTGACGCCACAAAGGCGTGTGCAAATCTCAGCCTGTTAGTCAGGAATTTGCTGAAAATACTCATCCCTCCGGAAAAGGTCAGTACAGGCTACGAAAAAGTCCATCAATCCCGTCTATTGTCGCCAAAATCCGCCTTGTTTTATGAGTGGAGTGATCGAGTGTTTGGAGGCCAGAAACGCCTAAAGGGTGATTGGCATAGATGCACGAATCAAGCCTAGCCACCATCAGATCTGAATGCTGTCATTCCTCGCCAGCACAAACGGGGAGAGTGGGCTTTTTGTCCCGTTTTATTGCCGCCAAAAATTGAGTTTGTTTGATGGAAGAAGTGGTCGAGTGTTTGAGCGCTAGCGAGTTGTCGACCACGCCATCAAACAAGCTTAATTTTTGGGAGAAGGCAATATCGGGTGCCCTTTTGTTTGGTTCGTTTATTTTGGGCATGCAAAATAAATGAACGCCCCGCGGCAGCGTGTGAGTGTAGGTCAACAACAGAGTTTTGTATTTTTATACTGACCCCAAATATTTAGGTAGAACTGTTTAGCTCAATAGCATCTTTTCTGATTTGATTAGCTTATTATTAAGCTAGTCATGACCCCATAGCTCTTTAAACTCCGAGCAAGCTATCAATCTAGTCTTCTGGGTAGAGGAGGTTTTTTGCCTTTCGAAGTTTTTCTATGGCAATCTTATTTTGTCTGATTCCTTCATTAGTTGCTGTATAAAGCTCACTGGTTAGTGATTTAAGTTTTGTAACCCAGCCGTCCCCAATGTGCTGAGTCATCTGCACTTCAGAAACATATCTCCCAACACCATGCTCTATCAATGATTGTTGCACAGCTTGATACTCTGTATCACGCTCTTGAGAGACATTAAATGCTGATCTGGCAACCCACTCAGCATGAAGTATAGCTTCGATCAGATAGCCATTTTTAGCCCCTAAAGCAGAATATAAAGAACCAATATCATGAGTGCTCTCTTGTGTCATCTTCAAGCCTATGAGGTTTATTTTTATCCACCTCTCTGCACTTGGATGATCTCCAAAATGCTTCAATAGCTTTTCACACATATCATGGTACTGCTGACACAACATCAATGACGTGAAGATTACTCTAATATTTTCTTCATTTCTGGCAGTGTCTTCACGCTTTGCTTGCCAAAGCATGGCAGCTCTTGTACCAGTAAAGGCACCTGCAAGAGCAGAAGTAAAAGCTATTAAAAATTGTCCAAAAAATTGACTCATCATATTTATATCAAAGAAGACAAAATAACAAACAAGGGCTATCGTTAAATAGCTTATTGCTCCATGATAAACTCCGCCGTTAATTTGATCTTTCAATCCATCACTTCTTCTTAACCGGCCTCTTCCACCCCTCAACCGTCTTCTGCTTAGAAACAGTCAAAGTCAAAGCATCAGAAGGCGCCGTTTTACGAATCGTCGAACCCGCCCCAATCGTCGCCCCATCCTCAACAGTAACAGGCGCAACCAACTGCGTATCCGACCCCACAAACACCCGATCCCCAATCACAGTGCGGTGCTTATTCGCCCCATCATAGTTACAAGTAATGGTACCGGCACCAATATTCACATCCGCACCCATATCGGTATCACCGATATAGCTCAGATGATTCACCTTGGAACCCAGACCGATATTGGCATTTTTCACTTCAACGAAGTTACCGATCTTGGCTTTGGCAGCGAGTACAGAACCCGGACGCAGACGGGCATAAGGACCGACTGAACAGTTTGCACCGACCTCAGCATTTTCAATAATGCTGTTCGGCAGAATCTCCGCACCTTCATGGATAATGCTGTTGATAATGATGCTATTGGCACCAATGCTGACGTTATCGGCGATTGTATTCGTACCTTCAAAGATGACGTTGATATCAACGGTTATGTCCTGTCCGGCAGTAATCTCGCCACGGATATCAACTCGTGCCGGGTCACGAAACGTCACCCCAGCCATCATCAAATCCGTAGCACGATTTTGTTGATAATAACTTTCCAGTTCGGCGAGCTGGACGCGATTATTGACACCGGCGACTTCCATCTCGTCTTCACAGATCACGGATTCGATGTGCATGCCTTGTGCAGCCGCTTTGGCAATCAAATCGGTCAGATAATATTCGCCTTGGGCATTGTTGTTATCTAACTGGCTTAACGCTTCAGCCAACCATGCCGAAGGAATACATAGGATGCCGGTATTGACTTCATTAATCTGGCGCGTTGCTTCATCGGCATCTTTTTCTTCGACAATCTGCACAATATTGTCCGCATCATCACGGACAATCCGACCATAACCCGTTGGGTTTTCTAATAAAGCGGTGAGAATTTTCAGGGTATTATCGCCACCGGTGTTAATCAGTTCATCCAGCGTATTGAGCTCTATCAGTGGCACATCCCCATACAACACCAAGGTTTGCTGTGATTCAGCAAATAACGCTTTGGCCTGATCAACCGCATGTCCCGTCCCTTTTTGTTCCTGTTGCATCACGGTCGTTATACCTTGAGCTTCAACATAGGGGACAACCGTTTCAGCGCCATTGCCACAGACAACGACAAGTGGTTGGGGATTCAATTGCTTTGCTGTATCAATGACATGTTGCAATAAGGCTTTGCCACCTAATTGATGCATGACTTTAGGTTGGCTGGATTTCATGCGCGTGCCTTTGCCAGCGGCAAGAATAACGATAGACAGGGACATAAACACTCTGATTTGTTGGAGATAATTAACGCCATGATACCTGATGTGCTGTTTGCGGACACGGCTAGCATCACCACGAATTTTCAGGCAAAAAAAAGGCCGTCATCAGACGGCCCCGGATTACAATGGCAAGGTTTCTTAACGACCTTTACCTTTACGCATCCGTTCAATGCTTCGTAACTGTGCCATCGCTTCTGCTAGCTGTGCAGCGGCTTCGGCATAATCAACTTTATCGGTTTTATCGTGCAGCGCTTTTTCTGCTGCCGCCTTGGCTTCCAATGCTGCTGCTTCATCAACATCATTGGCGCGTAAAGCGGTATCCGCCAAAATTGTTACGGTATGCGGTTGCACTTCCAACATGCCACCAGAAACATAAAAATGCTCTTCACTACCGTCTTTTAAGAGTCGGACTTCGCCCGGCTTTAAACGTGTCATTAACGGCGTATGGCGTGGATAAATACCAATCTCACCTTCTTGAGCAGAGGCAATCACGGCTTCGACAGAGCCAGAATAAATGGCTTGTTCGGCACTTACGATGTCAACATGGATAGTCATAGCCATCCGTTACCTCCGAAAATTAATATTTCTTGGCTTTCTCAACGGCTTCTTCGATGGTACCAACCATATAGAACGCTTGTTCAGGCAGCGCATCATACTCGCCATCCAGAATGCCACGGAAGCCGGCCAGCGTATCTTTCAAAGAAACATACTTACCAGGTGCACCGGTAAAGACTTCGGCAACGAAGAACGGCTGAGACAGAAAACGCTGGATCTTACGAGCACGGGATACGGTCTGTTTATCTTCTTCAGACAGTTCGTCCATACCCAGAATCGCGATGATGTCTTTCAATTCTTTATAACGTTGCAAGGTACCCTGAACGCCGCGAGCAACCTCATAGTGATCGTTACCAACAACCAGTGGATCCAGCTGACGTGAAGTCGAATCCAGCGGGTCAATCGCAGGATAGATACCCAGCTCAGCAATAGAACGTGACAGTACAACGGTCGCGTCCAAGTGAGCAAAGGTGGTGGCTGGAGATGGGTCAGTCAAGTCATCCGCAGGTACGTATACCGCTTGGATAGAAGTGATAGAACCGACTTTAGTTGAGGTAATACGTTCTTGCAGTACACCCATTTCTTCAGCCAGAGTTGGCTGATAACCTACCGCAGAAGGCATACGACCCAACAGGGCAGATACTTCGGTACCGGCCAGTGTGTAACGGTAGATGTTATCAACGAAGAACAGAACGTCACGGCCTTCATCACGGAAGAATTCCGCCATGGTCAGACCGGTCAACGCAACACGCAGACGGTTACCTGGTGGCTCATTCATCTGACCGTAGACCAGAGATACTTTGTCGATAACGTTTGAATCTGTCATTTCATGATAGAAGTCGTTACCTTCACGGGTACGCTCACCAACACCGGCGAATACAGAGTAACCACTGTGCTCGATCGCGATGTTACGGATCAGCTCCATCATGTTAACGGTTTTACCAACACCGGCACCACCGAACAGACCAACTTTACCCCCCTTCGCAAACGGGCAAACCAGGTCGATAACTTTAATACCGGTTTCCAGCAGTTCGTTACTGGCTGCCAGTTCATCAAAGGTCGGTGCTTTACGGTGGATGCCCCAACGTTCTTCTTCACCAATATCGCCTTTTTCGTCGATAGGGTTACCTAGAACGTCCATGATACGGCCCAATGTCTGTTTACCCACTGGCACGCTGATCGCTTTGCCGGTGTTGTTGACCGCGAGACCACGTTTCAAACCATCGGTGGTACCCATGGCAATCGCACGGACCACGCCGTCACCAAGTTGTTGTTGAACTTCAAGTGTCAGACCAACTTCATCAACCAGTAGCGCGTCATAAACTTTTGGCAGACTGTCGCGGGGAAATTCCACGTCAACGACCGCACCGATAATTTGTACAATCTTTCCAGAGCTCATCTCGCTTCCTCTTTCAAATAGGTTCGGGCTGCTCTCAGCCCCTGTTATTCCAGTTATACCGCAGCAGCACCCGCGACAATCTCAGAGATTTCCTGCGTAATCGCAGCTTGGCGGGCCTTGTTATAGACCAGTTGCAAATCATCAATAAGATTGCCGGCATTGTCGGTCGCATTTTTCATCGCGATCATGCGCGATGCTTGTTCACAAGCGATGTTTTCAACGACACCTTGATAAACCAGCGACTCAATGTAACGAACCAGCAGATCATCCAATACTTCTTTGGCATCTGGTTCGTAAATGTAATCCCAGTGGTGCGCCAGATTTTCGTCTGGCTTTTCAGGTTTCGCAGGCAGCAGGCGGACAATCTTGTCTTCCTGGGTCATCGTGTTGATGAACTGGTTGTAAACCAGATACAGCGCATCAATTTCGCCAGACTCGTATTTGTCCAGCATCACCTTGACTGTACCAATAAGCTCATGTGCTCGTGGCGCATCACCCAACTGCACCGCCTGACCAACCAGATTGACTGGCAGACGAGTAAAGAATGAAGATGCCTTTTGACCGATGGTACAAACATCAATTTCGATGCCTTGGTCCGCTTTTTGGCGGATTTCAGTCAACACTTCTTTGAACAAATTATTGTTCAGACCACCACACAAGCCCCGGTCCGAAGACACGACGATGTAACCCACCCGTTTACTCTCTTCCCGATCTTGCAGATACGGATGTTTGTATTCGGGATGGGCAAAAGCCAAATGCTGAATCACATTGTAAATTTTATCCGCATAAGGACGCGTCGCTGCCATGCGTTCCTGAGCTTTACGCATTTTACTGGCAGCCACCATCTCCATCGCAGAGGTGATTTTCTGCGTGCTTTTGATGCTTGCTATCTGTGTGCGTATCTCTTTACCGCTAGCCATTTATAATGCTCCGATTACCAGCTGCCGTTAGCTTTAAACTTCTCAATAGCACTGCGCATTTTGCCAGCGACATCGTCATCAAAGTTACCGGTGTTATTGATGGTATCCATCAACTCAGCTTGCTCTGAACGCATATTCGCCAGTAACGCTGCTTCAAATGAGCCGACTTTATCGACATCAACATCATCCAGGAAGCCTTCGTTTGCTGAGAACAATGAGATAGCCATTTCAGCAACAGACAGTGGTTGATACTGTTTCTGTTTCATCAGCTCGGTCACACGCTGACCACGGCTGATTTGGGCACGTGTCGCTTCATCCAGATCTGAGGCG
This sequence comes from Methylophaga frappieri, assembly GCF_000260965.1. Taxonomy (NCBI): domain Bacteria; kingdom Pseudomonadati; phylum Pseudomonadota; class Gammaproteobacteria; order Thiotrichales; family Piscirickettsiaceae; genus Methylophaga; species Methylophaga frappieri. The sequence goes on from NC_017856.1 coordinate 1,935,627, forward strand.
AATTGCGCAAACGCAGCCAATTCACGGTATTGCGCCAAGTCAAGACGGATACCGCCACCCAGCTTTTTAATGATCTTGGTTTGTGCTGCACCACCGACACGTGATACCGACAGACCCGCGTTAATCGCAGGACGGATACCGGAGTTGAACAGGTCCGTCTCCAAGAAAATCTGACCGTCTGTAATCGAGATAACGTTGGTTGGTACGAATGCCGATACGTCACCCGCTTGGGTTTCGATAATTGGTAGCGCCGTCAATGAACCGGTTTTACCTTTTACTGCGCCGTTAGTCACTTGCTCAACATAATCAGCATTGACGCGTGCCGCACGCTCCAACAAACGTGAGTGCAAGTAGAAAACGTCACCTGGGTAAGCTTCACGGCCCGGTGGACGACGCAGCAACAAAGAAACCTGACGATATGCCCAAGCTTGCTTGGTCAAATCATCATAAATAATCAGCGCGTCTTCACCTTTATCACGGAAATACTCACCCATTGAGCAACCCGCATAAGGCGCGATAAATTGGAGGGCCGCAGAATCTGATGCCGAAGCGGCAACGATAATGGTGTGCTCCAGCGCGCCATGTTCTTCCAGTTTACGCACTACGTTGGCGATAGAAGAGGCTTTTTGGCCAATCGCCACATAGATACATTTAACACCGGTCCCTTTTTGGTTGATGATGGTATCTACAGCGATCGCGGTTTTACCGGTTTGACGGTCACCGATAATCAGCTCACGCTGACCACGACCCACCGGAATCATCGCATCGATTGATTTCAGACCGGTTTGAATCGGTTGATCAACCGATTGGCGAGCAATAACGCCCGGCGCGACTTTCTCAATTGGCGAGGATGACTCTGCTTTAATGTCGCCTTTGCCATCGATTGGTTTACCCAATGAATCGACAACACGCCCCAGCATGGCTTCACCGGTCGGGACTTCAAGAATACGACCTGTACATTTAACTTTATCGCCTTCGGTGATGTGCTGGTAATTACCCAGGACTACCGCACCGACGGAGTCACGCTCCAGGTTAAGCGCCATACCAAATGTGTTACCCGGAAACTCAAGCATTTCCCCGGACATGACATCGGCAAGACCGTGAACACGCACGATACCATCCGTTACACCAACAACGGTGCCTTCGGTTCGCGCTTCAGTAGCCCCATCAAAGCTTTCGATACGCTTTTTGATCAGGTCACTGATTTCTGCTGAATTCAGTTGCATCTTTGTTTCCTCTTTAACGGGCCGGTTAGCGAATCGCGTTGGCCAGTCTGTTCAATTTACCTAAGGCAGATCCATCAATGACCAGATCGCCTGCCCGAATAATCGCACCACCCAGCAATGTGTCATCCACCGATTCGGTTATCGTGACCTCTTTGCCAAGACGTTTTTTCAGCGCGGCTGCAATACTGGTTTTTTGTGCGTCTGTCAGTGGCTTCGCCGTGACGACATCTGCCTGCATCATTTGCTCAGCTTCGGCGCGCAGTTGTCCAAATAGTTCGGCAATTTCCGGCAATAACAACAGCCGGTTATTCTCTGCCAGCAACAATAAAAAATGCTTGGCATCGCCTGAAACACCACCAGCCACATCAGCCAGCAAATCGACCGCTTGAACATCGCTTACGGCAGGGCTTGTCAGGACAGCCTGAACTTCTGCTGTTTCTGCACACTGCGAAACGATTGCCAGCAAGTCTGTCCAAGCCTGCAAGTCATTTTTTTCCTGTGCCAGCGAAAAAGCCGCGACAGCATAGGGGCGCGCGATGGTTATTGCTTCTGCCATGCTCTGTGATTCCTCTAGATTTGGCTGACCAGCTCATCGATCAGGTCGGTGTGCGCTTTATCATCAATCTCACGACTGAGGATTTTGCCCGCACCCGCCAAGGCGACACCGGCGACTTGTGAACGCAACTCATCCCGAACGCGGTTTGCTTCCTGATCAATCTCTGCACGCGCAGAGTTCAACAGACGCTCACCTTCTGTACGGGCGTTGTTTTTAGCTTCATCGACGATTTCATTACCACGGCGTTGCGCTTGTGAAACGATTTCACTGGCCTGATCTTTCGCTTCATGAATGACTTGCTGGGCACGTCTTATCGCCAGCTCTTCATCATGACGACCACGTTCAGCCGCAGCCAGACCGTCAGCAATTTTCTTTTTGCGCTCTTCCAACGCTTGCATGATTGGCGGCCAAACGTATTTCATGCAAAACGCGACAAAGATCGCAAATGCAATGAGCTGACCTATCAAGGTTGCATTGAGATTCATGCCTGTACCTCTTGTTTATCGCTAATGGGGTTGAAATTCGTCTTAACCAGCCACTGCGAATAGAACATACATCGCCAGACCGACCGCGATCATTGGTACCGCGTCAACCAGACCTGCAACCAGGAAGAATTGTGTACGCAACATTGGTACTAACTCAGGTTGGCGAGCAGCAGCTTCCAGGAAACGACCACCCAACAGGCCGACACCGATAGCCGCACCCAGCGCGCCCAGACCAATCATCAGTGCACCTGCAATGTAAACTAAACCCATGTCCATTTTTTCTCTCCTACAACGTAAGTATTAACTAAAAAAAGAAAGTAAAACTCAAACAAATCAATGATGTTCCTGATGCGCCATATCTAGATAAACGATAGTGAGCACCATGAAAATGAATGCCTGCAAGGTAATAATCAAAATGTGGAATATCGCCCAGCCAAGCTGTAATAAACCAGCGAAAGAACCCATGATCATACCGGCACCATACATGGTCGCGATCAGAATAAAGACCATTTCACCGGCATACATGTTACCGAACAACCGCAACGCCAAAGAGAATGGCTTAGCAATAAGCGTAACGGTTTCAAGTACAAAGTTAATCGGCAACGCAAACTTGCCAAATGGCTGCAATGTCAGCTCGCCGATAAAGCCGCCTACACCTTTAATTTTAAAGCTGTAGTACAACATCAACAGGAATACAAACAGCGCCATACCCAATGTGGCATTGGGATCCGTGGTTGGCACGATTTTGAAGAAAACGTCATGTGGGTCGACACCAAATGCCATCGCAGAACCATACATAACGGCCATCGGGATTAAATCAACCGGAATAAGGTCCATTAGGTTCATCAAAAAGACCCAGACGAATATCGTTAAGGCCAGGGGCGCAACAAGATTATTTTTACCACCGGAGAAAGAACCTCTCACGGTATCATCGATGAATTCGATGATCATTTCTGCAAAATTTTGAACCGCGCCGGGAATACCGGCAGAGATATTGACCGCAACACGTCGGAAGAACCACATCATTGCCACGCCCAGCAAAATCGACATCAACATGGTGTCAACGTTAATTGACCAAAACCCCATATTGGCTGCTTCGCCGGAGGACATCGCGAAACCCCATTCGCCACTTGGCTGCCAGACGCCCGGCTCGGTTTCAACTTGTTTTTGACCAAAGGTCAAATTCTGAAGGTGGTGCTTGATATATTCTGATGTGGTGATTTGTTCACTTGCCATGTCTGGTTTCAAGCCTGTTTGGTATATCCCAAAAACAGCATCAGCTGTGTCACAACAAAGCCCACCAGCAACGGCAATGGCGACAGCGCCAAAACCGAGAAGCCAAAGGCAAATAGCACGATGGTGAAAAACCATCGCTCCATGACACACCTATATGCTTTACTTAAATTCTTACCGGCATCCGCTCTGGCAACCGAAGCTGCCCGATACAAATGCCATTTCATTAACAGAGTATTGAAAACTGCGATGGTGGCCCCATATAAACCACTTAGCGCAGCCGGCAACCCCTGCCAGAAAAACAAAATAACCGTAAAAAGCCCGAGCACTAAGCACTGCCATTTCAATACCGTATTAAGTGGCCTGACTCTGACAAGTGTTTCTTGCATTGCTCGCGGATTACACTTTTGCCTGAAGCAAATCGCGACATTATAGATAGATGCCGGCGATGGGGTCAACGCATTCTGTCATTCACTTAATTCTGGACAGTAATTTTTTCAATTCTGTGACGGTTTTGTATTGAATAACAACCCGGCCTTTACCACTGCTGAGATGCTTGAGACTGGCTTGCTCACCCAGCTTTTCAACTAACTGATTATTCAGTGCTTCCACATCGGCCTGCGCACCATGATTGGTTTTTTCCGGTATTTTGGCAGGCTTCAAAATGCGGCGAACCAGTTGCTCTGTTTCGCGGACAGACAAGCCTTTTTCAACCACCTGTTGTGCGACATCTGATTGCACTTCGCCTTCCAGTGCTAGCAGCGCTCTCGCATGGCCCATTTCCAGATCACAGTTTTCCACCAGTCGTTTAACCGAATCGTGTAAATTTCGGAGGCGCAAAAGATTTGTCACGGTTGCTCGAGACTTACCAACCGCTTCTGCGGCTTGCTGGTGCGTCATTTCAAACTCCTCCCGGAGTCGAAATAGCGCATTGGCCTCTTCCATCGGATTCAGATTCTCACGCTGGATGTTTTCAATCAGCGCCATCGCAATTGCGCTCCGATCCGAAACATCTTTCACCAATACGGGAACACTGGTTAGTCCAGCTAGTTTAGAAGCCCGCCAGCGACGCTCACCCGCAATAATTTCATAACGATTATCTCCAACAGGGCGCACAACAATTGGCTGAACCAAGCCTTGCGCGCGAATTGAATCTGCTAGTTCTTCCAAGGACTCCTGTGACATATCCATGCGCGGTTGATACTTGCCCGGCTGAATCTGCTCCAGCGTGAAATGTTGCAAGCTATCATTACTGATGTCAGATTCCGCTTGCTCTACATCCGCCAGCAGCGCATCCAAGCCGCGCCCCAATCCTCTTTTTTTTGCTGCCATGTGAATTATCCGCCTGCTGCTTCTGTTGCTTTTTTATCGCGCCGCATCAGCTCACTGGCCAACGCCATATAAGCGATGGCGCCGCGTGAGGCCCGATCATAATTTAACACAGGCAAGCCATGACTGGGGGCTTCTGCCAAACGAACGTTTCGAGGAATAATCGAATGGAAGACCTTACCCTGAAAATGATTAATGAGTTGTCTTGAGACTTGATTAGCCAGATTATTGCGGGCATCAAACATGGTGCGTATCAGGCCCGTCACTTCAAGGTTGGGATTGGCGCGTTGTTTTATACGTTCAATGGTTTTCAGTAATGATGACAGCCCCTCGAGCGCGTAATACTCACATTGAATCGGTATCAACACACCGCGCGATGCCACTAAGGCATTCACTGTCAACATGCTTAGCGACGGCGGACAATCTATCAGGATAAAATCATATTTTTCTCGCGTGGACTCGAGGGCGAGCCGCAAACGGTGTTCACGTAATTTGACGTCCAGCAATTGCACTTCAGCGGCGGTCAAATCGGTATTTGCCGGCATGACATCAAAACTCAGCTCATCGGGACGTACAATCGCATCCACCGCCTTACTCTCGGTCATCACCACTTCGTAGCTGCTATTGCTGAGATTTTCTTTGTCTATTCCACAACCCGTCGTGGCATTACCTTGCGGGTCAAGATCGATCAATAAGACCTTTTTGCGATAATCGGCCAATGCTGCCGCCAGGTTAACCGTTGAGGTAGTTTTACCCACGCCACCTTTTTGATTGGTCACTGCATAGATATTGCCCATGCTGTCAGCTTAATCCTTAGTCAGAGTTACCAAATGCCTTTGTCCATCGGTAAAGGGCACGTTGATGGCGGTCACCGCCTTGACTGAAAAACCGGGAGTTGGTACCGCCAGCTCAGCTGCCGGATAGACACCTTTCATTAATATCAGTCTGCCGGCATCATCGCAATGTCGGCCTGCTAAATCAATAATATCGGTAATACTGGCAAAGGCGCGTGCGGTCACAATCTCAAATTGCGGTAAGTCGACCTGCTCGACGCGACCATGGATAACGGTAACGTTATTTAAGGGTAATTCGGCTTTAACCTGTTGCAGGAAACGGGTTTTTTTGGCATTACTATCCAGCAGGGTTACGGCCATCTCAGGCCAACAGATTGCGGCCGGTATACCTGGCAAGCCACCGCCCGTACCCACATCCAGTAAACTGCTGCCATCCAAGGCAGGAATCACAGCCAGACTATCTATCAGGTGGCGATCCAGCATATTGTCGATGTCGCGCACCGCGGTCAGGTTGTAAACCTTGTTCCACTTGGCGAGCAAACTTAAATACGCTAATAGTTGTTGGAGCTGGGCGTCAGATAAGTTCAGGTCCAGCATGGCGCAGCCTTGTTCCAGCCGCGCCTTAAGTCTATCCGCCATCAACTGGCCCGGCTCAAGCCAGTGCGCTTGAGATGCACCAATAACAGAGAAATGGCGGCTGGCGTCACGCCAGATAGTCGGGCCGCTTGCCCCAGACTTTGCGGTTTTGCGTGTTGCAGCTTTTCACGCACTTCATTGGAGAGACCCCGGACGTTGCTGTAATCAATATCTGCGGGTAGTAGTGTATTTTCGTGACGTTGTAACCGCTCTATTTCGTCTTTTTGCCGATCGATATAGCCCGCGTATTTGGTGTTGATAACGACTTGTTCAGCGACATCATCAGACACCGACTTGGTTTCACCAAGCAAATCCAGAATCGTTGCGTAATCCACTTTCGGTCGCCGCAGCAATTCCAACGCCGTCGTGTTTTTACTTAACGGTTCACCTAAAACCCGGGCAACGTGTTGCTGATCTACTTTTTCAGGCGCCAGTCGTGACATTTTCAAACGGGTAAACTCGGCATCCACCGCTTGCTGTTTTTCTGAATAAGCCGCCCAGCGCACCTCATCGACGATGCCCAGTTCTCGCCCAATTGGGGTCAACCGTTTATCCGCATTATCTTCACGTAACATCAGGCGATATTCTGCACGACTCGTAAACATCCGGTAAGGCTCTTTGGTACCAGAGGTAATCAAATCGTCGATCAACACGCCGATATAAGCTTCATCACGACGTGGATACCAATGGTCTTTGCCTCGGGCTTGCAATCCGGCATTAAGCCCGGCAATTAACCCTTGGGCACCCGCTTCTTCGTAGCCGGTAGTGCCATTAATCTGGCCGGCAAAGAATAACCCCGGCATATGTTTGGTTTCCAGCCATGGATTCAAATCTCGCGGGTCAAAAAAATCATACTCAATGGCATAACCGGGTCGGGTAATATGCGCATTTTCCAAGCCCTTCATTGATCGCACGATGTCGTACTGCACATCAAATGGCAGGCTGGTAGAGATACCGTTTGGATAGACCTCATTACAGTCCAGACCTTCCGGCTCAAGAAAAATCTGGTGTGCTGATCGATCTGCAAACCGCACGACTTTATCCTCGATAGAAGGACAATATCGCGGACCAATGCCTTCAATCTCACCGCTATACATCGGCGATCGATCCAGGTTATTGCGGATGACATCATGCGTTTTTTCATTGGTGTGCGTGATATAGCAAGATATTTGCTCGGGATGATCCTGCCGGCGACCTAGAAAAGAAAAAACAGGGGTCGGCGTATCGCCGGGCTGCTCCGTCAGACCACTAAAATCGATACTCTGTGTTGCAATTCGAGGGGGCGTGCCGGTTTTAAGGCGATCAACGCGAAATGGCAAAGCCCGCAAGCGTTCCGCCAACTTGATTGACGCAGGATCCCCAGCACGGCCTCCCTGATGGCGTTGTAAACCAATATGAATAACGCCGCCTAAAAAAGTCCCGACCGTCAATACCACTGTCTTGGCAGCAAACTGTAACCCCGACTGTGTTACCACACCGGCAACACGATGATTTTCCACAATCAAATCATCCACTGCCTGCTGGAATAAATACAGATTAGGTTGATTTTCAAGGACATGGCGAATCGCGGCTTTGTAACGAATGCGATCTGCCTGAGCGCGTGTTGCTCTGACAGCCGGGCCTTTACTGGCATTCAATGTTCGAAATTGAATCCCCCCTTTATCCGCGGCAAGTGCCATTGCACCACCTAAGGCATCAATCTCTTTAACCAGATGCCCTTTGCCGATCCCACCAATCGCCGGGTTGCAACTCATCTGGCCCAGTGTCTCGATATTTTGGGTCAGCAATAAGGTTTTGACGCCTTGCCGCGCAGCCGCTAATGCCGCCTCAGTGCCAGCATGACCGCCACCGACCACAATCACATCATATTGATCCTGAAATACCATAGTTCACCAAACTGTCGAGGTTTTAAAAATGGATGGGCATTTTAACATGCAAGTCACAATCTTTGCCTAGAATTCAATACTTTAACGATGCCTTGTCATCTCACCTATCATTTCTCGCCACAGTTGGAGTCTTTTGCTCGTATGGAAAAAAATACCGGAGTAAAACGTTTATTTTTCGCCTTTATCTATTCCATGCAGGGGCTTTACGCTGGAATTCGACATGAGTCGGCTTTTCGTCAGGAGTTTATCGGCCTGATTCTTTTAGTCGGTGTTAGTTTTTTTCTGAATGTCAGCCCAATCGAACGATTTGCCATGATCAGCGTGCTGCTGGCGGTATTGATTGTCGAAGCGCTCAATTCTGCTATTGAATGCGTCGTTGATCGGGTCAGCACTGACGTCCACAAACTTTCTGGTAGAGCCAAAGACTATGGCTCCCTAGCGGTCCTGCTGACATTAATTATTGCGGCCGGGACTTGGCTGTTGATTTTGTTGGACTAAACCGATAAGCCCATATCATCATCACGATACCGCCCAAAATCATGGGAATACACAGAATCTGCCCCATAGTTAGCCAGTCAAACGCCAGATAGCCATATTGAGGGTCTGGCACCCTGAAAAACTCCACGAAAAACCGGAAACTGCCATAACCTAACAAAAACAGACCGGAAACAGCCGCCCGAGGTCTCGCTTGAGCAGAAAACCACCAAAGCAGCGCAAACAGCACAAGCCCTTCTAAAATTGCTTCGTACAATTGCGATGGGTGCCGAGGTAACGGCCCGCCACTTGCAAAAACCATGGCCCAAGGCATATCCGAAACACGCCCCCACAATTCGCCATTGATGAAATTACCGATGCGGCCAAAAAACAGACCTAAAGGCACCAATGGTGCAATAAAGTCGGTCAGCTGGAAAAAAGTTCGGTTATGTTTACGTCCATACAGCCAAACCGTCACTAACACCCCAAGCAGGCCGCCATGAAACGACATACCACCTTGCCAGATTTTAAAAATGTTTAAAGGGTTATCAAGGTTGGCGGCCAAGTCATAAAACAAGGCATAGCCTAAACGTCCACCAACGATCACCCCAAGGGCACCATAAAATAACAAGTCTTCAACCTGGTTCTTACTCAGACCGAGTCTATCAGCACGCTGACGTGCCAATATCCAAGCAGCGGCAAAGCCAAAAAGATACATTAATCCGTACCAGTGAACCTGTATAAAACCAAGGTCAATCGCAACGGGATTTATCTGTAGTGGATTCATAAACATGCTCTGATTTGGGGTTAAACGCATCATATCAATTTTCTTTGACGTACGTCACAAGCTGCACGCACCAAAATGATCCAACAGAGCACTTGCCACGCACCAAAACAAAACAAAACAAGTTAAACAAAAGCCAAGCAACCCAGATAAGTTATTGAAATAAAACATATTTAAAGAGTTGGCACACTATCTGCGTTAGGTGTTGCAGTCTGAATACAGCGTGTTGTAAATCACCAACGCAGACACATTCTAAGACTAAACAAAACATAATGTTCTTTGTTCAGGAGTTAAAAAATGAAATTGAAAACCCTTTCAGCTTTATGCCTCGCAGCCTCAACGATGACTATTGCGACGACTGCTAATGCTTGGGAAAGCGAAGATGGCAACCACTCAACCAGTGCCTCTGTTGCCCTGTCAAGCGAATACATCTGGCGTGGTATTTCACAAACTGATGGCGACCCTGCAATTTCAGGCAGCTTTGACTATGCACACAGCAGCGGTTTTTATGCTGGTGTTTGGGGTTCGAATGTCGATTATGGTGATGATGCCAGTGCAGAATTTGATGCTTATCTTGGTTTTGCCGGTGAATTTGGCGATTCAGGCGTTGGTTATGACATCGGTGCATTACGTTACATGTTCCCAGGCGAAGATTATAACTTCAACGAAGTCTATGGTTCATTAAGCTATAGCATCTTCTCTGTCGGTATTGCTTACTCAGGTGACACCTTGGGTTCTGATGAAGATGGTTACTACTACTACGCCGATGCAGGTTATGAGCTGCCATTCGGTCTGAATTTGTACGGCGGTGTCGGTGTTTACGATGCTGATGAAAACACATTCGGTCCTGAAGATTCATACACTCATTACTGGGTTGGTGTCTCAAAAGATCTGGCCGGCTTTACTTTTGACCTGTCTTACCAAGATGCAGACAGCGATGCCGAAGATATTTTTGGTGATCTGGCTGAAGAAACCTTCCTGTTTTCCGTTTCTAGATCTTTCTAACGTTTCTAATGCGGGCCTGATTGCATCAGCACAGGCCCTCTTTCTAAAGAAGGAATCCACTTATGAAACAAGTAGTAGCAATTATCAAGCCGTTCAAGCTTGATGATGTCCGCGAATCACTTTCTGAAATCGGCGTGCAAGGCTTGACCGTTTCAGAGGTGAAAGGCTTTGGACGTCAAAAAGGTCACACCGAACTCTATCGGGGTGCGGAGTATGTTGTTGATTTCCTGCCAAAATTGAAACTGGAAATCGCGGTCGATGATGGCATTGTTGAACAAGTCATCGAGGCGGTTATCAAAGGCGCCAATACCGGCAAAATCGGTGATGGCAAAATCTTCGTTTACCCACTTGAGCAAGTGGTTCGGATTCGCACTGGCGAAACCGGCCCTGATGCGCTGTAAGACTGAGGAGTAGATAATATGGAAAATGAAATCTTCCAACTCCAATATGCACTGGACACCTTTTATTTCCTGATTAGTGGTGCCTTTGTTATGTGGATGGCCGCCGGCTTCGCGATGCTGGAAGCGGGCCTGGTACGTGCAAAAAATACGACTGAAATCTTAACCAAAAACGTGATGCTGTTTGCGATTGCATGCACCGCTTATCTCGTTGTTGGTTATGACATCATGTACGATGGCGGTATGTTCTTGGCCGGTATTGTTGGTGACGGCGTTGCCGGTGCTGATGAGCCAGCGACTTATGCCCCTTCTGCTGACTTCTTCTTCCAGGTTGTATTCGTGGCTACTGCCATGTCTATTGTTTCTGGTGCGGTAGCAGAGCGTATGAAACTGTGGGCCTTTGCGGCTTTCGCTATTGTCATGACCGCGTTCATTTACCCAATGGAAGGTTCGTGGACTTGGGGTGGTGCTGATGTCTTTGGCATGTACAACCTGGGTGACTTGGGCTTCCTTGACTTTGCCGGTTCTGGCATTGTTCACATGGCGGGTGCAGCGGCTGCATTAGCTGGTGTCATGCTGCTGGGCGCACGTAAAGGCAAATATGGACCGAATGGTGAAGTTCGTCCGATTCCAGGTGGTAATTTGCCACTGGCAACACTCGGCACATTCATCCTGTGGTTGGGTTGGTTCGGCTTTAACGGTGGTTCAGTGCTGGCGACGGCTTCAGTCGAAAGTGCTAATGCCGTTGCGGTTGTGTTCATGAACACTAACGCTGCTGCTGCAGGTGGTGTACTGGCTGCGCTGATTGTTGCTAAGCTGATGTTTGGCAAAGCGGATTTGACCATGATCCTGAATGGTGCATTGGCTGGTTTGGTCGCTATTACAGCGGGGCCTGATACACCAACCCCATTGATGGCAACCATCATTGGCGCCATTGGTGGCCTGATTGTCGTTTTCTCAATCGTGTTCATGGATAAAGTTAAAATCGATGATCCGGTTGGTGCGATTTCAGTACACGGTGTTGTTGGCTTGTGGGGTCTGCTTGCTGTGCCTCTGACAAACAGTGATGCCAGCTTCTCCGCGCAAATCATCGGTGCAGTGACCATTTTCGTCTGGGTCTTTGTTACCAGCCTCATCGTCTGGGGCGTATTGAAAATGGTAATGGGCATCCGCGTCTCTGAAGAAGAAGAGTACGAAGGTGTCGACCTTGTTGAATGCGGTATGGAAGCTTATCCAGAGTTCACTAACTCTGGCAAATAAGCCTCAAACGCAAGACAACACAAAAAAGGCCGGTATTTTTACCGGCCTTTTTTATTTTTCACGATCTACGCCTTTTGTTAATAGTCACCCTCCATCTGTACCCTGGCAAAGGATGGCTTGCCGTTGTTAATTTTGGTGATAAAGCGCCGAATATTGATGCACTGCTTCAACCAGTGCCGATACATGTTCGGGGTCGATAGTGGGATGAATACCATGCCCCAGATTAAATACATGGCCATTGCCATGACCAAAGCCAGATAAGATCTGTTGGACTTCCTGTTCAATCCGCTTTGGTGAGGCATAAAGTAAACACGGATCCATATTGCCTTGTAATGCAACGCGATCGCCAACCAACTGCCGCGCCAACGCTATATCGGTTGTCCAATCCAACCCCAGTGCATCGGCGCCTGTATCGGCCATGTGCGATAACCATTGGCCTCCGCCCTTAGTAAACAAGGTAATTGGCACATCAGCATTTGCTGGTCTTTGCTTCACGCCGTCAATAATCTGTTGCATATAGCGCAAGGAAAAGGCTCGATAAGCCTCACCACTCAGCGCTCCTCCCCACGTATCAAATAACATTAATGCTTGCGCACCTGCGTCGATTTGCGCGTTCAAATAATCAGTGACGGCCGTCGCCAACTTAGCCAGCAAGGCATACATTAATTCTGGTGCATCAAACGCCATGGCTTTGACTTTGGCAAAATCCTTACTGGCACCGCCTTCTACCATGTAACAGGCTAAGGTCCATGGACTGCCACTAAAACCTATCAATGGCACCTTATTGTTGATTTCCCGACGCGTAAGCCGAATAGCATCCATAACGTAACCGAGCGTGTCATGCATATCAGGAATGGGCAGTTGCGCGACATCTGCAGCACTACCAATAGTTCGTTCAAACTTGGGGCCTTCCCCGGTAACAAAATACAGTCCCAATCCCATGGCATCGGGAATGGTCAAAATATCGGAAAAAATGATCGACGCATCCAAGTCAAACCGACGCAAGGGTTGTAAAGTCACCTCACAAGCCAGTTCAGGGGTGCGGCACAAGGTCATAAAATCCCCTGCTTGCTTACGAACTTCACGGTATTCAGGCAAATAACGTCCGGCTTGGCGCATAATCCAAATTGGTGTTCTATCTACTGGCTGACGGCGAAGTGCGCGCAAGTAACGATCATTTTCAAGTTGTGACACGGTGTCCCCTTAATTATCTGTTCTGTCGGTCATAAACGTGAGGCCAATCTGAAAAAAGTCAGACAAACCAATAACGCTGATGACTGCAAAGCGACAGCTATTTTACACGTCCGGCAATTCGCGCATACCTAAAGCTGAATTAGAAACCACCAAACAGCGGATAATGCCAGAACCGTCCATGTAATTAAGCGACTCAAGAGCCGGCACAGTTAGCGAAGAAAGCAATTCCATTAATTTTTTTGGCATTGACGCTCTGAATAGCCAACTCAGAAATCATCACATTGACATCGATTAGGATGCTTAAATTTTCCTATTTTCAATAAACTAGCTAAAATGCACTGCTTTTCCTCAGTCAGAAAATAGGCGATATGAGTAAAGCAATTGTCGGGGTAGTAATGGGCAGTAATAGCGACTGGCCTGTTATGCAGAAAGCAGTCGAACAACTGGACACATTTGGCATCCCCTATGAAACCCAAGTCGTTTCCGCTCACCGCACACCAGATTTGTTAACCGAATATGCCAAAACGGCACAGCAACGCGGTTTGCAATGCATTATTGCCGGGGCGGGCGGTGCGGCACACTTGCCAGGCATGTTGGCTGCAAACACCATTTTGCCGGTCTTGGGCGTACCCGTCCCTTCACGCTATTTAAAAGGCCAGGATTCATTATTATCTATTGTGCAAATGCCTAAAGGTATTCCGGTTGCTACTTTTGCTATCGGCGAGGCCGGTGCGGCCAATGCCGCCTTATTTGCTATTTCAATTTTGGCAACAACTCGGCCTGATCTGACTGAAAAGTTAAACGAATTTCGTGAGCAACAGCAACGTGCTGTGCTTGCCATGACGCTCCCAGACCAACAAGGTAACGCTGAAAGATGATATTCCCCGGTGCAACACTCGGTATGCTTGGTGGTGGTCAGCTTGGCCGCATGTTTACGATGGCAGCTCAAACCATGGGCTACCATGTCATTGTGCTCGATCCCGATCAGGACAGTCCGGCCGGCATCATTGCCAATAGCCATATTTGTGCGGCCTATGACGACGAGTCTGCATTGAGTGATCTGGCATCGCAATGTGATGCGATTTCAACCGAATTTGAGAATATTCCGGCAACGACACTCGCGTTTCTGGAACAGCGTACGGTGGTGCATCCTGCCTCACAAGCATTAGCAAAAACCCAAAACCGAAACACCGAGAAGAATTTTATTCGCAGCCAGAATATTGCCACGGTTCCTTTTGTGAGTATTTATCAAAAAAGCGACCTCGAAAAAGCATCAGAACATATTCAGTTTCCGGCCATCTTAAAAGTGGCAACGTTTGGCTACGATGGAAAAGGCCAGATTGTGTGTTCAGATCTTCCTGCTGCCTATGAAGCATTTGAACAACTGGGTCAAAAAGAATGTGTTCTCGAACAGCGGATTGATCTCGCCTGTGAAATTTCCGTCGTGCTGGCGCGAAGTGACGTTGGTACCATCACGCCTTTTCCGGTTGCAGAAAATGTCCATGTGAATGGTATTTTGCATAGCACAATGGTACCAAGTCATGCTCCGGACGCTTTACAGCAATCGGCCATCGAGAAAGCCAGTCAGATAGCCGAAGGACTCGGTTATGTTGGCACCCTGGCTGTCGAGTTTTTTATCTCTCAACAAGGCGACGTCATTGCCAATGAAATTGCACCCAGACCACATAATTCTGGCCATTACACATTAGATGCCTGTCCAACATCACAGTTTGAGCAACAAGTTCGTATGCTGTGTGGTTTGCCGGCTGGTGACGTCAGTCTACAGTCGCCTGTGGTGATGATTAATCTTCTCGGTGATGTCTGGGGTGATAGCCAGCCCCACTGGTCAGCTGTATTGGAACAACCCAACAGCAAACTTCATTTATATGGCAAAAAGGCAGCACGTCCAGGTCGAAAAATGGGCCACTTTACCGTTCTGGCCAATGATACTGACACTGCCATGCAGCAGGCCGAGACTGTTTTTTCAGCTTTACAGGCTGATTAATGGCAACCATCCAAATCACATACTGCATGCAATGCCGCTGGTTACTTCGTGCAGCCTGGATGGCGCAGGAATTATTGACCACCTTTGATGGCGAAATTGAATCATTAACCCTGATCCCGGCCACTGGTGGCGTATTTACGGTAACGGCAACAGAGCAAATCGCTTGGGACCGCAAAACGGAAGGTCGTTTTCCTGATATTACCGAGCTGAAACAACGCGTGCGCGATATTATCGCTCCCGCACAGGATTTAGGCCACGCCGATCGGAAAACGGATTAGCTCCTTCGCTTGTATAGAATAACTACGCCACGCGATGCCGCCTTGCCGGCCATAAAAATAATCGCCAGCAGTGGTGGATCTCAGAGATGAACAGGCCCTAGACAGACTCTACCTTTTCACTAAAACCACAGTCTTTTTGTGGGCAGACCTTTTCAGTCCCTTTGCTCTTTGTTGTCTTTAAGGTCAGGATGGGCCATTCACAGTTTGGACACGCCTCATTCAGCGGCTCGTTCCATAGCGCATAGTCACATTTTGGGTATTCCGAACAAGAGTAAAACACTTTGCCGCGCCGGGATTTACGCGTCAGGATTTCGCCTTTCTTACATTGCGGGCAATCAACCCCGGTGTTAGTCGGCTGCTCCAGAGACTCAATATGCTTACATTTTGGATAACTGCTGCAACCAATAAATTTGCCATAGCGGCCGGTTCGGAAGATTAAATCCGAATCACATTTCGGACATTGACGACCTTCGACCTTCTCGGGCTCGCTGGCTGTCGTTTCTTCTCCATCCATGTTTCGGGTGTAATCACAATCCGGATAACCGGTACAGCCGATAAAGCGGCCACTCCGACCCAGACGACTGGATAGCTGCTTACCACACTTTGGACAGTTTTCGTCCAGCAGCTCCTGCGTGACGTCACTGCGTTGGACTGATTTATCCTTGGTTTCAACCTGACTTTTGAACGGCCCCCAAAAGCTACGCAGCAGCGGGATCCACTCTTCTTCGCCGCGAGAGACGGCGTCAAGTTCATCTTCAAGTTTGGCGGTAAAACTGTAATCCACGTAGCGGGTAAAGTGATCGACCAGAAACTTACCCACAACCCGTCCGACATCAGTCGGGTGAAACCGCTTGTTGATGAGTTCGACATACTCACGCTGTAATAAGGTCGAGATAATACTGGCATAGGTTGAGGGGCGACCAATATCATGCTCTTCTAAACTCCGAACAAGACTCGCTTCACTGTAGCGGGGTGGTGGCTCAGTGAAATGCTGTTCTGGGCGAATTTTGTCTAGGCTGACTACCTCACCTTTCTCCATTGCTGGCAGCAGATTCTCGTCTTTATCCGCTTTTTTGTCGTCCTGACCTTCCAGGTAAACTTGCATAAAGCCAGGATTAACAACCGTCGAGCCGTTGGCACGGAAAGTATTACCCTGCCCACACCCCAAGTCCACCGCAACAGTATTAAGCGTCGCATGAATCATTTGACTGGCGACCGTACGTTGCCAAACCAAGGTATAGAGCTTCAACTGATCCACCGACAAATACGCTTTCATTTCTTCAGGTGTTCGTAAAGCGGAAGTCGGCCGAATGGCTTCGTGCGCCTCTTGCGCATTTTTTGATTTGGTTTTGTATTCTTGAGGCTTTGCCGGGACGGCTTTGGCACCATAGCGTTCACTTATCAGTTCACGCACTTCTGAGACCGCTTCGGCCGCCAATGTGACTGAGTCTGTACGCATGTAGGTTATTAGACCTACCGCGCCCTCACCAGTGTCGACACCCTCATATAGCTGCTGTGCAACACTCATCGTTCGCTGTGCGCCAAAGCCGAGTTTACGGGACGCTTCCTGTTGTAATGTGGAGGTGGTAAAGGGCGCTGCCGGGTTACGTTTACGCTGTTTTTTCTCAACATTAGTAACCAGTAGCTTGCCATCAGCTGCTTGATTTAACTTACTGACAACGGACTCTGCCTGCTCGGTATTATCAATGCTGAATTGCGATAATTTCTCACCTTGATAATGCGTCAGCTTGGCTTGAAATGCGGAACCACTCGTCTGAGCATCGGCTTCAATCGTCCAATATTCTTGTGCCTTGAAAGCTTCAATTTCCAGCTCTCGCTCAACAATCATGCGCAGTGCCGGACTTTGCACCCGACCTGCTGATAAGCCGCGTCGGACTTTCTTCCACAACAGGGGGGACAAGGTAAATCCAACTAAATAATCTAACGCCCTTCTGGCCTGCTGCGCATTAACCAAATCCATCGATAGCTCGCGCGGATTGGCAACGGCATCGTTGACCGCTTGCTTGGTTATTTCATGAAAAACAACTCGGTGTGTGGTTTTGTCTTTGAGTGCCCCTTTCTTCTTGAGCAGCTCATACAAGTGCCAGGAAATGGCCTCTCCTTCACGATCAGGATCCGTCGCCAAGTAGAGAGAATCGGCTTTTTTCAACGCTTTGGCAATGGCATCAACATGCTTGCTATTCCGGTCAATCACCTGGTATTTCATGGCGAAATCATTTTCTGGATCGACCGCCCCTTCTTTTGGAAGCAAGTCACGAACATGGCCATAGGAAGCCAGGACCTCGACATTGTTGCCCAGGTATTTTTTGATGGTCTTGGCCTTGGCAGGCGACTCGACAATAACCAGTTTATTTCCCATAGATTCCCGTATCAGTTCCTTTCCACTTAAAATGACAAGGCCCGTAAAAACGGGCCTTTATGCGGAAGTTTTACCGGCGATCTCAATGCACGACCGCTTCCATATCCTCAAATACCAGATCTTCCATCCAAGCGTACGCGACTTCTCGACCCGGTTGATAAAAAAGCACCATTAGAACAACCCACTTTAGTTGTTCCAGATCTACCTCTTCACTCTCCAGCGCCAGCACCCGTTCAATGACGACTTCACGCGTTTCGACATCCAAAACACCGACCTGTTCCAAAAATAACAGATAACCTCGGCATTGTACGTCAAGCTTTTCAATCTCGTTGTCATTAAAAACACGAATAGAAACGGCAGACGTATCAACCTGAGGCGCGACGACCGTCATGGTGTCAAGCCAGTTAAGGGCTTTATTAATTTCCAGTTCATGAAATCCGACACGCTCTAGCTCTAATTCCAGGGTGTCTTTGTCAGGTTGGTGACTGTTTTCTGTGTCAATGTAATTCTCAAAAAGATACAACAACACATCAATGACATTTTCTTTCATTGGCTTCTCTATGTAGGGCCATTCAAGCGCCAGTACGTTGATATTTGCCTCCCGGCAACGAACTGACACGACCTTGGAGCTCCAGTAGTAACAGCATGGATGAAACCGCCTCAGCCGTCAATCCACTGCGTGCCACCAGCATATCAATGGAGATGGGGTCAAAGCCCAAATGTTCAAATAGCATCTGATATTCATCGTCAGTTTCGACCGCATTCGCCATGTCCGCCGATCGCGTCTCAACGGGGGACTGTTGCGCAAATTCTGCGATCGCACCAAGTTCATCCAAAATATCGGTTGCGGTCTCAACCAACTTTGCCCCCTCCCGAATCAACTGGTGACAGCCTCTTGCAAGGGGATTGTGAATGGACCCCGGTATCGCAAAAACCTCTCGACCTTGTTCCATCGCCATTCTGGCTGTAATAAGCGATCCACTTCTGACAGCTGCCTCAACTATCAATGTGCCTAATGACAGACCACTGATGAGACGATTACGACGCGGAAAGTTTTCTGCGCGCGGCGGTGTTCCGGGAGGAAACTCAGAAATAATGGCGCCCTGGGCTGCGATTTGATGCGCAAGATCCCGGTTTTTTGCTGGATAAACGCGATCCAGCCCCGTACCAACTACCGCAATGGTTTTGCCTGCTGCGGCTAACGCGCCTTGGTGCGCTGCAGCATCAATGCCATCAGCCAAGCCACTGCATATATGTAGGCCGCCACCAGCCAAATAACGCGCAAACTCAAACGCATTGTCGCGACCACCTGCGCTGGGGTGACGACTGCCAACAATGGCCAACTGCCAATCCTGCAAACAGGAAACCTCACCCTGAACAAACAACAAAGGCGGCGGATCCGCTATTTCTCGCAGCAACGTCGGATAGCGGTCATCATCAAGGGTAACAATATGCCGATCTGGTTTATCAAGCCATTGCAAATCCTCGACCACTTGTTGCCAATCGGGGTGAAGCAATGCATCACGAAGCTCTGTATTAATACCAACCAATTGCGTTGGCTGACCAAAAATCGCCATAGGGTCTGGCATTTGATCAAGCAGTTTGGCGAAGGTAGCAGGGCCAACGCCTTTAGTACGTATCAAAGCCAATAACGCAGCTAGCCGCTGCTGCGTGACGGGAAAATCATCAAGAGTCAGAATATTACTCCGCCGATTTCACCTTGTCATACAAATTAATTGCTGTGGTGGCTTTCATCACAATTGCGTAACTGACCTTGTCAAACAGTCGAAAAATCAACGCTTCACCCGCATGCTCGTCGGGCAAGGTAACTTTATCAAACCGATCAGACGTGACTTGATCCCGTACGGTTTCTCCCGCTTTGAAAAGCGACACAACGTGGCCCGGCTCCAGGCCATCTCTTAGTCCCAGATTAAGCACCACAATTTGATATTGTCCAACCTGAGAAACACCATCAAAAACCGAAATAATCCGACCATTTACCCTCATCTCAGGGGATCGTGGAAAGAAATTCATTTCAAAGTCATCGATCTCACTTTCCAGTAACCGATCGCCCACTTGGACTTCCCGGTTGGTATAAGTCAGGTCGACGGTTGCCGGATCACCGGTTTGTCTAATTGTCGCATCACCGGTATAAATAGCCTCATAGCCAAGCAATTCTCCCGAATCCGGATCCAGATACTTTTTACCGCCCCGAAAAACACTGTAATTATCTCCCACATCACTGGTAACACCCCGTGCATAGACCTGATCGCCCGTACCGGATATCAGTCGCTCATCGGCACTGGCCACAATATAAGGTGCCTGATCTAACACCTCGGCCCCGACCACTTTGGGTTTACTCAAAAAAGGGCCAATATCCGACATGGAAATGGTCGGTATCGGCTTTTCCAGTATTAACTCTCTGGCTTCCGGGGATAGCTTGAATGTCTGTTTGCCACGATTAAGCTGAAGTACTGGCCGACCATCTCGGTAAACCAGGGTTAATTCGTCACCGGGATAAATCAAATGTGGGTTTTCAACTTGGGGATTGACCTGCCATATCTCCGGCCAATGCCATGGATATTGAAGAAACATGCCCGAAATATCCCAGAGCGTATCGCCTTTTTTCACGACATATCTATCTGGGTGGTCTGGATTCAAAGCGACTTGATTAGCCCATAATGGGAGACTTAAAAAAGCAACCAGAATCGTCAGGCAAAAACGACGTATCATCGATATATCCTCATGAGTACAGGATGGTTGTCCCAATCCCTGAAATTCAACTAGCAACCTGAAATAATAGTGTGGAATAAACCACCCGATGAAACAAGTGCAGCCCAGTACAATAAAGCTTATACACCAGCCAGTAGGATGTTTCCAAATTCACAGCCACCAGCATGACCTTATAATATAAAGATTTTTCAAGGATTCCAGTCCGTTTTACAATACACTGGATAGCAAAAACAGATACAAAGCGTTAATGCATTAAAGGTAATTGAAATTTATGACCATTTTAAACATCTTGCATTATCCCGACCCGCGCCTGCGAAACAAGGCGCAGCCCGTTGAGAGCGTAAACAATGACGTCCGGCAACTGGCCGAGGATATGCTCGAAACCATGTATGATGCGCCAGGCATTGGTCTGGCAGCGATTCAAGTTGATATTCCGCTACGTGTCATCGTAATCGATATTTCTGAAGATAAATCTGCGCCCATGATTCTCATCAATCCGGAAATTCTCGAAAAAAACGGTCAACGCGACTTTCAGGAAGGCTGCCTGTCCGTACCTGAAGCTTATGAAACCGTCACTCGCGCCGATACGATTCGGTTTCAGGCACTGGATCTTGACGGTAACCCGTATGAACAGGATGCTGAAGGACTGCTGGCAACCTGTATTCAACATGAAATTGATCATTTGGATGGCAAACTGTTCGTTGATTACCTCAGTAATCTCAAACGAGAGCGTATTCGCAAGAAAATTGAAAAACACACCAAACAGAAACTATAAGAACTCGTTATGCGCATCCTATTTGCCGGCACCCCAGAATTTGCCGCCACAACCCTATCTGCCCTGATCACATCCGAACACGAAATCGTTGCCGTTTATACCCAGCCAGATCGGCCTGCAGGCAGAGGCAGAAAGTTAACTGCCAGTCCGGTAAAAACCTTGGCGCAACAACATAACCTTACCGTCGAACAACCGGTAACGCTGCGCAATACTGAAGCACAGCAAAAACTCGCCGATTATCAGGCCGAGGTAATGATCGTTGTCGCTTATGGTCTGATTTTGCCCCAAACCGTATTGGATACACCGACTGCCGGATGTTTGAATATTCATGCTTCGCTATTGCCACGCTGGCGAGGTGCAGCCCCGATTCAACGTGCCATTCTCGCTGGTGATACTCAGACTGGTGTGTGTATTATGCAAATGGCCGCCGGCCTGGATACAGGGCCGGTATTAAGTCAAGTCACGCTAGCCATCGACAATGAAGAGACCGCACAAACGTTGCATGACCGACTTGCTGAAGCAGGGGCCACATTACTCATGCAAACCTTGGCAACCCTCGATGACTGCCAACAGGCAGCAACTGAGCAAGCTGATGAATTCAGCTGCTATGCAGAAAAGTTACACAAATCTGAGGCCATCATTGATTGGCATCAATCCGCTGAACAGATTGACCGACAAATTAGAGCCTTCAATCCTTGGCCCGTCGCGCAAACCCTGTGGCGTGAATCATTATTACGCATCTGGCGGGCGACGCCACTTGCTGAAACCAGTTCTGCCTTGCCTGGCACCCTTATTCGCATTGAGCGTGATGCTTTGATCGTGGCGACCGGCGAAGGCTGCTTGCAAATCACGGAAATTCAGCGCGCCGGCAAACGCCGTATGCGCATCAGCGATCTGCTGAATGCACAAACTCTTAACGAAGGCGATCAGTTTGGTTAAAAAACATTCTGACCCTCGTGCTGCCGCTGCATTGGCTCTAACCGCTGTGATCAAGCACCACCGATCTCTCAATGCCGTTTTACCAGAAACGGCATCCAGCCTAGCAGCAACACAACAGGCACTTTGCCAGCAGCTCATTTACGGCACTTTGCGTCATTACTATTCACTGAGTGGCTTGGCTGAAAAGCTACTGCAAAAGCCACTCAAAGCCAAAGACCAAGACCTTCATCAACTGTTACTGATTGGACTTTATCAGCTCAGAGAAATGCGTAAACCCGTCCATGCCAGTATCTCCGAGACCGTCAATGCCACAAAGGCCTTGACCAAACCCTGGGCTAAAGGACTGATTAATGCCTGTTTGCGGGAATACCAGCGTCACCGCGATACCTTTGATCAGGCCTTAACACAAACACCGACCGGCCTACATGAGCATCCTGACTGGCTGGTCACGCAAGTCCGTCATGATTGGCCAGAAGACTGGCAGTCTATTCTTGAGGCTAACAATCAACACGCTCCCATGTTTCTCAGGGTCAACCTGCAGCGCTGCTCACGTCAGCAGTATTTGGACTTATTGCATCAGGATAATCGGCAAGCGGAGCCTCTAGCTAATTGCGCGGCAGGAATCAGGCTATCGCAACCCTGTGATGTGAGGTTGCTGCCCAACTTTGATGCTGGCTGGGTATCCGTGCAAGATGGTGCGGCTCAACAGGTGATCGAATTGCTGGATCTGCACGTCGGTCATGTTGTACTCGATGCCTGTGCCGCACCGGGCGGTAAAACCGCGCACATGCTGGAACACCAGCCGGAAATTGACTTATTAGCGCTGGACATTGAATCAACCCGATTACAACGGGTTGATGACTCGCTAAAACGATTAGGATTAACGGCCAAAACCCTTACTGCCGATGCCGCAAGCCCGGAAGCTTGGTGGCATGGCAATGCATTTGATCGTATTCTCATTGATGCGCCCTGCACCGGTAGCGGGGTTATCCGACGCCATCCTGATATAAAATTTTTGAGAAAACCTGCTGATATCCCATCATTGGCTGCACAACAGGCGTACCTGCTGGATAAGCTATGGCCTTTGCTCAAACGTGGCGGCCGGATGGTTTACACTACTTGCTCAATCTTCACGGCGGAAAATGCCCATCAGATCGAGGCGTTTTTAGCACGACATCCTGATGCATCACTGATCAAAGCGGATCAGCCCCCCGGCCGTGAAACCCCGTTTGGCTATCAACGCTTGCCCGGAGATGACGCCTTTGATGGATTCTTTTATGCCTGCTTACAGCGTAGTTAAACGCGTTGCCATGCTTGGCCTGTGGCTGATTTTGCCGCTTTACGGCCAAGCCGACACGCGATTTCAGGTTGAACAGGCGCAAATTTATCGTATCGGTAACGGCTACATCGTCAATGCCCAACTCGCCTACCCATTAACACCACGAGTTGAAGAGGCACTCAATAATGGTGTCCCGATTACGTTTTTTCAGGAAATCCAGTTAATTGATCGCACCGCGCTGATTCCTGACTGGTGGATCTGGAATACCGTTCTCTGGTCAACCAAGCTACGTTATGAACTCCGCTACCATGACTTGTCCGAGCAATATCTGTTGTACACACCGGACTCGCCAACCCACCGTAACCATCCAACGCTTGGCAGTGCACTTGACACCATGGGCGGCATCACCAACCTGACCTTGCCGCCCGATATCACAAGATTGCAACGTGATCATAATCTGGTGCTGAGGTTACGGACAGGGATTGATTTGATGGCACTGCCATCACCGATGCGGCCCGGTGCGATGATTTCCAGCAAATGGGATCTCACCAGCCCTTGGTACGAAGCCATATGGCCATCCGACTGATACGCCGCTTAAGTACCGGCACGGCGCCGTATTTTTCTCTCGCCGTGTTGTTGTTGGTGCTGGCTTATTTATTAAGCGCAGCCACGCAGGACAAGTCTCGACTTAATGATCTATTTTTGCTCATTTTCGGGATTGGCGTGATCTGCCTGATTCTGCTTGCTGTTCTTTTGACGCGCGGCCTGTATCGACTTTACCGCGATTTTCGGCGTAAAGCTGCCGGCTCAAGACTAACACTGCGGCTGGTCAGTCTGTTTGTGTTACTGATTATCGGCTCAACCAGCATCGTCTATGGTTTTTCTGTGCACTTTTTACAGCGTGGCATTAACAGCTGGTTTGATGTGCAGGTCGAGCAGGCACTCAACGACTCGCTGGAGTTAAGCCGCAATGCATTTGGTATCCGAATGCGCACTCTACTCAGACAAACTCGTATGATGGCCGGTGTCTTATCAGAACTGCCCGACAGCAGCCTTGGCAATAATCTGCGTGAGCTTAATCGACTCAGTGGTGCGCTGGAATTGAGTATTTGGCGAACGGATGGCCGAATTGTCGTTTCCAGTATCGATAACCCGGCAATCATTGTTCCTGACCGCCCTGATGACGCGATCATTCGTCAAATCAAACAAGGCGAAGACTATATTGGCCTAGATCCCAAGGATGATGATCTGCAACTCCGCGCCGCGGTTCGCATTCCGGCACAGTCACCATTGGATGAAGAGCGGTTACTGCATGTGTTATTTCCCGTCAATGATCAGCTCAGCGTGTTAGGAAAAAATGTTCAAGATGCCTACACCGATTACAAAGAACTAAGCTATTTACGTCAGCCACTGGTCACCATTTTTACCCTCACCTTGAGCCTGATTGTTTTCCTGACCGTGCTAGCGTCGATCTGGTTTGCGGTGTGGATATCCCAACGTATTGTGGCACCGCTGCAGGCGCTGGCTGAAGGGACTCGCGCTGTTGCCTCCGGTAATTACAATACACAGTTGACCGCTTCTGGCCATGATGAAATCGGCTTTTTGGTTCGATCCTTTAACCAGATGACCCAACGCCTGACGCAAGCTCGCAATGCCTCTCAACGCAGCCATCGCCTGCTTGAACAGCAGACCAGTTACCTGACAACGGTATTGGGCAGCTTATCCAGCGGCGTTATCACTATCGACAAAGATCTTTACTTGCGCACAGCAAACATGGCCAGCAGCAGCATTCTTGGTGTGAATTTACAACAACGACTGGAAAGCTCTCTCGATACCTTGGGCCGGCTAAATGATAATTTGCAGACGTTTATTCTACTTATCAAAAATCATACTCTGGAAGCGAGGGGCTGGGAGCAGCAACTGGAATTCAATCAGAGTAAAGGTCGGCAAACTTTAATGTTGCATGGCACTCCCTTACCCGGAGAAAGTGGCTGGGTAGTGATATTTGATGATATTACGGCCTTGATTCAGGCGCAGCGGCATGCCGCCTGGGGCGAAGTCGCCCGCCGTCTGGCACATGAAATAAAAAATCCGCTGACTCCAATTCAGCTCTCCGCCGAGCGTTTGCAACACAAGTATGTCTCATTGGTGCCAGCCGATCAGGCCGATACACTCAACAAATTGACCGAAACCATTGTGCAGCAGGTTGAAGCGATGAAGGAAATGGTCAATGAGTTTTCCGATTATGCTCGCAGCCCAACGCTTCAACTTGAATGGCTTGCTGTCGGCGATTTACTGAGAGATGTTCTCACCTTATACCAAAGCAATCCTGCACATCAGTTTACCCTGCTTAATAGCCCGGAAAACTTGCAAGTACAGGTTGATCGCAATCGCTTTCGCCAAGTCCTACATAATTTGCTTAAAAATGCCATTGAGGCCAGCGAAGAAGCGGGCATGGCTGTCGATATTGTCATCAGTTATCATGCGGTACGTTACCAACACCGTCGCTGGCTGGAAATTACTGTCAACGATCAAGGTCCCGGATTTCCAGAAGAGATGATCAACAAACTGTTTGAACCCTATGCAACCACCAAAACCAGAGGCACGGGGCTGGGACTTGCTATTGTCAAAAAAATCATTGAAGAACATGGCGGCGATGTCTGGGCAGAAAACCTTGGCGATGAAGGTGCCGGTATCATTATCCGCTTGCCATTGGAGGATGCGTAATCGTGAGTACTGAAAAACCCTTGATTCTGGTGGTCGATGATGAGCCGGATATTCGTCATCTTATCCGTGACATTCTGGAAGATGAAGCCTATCGGGTGACTGTCGCCAGTAATGGCGAAGAAGCACGCGAAGCCTTTATCAATCATCAGCCGCAATTAATTTTATTGGATATCTGGATGCCGGATATTGATGGCATCAGCCTGCTTAAAGAATTCAAGCAGCAAAATAGTCAGATCAGTGTGATCATGATGTCCGGTCATGGCACTATCGAAACCGCCGTAGAGGCAACCCGTTTCGGCGCCTGTGACTTTATTGAAAAGCCGCTTTCCATGGCCAAACTGCTGCGCGGCGTTGAAATGGCTTTGGAAAATCGCGCCAAGCAAGTCGCCCAACAGATGGAACAAGCGGTTGATCCAGTGGGCAAAAGCGCCAAAATGGTACAGCTTCGTGAACAAGTAGAAAAAATAGCTGGTCACGATATGCCGATCCTCTTATTTGGCGAGGGCGGTACCGGCAAACATTGCTTTGCCCATTACCTGCATCAAATGGGGAATTACGCGAACGGTAAGTTCATTGAGTTTAGCCCGGAAAGCTTTCCTCTGGACAGTGAAAAGCTGGTCAGTCTGGCACAGCAAAACTGTGTGTATATTAATGATATCGCGCTGCTCAGCGACGAAGCGCAAACCTTGTTACGGCATATGCTGGAAAGCGGTCGCCTTCAGCAAACTCAGCTGATTTGCGCGACGCAGCAGTCTCTGGAAAAGGCGATTCAACGGGGTGATTTTCTAGAAGGGCTCTATTATCAGCTGAATACCATTACCTTGATGCTGCCACCGTTGCGAGAACATGTGGAGGACATTCCAGAACTGGTCCATTTTTTCGTTGATCAGCAAACCGCACAGTCGGGTATGCCCTATCGTCGCTTTACTGTTGCGGCACAAAACCGATTACGTAATTACAATTGGCCCGGCAATGTCACCGAATTGAAAAACGTTATTCAGCGTATGTTGCTGCTTGGCGATGAAGACGATATTGACGTCGAAGATATTGAAGCCGCGCTCCAGGCTGATCCAGAACCGGCTGCGGATGACATTGAAGGAATTAACCTGGACCTGCCGTTGCGCGAAGCCAGAGAGCAATTTGAACGTATTTATCTGTTGCAAAAGTTGCAAGAAACCAATGGCAATGTTGGTAAAGCGGCAAAACTGGCGGGGATGGAACGCACGCATCTTTATCGGAAACTGCGGTCACTTGGTATTGATACCAAACAACTTTAGGGTAATGGCATGAAAATCCTGATTTTGGGTGCCGGTCAGGTTGGTGCTTCAGTCGCAGCAACGCTGGCCAAAGAAGATGACGAGATCACCATGGTAGACATGGATGTCAGTAGTCTGGCCAAACTACAGGAAAAGTACGGCATAAAGACCCTGGAAGGCTCAGCTTCCCATCCCGCTATACTGGAAGAAGCTGGCGCTGCAGATGCGGATTTGGTACTTGCAGTCACTAATAGCGATGAAACCAATATGGTTGCCTGCCAAATCTGTCATAACCTGTTTAACATACCGACAAAAATCGCCCGTATTCGGGCGCCCGAATATCTGGCCCGCTCAGAGCTGTTCGATAATGCAGAGGACGCCATCGCCATCAATGTGGTTATCAGTCCTGAGCAACTGGTCACCGATTATATTCAGCGACTCATCAATCATCCTAATGCCTTACAGGTGCTCGACTTTGCCAATGGGCTGGTGCAACTAGTCGCGGTGAAAGCCTTATATGGCGGTCCGCTGGTTGGCCATCCGCTTCGTGAGTTACGTCAGCATATTCCCAAAGTCGAAACCCGGGTGGCGGCTATTTTTCGCGAGGGCAAAGCAATTCACCCTAAAGCCGAAACCGTTATTGAAGCCAATGACGAGGTCTTTTTTATCGCCGCGGCCAAAGATATTCGGGCGGTGATGGCAGAATTGCGCAAACTCGACAAACCCTACAAGCGCATTATGCTGGCTGGCGGCGGTAACATAGGCATTCGCTTGGGCCGGGCGCTGCAACATCATTATCAAGTCAAAGTCATTGAGGCCAACCCAAAACGAGCTGATTATTTATCAGAAGAATTATCACAAAGTATTGTTTTACTCGGCGATGTTGCTAACGAAGAACTGCTTTTGGAAGAAGAGATCGATAAAGTCGATTTATTTTGTGCACTGACCAATGATGATGAAGCCAATATTTTATCTGCGATGCTGGCTAAACGACTGGGCGCGCGTAAAGTCTTATCCTTAATCAACCGTGCCGCCTATGTTGATCTGGTTGAAAGTGTCTCTATTGATATTGCGCTCTCTCCGCAGCAAGCGACTATCGGCAGCTTGCTTGCTCATATTCGACGTGGCGACATTGTTGCCGTGCACTCTTTGCGGCGTGGCGCGGCTGAAGCGCTGGAAGCCATTGCCCATGGCGATCGCAGTTCCTCAATGGTGGTTGGCAGACGCATCGACGAAATTGACTTGCCGCCGGGAACGACGATTGGCGCCATTGTTCGGCAAGAACAAGTCATCATTACGCATCATGACACCAAGATTGAGGCGGAGGACCATATTATTTTATTTTTAACCAACAAACGTTACATCAAAGAAGTTGAACGTTTATTCCAGGTCGGTTTCAGCTTTTTCTGATGCAGCCGACCTATCTGAAAAATCACTTGCTGATCGCCATGCCTGGTTTGCATGATCAGACTTTCCATCAAGCGGTAGTCTATTTATGCGAACACGATGCCTATGGCGCCATGGGCCTGATCATCAATCGCCCCTCCAAAATCAAACTGGCAGAGTTACTGCAACACCTGAAAATCGATAATCAAAGTGAGCAGATTCATCATGGTCCCGTACTCTATGGTGGACCATTAAAAAAAGAGCAAGGCCTGGTGCTCCATAACGGAGGGCAATACTGGAAAAATACGCTCAATGTTGCTGAGCAACTCTATCTGACTTCATCGAGCGATATCCTAGCCGATATTGGCACATCAAAAGGTCCTGAAAATGCCTTGGTTTCCCTTGGTTATGCCGGTTGGGATACCGGACAGCTGGAATCAGAACTGGCTGAAAACAGCTGGCTGACCGTCCCTGCCACCCCCGAAATTTTGTTCAACACGGCGCCCAGCGATCGCTGGGCGCAAAGTGCCCGGCTGCTCGGCATTGACATCCACCTTTTGAGTCATCAATCGGGGCATGCATGACCGCGCCTCAGACGATTATGGGTTTTGACTTCGGCATGAAACACATTGGGGTCGCGATTGGTCAGCAGATCACCGGCACAGCTAATGGCTTGACCGCATTAAAGGCAAGAGACGGGATACCGAACTGGGAACAAATAGAAACACTGATCAATCAGTGGCGCCCCGGACAAATCGTCGTCGGGCTGCCGCTGAATATGGATGGGACTGAACAACAGATGACCCACGCGGCACGGAAATTTGGCAACCGTCTGCATAATCGTTTTAAAATCCCTGTGGTATGGCAGGATGAACGCCTCAGTACATTTGAGGCGCTGGATCAAATGGGGCTACACACCAAGTTTGCTTCAAGGCAACGCAGTGATGTGGATAAACTGTCAGCACAAATTATTCTTCAATCATGGCTGGACCAACAATGACAATGCCAACTTCACCTGCTGATATCAATGCGTTGCTGGATACCATGGCAAATGCTATCCGCGAACAATTTTCCGACAAAAGACCCTTGCTGGTCGGTATTCACACTGGCGGTGTATGGATCGCCAAAGCTCTATTAAAGCGGCTCGGTGACGACTTTTTCGATGCGCCGCTAGGAACACTAAACATTGCTTATTATCGGGATGATTTCACCCGCATAGGCATGCATCCGCAGGTCTCCCCTTCCGAACTGCCCTTTGAGGTTGATAACCGGCATTTAGTGCTGGTTGATGATGTTTTTTATAGCGGACGAACCACACGGGCAGCTCTCAATGAATTATTTGATTATGGTCGGCCGGCTTCTGTCACACTCGCGGTGCTCATCGCCCGTAACGGCCGGGAATTGCCGATTCATCCTGATATTGTCGGCGCTGAGGTCACGGTTGCAAAAGGCCAGCACCTAAAACTTCGCCATGAAAATAATTCGCTATCACTGATCGTGCGCGAAACCGAGGTCAAACATGGCAAATAATCAGCTGACGGAGCACGGTCGGCTGCGCCACTTCTTGACGATTGAAGGGCTAAAACGTCCCTTGCTCACGGAAATCATGGACCGTGCTGAGCAATTTTCTGGTTTGGGCAATCGTCAGGTCAAGAAAGTCCCGCTGTTACGTGGCAAAACCATCATCAATCTGTTTTTCGAAAACAGCACTCGAACTCGCTCTACCTTTGAATTAGCGGCGAAACGGTTATCGGCTGATGTGATGAATTTCAATATTTCTACTTCCGCAACCGCAAAAGGCGAAAGTCTGCTGGATACCCTGCATAATCTGGAAGCCATGCATACGGATATGTTTGTGGTTAGACATAATCAAAGTGGCGCGGCTGAATTTATTGCTCAGCATGTTGCGCCGCATGTCAGTGTCATTAATGCCGGTGATGGTTGTCATGCTCATCCCACACAAGCCATGCTGGATATGTTTACCATTCGCCGTCACAAAGGCCAGTTTGCCGATCTGCGCGTTGCCATCGTTGGCGATATTTTGCATTCCCGGGTGGCCCGATCACAAATCCAGGCTTTGGCCACACTTGGCGTTGGCGAAATTCGTGTTATTGGTCCACAAACGCTGCTACCACGAGACTGTCAGACCATGGGGGTTCATGTCTTTCATGATTTGGCATCCGGACTGGAAGGAGTAGATGTCGTCATTATGCTCCGACTGCAATTAGAGCGGATGCAAGGCGCCTTGTTGCCCAGCGCCCGTGAATACTATCGCTGCTTTGGCCTGACAGCAGAAAAACTCCGTCATGCCAAACCTGATGCCATCGTCATGCACCCCGGCCCTATTAATCGCGGGGTTGAGATCGCCTCTGCTGTTGCCGATGGACCGCAATCCGTTATTTTAGAACAGGTGACGCATGGTATCGCCATCCGTATGGCGGTGATGTCAATGGCACTGGGCAGTCAGTCAGATTTACAAGAGGCACAATCATGAAGTGCGTGATTCAAGGCGGCCGGGTAATTGATCCGGCAAGCCAGCTTGAAGCAGATCATGCCATCTATATTGCCGATGGCAAGATTGTTGCCATTACCGATACGTTAGATGGTTTTACAGCAGATGTAACTCTGGATGCGCGTGGCCGAATTGTCTGTCCTGGATTGGTAGATCTCAGCGCCAGACTTCGTGAGCCGGGCCAGGAACACACAGCAACCATCGACAGTGAATCTCGTGCTGCTTCAGCCGGCGGAATTACAACCTTGGTTGTGCCGCCAGATACCGATCCAGTTATTGATACCCCCGCTGTGGTCGAACTCATAGAAGACCGTGCTAAAAAAGCCGGACGCGTTATGGTGCTCACGATGGGCGCGCTGACACAACAGCTTGATGGCGAGCTTTTGGCAGAAATGGCCGCACTCAAACAAGCTGGTTGTGTTGGCGTTAGTAATGGTTTGAATGCCGTAAAAAATACGGTTGTTTGGCGTCGGGCACTGGAATATGCCGCGACCCTGGATTTAACGGTATTTATCACTGCTGCTGACGGCTGGTTGCAACGACAAGGCTGTATTCACGAAGGCACCGTCAGTGCTCGGCTTGGTTTAAACGGAATTCCCGAAAGCGCAGAAACGATTGCTGTTATGCGTGACTTATTGCTTATCGAACAAACCGGAGTGCGCGCTCACTTTCATAACATATCCAGTGGTAGAGCACTCTCAATGATTCGTGATGCGCAGGAAAAAGGGCTCAATATCACCGCAGATGTCAGCGCACATCATCTGCACTTGTGTGAACATGATTTAGGCAATTACGATAGCTTCAGTCACGTGATGCCACCATTAAGAAGCATTCGCGATCGCGAACAACTTCAGCAAGGCGTGAGAAGTGGCGTTATTCAGGCCATCTGCTCTCATCATCAGCCGCTTGATGCCGATGCCAAACTTGGCCCCTTTGCTGAAACGCAACCCGGTATTTCCGGGCTCGAAACACTACTGCCACTAACCTTAAAACTGGTCGAAGATGACGAATTAGACTTGCGTACGGCTTTGGCGTCACTGACTTGTCAACCAGCGGCAATTTTAGGCATTGAGGCAGGACAACTTAAAGTCGGCGCCACCGCTGATATCTGTGTCATCGATACCGATGCGCACTACGAATGTCAGCCGAATCAGTTTGTCAGCGCGGGCAAAAACAGTCCTTTCGCTGGCTGGTTGTTTCATTATCAACCGTGCTATACCCTGTTTCAGGGTAAGCTCGTGTATCAACGCTAGGTTGATAACCATGATGAATTCAGATTCCTTACCCCTGATAGCCCTCGATTTTGATGGCGTCATTTGTGACAGTGCGGTGGAAACGGCGTTAAGTGGTTGGCAGGTCGCGCATCAATTGTGGCCGGAACTGCCAGCGACACTGAGCAAACCCTTATTAGCCGCGTTTCGCCAAGTGCGGCCAGTCATGGAAACCGGCTTTGAGAGTATCCTTATTTTGCGCGCGCTGGTGGATGGCGTTGCCGTGCAAACGCTGATTAATTCATTCAGCAACAACATGGACCGTGTGATGCAGCAATATCAGCTCTCACCCAGTCTGTTAAAAAATCAATTTGCTGAGGTTCGCGATGACTGGATTGCATGTGATTTTAGCGGCTGGGTAGAGAAAAATCCGCTATACCCAACTATCAAACAGATCATGCAGCAAATTCCGACTTCGCAATTGGTCATCATCACCACCAAACAGGAGCGGTTTGTTTCCGCGATTTTGTCGGCAAATGAAATCACCGTGCCGGAAGATCAAATTTATGGCATGGATCGCCAGCTCAGCAAAGCCAGTGTCTTAAGAATGCTGCAAAACCACTACACCGGCCAGATTCTATTCGTCGAAGATCGGCTGCCGACGTTGTGTAATATCATCACCACACCAGAGCTGGAGCAGATACAGTTATGGCTGGCAACGTGGGGTTATAACACCGAACTGGATCAACAAACGGCGTTGGCATCACCACGCATTGAACTACTGGGGCTGGAAGCATTTTCTGATTGGCCTCGGCAATACGGCCTTAATGCTTAAACTTAAAAGAGAAAAATGGCGGAGCGGACGGGACTCGAACCCGCGACCTCCGGCGTGACAGGCCAGCATTCTAACCAACTGAACTACCGCTCCGCGACCTGATAAAACCTTTAGGTACCGTCAGGACGCGTGAAAGGATACAGTAATTTTTGTTCGAGTGTTAGCAGAATCTGTATTTTTTTAAATTTTTCGCCCAAGCCCACCTAGTTAGCGGGCTTGGGCGTGGGTTGCTTTACATTGACTCGGCAACTTGTAAGGCTTTCTTGACTAATCGTTTAGCAGCGCCATTCACTTCTGCATTTTGAATTTGTTCAAGATTCACTGGCTGGCCAACAATAATGGCACCACCCATCCCCGCACCAAAATGAGGTGTACATTTATAAATGTAAATTCCTTCTTCCGTGAATGTACGCTGAAAATTTTCACTCATTGGTGAATGCCACATTTCAGCGCCTTCCGGGATTAACCCTTCTATTGATTGGGTGTCATGCGTACTCATATTTGTCCACGTAACTTTATCTCCAGGCGCAATTTGAACTACCAGTGGCGCATAAATCAAGCCTTGGGCAGCGATGGTATGTGTTTTAGGTTCGGCATCAGATGGCTTTACGTTAACCACCTGTTCAGCAGCTTGAGAAGCTTGTTCTAACAAAGTCTCGGCTTCTTCACGACCTGTAGCAGCAGCATCTTCGGCCTGAGCAATAACCTCACTGGTTTTCTCTGCAATAGCCGCTGATGCCTCTGATGCCTCTTCCGTCGCTAAGTCGACAATGTCAGAAGTCTCATCCACAACCTCTTCAACCATGGTTTCTTCGAGTGCCGCCTGCTCTTGCTCCTTAATAGCGCTGGTGTCGTCCGTCATTGCCAACGCCTCGGTCTGCTCAGATCCGATTGGCTCAGGCGCATTTTGTGGATCAGTTTCTGATGTTACTCCCGGCCGATCATAGTGATCGCTGGAACCAGAAATAAAGGTAGAAACCGCAGCAACCACAAAGATTGCAATAGCAGCAATAATAATCGCGGAAATTATGGCTTTCGATGTACGCATAGTTGCTCCTGAATCAACTTAACCTGACTCTGAATCATACCACCTATTATTTTTAAACAAAGCTTGAAAGCCGTTAAAAATAGGTCGGCTGAGTATTCATAATGGTCGTTTTTTCTCACTACTTAAAACTGAAATAAAGCAAGCAGGACAAGCCTGTTAGCCTTTTTTGTTCGTCACCCTCTCTTCAGGCAGCGTGCTAATCACCGGAAGGGCAATATTCTTAGGATCAACAAACTGTTGATTTATTTTGTTCAATGCAATCTCTAATGCCTGGGTCAACACGGAAATTTCGGCAACATCTGATGCCGTTAATGGATCATTCGCTAAAATAGCTTTCAGTCGGTCATTGTCAGCATTAAATTGACTGACAACCTGTTCAAACGTTTCTACTGGTGATTTTAGCTGCTGTGTGGATTGTTGCGCCCGAGATATATCTGCCACACCAAAACTTAATGCGGCGGCCGCCAGATAGTTAAATACATTCATGATATTGCTCCTCCATTGTCCGCGACAAAAGCACTTCTTTTATCGAATCGCACAGGATGGCGATTAAAAATGAAATGGGGATAATTTCCAAGAAAACAACATGAGCCGCTAAATCGGCGGCTCGTGTCGGAGGAGAGAACATTCAAAACGATGTCAGAATACGGCAAAATGGACTTGCGCCCTTGATACGTTATTGGGCCATCACTAACATCAGCACCTTCGACATCATTCAGACTAATTGGTTCCCCAACCAGTTAATCACAGCAATACTGTGTGACGATGCGTATCGCTCTTTCGGACCACATGACAATTTATTGGCCTTGTTAACCTTAACAAGGTGAATTAGGTTCAATTCTATCCCGGCACAGTTACCGTTATTGGTGACTCAGGCCGCGCATTGTGCCGAACAGGCGCTGTTCATTTATCTGGTCAGTAAGCCGTTACTTTGAGTCGATAACATTTTTATCCGCCACAACCTGCTGATGTTTCAAGCCCCGGGGCCAAGCAAAAACCATGGCTTTAATCAGGGTCGCCAATGGAATGGCAAAAAATACGCCCCAAACGCCCCAAATACCACCAAAAAACAGAACCGCCAAAATAATGGAGACCGGATGTAGATTGACGGCTTCAGAAAACAGTACGGGCACCAGCACGTTTCCATCCAATGCTTGCAACACCCCGTAAGCCAACAATACGTATAAAAACTGCTCCGTCATACCAAAATGAAATCCCGCTACCGCAGCAACCGGCAGGGTTGCCACGGCAGCACCGATAAACGGGATCAACACCGAAAAGCCGACAATCACCGCCAACAATGCTGCATAGGGCAATGCAAACGCGGAAAACATGACATAGGCAGCGCCACCGACAATAATGATCTCAATGGCTTTACCACGAATATAGTTCGCGATCTGATCATCCATTTCTTGCCAGACCCGACTCATCAACCCCCGCTTTTCCGGTAACAAATTCACGGCAAACTGCGTCAACTGACGACGATCTTTCAATAAAAAAAACACCAGAATCGGCACCAGCACCAGATAGACAATAATGCCGATAATATTACCCAAGGAAGACAGTGATATCGTCAATACGCGCTGACCAAACTGAGATAACTCACGACCTGCCGCACTAATCCAGACTTGTAGTTGATCCGGACTGATAAGATTAGGATATTGCGTCTGGAGTCCGTCCAGCCAGGCTTGACCACTTGATAGCATCCTCGGCGCTTCCTGCACCAGATTGACTAACTGCTCCCACAGCAGTGGCAACAGCAAAAAAGCCATCGCCAACAAGGCACCAACAAACCCCAGATAAACCAAGACCATGGCCAACCATTCCGGTACATGTCGGCGCACCAGCATATTGATCAGCCCCTGCAGCATAAACGCTAATATCAGCGCGGTAAAAAAGGGAGCCAGCATGCCACCAAGCCAGATAACAATTGCAAAACCAAGCAACAACACCAGTAACAAAATGACCGCTTCTTCATCTGAGAAGTAATGCGCCGCCCAATTTTTGAGCATAGACCGTACGGTCATAACAACTCCTAAAATCTAGTTTTTACACATTTTGACATAAATCCAGTCGGTTAAACGGTAAACTATAAGGATTCAGATAAGTCAGTGCAGGAACTTCTTTTGTCCCCCCTGCTCAGTAAAAGGGACTTGCTTAAATACTGGACGCTCATGGATATATTTAAACGTTTCCGCCGGTTTTCCACCTGGTTTTGCCATTTCGGGCTGCTGTTTGTGCTCGGTTTGTCCGTTGCATACGCTGAAGATTTGCCGGTTACCATTGTTAAACCGGTCCTGACAGATACTGGCGAACGTATACAACTTTCCGGCTCGTTCAGCGCTGAGCGACAAGCCATGTTATCGCCACGAATGGATGGTTTGGTTAAATCTGTTCGCGTCGATGCAGGTGATGCGGTCAAACAAGGTGATTTACTGATAGAACTGGATAGTGTCCTGACACAGCTTCAATTAACTCAGGCACGAGCCACAAGCCAAGAAGCCCAAGCCGCTGTCACCGAGGCAAAACGCCTGGTTGAAGAAGCTGAACGTCTGCGAGGCGATAATTATATTTCCGCCACGGAACTGGCAAATCGCAAGGCCAATCTAGCTGTGACCGAAGCGGCCTTGGCTGCCGCCAAAGCCAATGCCAGCCGGGTTGACGAAGAGCGTCGACGACATCAATTAACCGCCCCTTTTGATGGTGTTATCAGCGCCAAAATGACCGAAGCGGGTGAGTGGATTAATCGTGGTGATCAAGTGCTTGAGCTGGTCTCGCTGGAACAGGTTCGTCTGGATATCAATGTGCCGCAGGAACGCTTCACCTATTTGAATAAAGACAGTCAGATCACCATCTACCCGGACGCGCTACCAAATCAGTCCCTCACTGGCAAAGTGATCGCCATTGTTCCAGTCAGTAACCCGCAGGCGCGCTCATTTCTGGTCCGAGCAGTAGTGGACGATCCGCAGGTTACCTTGCTGCCAGGCACGTCGGCTACGGCTGCCATTACGCTGAAAAGCAACCAGCAGCCAGGATTATCGCTGCCTCGTGATGCGGTGT
Organism: Methylophaga frappieri; assembly: GCF_000260965.1. Lineage (NCBI taxonomy): Bacteria > Pseudomonadati > Pseudomonadota > Gammaproteobacteria > Thiotrichales > Piscirickettsiaceae > Methylophaga > Methylophaga frappieri. The sequence goes on from NC_017856.1 coordinate 1,973,311, forward strand.
TAAGACATCCCGATGGCGGTCGCAGCGTGTTTGTTGTCAATGCAGATAATACCGTTAGTCGTCAATCGGTCGTTATTCAGCAAGAAACCCCTCAAAGTGTCATTGTCAGCGAGGGTCTGGCACAGGATGATCGCGTGGTATTGCGTGGTAATGAAGTCCTTAAGCAAGGCAACACGGTCAGCATCGTTGAAGGCAATTAAGGATCTCTATCATGCTTGAGGCACCAATTCGCAATGGGAAATTACTGACCGTCATTGTTCTGATTGTGTGCGTGCTGGGTCTCGCGGCTGTTCGGCTGATTCCCGTGCAGATGATACCGGATCTGGATACCCGTATTATCAGCGTCCAAACTAACTGGGCAGGTGCAACCCCTCAAGATATCGAAAAAGAAATTCTGATTGAGCAGGAACGTTATCTTGGCAATATTCCGAATCTCACTCGGATGGAGTCTTTTGCTGAAACCAGCCAAGCCGAAATCGAAATGCATTTTCCTTTTGGCGTCAATATCAATGAAACCCTGATCGAGGTGACCAACGCTCTGAGTCAGGTTTCTGGTTATCCGGAAAATGTTGATCAGCCCCGAGTCAGCAACAGTTCATTCTCTGAAAATGCGTTTATGCATTTTACCGTTACCCCTTTGCCCGGAAATCCGCTAAATCTCGATTTACATATGATCACGGATTTTGTTGATGACAATATTCGCACTGCCATGGAACGGGTCAACGGCGTATCACAAGTGCAAATCCGGGGGGGTGCCGAACGCCAAATGCAGGTGTTTGTTGATGCTGCCAAACTGGCTCAACGTGGTATTACCTTATCCGATGTCCGTAATGCTATCCGTGCACGCAATAGTGATGCCTCGGCCGGCGACATTGATGAAGGTCAGCGGCGATACCTGTTACGAACGGTGGGTCGGTTTAACAGCCAGCAGGAATTAGAAAATCTGATTTTGGCGCGGCGCAACAATACCGACATCTTATTGAAAGATGTTGCCGAAGTTCAGCTGGATCACTTTGAAATCCGGGAAGAAGCCATTATCAATAATGAAGCAGCGCTTCACATGGCCGTTAAACGTGAACCGGGATCCAACGTCATTGATATCAAGTACGGCATGCTCAGTGTGGTTGATGAACTTCGAGAAACCGTGCTCAAACCAAATGGACTGGATATTTTCCTGCTTGGCGATGATGTGCGTTATGTCGAAGCGGCCATTCAAAATGTCTCCCAAAACCTGCTGTTGGGGGGCTTGTTGGCTTGCTTGATTCTGTTTGCCTTTTTGCGTTCTTTTCGCGGTACGGTTATTGGTCTGATGGGGATGCCAGTGTGCGTTATCGCCGCGTTTTTAGGACTGTTACTGTTTGACCGCACGATTAATGTTATCTCACTGGCCGGGATTGCGTTTGCGATAGGCATGACTGTCGATAACACGATTGTCGTTTTGGAAAGTATTGAGCAGGCTCGTCGCCGCGGTCTGGACAGAATTGAAGCGGCAATTACCGGTGTCCGCGAGGTGTGGACCGCCGTTCTCGCATCAAGCATGACGACCGTTATCGTCTTTTTACCGGTATTGCTGGTTCAGGAAGAGGCCGGCCAGCTTTACTCGGATATTGCCATTGCTATCTCGATTGCCATTATGGCATCCATGTTATTTGCTGTTGGGGTTGTGCCTTCTGCCTGTGCCCGATTTGGTCTGGGCACAGGAGCCAGCAAAAGTCTTGATGACCTGCATCGTCATGGTTTGATATTAAAAACCATTAACTGGCTGACCGCCGGCAATATTCGGCGTATTTTGACCATGACCATTATGTTCACGATTACCATTGTTGCGGCGTGGATTTTGATGCCACCAGCAGAGTATTTGCCAGAAGGTGAAGAGCCAAAAGCGTTTTCTTCAATGATGGCACCGCCGGGCACCAATTTGTCTGAAATGCAGCGTATTGCCAGCGAAGTCAATGTCATTCTTGAACAAGCCCGGCAAGCCGATCCGGTCGATTTTGATCGGGGTGAAATCCGCCTGCCAGCACTGGCTTATTACTACCTTAGAACGTCACCTAATGGCCTTTGGCTACTGAGCGAACCCAAGCGTGGTGATGATATCAATGCCATGATGGAAACTCTGACCGAGCTATTCAAAAGCTACCCGGGTATGCGCGCGTTCTCAGGTCGTGGCTCCATCATCTCCAGTAATCAGGGAGGCACGCGGGCAGTGAACCTGGATATTGCCGGCCCTGATATGGGTGATCTCTACCGTACGGCCGAATATGCCTATCAACGTGCTGAGAACCTGTTCGATAACCCACAAATTAACTCCTCCCCCAGCTCATTGTCTTTGGATCAACCTTTGATCGAAATTGTGCCTCGGTGGCACCGGTTATCTGAAGTTGGCTTTACCGCTGACGAATTTGGCTTTGCAGTCTCCGCCTTGAGTGACGGGGCGTTTGTCGATGAGTTTTTTCTTGATGATGACAAGATCGATATTTTTCTTTATAGCCATGCCGGACAATCGCAATCATTGCCAAACCTGGCAGAATTACCGGTATTAACACCCAATGCCAGCATTCTGCCGTTAAATGCGCTGGCAGATCTCAACGAAACCGTGGACAGTGATACCCTGCGCCGAGTTGATGGCCGCCGCACCGTCACGCTGTTGATTATCCCACCACGTGACGTGGCATTGGAAACCGCCGTACAACGGGTTCGCAATGAAATGATCCCTGCCATGCAGTCTCAAGGAGAAGTCGCCAAAGGCGTCTCTCTCAGTATTTCAGGTGCGTCAGATCAGCTGGATGCGACCCGGGAATCGTTATCAGAAAATCTGGTGGTTGCCGTCGCGCTGATTTATTTATTACTGGTGGCCATTTTCTCTCATTGGGGCTATCCGCTTATCATTCTGGCAACCGTACCATTAGGGATTGCTGCCGGTATTGTTGGTCTGGTTGCCGTCAATCAGTCCGGGCCTTTACTTGCCATGATTGGTTTGCCGCCATTAATACAGCCTTTCGACATGATTACCATGCTGGGATTTGTCATTTTGCTGGGAACGGTAGTGAATAACCCGATTCTGATCGTTGAGCAGGCGCGCCGTTACCTGGAAAATGCCAGTGACACCGTTCAACAGGCTGTGGTGAAAGCGGTCGCCACGCGATTACGGCCAATTCTGATGTCAACCATGACTACGGTATTTGGTTTAGCCCCATTGGTCTTCATTCCGGGTGCAGGTGCTGAGCTTTATCGGGGGATTGGTATCGTCGTGTTAGTGGGTATTTTTGTCTCAATGATTGTGACGCTGACCTTTTTGCCCTGCTTATTAGTGTATGTGTTATCACTAACCGAACGTGGTCGACGCAAAGCAACCGACTAGTTCGGCTTTAAGCCCGACTGGCAGTTATAAACTGACCACCAGCAGTGATCTGACAGCGATATACACATTGGCCAGCCAGCCAACCATAAAAACCAGTGATCGAAATGATGCCTGATTTAAAGCATAAAAAACCGGATGCAAAATCCGGCAAGCAAGAAACAATAGTGCCGCATAACTCAACGTATCTAAATCAATACTGGAAATGAAGGCCAGCAAACACGCCACCGCATAAAAAATAAGGGACTCCCAGGCATTCTGTTGTGCCGCATAAATTCGGGCTGCCAAGCCTGACAGTTTGGTCTGCTGTTGACGTGGATGATGATTATCAAATTGGTCAAACTGCCGAAAACGCAAATAACCACCAATGATGGCCAAGGTCATTGGCAATAGGGAAACAATAAATAGCACAACAAAAATACTCGGCATATCTGAGCTCCTTTAGGTGAATGTTTCACACATCATCGCGTTTATATAAACTGACCCTAGGCTAACATCCGTCATTCAGCATTGTTCGACATCTGTTGCTGTAACTCCGCCAGTTGTTTTCGGATAGCAGCCAACTCCTGGTTCGTACGTCGGTTTTCTTCTATTAAGTCTCGAAGCCGATCTTTGGTACCAAATACGGCAAATGGCAACAGGAACCACAATAGTCCCAAAATCAGTAAAAACAGGACCCAGATAACACTCAGTCCGCCTAAAAACTCCATCATTGACCTCCCTTATCCTTTCAGCACCAAATCACATCTATCTGTCATTCCGGTTTCTGATGATAGCGGATCAGTCGTGCTACCTCTGCCGAGGATCCTAAAATAACCGGAACGCGTTGATGCAACTCGGTTGGCATTAACTCGAGGATACGCTGCTCTCCTGTACTACTTAAGCCACCCGCCTGTTCGACAATAAAACTCATCGGGTTCGCTTCATAGAGCAGGCGCAACCGCCCCCCTTGCTGACGGATACGTTCATCTATCGGATAAAGAAAGACACCGCCCCGCATCAATATGCGATAAACCTCCGCGACCATTGACGCCACCCAGCGGAGATTAAAGTTTTTCTCTCGAACACCATCCGCACCAGCCAGACACTCGCCAATATATTTTTCAACCGGTGAATCCCAGTGGCGTTGGTTAGACATATTGATAGCGAACTCTGCTGTTTGTTGCGGAATGCGTAAGTTGGGATGCGTTAAAATAAATTCCCCGACATCTCTATCTAGAGTAAAACCATGAACTCCATTACCCAAAGTCAATACCAGTACCGTTGCCGGCCCATAGACGGTAAATCCAGCACAAACTTGCGCCGTTCCGGGTTGCAAGAAGGCTTTCATACCGGGTTGAGTAGTGCTATCCGGACACCGTAGTATCGAAAAGATACTGCCAACGGAAACGTTGACATCAAGATTGGATGATCCATCGAGAGGATCAAAAGCCAAGAGATACTGGCCTCTTGGATAGCGTGTAGGAATGGAAATAACATCTTCGATCTCTTCCGAGATCATGGCAGCCAAATGGCCTGTCCAGCCTAACTGCTGAACAAAAATATCGTGACTGAGAATATCGAGCTGTTTTTGAGGTTCACCCTGCACATTATGGGTTTCGGCATAGCCACCAAGACCGCTAATACCACTTCTCGTGACAAGGTGAGCGATCTGCTTGCAAGCAACACCAATATCATTCAGTAAGCCAGATAAATCACCACTGGCATCCGGAAAAGCTCGTTGTGACTCGATAATAAACTGGTTTAAAGTTTTACCGATAGTAGACATGTTCAAGCCTTACCATACCCGAGATCCAATTCAACTGATTTTAACTAGAATCTCACCCATCCCGATACCACCAATATCGCCTGCATACCGATGCACTCTCGAAAAAGGAGAAAGATTGGCAAAGGCACTATCCAATTTCTTAAAGCTGGCAAACATCAGTGGCAGAAACGCTAACGTATGGGCACCACAGTCATTAAAGTTAGCCCCTATTCCTTGTTTCGGGGCCTGATTTAGCAAGAGTGTACCGCGCTTCATGCCATAACCAAGATGTGCGCCTGTCTGACCTATGACGGCAATGGTACCGGACACCATTCTGGACCCACAATAATCCCCCGCATTGCCCTCAATCAAAATATAGCCTCGGCGCATGTGATCACCGGTGCGATCGCCGCTATTGCCGGTAATAATAATCGTGCCGCCAGTCATACCATTTTTATAACCAGAACGCGCTGCACCAACAAAATCACCGGTATTACCCTCAATTTTGATTTGGCCACCTTTCATCTCACAGCCGGTATAGAGGTCACTATTACCTTTGACCATAATATGTCCACCAGACATAAACTGCCCTAAATAAGCCCCGACATTGCCACTAACCTGAATTTCTCCTGATGCCATCGCATGACCAACATGATCCAGCTTGTCACTGCTGTTTTCAATTTGAATGGTGTCGGTTTCATCGCCATCCACATCAAACAGGTCGGCAACACGAAGCTGACGGCGGCCTGAAAATAAAGGCAGTTCGGCAATCTCTTGTCGCGTTTTTCCAGCGAGCTTATCCGGCGTCAATGGCGAACAGTCAACGCGCTGTGCAAGACTAACCTTCAAGGTCAATTTCAATGCGCTCATGCCATGATCTCCTGCAAATGAAAGTGAAATGGCCCTAATTTACCGCCATAGTTACCCGCACTGATACGCCGGATACCATTTTCAGCCCCCAAATCACAGGCCGCTTGCACGCCAACCCGAATGGCTTTATCTATATCTTCCTTGGTCAAACCGTCTATGACGATTTCCATCACCGACTCAACTTCAGGTGAGCATTCGGTTTTCGTTTGGCCTTTTAAGGTCGGACAAAAAGCATCATTGGTTGAAGCATTTAGCGCTTTGTATTTAGATCCAACCTTGGATCCGCTGCGAACAACACCACCGGGAAACGGCATAATCACGTTCGGAATCTGCTTCATCGCTTTAATAGCCGCTTCACATGCCGCCAAAGCTTGAGGTTGAGATTCGGCTAATATCAAAAAATTTCCCCCACCTACAGCAGAGACAACGCCGGTATTCTCTTGGGTCAAAAACTCCCCATCCATCACTGGAATCCGCCAATAGCGCTGGCCGTCAATCATTTTGGAAATCTGAAAACCATCGCCAAAAAAACGCAGGTTTTTACCGAGGGCAATTTCTTTACCCTCCTCACCTGCAATACCCGCAAATAAAGCAGTGGTTGGTGCGGTCAAAACGCATTGACCGGCTCGGGTTTCAACTTGTTTTGCTAAGCCCTTGCCGCCCATCGCAAAAATCAGGCAGGCAACGCCGGGACGTCCATCTGGCGTTTCTGACGGCGTCAACGTCCGTTCAATCGCCGCCTCACAACCACAGGCAATGACTGACGTTGCAAACCCCGTAAAGGCCACAGCAGAATTCATGGCCCATTCGGTATTTTGGGCCGTAATGATGATTCGGGTGCCTTTCATCGGAAAAGCTTCGGCAAACGTTTTATCAATCGCAACACCGTTAATAATCACAACCGGCCTCCTTCATGCAACGGCTGAATGGTGAGCGAGCCACGGCCATCATCGACCATTTCATCATTACTGATTTTGAAATTATCGAGCTTCATGGTGTGGTATCGATCAAAGTATTTTTTCAATGATTTTTCGACACTTGCGTCATATTCAGGCTTAACCACATGGGTTGTACCCCAGACAATTTTCTGAATTTCGCCCTGGCGAACGACCATTTGACCATCTTTGAAAACATAGTCTGGTTTGGAAAACATTTTTTCCCGATCCGGCTGATCTTGATAAATCGTAATATCTGCTGCCGCCCCCACTCCCAAATGACCGCGATCAGCTAAGCCCACTAACTTCGCAGCACCTGCCCGGGTCATAATCGCGATTTCATATAATGAATACTCACGTTCTATGGTAGCCAGATTCGTTGCTTTTTGTGCTTCGGGGTGCAGTGTTGACAAAATATCATTACGAAAAGTCTTATCCATCAACAACCTAATCAAGTGTGGATAACTGGTAAATGGCGCACCATTAGGGTGATCGGTTGTCAGAAATACGCGCCAAGGGTCATCGATTAACAAAAAGGTTTCCAGACCAATCATCCACTGCAAAGCATTCACGTAGCTCTGGTCTTTATATTTAAACGGGACGACGCCACAGCCCGCATCACACTCAATATCCATCGCCACCCACTTGTTAGGATGGGCATGAGCATGTGCATCAAACTGGCGCATATTGTCACCAGATGCGGTCACTGTTTGACCAAAAAGAATCTGGCCGACATCAACCGTGATGTTTTTATGCTTATTGATGGCTTCCGCGATTTCTGCCGCCCCAGAGGAAAACTTAAAATCCCCTTCTGTGCCGTAACTATGAAACTGAATATGCGTAAGGTGCATAGGCAAGCCTTCAGCACCTTGAATCGTATCGAGTGTTGTTTCCATATTTCCTGGTACACCCAGGTTACAGCCGTGCACATGCAATGGGTGCGGTACACCTAGCTCTTTAACAGCCGTCGATAAACGATGCAAAATATCGCGTGGAGTGACGCCATAAAAGACATTTTTCTCATCTAAATCGAGTTTACGTTGATTAAATTTAAATGCATTAATCCCGCCAGGATTAACAACTTTTAAACCCACCGCCTGTGCATGAGTAATGGTCCAGGCGACATAATTATTGATAGCCTCTTGATCCGCTTTGGCCGCCATCATTCGCAACAGAAAGTCATCACTGCCCAGCATCACATAACCGCCTTTATCCAGAATCGGCGTATCGTGCATTTCCATATGCGCCTGACGGGCATTGATTGGCAGCACCGCGGGCTCAAACCCGGCGGTATAGCCCATCTCTGCGTAACGATATCCGGTGGTTAACGTGCTTGGCGCCGCATGTCCACAGCCACTGCGTAAAAGTTCTGTTCTGGCAAATACCTCTTCTGCATGATCTTCCGGCAACATGGTCCGGGCAATATTGACCTTACCGCCACCGATATGGGTATGCATATCAATGGCACCGGACATAATGACTTTATCGCGAACATCAATTTCCTGATCGACACGCCCATCTGCCGGTTTTTCAACGATTCGTCCGTCCCGAATGTAAATATCTCGAACGACGTTTTCCTCATTATGTGCCGGGTCGTAAACCCGACCTCCAGTAAGTTTGATTAACATGCTTACTCCTGCATTGCCTGTTCGACAGCTTTGAGAACCTCAGAAACACTAGGTAGATCACTCTGGCGTAATTTTCTCAGTGGCATCGACACCACACTATCACAACGAAAAATACGTCCTTCATGATCGATACCGGGCACGCCCACCGGAATAAAGACCTCAGGCATCTTGTTAAATTGCATACCGCTGCGACCGATAACGACATCTGGTAATACGGTCGACGGTGGCAAGCCTTCAGTATTAAAAGCGTTGATCCACATAAAAAAATCGACTTCGTTATTAATCACCATCCGCTGGGTATCAAACAAAAATGGATCATACTCAGGATAACCACGCTGAAATGACGTCCGCATTGGATAACCGGTTTGCCATGACGCAACCGCATTAACCGTGGTATCGCCTTCCTTGCCACCTAATGGCAGGCCACTACTTCGCGTCTCTTTATTTAACTCTTTGATTGCCTCACATAGCGTCTGAATACTGGTTTCAGCATGATCAAAGTTCAACAAACTGCCAGACCACGTAAAGACAGAGTAACTGGCTTGTTTGAGCTCATCGGTTAGCTGCTGCAAGTCACTGACAGAAATTCCCCCAACCGACGTTGCCTGTACTGGTCGGTTATTAATTAATGCCCGTAAAACCGACAACACCTCTGGCAAATCATGATCATCACAGGTCATGACCTGCGCTTTTTGTCCTGACGGCGAAGTTGATGCCTCACCAGAAGGCGCTTTACCGAGATAGATAATCCGACGTTGATTGATATCCACATCAAACATCGACTCTTCTGGCCAAACAATACGCTCATAAAATCGCGGAAAGGCTGTTTCAATATCGCCACCCACCACCACAATCACATCTGCCCGATTTCGAACTTCTGTCAGCGTCGTGGTCATGTAACCTGTATCTTGCAATACCAGAATATTTCGAAATGCCGCGGTAGAGAACTGACTATCAACCACCGCACCACTTCTGTCTGCAAGAGATAAAGCCGCGCGAGCACCATTCAAATCCGTCCCCAAACCGCCGATAACGGGTTGATTTGCTGCTCGCAACTGTTTGGCAATGTAGGAAACCGCTTTTTCCAGCGTCGTTTCCTGACCATGAAGCATTGGTTTCATCTCCGCCAACGGCGTCTCAAAACCAGGCCTGGTGACGGCATCGGCATTTTCTTCTACCGTGACCGACAGATCCTGTACCCGAACCGTCAGATCATCTGAGGCGATCCCGCAAAAAGGACTGGCAATCTCCTGCCAGTGTTTTCCTGCGTCCGTATCAGTCATAATTAATGTCCCCGGTATTCTCTAAATTAACTTTGACAGACTGGTGTTGCGATGCCATGAATTAACCGTGACGCGCCCGCAACAACAAAGAATCGATATTATTATTTCGTAACTGTTTTTGGACTTCATCAGCCCGATCGCGGCCGTTGATTGGGCCGACCTGAACACGATGCCAAGTATCCTTATCATCAATCGTCACGGTCTGCACTCTGGACTCAATCCCTAAAAAAGCCAGTTTCGCTTTAAAGCCATCTGCATCAGACAGTTTTTTAAAAGAGCCAACTTGAATCATATAACTTTCAGAGGCCGGCACAGGTTGGGAAGATGATTCTGCCTCGACAGCCGTTTCCGTTACCGATGCTTCAGACTGTGGTGGCATGGTCACAATAGCCTGCTGAGGTTGCTGAGGTCGGGTCACAACCTCTTCGGATTCTGGTAACAAGGTATAAAAATCAAATGTCGGCTCGATCCCACCCGACGAATTTGTTTCAGCCTGATTTTCCGAAGCAACTGTCTCTGTCGGCGCATTATCTTTGATATGCAGTAAAAACATGACAAAGGCACCCACCGTAAAACTGAGAAGCATTGGTCCCCAGGGCACACTACCGCGTTGTTGGTGTCGAGAATTTCTTTTAGCTGCCAACTCAAACCTCACATACTTTGTGGGGCAGATACCCCAAACAATCCTAACCCATTCGCAATAACCTGTCGCACTGCAGCCACCAAAGATAATCTGGCTTGCGTCAACGCATAATCATCATTAATGAATTGATGCGCGTTGTAATAAGTATGAAAATCTCTGGCAAGATCTAAGAGATAATGCGCCAGAACATGTGGTGTGTGATTGATAGCTGCCAGTTCCAGCATTTCCGGATAACGAGACAACATGGTCAACAGTGTCTGTTCATTTTCCGTGGTTAATAAATCGAGAGCATCACACCCTGCCGTTTGATCCCAAGCCAATTGTTTTTCCGCGAGTTGACGGAAAACACTGCACACCCGGGCATGTGCGTATTGTAGGTAATAAACCGGATTATCATTACTTTGTGACTTTGCCAGTTCCAGATCAAAATCCATATGTTGATCAGCACTGCGCATCACGTAAAAGAAACGAGCAGCATCATTACCCACCTCTTCGCGTAATTCTCGCAACGTGACAAACTCACCACTTCGTGTCGACATGCCGACTTTCTCTTCGCCGCGGTAAAGCACGGCGAACTGAACCAACAAGACGTTTAAAGCTGACACGTCTTGACCCAGCGCTTCAACAGCTGCTTTCACCCGAGCAATATAGCCATGATGATCGGCACCCCAGATATCAATAATGCGATCAAAACCACGTTGATACTTATGGAGATGATAGGCCATATCCGAAGCAAAATAGGTCGCCTGACCATTATCCCGGATGACGACTCGATCTTTTTCATCACCGAAATCCGTTGATTTGAACCACCAGGCGCCCTCTTGTTGATAAAGTAAGCCTTTTGCTTTCAAGGTATTGATGGTCTCTTCGACCAATCCATCCTCCACCAGTGATCGCTCTGAAAACCACGTATCGTAAGTCGCGCCAAACGCCGCCAAGTCATCACGAATGTCAGCAAGAATCGCCTCTAAGCCACAGTCAAATACGATGCGATATTGCTCGCCCAGCAACCGTTTTGCTTGATTAACAAGTCCGTCTATATGGGCTTCTTTATCTCCCCCCACCGGTTCATCATCCGGCACATCAGCAAAAACCACCTGTGCAGCCTGTTTCAATGACTCACCCTGCTGCTGTTGCAAGGTTTTTGCAATATCTACGATATAATCGCCGCGATAACCATTACTCGGGAACACAAACGCTTCGCCAAGCAAAGCGAGATAACGTAACCAAACACTGGTAGCCAGAATATCCATCTGTCGACCGGCATCATTGACATAATATTCGCGGTGCACCTCAAATCCAGCGGCTGCTAACAAACTGGCGACAACACTACCGTAAGCGGCGCCACGGCCATGACCAACATGCAATGGCCCGGTTGGATTAGCTGAAACAAACTCGACCTGTACCCGCTTTCCAGCACCAATCTGACTTTGTCCAAAATTTTCCGTTTCTTTGAGAATATCTTTGACGATCTGGTAGCGGGCGGTGTCGGTCAAAAACAAATTGATAAAACCGGGACCGGCTATTTCCGTTTTCGCCAAAATGGCTGAGGACGGTAAGGCGGCCATGATTTTTTCGGCTAATTGCCTGGGGTTCATTTTGGCCTGTTTAGCCAAAACCATAGCAACATTACTGGCAAAGTCGCCGTGCGCGCTATCTTTACTGCGTTCTACCTGAACTTTCTTTGTGCTCTCTTCAGGCAGTAACATTTCTGCTTGTAATGACGCGACGGCTTGCTGGATTAATTCGATGAGTTGGGCTTTCAACGGCTTGAATTCCACATTTATCTGGTTTTAAAACCGGCATTCTAACTGATCCAGACCGGCTTCACATCTCTCAAACCCTGAGTCTTTGGCTTACAACAAATCGATTGGATCGACATCAACAGACCACCGTACCTTTCGCGATAACGTGTGTTCACTAATACGCAAAATGGCGTGCTCAATGGCCTGATGTAAAACTTTTCTGGAATGACTACTGAAAATTAACTGCGCACGATAGCGGCCCGCGCGTTTTTCCATGATTGCCGGTACCGGCCCCATCACTTGAACATCCTCCGCATACTTCGCCTCAGCGGCCCAACCCAGTAATTGCAAAGCCAATTCTGATTGCACCGATTCTGCTCTGAAAATACTCCAAAAACAACTTGGTGGAAGCGCCATTTCAATCCGTTCTTGCAACAAGGATTGAGCAAGTTCTGCATAAGGTAAGCGCAGCAGATCAGACCAAACCGGGTGTCCTGGTTGACTGGTTTGGATGATGACTTTCCCTGCCTTTTGGCCACGCCCAGCTCGGCCCATGACCTGAACAACCGACTGACATAAATATTCCATCGCCCGAAAATCAGCACTAAATAATCCCTGATCAGCATCAACGATGCCAACCAGCGTGATTTGATGAAAATCATGACCTTTGGCCAGCATCTGTGTCCCGACTAACACTGCGGACTGTCCGGTACGAATCGGTTCCAGTTTTTGCTGAAAAGCTTGGCTACCACGTGTGGTATCCCGATCAACCCTTATCACCGTCGTTTGGGGAAAGAGTTCTTGAATCGTGGATTCGATTTTTTCTGTTCCAGTGCCGTAGGTTTTTAATTCATCGGATTCACAAGCAGGGCATGTTTTGGGTAAACGCTGAATTCGGCCACAATGGTGGCAATAGAGCTGTTGTCGCTGCTGATGTACGACCATTTTGGCATCACAGTCAGGACAGTATGCTTGCCACTGACAGTTATGACACATTAAAACGGGAGCATAACCACGACGATTAATGAAAATAAGCGCCTGTTGTTTTTGGGATAAGGTTTCTTTCAGCGCATTGACTAAAGTTGGAGTCAATGGTGAAGCAGTTGGCATGTTGCTATCAGCCAGAATCACCTCCGGTAGGATCGCTTGACCAGCCCGTTTATTCAGTTTCAGATGGCGATATTTGTTTTGTTTAACTTGATAAAGGCTTTCCAGAGAAGGCGTGGCACTGCCCATCACGATAGGGATATCCAGATCTCTTGCCCTGACTAACAGAATATTTCTAGCGTGATAACGCAAACCATCTTGTTGTTTGTAAGCGCCATCATGTTCTTCATCAATAATAATTAATCCCGGCTTATGTAGCGGCATAAAAGCCGCAGATCGCGTGCCGATAATGACATCTGCCTGACCTGATTTTGCCAGACACCAGCTTTGATGACGCTGCCGATCAGTCATCCCGGAATGACTGACAACAATATGTCCAGCCAAACAGGTTGTAAACCGGTCGACCAGTTGACTACTCAGCCCGATTTCTGGAATCAGAATTAATACCTGATGCCCTTTTGCTAATTGTGATGCGGCGAGGTGAAGATAAATTTCTGTTTTGCCACTACCCGTAATGCCATCAATTAACCACGGCTGAAATGATGGTTCTTTTTCTGTAATGGCGGAATACACGGCCTGTTGTTGCTGATTCAGTGTATTGAGTTCGGTGCTGGGTGCTGAGCTGAAAGGCATCAGAGCTGAAGTGGTCGAAGTGATCCACTTTTTCTCAGCCATTCGCTTCAGGCTCGGCTGGATACTTCCCAATTGGTGTCTTAGTTCTCTCTCACTTAACCCGCCTGGGTTACGCTGTAATAGAGTAAGTGCTTGCTTTTGTTTAATACCTTTTATATCACTAATTTCATCTATAGATTTGGTCAATTTCCAAATCGTTTCCTGCGTTGCCAAAATAGTGTCGCCAAGACGCACTTTTTTCGGTAAGGCGGCAAAAAAACATTCGCCAATAGGATGATGATAGTACTGACTGATCCAGAGAATCAGTTGAAACAGCTGGCTATCAAAAATGGGCTGTTTGTCACAACGATCCAGTATTTTTTTCAGTGGCCGCGTCTTTTCCTGGTCTGATTTGACATGAACGACAATACCAATACGTTGTTTTTTGCCAAATGGCACAACCACCCGACACCCGGGTTGCCAAGTTTGCACATTTCCCGGGGCTTCATAATCGAAACATTGTCTCAATGGTGAATTTACGGCAACTTCCAGAATGCAGCTCATACAATAATAAATTTTAGAAAAAAGATCTTTTTTGTGATGTTAGTGTTTTATGGCTGTGATTATCTGGATTATTTAAAAATTAGTAGCAGAATTAAAATGTTAATCAAGAATAACTTTGTGAATAACTGCTAAGTTGCGCCTGAAATAGGTTGTGGATAAGTCTACTGGTTATCCACAGGTTAAGTTATCCACAGGATATGCGTTGAGCTGTCCTTGGGGTTTTACCCAGAGTTATTCGCTTGTCGAGACACCGCTAAAACGGTTTGATTTCGTTGGACTGGCAGGTAATGACGTTCCGGTTTCCGATGTGATCACGTATGCTTGGCAACAAAGTTGAGAGGTTGATAATGTTGTCAATTATTGTGGCGATGGATGAGTCCGGTCTGATTGGCCGGGATAATGATTTACCCTGGCACTTGTCAGCGGATTTACAGTTTTTTAGAAAAACCACGATGGGTAAGCCATTGATAATGGGCCGTCATACTCATGAATCTATTGGTCGTGCCCTGCCGGGTCGGCGCAATATCGTGATAAGTCATCAATCAGATTATCAGCCGGCAACGGGCTGTGAATTAGCAACATCCGTTGATGCCGCTTTAGCGATGTGTGAGGGGGGGGAAGAAATCATGCTGATGGGTGGTGCGTCATTGTATGCGCAATGTTTATCGCTAGCCGACAAGCTTTATTTGACGCGAGTAAAAGCGACATTAGAGGGAGATACCTGGTTTCCAGCGATTAACTGGGAAAACTGGCAACGCCAGTCACAACAGTGCCACCCGGCAGATGAACGGAATGCCTATCCGTATTGTTTTGAAGTGTATCAACGGGTTAATTCGGCGCAGCAATAATCCCCTGAATATGGCTCAAATGCTCTGCTGCTTCAAAACCGAGATCAGTCAGGTAACCGCCATCTTCTGCCGTGATTAAACCGGCTTGGTGTAGTTTACGCGCGGCGGTGATAAGGCCGGGCCGTGCATCGTGATGAATTTTTATGCCTTGGCGCAGTGAGTCGTTGCCAAATAACAGTAATACTTCAAGTTGATCAATATCAGGATGAGACATGGTTCGCTCCTTTGCGATAGTCAGTTAATTTCAGATTGGTCTAATAATACGGTAAAGGCCGCTGCTTCAATTGGCTTACTAAAATAATAACCTTGCATAAAGTCGCAGCCTTTTATTTGCAGGGCATCGGCATGAGCTTGGGTTTCAACGCCCTCTGCCAAGGTGTTTAAGCCAAGTGATCTGGCCAGAGTGATAACCGCATCAACAATCGCCGCATCATCCTCATCCTCCAACATATCAAACACAAAACCTTGATCGATTTTCAAGGTATCAATAGGAAATTTCTTCAGGTAGTTAAGCGACGAATAACCCGTTCCAAAGTCATCTAATGATAATCGTATCCCCAGGGCTGCCAGAGATTCCAGTTGTTTGATGGTTAACTCGATATTGATCATGGCTACCGACTCGGTTATTTCTAATTCGAGATACTGGGCTGGTAAGTGATATTCAGCCAATATGGTCTCTATGGTGCTAACCAGGGTTGGATTGTTAAATTGGACTGCCGATAAGTTAACAGCAACTTGCACCTCTTGATGGCCACTATCCAGCCATTGACGACATTGGCTGATGGCCTGATGCAGTGTCCAGTTACCAATCGTGTTGATGAGTCCGGTTTCTTCAGCAATAGGAATAAAGGTTTGTGGCGAAATTTGACCTAATTGCGGGTGCTGCCAGCGAAGCAGTGCTTCAGCGCCCATGATACGGCCTGTTTTAACCTCAATTTGCGGTTGGAACACCAAATTAAGCTGGTTTTGGCTTAATGCAAACCGTAAGGCATGTTCGAGTTCCATTTTGTGCGCAATCTGGGCATGCATTTCCTGTGTGAAAAACTGATATTGATTGCGACCCGCCTGCTTGGCGCGATACATGGCTGTATCGGCATGTTTATTCAGCGTGTCAGCATCACGACCATTTTCCGGGTATATACTGATACCAACAGAAACAGTAATAAATAACTGGTTGTTTTCAATATCAAAATGCGCTGTCAGTTTATCAATCAATTTATCTGCAACGTGAGCAGCGCCATCAGCATCGGTATCGGGTAACAAAATAATAAACTCGTCTCCGCCAGTTCGACAGACAGTATCCTGATCGCGCATTAACTTTTTCAGGCGATCAGCAACAGCAATAAGCAGTTGGTCACCTACCGCATGGCCCAGACTGTCATTAATGAATTTAAAGCGATCCAAGTCGAGATATAATAAGGCCAGGCACTGATGGTAGCGCTCGCAAACCGACATTGCCTGCATAATTCGATCACTGAGCAAAGCGCGGTTAGGCAGTTTAGTAAGAACATCATGATGCGCCAAAAAACTGATTTTTTGTTCTGCCTTTTGCTGATGGCTGACATCTAAAACCACACCGACAATTTGCTGATGACCATCATCACTGGTTTCCGGCGTGGCGAACAAATGATCCTGAACGTGAATATAGTGACCATCGACATGTTGAAATCGAAACTGGTTGGTCAAGGGCGTATCTGATTGCAGTACTTTATGTAAAGTGAGCTGCACTTTGGGTACATCTTCCGGATGAATACGGCTTATCCAGGCTTGTGGATGCGACAGCCAGAACTCAGCAGGTTTGCCCGTCATCGCGGTAACCGACTCGGTTACATAAGACAGTGTAAAAACCGGCCCAGGACGGACATCCAAAACATACGTCACACTGGGAGAAACGCGCAGAATAGTGCTTAAAAAATCAACCGAATGGCGTAAGTCCTGACGCAATTGATATTGTTGGCTGACATTCTGGAATACCAGAATGACCCCCAAAATGGCAGATTCGGGTGTGTTATCTGCACGGATTGGTGCCGCGCTGTCTGAGATATGGTAACGCTGACCATCACGGGCGTGCAGCACAGTATGGTTTGCCAATTCCACAATCTTGCCGGTGGCTAATACCCTAGAAACCGGGTTAACCACGGGCTCTAATGTTGATGCGTTATAAATGTCAAAGACCGATAATAAAGGCTGGCCTATTGCCTCCGTTTCTGACCAGCCCGTTAATTGGCAGGCAATGGGGTTAATACGCGTTATCATGCCGTCAGCATCGGTCACAATGACGCCATCGCCAATAGATTGCAGGGTCAGGTTTAACCGGTTTTCTCGTTCCTGAGCGGTATCCAGCGCAATTTTTAACTGCTGACCGGCATCAACCAGCGTTTGGGCAATTTGTGCTTGCTCGGTATTGCCTTGTAACGGGTTGTGAAGATTAAACTGTTGTTGTCGCAGTTTTTCAGCCAGTTGTTTCAAGGCAAACAGCGGTTTTAACACGATGCCTTTGATAATCGCGATTAACAGCAGCATGCTGAGTAAAAATAACGCGACCAGCCACAGGTTCTGCTGCAATGCCTGAACGCCCGTTTGTGTCAATCGGGTGTGAATATTCTTTTGTAGCAAAATCACGGGAAAACGGGTTTTCGGATCGAACGAGATTTGTTCACTCAAGCTGATGGGTATGACGACTTGAAGAATGCCATCGACGGAGCTTTGCTGGATTTTCTGATGATTCGCGGCGTCTTGGATTAACTTAATCTGGCTGGGATGAAGCTGATCGCTAACGGGTGTGTTTTGCCAGGCAAGTTGGGTGGCATATCGAATCATGCCGTTTGCATCAACGAAGATCGCCAACTCCGCGTCTCGTCGAAGAATAAACCGGGAAATACTGCTTTGCGCCTGTTCGGCGTCATTGTTTGCCAGCGCGTATTCCAGGTTGTGCGCCATTTGCAATGCCGTTTCATAGAGGTTGATCTCGGCAGCGGTCAATAATAGGCGTTGCCGATCGTGATAATGGGTATAAGCCTGTATGCCAGATAACAGCAAAAACAGACTGACCACGATAAGCGGTATCCAGACAGTGAGTCGATAGGTTTGTTGTTGATCCATATCAGGGCTGTTGTGCCAGTAATGCGTCGGTATCAGGCAGCGCTTTCAGCAATCCCTCATCCATCATAAATTGACCCATATTATTGATAATCTTGCTGAGTTGCTGATTCATCAGACGCTGATTTTCGACTTGATCAGGCAAAATTAAATCTGCGTAGAGTCGGCCAAGCTCATTAGGTTCAATTTTCAGTCTAGGGGCAATTAAGATGTACGCTTCTTCAGGTGCCGCCTTGAGTTTCGCATGAGCCTGCCAATATCCCTCTAGCAGACTGGCAATTTGGTCTGGTTTTTGTTCCAGTTGCTGTTGCGTGGTCACTAATACATCCAGAATGCGGTTTTTAATTTGACGACTGTCGAGTAATACTTGATAACCGGCTTTTTGCAATTTAAAAGCGACCGGATCAAAGGTGATGACCGCGTCAGCCTGACCGGAACGCATAAGGCTGAGATGTTGGTTGATGGTCGCTGCAACTGGGATGATATCGTTGAGTTCCAAGCCGGCTTGCGCCAAGGTTTGAAATAACATGTAGGCACCGACGGTACTCTCTTCAACAGCGATGCGTTTTCCTTTTAATTGGCTTAAGGTTGCAATGTCGGGATGACTGATGACTTTGTCAGCACCATGAGAAATATCCATAACCAGCAAAATACGGAGGTCGGGAAGTTGCTCGGCAAGTCGTAACGCTTCATCGAGTGTCAAGGCCGCAACATCCAATTGTCCTTGTTTGATGGCGCGTAAGGTTTCTGTGGATGCATTCAGTTCTTTTAGCACGACTTGATCGGCAGGGTAAAATCCTAGCGATTTGGCCAGAAACAGGGGTTCGTATCCTGCCCACGGAATACTGCCAACCCGAAGTGGTGATGACGGTTCATCGTGACAGCCAGACAGAATCAATAAAAAAGCAAGCAAACAAAGCCGCGATATTAACCGCTGGAAAGCAGGAAATAAAAACCGCATAGGCTGTATTCCTCAGGGTTTGTGAGCGATTTAACAATAACACAAAAATAATGATGGATAATTGGCAATTATCTGGCGCGCTATAAAACGAACAACTTGACGTTGAATAAAGGGCTTGTCATAGTTTTAACAGTGACTTAAAACAGATAAATCAAGGATTTGGCTATGGAAGTACCAGGCATCGCTGCATTTACCGGTCAGCCTACTCTGACCAGTCCTCCAGACGCGGAAACCCGGCAAGTTGGTCGCGTCTCAGCGCCATTACAGTCGGTGGAGACGACGCAAACGGTCACCGCGCAAGCTCAGCCGGCGACGACCACAGATTTAACGACAGTGGTAAACGCAACGGAGCAGCCCGCACCGACAGGCTTTGATCTGAATAATCCCGGCGGCACCATCGACTTGACGGTTTGAACAATGGCAAGTCCGGTAATTTCTCATGATCCGTTGTATCGATTATTGCGAGATGGGCAAGTCGACACCTTTAATCAGCGTGTTGCGGCAGGTGAGGTTGCAGACCTGACAGGTTGTGACTTCCGCCATATGAATCTGCAAGGACTGGTTGTCGATAAGCTGGATTTATCTGATGCCTATTTTCGTCAAGCAGATTTGCGCGGAATCGACTTCAGGCGATGCCGAAGTCTCGAAGGCGCCAGCATCCATGGGGCAAAAATTTCCGGTGCTTATTTTCCGAAAGCCTTGTCTGCAGAAGAAATTGAATTGTCATTAACGCATGGTACGCGGATGCGTTACGACGAAACTGGTGTCTGATTCGGCTTTTGCGGCAGAAACCGGCTTGCCATGATGCCCAGTTCAAATAAAAGCCAGACCGGCACGGCCAGTAATGTTTGGGAAATGACATCAGGCGGTGTCAGTAGCATACCAATCACAAAGGCACCGACAATGACGTAAGGACGCTTTTGTCTGAGACTTTGTCGGCTGCTAATGCCGGACTTGATCAGCAAAATCGTTAATACGGGCACCTGAAAAGCCAGACCAAAAGCAAAAAACAGTTTTAAAACAAAATCCAGATAGTGGCTAATGTCTGTCATCACAGCGACACCCGCCGGCGCTGCCTGAGTTAAAAAGCCAAACATCAAGGGAAAAACAGCAAAGTAGGCGAATAAAATACCAAGAAAAAACAAGGCGGTACTGGTAAACATTAATGGAAAAAGCAGCCGTTTTTCGTGTTGGTACAAGCCTGGTGCGACAAAAGCCCAAATCTGAAAAAGCAAAACCGGCATGGCCAATAAAATAGCGGTGGTCAAGGTCAACTTAAACGGAGTCAAAAAAGGAGAGGCAACTTCGGTTGCGATCATACTGCTGGCTGCCGGCAGGTGCTTCAATAAGGGTTCCGATACCAGCAGGTATAAGTCGTTTGCAAAGGGAAATAAAGCCACCGCCAGTAGCAAAATGGCCAGTACGGCTTTTAATAATCTATCCCGCAATTCAGTCAAGTGGGTGATAAGCGGCTGCTGTAGATCATTATCCATGCGGCGGCTCACTAGTTTGGTCTGTTTTAGTGGTTGCACGCGTGTCATAGGAGGATGGAGCTGGCTTGGCAGTGGTGTCGGCATCCTTTTTCATGGTCTGACTTAACTCTTCGGCGCGCAGTTCAGCAGCAATTTCAGCTTTGATAGCGTGAAACTGGGCGCTGGCTCGTCCCAGCCAAAGTCCGGTTACGCGTGCCAGTTTAGGCAGTCGTTCCGGACCAACAACAAGCAAAGCGACGACGGCGATTAGAATTAGCTCCCAAAAACCGATATCAAACATAAGGTTTTAACTTTTGTCGTGTTGTTTTGATTTTTCTGATGAGGCGTTTTCAGCGCTGGGATCAGTGGTTTGAGAGAGCTGGCTTTTCGAATCATTTTCGTCATGTTCGCCGTCTTTAACCGCATTCTTAAAGCTGCGGATAGCGCTGCCCAAATCACCGCCCATCGATCGCAGCTTCTTGGTACCGAATAACAGAATCACGATCACCAAAACGATCAATAATTGCCAGATACTAATGCCACCCAAACCCATAATGTGCTCCTAATGAAAGCCGGGCAGTTGTTTTCCGCCAAGCAGATGCATGTGCAGATGGTAGACTTCCTGGCCGCCGGCAGGTCCGGTATTGATGATGGTCCGAAAGCCATCCGTTAAACCTTGAGATTCAGCTAGTTCAGGCAATTTTTGCAGCATCGCTGTCAAAACAGGTGCCTGTGATTCACTGACATTATCCAGACGATCAATGTGTTCTTTAGGGATGATCAGCAAATGAATCTCTGCTTTGGGATTAATATCCTTGAATACGAAAATCAGATCATCTTCATAGACTTTACTTGACGGGATCTCGCCGGCAATAATTTTACAAAAAAGGCAATCAGTCATGATGGATCCCGGTTCGCTTTTTCTTCCAGACCAGACAAACCAAATCGTCTTGCAAGTTCGTCCAGCACGCAGTCCAGTTCAATATCATTATGCGCCAGTAAAACCATGGAATGAAACCAGAGATCGGCGGTTTCGTAGATAATTTGCTGTCGATCGCCGCCTTTACCGGCAATCACGGTTTCCGTCGCTTCTTCGCCCAGTTTTTTGAGAATTTTATCGGTACCATCTTTATAAAGGCTGGCAACGTACGACTGGCTTGCATCGGCCTGTTTGCGCTGCTGCAAAACGTGATAAAGCTCGTCCAAAATAGCACTCATGCGTAAATCTCCCCGGGATCTTTAAGCACCGGTTCGGTGGGCTGCCATTGCTCATCTTCAAGACGCAGAAAGAAACAATGTTCTCGACCGGTATGACAAGCGATACCGCCAAGTTGTTCAACTTCCAGTAATACCGCGTCATGATCACAGTCGATCCGAATCGATTTAATCCGCTGTTGATGTCCCGACTGCTCGCCTTTGTGCCAAATTTGTTGTCTGGAGCGGGACCAGTAGACGGCATGACCGGTCTCGGCGGTCAGCTTCAATGCCTGACGGTTCATCCAGGCGAGAGTGAGCACTTGCTTACTTTCAAACTCTTGCGTAACCACAGGAACCAGCCCATCGCTGTTCCATTTTACTTGGTCTATCCAGTCACTCATAAGCGTACCTCAATCCCCTGCTCAGCCATTTTCTTTTTCGCTTCGCCAACAGTATGCTGGCCAAAATGAAAAATACTGGCGGCTAAGACGGCATCGGCATGGCCTTCGAGAATACCATCAGCCAGATCCTGAAGACCGCCAACGCCACCAGAAGCGATCACTGGCACAATAACGGCTTCACTGACCGCACGGGTCAATTCAAGATCAAAGCCAGAGCGAGTGCCATCTTTGTCCATGCTGGTCAGTAGAATTTCTCCGGCACCGAATGCAACCATTTTTTTCGCCCATTCAACCGCATCCAGACCAGTGGCTTGACGCCCGCCGTGAGTAAAGATTTCCCAGCGAGGCGGTTCGTTTTCGGCAGACACGCGTTTTGCATCAATGGCGACCACAATACATTGTGAACCAAATTTTTCGGCGGCTTCGCGCACAAATTCTGGCCGTTTTACTGCCGCGGAATTGATGCCGACTTTGTCAGCGCCGGCATTGAGCATTTTTCGGATATCGGCAACCGTCCGGATGCCGCCACCGACGGTGAGCGGAATAAACACCTGGCTGGCGACAGCTTCGACAACATGATGCATTGTGTCGCGATTATCGTGAGTAGCCGTTATATCCAGAAAAGTGAGTTCGTCAGCACCTTGTTGATCATAGCGTTTGGCAACCTCAACTGGGTCGCCCGCATCACGAATATCAACAAACTGTACCCCTTTAACAACCCGGCCAGCGTCGACATCTAAACAAGGAATAATGCGTTTTGCTAGCGCCATCAGAATTGCAGCGGTGGATTCAGTTCATCAGCCAACTGTTGACCTTTAGCCAAATCAATACTGCCTTCGTAAATAGCCCGACCAACAATTGCCCCCATTACGCCATCCGCTTCACACTGACAGAGCGATCGAATGTCGTCATAACTGCTGACGCCACCTGAAGCAATTACCGGAATACTGATTGCGCTGGCCAATTGCCGCGTTGACTCCAGATTAAAGCCTTGCATCATGCCATCGCGGCTAATATCGGTATAAACGATGGCTTCAACACCATCTTGTTCAAACTGTTGAGCAATATCAATCACGTCATGGTTTGATAATTTCGACCAGCCATCGATGGCAACCTTTCCGTCTTTAGCATCGAGACCGACAATGATGTGGCCGGGAAACTCAGCACAGATATCACCAACAAAATGCGGCGCATTGATTGCTTTTGTGCCAACAATGACAAACCGAACGCCGGCATGCAGATAGGTTTCAATGGTTTCCTCATCACGGATGCCGCCACCAACCTGCACATCCAAATCCGGAAACGACTGGCAAATTTTATGAATGACTTCAGCGTTAACCGGTTTTCCTGCAAATGCCCCATCTAAATCGACAATATGCAATCGTTTAGCACCGGCCTCGACCCACTGTCGAGCAACGGCTAACGGGTCATCAGAAAATACCGTGTTATCTTCCATGCGTCCCTGACGCAAACGAACGCAGTGACCTTCTTTCAGATCAATGGCAGGGATTAACAACATAACGCTCTCTCCATAACATGACGGTTAAACTTGACCGTCCCATTGCACAAAATTTTTCAATAGCTGTAAACCAGCATGTTGACTCTTTTCCGGGTGAAACTGTACGGCAAAAATATTATCTCGAGCTAGGGCGGCGGTAAAAGAATGCGCATAGCTACTTTCACCGGCAATTTCGACGGTTTTGTCGGGATCGGCATAGTAGCTGTGGACAAAATAGAAACGACTGGTGTCGGCAATACCTTGCCAGAGTGGATGCGCTTGTCGCTGATAAACCTGATTCCAGCCCATATGTGGCACTTTCAAGCCCGCGGCGGCGGCCTGCTTAAAATAGCGAACCTGACCAGAAAATAACCCCAGCCCGGTCACGCCATTATTTTCCTCACTAAAACTGAGCATGGCTTGCATACCGAGGCAAATCCCTAAAAACGGTTTTTCGCTGGCAGCTTGTTTAAGCAGGCCCAATAAATCACGAGACTGCAATTCACTCATGCAATCACGAATGGCACCAACACCAGGAAACACAATATGGCTGGCAGCTTGAATTTCCGCTGCTTCTGCTGACACCACAACCTGTGCGTCAGGGGCCACGTTTTCCAGTGCTTTAGAGACAGAGCGGAGATTGCCCATGCCATAATCAATAACTGCAATCCGGGACATAATGTTATACGCCAGCCAGCCTCAGGGCGTCAGCTTACAATGCGCCTTTGGTTGAAGGTAACTGACCGGCAGCACGCTCATCAATGCTAACAGCCATCCTTAAAGCACGACCAAATGCTTTGAAAATGGTCTCAGCAATGTGGTGGGCATTGCGTCCTTTCAGATTATCAATGTGCAGCGTAATGCCCGCATGGTTGACGAGCCCCTGAAAGAACTCGTAGAACAATTCGACATCGAATTCGCCAATTTTGTCACGGGTAAAAGTGACATCAAATTCCAGTCCTGGTCGTCCTGATAAATCAAGCACAACGCGGGATAAGGCTTCATCAAGCGGCACATAGGCATGACCGTAGCGAATAATGCCTTTTTTATCGCCTAATGCTTTTTTAAGGGCCTGCCCGATAGTAATGCCCGTATCTTCAACCGTATGGTGCGCATCAATATGCAGGTCACCATTAGCTTTGATATCCAAATCAAACAGCCCATGTCGAGCAATTTGCTCCATCATGTGTTCTAGGAAGGGGACACCGGTCACGGCTTTGAATTGGCCTGACCCATCCAAGTTGAGAGAAACCTCAATTTGGGTTTCGAGCGTGTTACGCGCAATTATTGCGCTGCGAGCGGTCATGATTTTTCCTGAAAATTTCCGAATCAAAGCAAATAATAACCGTTTGAGGCTAGTGTTTAAAGCGTTATCATGTCGTAAACGGCCACGCTAGGAAATAACATGGGTCAAGCAGACAGTTTACTACCGCTGATAAAGGATGTTGCCAAGGCCGAACAGGCACAAACCTTGGCTTGTCAGTCTTGCGCGTTGTATCGGCTTTGCTTGCCATTGGGGCTGCATCGCGAGGATTTGGTTGCACTGGATCAAATCATTCGCCGGCGCGACAGTTTTCGCCGAGGACAACGCCTGTTTGAAAGTGGCTGTGATCTGACATCACTTTACGTAGTGCGCAGCGGCGCATTCAAAACAACGGTGTCAGCTAAAGATGGCAGAGAGCAAGTGACGGGGTTTTATTTCCCTGGAGAATTTATTGGGCTGGATGCACTCCATCTAAATACCTACCCTTCCACAGCTCGAGCTTTGGAACTGAGCAGTGTTTGCGCGTTACCTTTTGATAAGCTCCAAATGGTCAGCAAATCGATTCCCGCGTTACAACATCAATTACTGACGCGGTTGAGCAGAGCCTTATCTGACGACAAAGACTTGTTGTTGTCGCTAGGCCAAAAATCAGCTGAGGAAAAGTTGGTGACGTTTTTAATAGCGCTGTCAACGCGTTTCAGTGAGCGTGGTTTTTCTGCGTATAACTTTCAGTTGCCGATGTCGCGGGGTGACATTGCCAACCATTTAGGTCTGGCATTAGAAACGGTTAGCCGTATTTTTACCCGTTTACAACAAGCAGATCTGATCGCGGTGCAGGGAAAATCTTTGACTTTGTTACAACCAGAGGCGTTGCAAACTAAAGCAGGCTAAAACGCATCATCGTTGATCTGGATCAAAGCGACTTTATTCACCCTTTGTATGATGAAAACACCACAACATCATACGGAGCGGTTTCATGTTTTTTCGTCATTTTTCGTCATTGTTAATAGGATTATCCTTCGCCTCAGCTAGTTTGCCTGCATTTGCCTATGAGGCCGGTGATTGGCTGATTCGCGGGCGTGTAATAACGGTTCAACCCCAAGATCACAGCGGTACCCTGCACATTAATGATGCGGATACGCATCTCGCTGGGGTCAAAGTGGATAACGATACGGTACCCGAACTCGATATTACCTATATGTTGACTCGGCATTGGGGGCTAGAGTTAATCCTGGGCTTTTCAGAGCATACGGTTACCGGTGAAAAAAACTGGCAGGCGCTTGGAGACGTTATTGACAGCAAAGTGTTACCACCCACATTGACGTTTCAATATCACTTTCGACCTGACGCTGCCATACGCCCTTATGTCGGTGCTGGAATTAACTACACTTACTTTTTTGATAGTAAAGTGCCGAATGCCTCACCACTGGCGCAGTCTGGTGATGAGGTATCGCTCGATAGCTCATGGGGTTTAGCCGTTCAGGCCGGTATGGATGTGGCGTTAGGAGCGGATTGGTTTGTGAATCTGGATGTGAAATATCTGGATATTGATACCACCGCGTACTTTAAAAACACCAGCGTTGGTCGCGCTAAAATTAATGCGGAAATTGATCCCCTGGTTTGGGGGGTGGGCATTGGTCGGCGTTTTTAAGGCGATTTGGCATCAGGTCTTGGGTTTTAGCAGGCTGGAAAGACGAATTCCCAGTGCAAACAGGATCAGAAAATAACTGAATGCCCCACCGCCAATGAGCATCGCAAGCCACTGACTTCGTTGCCAGGCAGTGGCTTGTTGCCAGCTACTGATGTCGGGATTCAGTGTGATTAAAAACAGCACCAATAGCCCGTTTGCGGCAATCAGGCGTAGGTAAAAACCCAGCCAGCCTGGGTTGGGTTGATAAATCGCGGCTTTTCTCAGGCCGTGATAGAGCAGAAATGCATTCAACATCGCGGACAGTGCAGTCGCTAAAGCCAGTCCGACATGAGCGAGATAGAGCATCAACACGATATTTAGCCCCATGTTCGCCACCATGGCGATAATGCCAATACGAACTGGGGTTTTGGTGTCTTGTCTGGCGAAGTAGCCAGGCGCTAAGACTTTAATAAAAATAAAAGGCAGTAAGCCAATGCTGTATGCCATCAGGCTGCGGGCTGCCTGATGGGCATCTTCGGTACTAAAAGCACCATATTGAAATAAGGCCAGCAGCAACGGTTCAGCGAGTAGGAACAGCCCAAGCATAGCAGGTGTGCCGATTAAAAAAACCCAGCGTAAGCCCCAATCCAGAGTATTTGAAAAAGCGATACCAGAGGCGCTGGCATGTTTTTTCGATAAATTTGGCAATATCACCGTTGCCAGTGCAATACCAAACACGCCCAACGGAAATTCAACCAACCGGTCCGAATAATAGAGCCAGGAAATACTGCCAGTGACTAAAAACGAGGCCAGTAATGTGTCCAGTAATAAATTGATTTGCGCGACGGAGACACCAAACATTGCCGGCAGCATCAGTTTCAGAATTTTTTGTACGCCCTCATCTCGCCAACCCCAACGCGGCTTGGGTAAACTGCCAATGCGTTGCAGAAATGGCAGCTGAAACAAGAGCTGCACGATCCCACCAATAAAGACGCCCCAGGCAAGTGCTGTGACCGGAGTTTCCATCAGTGGCGCCAGCCAAATCGCCGCACCTATCAATGATAGGTTCAGAAATACAGGCGTAAACGCAGGCACCGCAAATTTGCCGAAACTGTTTAAAATGGCACCGCATAACGCAGTGAGTGAGACAAATAGCAAATAAGGAAAGGTAATTGCCAAAAGCTTTGCTGCCAGCGCCATTTTATCTGGTTCATCAACAAAGCCAGGCGCAAAAATAGTGATGATGACGGGCGCAGCGAAAACGCCAATCAATGTGATAAAAAATAAAATACCAAACAAGGTGCCGCTGGTTGCTGCTATCAAACTGCGCAGGTCTTGTTCTCCCCGTTCTTTGAATTCGGCCATCACCGGGATAAACGCCTGAGAAAACGCACCTTCAGCAAACAAGCGTCTCAGGAAATTGGGGATCTTGAAGGCGACAAAAAATACATCCGCACCGACACCGGCACCAAAAAATCGGGCGATAACAATGTCACGGACAAAGCCCAGAATTCGTGATAAAAAAGTCATGGCGCTAACGATGAGCGTTGACTGAAACAATTTTTCTTTCATGTCTTAGTATCTCACGGGCCAGCCGCCGAGTTAGTTATTTAGAGGAGCCGGATGCTTTGCAGGGTTTGATTAAAAATATGCATTCTAAGCGTTTTTTGCTGATTTATCTTGGGCTTGTGGCGGTATTACTGCTAATTTTTTTTGATGGTCAGCAACGTCAGCAACCCACCCGACTTGCCGAATCAACTGATCGGTCAATGAAGTCATTTCGATTAACACCCCCACTTCCTTTACCGCAGGTTTTGCTGAGAGACCAACATCAGGCACTATTCACAAACACCCGGTTTTTAACGCGCTGGACCTTTATATATCTCTATGATGGGTCTTGCCAGCCCAATTGCCAGGCGATTTGGCAGGTATTACAAAATCTTGCAGATCGGCATCATGGTACCCAGTTGCAATTTGCTGTTATCGACAGAACGACTACCCAAAAACCAGCGTTACCTTTACCAATTGGTGCTGGAAGCAATCGATATTGGCTATTCGACACGACAGGAGAATCCCCACTAACCTCGTTTTTTGTAGAGCGTCATCAATACCTTGGTACAACCAGTTTCTTTCTCATAGGCCCTGATGGGCTATGGCATGCCGGTTTTCAAGCGCCATTTACCTCGGCGGCATTACAGCAAGCCTATATTGCGTTACGTGACGAATTTGCTCGTCACAACTCACTTGACTGAATCATTCAAGGCACTCACAAAACTTTGTGCCAATTGTGTCAGTGCCAAGGTACGACGAAAGCTTGGTCGCCAAACAAGCCCAATGTCCCGTTTGGCCATGTCATCACCTGATAGCGGACGCAAATCAATGTCGGCGTGTTTGACCATATCTGAGTGCACCGCCATTTCTGGAATTAGCGTAATACCTAAGCCACTGGCGACCATTTCTATCAATGTATACAGGCTGGTCGCCTGAAAGCTTTTTCGTTGACTGGTCACGGGAAGCTGACAGGCACTTAACGCATGCTCACGCATACAATGGCCATCGGCGAGCAGTAGTAATTCCCCGACGGGTAGCATATCGGGCGCGATTTGCTTCTGCTGGCTCAAGGCATGATTTTTAGGCAGCGCAACCCAGAAACGTTCCGCCGTGAAGATTTGGGTGCTGAGATTGCGGGTGTTGAAGGGAAATGCCAATACGGCGACATCAATCGTGCCGGCCTCGATTTGCTCCAGTAATCGTTCAGATTGATCTTCAACCAGCAATACCTCAAGTTGCGGGAGTTGTTTGCGTACGGTAGGTAATACTCTGGGCAATAAAAACGGGCTAATGGTGGGGATCACACCAATGCGAATGCGGCCTGCCAACGGATTATTCGCAGAATGGGCCAGATCAACCAAATCATCAGTCTGCGATAAAATTTGTCTGGCTCGTCGGGCAATCTCCTCCCCCATGGGAGTGGTTAATACTTTTCGATTAGTTCGCTCTAAGAGGGCTGTTTCCAGAAGATCTTCCAGATCCTGAATGCCGGCGCTGAGCGTCGATTGTGTGACAAAGCATTTTTCCGCGGCCTTACCAAAATGTTTTTCTTCGACAACAGCAGAGAGATATTGCAATTGGCGTAAAGTTGGTAAACGCATAATCGAAAATTCCTGTTATTAACACGAAAATCATTTGTTAGACATACGTTATCACAGCTTTTAAAATTGAAGCATAAAAATAAGATAACGTGTTAAGAGAGGTGAACCATGCGACAGTGGCAATGTATCGTTTGTGGCTTTATCTATGATGAAGCTGAAGGCTTGCCTGAAGAAGGTATCGCGCCGGGGACTGCTTGGGAAGATATTCCAGATGACTGGGAATGTCCGGAATGCGGTGTGGGCAAAGAAGATTTTGAGATGATTGAGCTTTAAAGCGTGAGCAAGACTTAAACTTCTAGTCAGTTAGTCAGTCTTACCCATTGAGCCTTAATCAGGTGCGGATGCATTTACAGCGATTAACTTTGGAACGATTCAGAAAAAGCATGAAATGTGATTAAGCAAATAAGGCTGGATCAATTCCGAAACATTCACACAGCAACGCTCACGCCCGCAGCGCAAGTAAACCTTTTTGTCGGTGATAATGGCGCCGGCAAAACCAGCTTGCTTGAGGCGGTTTATTTACTCGGTATGGGTCGCTCATTTCGAACGGCTAACCTAAAACAACTCATTGAAACGGATCAAGATTACTGCCGCGTTATTGCAAAGCTTAACGATGATATTCCGGCTGGGTTGCAGCTTGATAGCCGTCACGGACTGCAAATTCGATTGAATAACGCGCCATTAAAAAAGTTATCTGAGCTGGCCAGTCACCTGCCCTTACAGTTTATTCCCGCTAATTGTCATGCCTTTTTCGAGCAGGGACCAAAGTTCCGTCGTAAGCAAGTTGACTGGGGATTGTTTCACGTGGAACCGAGCTTTTTGTTTCATTGGCAGTCTTATAAAAAAGCATTACAACATCGTAATGCGGCTATTCGCCAGAATAAAACAGATAGCGAAATTAGCCTTTGGCATGTGGCCTTAGTCAATCACGGCATGAAAATTCATGATTTACGATTGCGCTATCTTGAACAACTTTTAGTGATATTTGAACAGGTTTTCAAGACAATTAGTGATGGATTTGATGATGCGGTAGTCAGTCTGCGTTATCAACCTGGTTGGCCTAAAGAAAAAGAATTTGCGCAGGTTTTGAATGAAACCATTGAGCGTGATCGAATATTAAATTACACCCGTGCTGGTGTGCACGCAGCAGATTGGTCGTTCAAAATCAATCAATCAGAACCAAGCGAACAACTATCGCGTGGTCAACAAAAACTGTATTTTTTAGCCATTAGTCTGGCTCAAATTCACTGGTTGATCTCCAAAGGCAATCATCAAAGCGTACTGCTTATTGATGATTTGTGTTCCGAGCTAGATCATTGGCATCAAGAAAAAGTACTTAATTATCTATCAAGCTTGTCTGTACAAAGCTACATCTCAAGCACTAATCTAGCACTTCCTGAATACTTGCCCAAAGAGGGACAGCACCAAGTGTTTCACGTGAAACACGGTCAATTTGTTTAGCCAAGTAACAGACTGTCCTTGACTGCTAATCCGGTGTAAAATAAAGGGATAACCCTATTTAGGACAGGAGCAGCCGGATCCCCATGACCACGGACAATAACAACAATTACGACTCCAGTAATATTAAAGTCTTAAAAGGCCTTGATGCTGTACGCAAACGTCCCGGTATGTATATCGGTGATACCGACGATGGTACCGGTTTACATCATATGGTTTTTGAGGTCCTCGATAACGCAATCGACGAGTCGTTGGCAGGACATTGCTCTGAAATTAATGTGCGTATTCATGCCGATGACTCTGTTTCGGTCGAAGATAATGGTCGTGGTATCCCAGTTGATATTCACGAAGAAGAAGGCATTTCTGCAGCAGAAGTAATTATGACGGTGCTGCATGCCGGCGGTAAGTTTGATGATAATTCCTATAAGGTTTCCGGGGGATTGCACGGTGTCGGTGTTTCCGTCGTCAATGCCTTATCAAAAAAATTGACCATGGAAATTCATCGTCATGAAAAAGTACATCGTCAAAAATATACGCACGGTGTGCCGGATGCCCCACTTCAGGCTTTTGAAGCAACCAGTCATACGGGGACTAAAATTCAATTTTGGCCGAGTGAAGAAACCTTTGCTAATGTTCAGTTCGATTATAAGGTCCTTGCCAAACGCATTCGTGAACTCGCCTTTCTGAATTCTGGTGTTCGGATCGTTTTAACCGATGAGCGCGATGAGCGCAGTGAGGTGTTCCATTACGAAGGCGGTATCAATGCTTTTGTTCAGCATTTAAATAAAAATAAAAATCCTATTCACGAAAGCGTCATAGATATTAGCGGTGATCGTGATGATGTGACGGTCGAGCTTTCTATGCAGTGGAACGATTCGTACCAAGAAAATATTTATTGTTTCACGAACAACATTCCTCAACGTGATGGTGGTACACATCTCGCCGGTTTTCGTGCGGCACTGACACGGACGCTTAATCAATATATTGAGGCCGAGGGTTTAGCGAAAAAATCCAAGGTTGAAACCAGTGGTGATGATGCGCGTGAAGGACTTACCGCGGTTTTATCGGTTAAAGTGCCTGATCCCAAGTTTTCATCACAAACCAAAGATAAATTGGTCTCTTCAGAAGTGCGCGCCATTGTTGAATCTTTGGTGAATGAATACTTCAATGATTTCTTGCTGGAAAATCCAACCGATGCCAAGTTGATTGCCAACAAAATGGTAGAAGCTGCCCGAGCGCGGGATGCGGCTCGGAAAGCGCGTGAATTAACCCGTCGTAAGGGCGTATTAGATATTGCTGGCCTACCCGGTAAGCTGGCAGATTGTCAGGAGCGCGATCCAGCCCAATCAGAACTATTCCTGGTGGAGGGTGACTCTGCGGGTGGCAGTGCTAAGCAAGGTCGCGATCGTCGCACCCAAGCCATCCTGCCGTTAAAAGGGAAAATCCTCAACGTTGAACGTGCCCGTTTCGACAAAATGATTAGCTCAGCTGAAGTCGGTACCTTAATTACGGCATTAGGTTGCGGGATTGGTCGTGATGAATATGATCCTGAAAAGCTGCGTTATCATCACATTATTATCATGACCGATGCGGACGTTGACGGCTCCCATATCAGAACGTTATTACTCACCTTCTTCTATCGGCAAATGCCGGAGTTGATCGAGCGTGGTCATGTCTACATTGCGCAGCCACCGCTCTATAAGATTAAAAAAGGCAAGCAAGAGCGATACGTAAAAGATGATGCTGAAATGGAGCGGTACTTAACTGAAGTGGCACTGCAGAATGCGGCGTTATATCCGACTGAGGAGACAACAACGGCCATTGAAGGCGCCGCACTCGGGGCTTTAGTCGAAGAATATCAAACGATCATGTCGATTATTCGACGCCTGTCTAATCATTATTACCCTCCCTTTTTGGATCAGTTGCTATATCAACCAGAGATACCTGGCTTTGACCAGCAGGCAGCGCTGGATGACTGGATGACTACCATGAGTGGCTATCTGAATCATGGCATGCCAGCAGGAACAGGTTATGCCATGTCGGTTGCCAAACATGATAATGAGCCAGAGGCACATCTCAATGTTAGCTTCAGTCGACATGGCATCAGCACGGATTACCATATCCCAGGCGAGTTTTTTGCCAGTACCGAGTATCAGAAAATCCTGTCATTTTCTAATAAAATCAATGGCTTAATTGGTTCTGGTGCACGTATTGTTCGAGGCGAGCGTGAG
This sequence comes from Methylophaga frappieri, assembly GCF_000260965.1. Taxonomy (NCBI): domain Bacteria; kingdom Pseudomonadati; phylum Pseudomonadota; class Gammaproteobacteria; order Thiotrichales; family Piscirickettsiaceae; genus Methylophaga; species Methylophaga frappieri. Next base: position 2,007,014 of record NC_017856.1, read on the forward strand.
GAGCAAGTCCGTGATTTTGCCCAAGTCGTTCGGTGGTTGCTATCAGAAGCGCGTCGTGGCCAGCATGTCCAGCGATACAAAGGGCTGGGTGAAATGAACCCGGATCAGTTGTGGGAAACGACGATGGATAAAAGCAAGCGTCGTTTACTGCAAGTTAAAATCATTGATGCGATTGCCGCGGATGAGACATTCAATACCCTGATGGGCGATCATGTTGAGCCGCGTCGTGAATTTATCGAAATGAATGCACTACAAGCGTCCAATTTGGACATTTAATGGCATTTTAACGGCGGTTAAATCTCTTTTTAGGGTCTTACCGCCCTTCCATCAAAAAAGGCCCAAAATGGGCCTTTTTTGATGCATAACGCTTTGTGAAACTTAATGCAGTTTGATTTTAGGGTGAACGCTGCGCCGGAATAAATGTGATAGCGACAACATCACCACTCGGAAAGGCCCAAACAGTGCAGTCTGGTGCATTTTGTATAACGACAAATACATCATTCGCGCCATGAGTCCTTCAATCATCATACTGCCACGGCTGAGATTACCCATCAGGTTACCAACGGTGCCATAGCGGCCAAGTGAAACCAATGAACCATAATCGTGATAGTGATATTCCGGTATGGTTTTGCCTGATAATCGATTACGAATCGATTTATAAACCAGCGAGGCCATTTGGTGTGCTGCCTGTGCACGAGGTGGCACATTTTGATCCTGCCCTACCCATTTACAAGCTGCGCAGTCACCGATGGCATAAACGTCATCATCAAACGAGGTTTGCAAGGTTTGCCGAACGACCAATTGATTCATCCAGTTTGTTTCAAGCCCATCGATATCTTTTAAAAATTCCGGTGCTTTAATGCCCGCAGCCCAGACTTTAATCGCGGAGGGAATATCTTTTCCACTTTGAGTTTTGATTGCCGTATCGGTAACTTCAATGACGCGCTCACCCGTCAAGACACTGACCCCCAACGCTTTGAGCTCACTCAGTGCTGCTGAAGAAATATTTTCAGGCAGTCCTGGCAAAATACGGTCGGCGGCTTCAATTAACGAAATTTTGACGTCTTGGGGATTAACCTCATCCAGTCCGTAGGCTGTAAGCAAATGTGACACCTCATGCAACTGCGCGCACAGTTCTACACCTGTTGCGCCGGCCCCAACAATAGCGATATTCAATTGGCCAGCATCCAGTGGACGGCCTTGCGTGTGGGCGCGCAGGTAGGATTGCAGTAATTGTTTTTGGAAAGACTCCGCCTGCTTGGTGGTATCCAGGAACTGGCAATGATCCCGAACACCTTTGATACCAAAATCATGGCTGATACTGCCAACAGAAATGACCAGATAATCGTAATCAAATTCGCGCCGCGGGATGATTTCGACGCCATCTTCATTAAAGGTTGGTGCAAGAGAAATCTTTTTATTTTGGCGATCTAAGCCGTCCATTCGCCCTAAGCGAAAGCGAAAGCCGCTACAGTTAGCCTGGCTCAGATATTCGATTTCGTCTTCATGTGAATCAAGCGTTCCCGCCGCAACCTCATGCAGTAAAGGTTTCCAGATGTGCGTGTGCGAACTATCAACCAGCGTGACTTGAGCTTTCTTTTTTTTGCCGAGTTTCTTGCCAAGTTTGGTCGCTAACTCAAGACCACCTGCTCCACCTCCGACAACAACAATTTTGGGTACGGTATCTGACATTTTTTATGATCCCCATTAGTCCATTTGTTTTTTAGTTATTAAGTGCATCTTAACGTATTCATATGCTGCAACCCACGATATTTTTTACTCTATGGCAGCAGTCTGGCAAAATTCTTAATTTAAATGAAAGTGAGATGCCAGAATGCAAGCACGCCCTGAGCGGCCCCGGCTGGCCTGGGCCATTACCGGCTCCGGTCACTACCTTGAAGAATGTCTGGAGATAATCCGCGATCTGGAAGAGGTGGATATCTTCTACAGTCGCGCGGGGGAAGAGGTAATACGCATGTATGGCCATAACCCAAAATCCATCAACCCAAACAGCCGCTATTATCATGACCGTGCCGCCAGTGCGCCGCCAGTTGGTCTATTCTATCGCGGCGATTACCATACCTTAGTGGTCGCACCAGCGACATCAAATACTGTCGCGAAAATGGTACTGGGTTTATCTGACACCTTGGTGACCAATGTCTTTGCGCAAGCGGGCAAATGTCGAATCCCGGCGATTGTGCTGGCATGTGATACCGAGCAGCAGGTTGATACGCCGGCCCCTGACCGTGAAGTCCGATTATGGCCAAGAAAAATTGATTTACAACATACCGAAAATTTACGATCGTTTGAGGCGACTACCGTGGTCGAATCTGCATCGGCTTTAAAGCACGTTTTGGAACAACGTCTGGCCACCTGGCAAGACGATCATGCCTAAAAAAATCCTCTTTCTCACCGGCAAACTGGCTGAGCCCAGTGTGCATAAAGTGTTGCAAGATATGACGCCATTGCCATTTGAATATCGCGTTCATCAAATGGGGTTATCCGTTGCCGCGTTGATGACCGATAAAATGATTGGCCGGCGACTGAAACCTGAAGATTATGAAGGCTTTGATGAAATCATCGTGCCGGGACGTTGTCGCGGTGATTTGGACGCATTGAGTCAGGACTTAGGCATCAAAGTGACCCGCGGCCCAGAAGAAATTAAGGATCTGCCTATGCAGTTTGGTAAAGCACGCAAAAAGCCAGATTTAAGTCGCTACGAAGTGAAGATCTTCGCAGAGATCGTTGATGCACCGGAGCGCACCATCGAAACCCTGCTGGATCGTGCCCGTTACTATGCCAGCAACGGTGCGGATGTCATTGATATTGGTTGCTTGCCTCAAGAAAAATTTCCATTGATGGAAGAAGCGATTGCAGCACTGCATGCAGAAGGGTTTAAAGTAAGTGTGGACTCACTTTCGCTTGATGACTTGCAGCGTGCGGCAAAAGCCGGTGCCGATTATTTGCTAAGCCTGACCGAGAAAACGATCGACTTAGCTAAGGAAACCGATGCGATACCGATCTTGGTACCGGCAGAACCAGGTTCTTTGGCTTCGCTGGAACGAGCCATGGAAGCCATGGATAAAATTGGTAAACCCTGGATTGCGGATCCGATTCTCGACCCCATTCATTTTGGTTTTACTGAATCTATTGTTCGTTATCATGAATTACGCCGTAAATACCCCGATGCGCCCATGATGATGGGGGTCGGCAACCTGACAGAATTAACCGATGCGGATACTAGCGGCATCAATGCTATGTTGTTTGGCATGATCTCCGAGCTAAACGTCAACTGCGTACTCGCCACCGAGGTGAGTTCACATGCTCGCCGGGCGATTCGGGAAGCCGATGTGGCCCGCAGAATGATGTATGCCGCCAAGCAGGATAACAGTCTGCCCAGAGATTTCACTGGTGATCTGATGGTGTCACATGAACGACACCCTTTCACCGATACCGCTGAAGAAATCCACCAATTAGCGGAAACGATTCGTGATTCCAATTATCGTATTATGGTCGCTAGAGATGGCATTTTCATGTTCAATCGCGACGGGATCGTGCAAGATATCGACCCTTTTGAGTTCTATCCTCACCTGAAAGTAGACAATGATCCCGGGCACGCCTTTTATCTCGGCGTTGAATTAGCCCGAGCAGAAGTCGCCTGGCAATTGGGTAAACGCTATACCCAGGATGAGGATTTGCAGTGGGGCTGTGCCGTCGATCAGGCCGAAGAAGATCTGACCGAGCAAAAAGAAGCGGGTACGACGATGAAACAACCCAAAAAATCGCGCGCCACTCCCGCAGAAGAGGCTGAGGACACGCCCCGGGAAAAAATGAAAAAAGTGGTACGTGATGAGCAAGCCCCTAAAGTCAAAAAGCCGCGTACCGCCTGCGGCACCGCAGAACCCCCAAAAAAGAAAAAAGGAGCGTCCCTGTGGCACGGCTGACCGCAAAGATTCATGAGGTAATCGTCACCACCCAAAATGCAGATGGCTCAGCACATCATGCCCCGATGGGTATTAGTGAAGTAAATGGTCACTTTCAAATAAAGCCCTTTAAACCATCGACGACCTATGACAATTTACAACGTCAACGTACCTGTAGCATCAACTACACGGACGATGTCCGCGTGTTCGCTGGCGCCTTAACCGGCCATCGAGAGTGGCCAGCCTCACGCTGTGAAAAAGTCGATGGCCTGTATTTAACAGATGCTTTGAGTCACAGCGAGATCCGCATCAAAACAATTGACGATGATGACCCACGAGCCTGCTTTCATGGCGAAGTGATTTTTGAGCAGCAACATGGCTTTTTTCGCGGCTATAACCGTGCGCAAAGTGCCGTTATTGAAGCCGCGATTCTGGTCAGCCGGTTGTCGATGTTACCCGAACAAAAAATTCGTGATGAATTAGCCTATCTAACGATTGGCATGGAAAAAACCGCTGGTGAACGCGAGTGGCAAGCCTGGGGCTGGCTGATGGACAAAGTCAAACAAGCAGGTATCCATGTCGACTAATACCCAATGGCTGGCCAGCGTGCAATCATTAGCAGAGGCGCAATCCCTAAACGCTTGCCTGCCCGATATGCTGGATATGAAGCAGCCGGCTAAGGGCGCGCTTGGCGCCCTTCCGCTGGATGTGGTGAGCGACATTGTGCGTTGGAACGCCAACCGTTGTCTGACCAGCGCCACAATCGGTGATCTGCCAATGCAGGCGCCAATGATTGAATCCGCCATTCATCAGATGGCAAAAACCGGTGTGGATTTCGTTAAAGTCGGCTTATTTGGTGGCGACGAACAAGCGGACTGTTTGCAGGCATTAACGCCGTTTATCAGCCAACAAAATACCCCCGTTATTGCCGTCATGTTTGCGGATCGTCAGTATGACAATGATGTCATCACCCAGATTGTTAATACCGGTTTTCGGGGAGTGATGATAGATACCGCAGATAAAAACGGTCAGTCCTTGTTGGATTTGTGGTCAACCGAGGCACTGACAGAATTTGTCCAAAAAATTAAAAGCGCCGATCGGTTATGTGGCTTAGCCGGTGCGTTGCGCCTCGGTGATATTGCCACGCTACGTGCTCTGCAACCCGACTACCTTGGTTTTCGCAGCGCTTTATGCCCAGAACGCAATCGAAATGGGTCATTATCAGCCGCGCTCGCCAAATCGATCGCCGCTGCATTACAGTAACGACTCAACCACGATATTTTGGCAGGAAGCCAATTCAACACAATCGCAAGGAGGCGACCATGCAGACCAGACAACGGTCTATTTCGCTCGTTTACATGCTCACCCTGCTCTGTCTTTGCACGGTCGCAGTCCATGCTCAGGCAACGCCGCCCGTGCAGCTGGCCAGCGTCTATCAGCCAGAGACGGCAGCGCCAGTTTCTGCCTATCTGATTAGTGAAAAGTATGATGGTGTCAGAGCGATTTGGACGGGAACCCAACTCTTAACCCGAAACGGCAACGTCATTAACGCCCCAGACTGGTTTACCGATCCCCTGCCCGATGTTTGGCTGGATGGCGAGTTATGGACAACCCATCAAGACTTTGCCCGGTTAAGCGGCATTGTCAGAACCCAAATACCGGATGATGCCGAATGGCAGCAGGTGAGTTATCGGGTATTCGATATGCCGGACAGCACATTGCCGTTTGAACTACGCTATCAACACTACACACAACTCATCACGCAGCTGAATTCGGCACATATTAAACCCGTTCAACAAGTTCGGGTTCAGAGTCAGGCGGCCCTGCAAAGTTTGTTAAAAGACAAACTGGCAACGGGCGCAGAAGGGCTCATGTTGCACCTCGCCACGGCGAAGCATCGGGGTGGACGGACAAGAGCTGTGCTCAAATTAAAACCCTATGAAGATGCCGAAGCCGTGGTAATTGGCCACCTGCCCGGCAAAGGCAAATACATCAACCAACTCGGTGCCTTACGCGTCAAGAATGAGCAAGGCCAAATCTTTGCTATTGGCAGCGGCTTATCGGATCAAGATCGCGCCTCTCCCCCACCCATTGGCACCATCATCACCTATCGTTATCAAGGCTATACCAAAACGGGTTTACCACGCTTTGCCAGATTTATACGTATTCGCGAACCAGATCCTGATTAGCTTGTATGCTGACTATAACTAAAAAGTGAGTAATGACTTACCAATTTTATTTTTCATACAAACCGGTTTCATTGAGCGCTTAACTTGTTCAAAGATGAAAATGTGATAGATTTCACAAAGTGAGGCCTGTTTCGCATGATTAAACTGCGCCGATGAAAATGCCGTGTTTGGTGATTATTTAAGGATTACAGGGAATTTTATTCCCGTTAATAACAAGTTGGGCGGCAATTGAGGCATAGGAGTAGCTTTGGAAGTTAAGAACAATCCAGCGGGTCGCCTTCATGACCTTTTGCGTACTGCACAAAAACAACCCGCGAAAGAGAGGGCGCGGAATGCTTGGGGAAAAGTCTTTAAGGTAGAGCCAGGTGACACCGGTTTGCTGCTCGAAATGCTGGCGAACCTGATTGGTCTCGTGTCAGATACAAAAACGGCCATTGAACGCCTCGACGACGTGGATCACGCGCTGTACCTAAAACCATTCAAGAAACTCGAGGTTTTCCTGTCGCAGGTGAACTTGGATGCAGGATGGGAACATTGGCAGAAGCAACTTGATGAGCCGACCCTTTACGGGTTGCAGTTTGCTGCGGATCGACTTTCGCGCAACAGCGGTAGCACCTCAATTTCTGAGAAGGACATCGAGGAGCTACAGGTTGAACTCGAGGAATTTGTTTCAAGCGTGCTCAAATCCGATCTTCCGTCTGGGCTAAAAGCACTGTTCCTGAGAAATCTTGAAGCTGTGCGCCACGCACTTTTGGTTTTTAGAATTCGCGGCATTGATGGCTTGGAGCACGAGCTGGAAAGGGCTATTGGTTCGTTGCTGCTCAATCAGGAGCATATTCCCCCAGCTGGAGATAAATCCGCTCCAAGAAAATTTTGGGAGCGATTCTTTGTTGTTATAGAACGCATCAATAAAGCGGTCACGCTGAGCCGAGGCGCGAAGGAACTTGCCGGCCCCGCAATGCAGGCCATTGAACACATGATAGGCAAGTGAAGTTGCCGCCCAACAAATCGCTGCAGGGGACGTTTGACCCGCCGCCCATTTTTGCTTCCGCAAAAAGGGTCGTTGCCTCAAACGCCCCTGAGCTCAGGCGTTACGCAATGAAAGAATCAAAGGAGTCAGAGTCTGCCCCCTTTGATTCAACCGATAAAAAGTGTTGCCCCCACTCGCTTGATTAATTAATTAGGTAAAACAACCACTAAGCCTCCTTGCTTTGCGGCTTATCTTTCGAAAACCTTACGCTACGTGTTGTTGACGCAGTTGTTTTGCGGCTTCTACCATTGTTTGTAGTGCCGGTTTCACTTCGGCCCATTGCCGGGTTTTCAGACCACAGTCCGGGTTCACCCATAAACGCTCAGCCGGAATACGCTGCGCGGCTTTTTCCATCAGGCTTTTTATGTATTCCACCTTGGGAATATTTGGCGAGTGAATGTCATACACGCCGGGGCCAATTTCGTTCGGGTATGAGAAGGCATTGAATACATCCAGCAGTTCCATATCAGAGCGCGAGGTTTCAATGGTGATAACGTCGGCATCCATTGCGGCAATGGATTCAATGATGTCATTGAATTCCGAGTAGCACATGTGGGTGTGGATTTGGGTTTCATTTTCCACGCCATTGGCGGTAATGCGGAAACAACGCACGGCCCAGTTCAGGTAATCTTGCCATTCGGCGCGACGCAGTGGCAGACCTTCACGTAAAGCGGCTTCATCGATTTGAATAATATTGACGCCGGCTTTTTCCAGATCCTGCACTTCATCACGAATCGCCAGCGCCAGTTGTAAACAGGTTGCTGAGCGCGGTTGATCATCACGCACAAACGACCAGTTCAGCATGGTGACAGGGCCGGTTAGCATGCCTTTTACCGGTTTATCAGTCAGTGATTGGGCGTATTTAATCCAATCCACGGTCATCGCTTTCGGGCGGGCGATGTCACCAAAAATAATCGGCGGTTTCACACAGCGTGAGCCGTAGGATTGCACCCAGCCAAAGCGGCTAAAAATGTAGCCTTCCAGCTGTTCACCAAAATATTCCACCATGTCGTTGCGCTCGGCTTCGCCGTGCACCAATACATCCAGACCGACTTGTTCCTGCTCTGCAATCGCCCGTTGGATTTGCGCCTGCATTTTTCCCTGATACGCGGGAAAATCCAGCTCGCCTTTGCGAAACATTTGACGCGCCTGGCGGATCTCGGTGGTTTGTGGAAAGGAGCCAATCGTCGTCGTTGGATACATCGGCAGATTGAATTTGGCTTGTTGTAACTTGGTCCGCTCCGCATAAGGCTGCTGACGATTTGCTATGTCATCGGTGACAGACTGTAGGCGTTGTTGCACATCGTTGCGGTGAACGCGGCTGGAGGTTTGACGTGCCGCAATCGACTTGGCGTTGGCAGCCAGTTCTGCTGCAACGGCATCACGTCCTTCATTCAGTGCGGTTGCCACAATCGTCAGTTCTTCCAGCTTTTGTTCAGCAAATGACAGCCAGTCTTTCACTTCGGCATCCAGGTCGGTTTCGCTATTCAAATCGACCGGCACATGCAGTAACGAACACGACGGTGCCAGCCATAAACGATCGCCAAGACGATTATGTATTGGCGCCAACCCGGCAACCAGATCGTTCAAATCCGTTTTCCAGACATTGCGGCCATTAATCACACCCATTGATAAGACTTTGTTTTCAGGTAAGTGACTAATCACATCAACAACCTCTTCAGCGGCATTGAGGGTATCGATATGCAAACCGGCGGTGGGTAATTCACAGGCCAGTCGCAGGTTTGTTTTCAGGCTGCCGAAATAGGTGGTGAGTAGTAATTTAACGGGGGCTTTGTTTAAGGCGAGATAGGCTTGGTTCAATGCCTGTTGCCAGTCGTCTTCGAGTTCGGTGACTAGAATGGGTTCGTCGATTTGCACCCATTCGATGCCTTCTTCGGCAAGTTGTGCTAGCAGCGCTGAATAGACGGGTAAGAGTTTGGGCAGCAGATCGACCTTGTTGCTGTCGTCTTTACTTTTACCCAACCAAATATAGCTGACCGGGCCAAGTAATACCGGTTTGGCGTTGACGCCCTGTTGTTTGGCTTCTCGCACATAAGACAGATAGCGATTAGCATGTAACTCAAAGTCCGTATCAGCAGCAAATTCTGGCACGAGGTAGTGATAGTTGGTATCAAACCATTTGGTCATTTCTGCTGCCGCTACCGGCGTTTGTTCAACGGCTTTGCTGGTTTGGCCGCGTGCGGCTTGAAAATATTGATCCAGTTCAGGCAGGTCACTCTGCGTCCGTTTCGGTAAGTTACCGACCAACAGGCTGGTATCGAGCACATGATCATAAAACGAGAAATCGCCAACAGTTTGAAAATCGAGTTTTTTCTGTGACTGCCAGTTTTGTTGGCGAATCGTGGCGGCGATACTCTCCAGATCCGCAACCATACTTTCGCCGCGCCAATACGCCTCTTGAGCGAATTTCAGTTCACGTTTTTTACCAATACGGGGAAAGCCGAGGGTGTGTGTTGTGATCATTAGTATGCCTCCAAACCAATCTTGAAGGCATTGTAATGGTCACTGTCGATAAAAAATAATGATATTTATTCCATGATCTATGAAACTATCTCATGAATTGTCATGGAGAATATCTACCTGCCCAACGCAGGAAAACCATTTGATTATCTGAAACAGGATGGTTAATCGTTAATGCTGTAAAGGCTTATGGAAATACCGACTAAACTAATCCGTGCCGTCTAATAACCGACACAGTGTCTGGCGAATAATCTCTGGCTCAAAAGGCTTATCCATCAAAGCAGAGATGCCAGATTGCTGAACCTGACTCAGGCGCGTCTCATCTTGCTCACTGGTGACAATCAAAATCGGCAGAAAAGTATCACCCAGTTGCTTACGAACAAATTGCGTCAGCGCCTGACCATCCATTTCCGGCATGTTTAAATCGCTGACTACTAAATCAAAGGGTTGTTTCTGTAAGTGAGTAATCGCTTCTAGTCCATTTTCAACCTTGACGATATGGCCAATACCGAGACTATCGAGAATTCGGCCAATGTGATTTCGTGAGGTGGTGCTGTCGTCCACTAACAAGACGCGCAGGTTGGCCGGATCATAGTTTTCAAGCTGTAATTCTTGCGGATCAACGTGATCCACCGTGGTATGTAAAGCGCGGCGTAGATCTTCGGATTGAAATGGTTTTGGCAAAATCGCGACGACACCAGCCTGACGCAAGGGTTCGAGTGCTTCGGGATCGGTCTCGCTGGAGATCAGCATAAACAGACAAGCGGCGTTTTCGGCACGAATTTGCTGGAGTAATTCAACCGCAGTGCTGTCGGGTAAATACATGGCACTAATGACGAGATCCGGTGGATAACGACGGATTTGATCCAAGGCTGCTTCAGCATCACTGACGCCATCAATTTTTTTCACACCAGCCGCTTGCAGCTCACGCATGATGATTTTTAGCTGTGTTGTTGAGGGTTCGATCAGCAGGATCGAGAGTTGTGATTCATCAAGCTGCTGCATGGCGATTCCTGTGGTCAGGCGCTTAAACCGGCAGCAACCTGTTGTCTGCGGTTTGAGTCAGTTAATACTTCAACCAATGTTAAAGCAAATGCGATAGCCGTTCCGGGGCCTCTGGAGGTAATCCGTTTTCGATCAATGACAACGGCATCTGAACTGATTTGGACCAATGGGAAGGCGTCTGCTGTCAGCGTACCGGGAAACGCGGTTGCCTGGTAGTTATCCAGCAAACCATGTGTTGCTAATACACTGGGCGCAGCACAAATGGCGGCCAGCCAGCGATCTTGCCTGCCATAATCGAGGAGTGATTGTTTAAGTCGGGTGTCGGCTAAAAGATGACGCGTGCCGGGCTGACCACCGGGTAAAACAATCATATCGAAGTCATTCACCGGTGTGTCAGCGAGAGATTGGTCAGCAACCAGTCGTACACCACGGCTGGCAGTGATATGAAGATTATCATCCAGACTAGCCGTGACCACCGATATGTCTGCACGACGCAGAATATCGATAATGGTCACGGCTTCCAGTTCTTCGCAGCCTTGTGCAAGTGGCACTAAAGCAGATTTCATGTCGGTATTAACGACGCTGTTGCAGGATCGTCATCCCTTTCAGCAAATTCAGCGCTTGAGAAAGTTGATAATCACGTACCGCTAGCGGTTGTTTCTCAATGTTTTCCGCATCGTCGTCGATGGTTTCCTCATTTAATGCATCAGGCGCGATTTGCTCTTCTTCCGACTTCTGGCCATTTTCCAAATGGTGGCTCAGGTCGGCCTCACGTAAGGGGACGAAAGGACTTTCTTCCGCTGCGGAGACTTGAATGCCTTCAATTTTGATGTCTGGCTCAATACCATCCGCCTGAATCGAACGGCCATCGGGTGTGTAGTAACGCGCTGTGGTCATTTTGACCGCCGTATCGTTGGTTAATGGCATCACAGTTTGCACCGAGCCTTTACCAAAGGTTTTATTGCCCATGACCACGCCACGTTTATGATCCTGCAAGGCGCCAGCAACGATTTCTGATGCAGAAGCAGAGCCACCATTGACTAAGACAATAACGGGTGCGCCATTAAGCATGTCGCCTGGTTTGGCATGGAATTTCTGATCTGAATCACCGATACGGCCTTCGGTGTAAACAATCAGCCCTTTATCGATAAAGGCGTCTGAGACATCAACGGCAGCATCAAGCACCCCGCCTGGATTATTTCGCAAGTCCAGAACCAGTCCCGCCAACTCGTCATCGTTTTCGGATTTTAGGGCGCTGATGGCTTCACGGACACTTTGCCCGGTCGGTGACTGGAAGGTTGAAATACGCAGATAACCAAAGCCTGGTTCAAGCGTTTCATAGCGAACACTTTTCACTTTGATAATGGCGCGTTCGATTTCAATAATGAGCGGTTTATCTTCGCCTTCACGCATGATGGTCAAGACAATATTGCTACCCGGCTCGCCACGCATAATATCCACCGCATCATTCAAGGTCATACCTTTGACGGGCGTGTCATCGAGACGAATAATCAGGTCACCGGCTTGAACGCCAGCTTTGGCTGCCGGGGTGTCATCAATTGGTGCGACAACTTTGACAAAACCATCTTCCATCGACACTTCGATACCGAGGCCGCCAAACTCACCAGTGGTGCCTTCTCGCAGCTCTTTGAAGCCCTCTAAATCCAGATAACTGGAATGTGGGTCGAGGCCGGATAACATGCCGCGAATCGCATTTTCGATTAATACTTTGTCCTCTACCGGCTCGACATAGCTACTTTTAATTCGGCCAAAAATTTCAGAAAACGCGCGCAAATCTTCAATCGGTAGATCGGGTTGTGTCGGTGGACGTTCAGCAAACACCATCTGGCCAAATAACAAACTTACCCCGAACACCGCACCTGCCGTTAGCAGCGTCAGATCACGTTTCATCAATTTCATATTTATTCCTTAAAAAATCGCTTAGCGCTGTTTTTGCAGCCATTTTAAAGGGTCAGTTGGCTGACCTTTTTGTCGAACTTCAAAATAAACGCCGGTCATTTGCCGTTCACGTTGTTGTCCACTCAATGCAATGGGCTCACCTGCGTTCACCGTTTCGCCGGTAGATTTAAGTAAGCTGTCATTATGACCATACAAAGTCATAAATTGCTGGCCGTGGTCGACAATAATCAGCAGACCATAACCTTGCATCCAATCTGCAAAGACAATGCGCCCGGCAGCACTGGCCTGAACCTGAGAACCGCTCTCTGCCGAAATCATAATGCCCTTCCACCGGAGTTTACCAATATTTCTGGACGCACCATAGCGCGCCAGTAATTTGCCATCTGCCGGCCAAAGTAGACTGCCACTCTGACCAGAAAAAGACGGAATTGGTTTCTCGGGCGCTTTTTTCGGGGCCGGTGGTGGCTGTTTACGCAGTTTTTCCAATAAGCTTTGTAAGGCTTTTTCTTGTTGCTGTAGCGCGTTTAACCGTGAAGATTTATCACTGATTTGGTTATCCAGTTTTGCGAGCGTTTGCTGGCGCTGTTCGCGCTGCGCTTCTAACAGCGCCTGTTGTTGTGCTTGATTTTCTTGCAGAGCGAACAGGTCTTTTTGTGCCGCAAATACGGTTTTTTGTTCCTGACTTAACGACGCTAATTGATGCTCGATTTGGCTGAGCTGTGTCTGTCTGGCTTGATGAAAATACCGATAATACTGGTGATGCCGACTAATCAGCGCCGGATCATGTTGATTAAGCAGGATTTTCAGATAGCTGGGCTGCGCATGACGATAGGCAGCACGTAATTGCTGATAAAGTGCATCGAGTTGCGCTTGCTGGGCTTCGGTTTGTTTGCCCATCTTTTGCTCAAGACCAGCGATATGCTGATTTTGCTTTGCGATAGCATCTTGGGTTTGGTGGATATCTCGATCAAGTTGATCGATTTTTTTGTTTTGTTCCGCCAGTTGCGTTGCCAGACTGGCCCGCGATTGCTTATCCGCCTGCAGATCGGCATTCAGCGAATCCATTTCGCTGCGAACCGATTCCAGTTCCTTTTTGGGGCTTTCGGCCTGCACCGTCGACGCGATAAGCAAGCTGATAAGGCTGAGCAGTATGCATCGCATCGGGTGCTTATTCGGTCGGTTCAACTAAGATATGTTTGCTCATTTCCGCTGGAATGGGCAGATCAATCAAGCTCAGCATGGTTGGCGCAATGTCAGAGAGATTGCCGGTTTCACTGCATTTGGCTGGGCGGCCGGCAAAAACAAATGGTACTAAATTACTGGTATGAGCCGTGTGTGCTTGATCTTTACCAATATCATGCATTTTTTCGGCGTTACCGTGATCGGCGGTGATCATCATTTCGCCGCCAACGGCTTGCAAGGCATCCCAAACCTTGCCAAGGCAGGTATCCACGGCTTCAATAGCCGCCACCGCCGCATCGAAGTTACCGGTATGACCGACCATATCGGCATTCGCAAAATTACAAATAATGACGTCAAAGGTGTTGCTGTGAATTGCATCAACCAGTTTTTCGGCAACTTCCGGCGCGCTCATCTCGGGTTGCTGATCATAGGTCTCGACTTTTGGCGATGGCACAAGAATCCGGGTCTCACCTTCGTACGGTTGATCGCGACCACCATTAAAAAAGAAAGTCACATGCGCGTATTTTTCTGTTTCGGCAATACGTAATTGCTGTTTGCCATGATTGGCCAGGTAATCACCGAGTAAATTAGCAAAGCTTTCCGGCGGAAAGGCGATAGGTGCAGCAAAGTCTTTTTTGTACTGCGTCAGGGTCACATATTCAGCCAACGCAATTTGTCGCGGTTTAGCGAAGGCGGAAAACGTTTCATCAATAAAGCATTCAGTCAGTTCTCTTGCCCGATCAGAACGGAAATTCATGAATAAAACACTGTCGCCATCTTCGACTTTGACCGGTTCACCAATCACCGTAGCTTTTACAAACTCATCATTTTCATCGCGCGCATAGGCATTATCCAAACCGGCCTCGGGCGTCTCAGCATGAAAACTGCCCTCGCCTTCGGTAATCAAGTTGTAGGCTTGCTCAACTCGGTTCCAGCGTTGATCGCGATCCATGGCATAGAATCGGCCAATCATCGTGGCGATTCGACCGGCACCACACTCGGTAAAGGTGCCAGCCATTGCGGCTAGCGCAGCATGGGCACTGCGTGGTGGCGTATCACGACCATCCAGAAAAGCATGCACGTAAATTTGTCTCGCACCCCGCTGTGCAGCGAGTTTGACCATCGCTTGAATATGCTCAACGTGGCTATGCACGCCACCATCAGATAGCAAACCCATGATATGAACAGCTTTATCCGCTTGGACGGCTTTATCCACCGCAGCAGAAAGGATGGGGTTGGTGAAAAAATCGCCATCGAGAATCGCTTTGCCGATACGGGTGAAATCCTGATAGATAATGCGGCCGGCACCGATATTCATGTGACCGACTTCGGAATTACCCATCTGCTCGCCAGGTAAGCCAACGCCAGTACCGGAAGCATGGATCAGGGTGCGGGGACAGGTTTGCCATAATTTGTCCCAAACCGGTGTCTTTGCCGCCAGAATCGCATTGTGTGCGGGATCTTCACTATGCCCCCAGCCATCCAAAATGATCAATGCCAGGGGACGAGGTGTCTGAGTCATGATTTTATCCTTGCTATATCAGATGGCTAGGGCGATGCGCCCAAGCTGGCAGGTTAAAGCCTGCATTTTCAAGTCGATGCCGTGTATTATATGGCGTTTTGCAATGATTTACAGTCAGGGCATGGAGAAATCAGTCGTATTCAGACTTTCTCAGGTCGAGGTGAAAGCTTAGGTAAACGTGGTCAATGCTAAGAGGTTAACCTGGTTGAGCTCAGCACGCCGGTGAAACCAGCGGTTGTTTTCATGGCCTTGTAGAATCGCCATTTTGCCCTGATGTGATGAGTGCTACATTCCAAATGATGGACGCAGGATAATGGAAAATTTAGGCGAATTTATCGTTAATCACTGGATTTTATCCAGTCTTTTTGTCGTGTTGTTGTTTTTGATTTTTTCCGACACGCTGACACGCCAGTTAAGCGGGGCGAAGTCGCTGAGCGTCAACGAAGCGGTCACCCTTGTTAATCAGCAAAAAGGGTGCTTTGTTGATATTCGAAGTAAAGAGGCGTTTGAAAAATCGCATATCGCGGATGCGGTTAACCTGCCACCTGATGCATTGGCTGAAGCCGAAAAGAAACTGAAGAAACCACAACAACCGTTAGTGGTGGTCTGTGATAGCGGCCAGCGTGCCAGACAGGCAGCCCGGCAGCTTAAAAAGCAAGGTTATACTGATGTTTCGGTAATGACCGGTGGTTTGTATGCTTGGCGTGAAGCCAAGTTGCCCTTGTTTGACTAGAGGTAAATTCAATATGTCACAAGTCACTATCTACTCAACCGCACAGTGCCCTTATTGCGTGATGGCCAAGCAGCTATTAGATCGTAAAGGGATTGCTTACAACGAAATTCGCATTGACGAATCACCGGAAAAGCGTCAGGAAATGATGCAAAAAAGTCAGCAACGCACGGTGCCACAAATTTTCATAAACGATCAGGCAATCGGTGGTTACACCGACTTAGTTGCACTGGATCGAGCAAATGAGCTCGATAAAATGCTGGCCTGATTTTACTAAAAAAACTTATCGAGAAAGGACAGACGCATGGCGGAAGACAACGCAGCAGCACAAGAACAACAAGCACGATTTATTATTCAAAAAATCTATACCAAAGATATTTCCTTCGAAACACCGAATTCACCGGCAATTTTCCGTGAAGAGTGGAAGCCTACGCTAGATCTGCAATTGGGCACCGAACACGAAAAAATTGATGAAGAAAACCATGAAATCGTTCTGGTGGTGACGGTCACGGCGCGCGTCAATGACAAAGTTGCTTTTATTGCCGAAGTTAAACAAGCCGGTATTTTTACGCTGGCTGGTTACTCGGATGATGAAATGGGGCCACTGATCGGCAGCTATTGCCCGAATACTGTTTTCCCCTTTGCCCGTGAAGTCGTTGCGGATATGGTCACTAAAGGCGGTTTCCCACAGTTGGTTCTGGCACCGGTGAACTTTGATGCGGTTTATAAACGTAAGCTCGACTCAATGGCACAAATGCGTGAACAGTCCGCAGGCAATCCGGAACAAACCCACTAAGCACGAAAGAGCGAAAACCCAATGTCTGCACAACGGCTTTTACCGACGTTGGTAATAGGTGGTGGCGCCTGGGGAACGGCGCTGGCCATTGCCTTGGCGCGTAACGAACACCAGACTTGGCTGTGGACACGTGATGCCGAAATGGCCGAGGTGATGCAAAAACAGCGTTGTAATACACGCTATTTACCTGGTGTGACGTTGCCATCTGCGCTGGAGATCAAAACAGATTTGCAAGCGGCGGTTCAGCAGGCCGCACATATTTTGATTGCCGTGCCAAGTAAAGCTTTTGCCGGTGTGCTGGATAGTCTGCAACCCTGGCTTTCGGATAACGAAAAGCCGGTAAGCTGGGCAACCAAAGGCTTGTTGCCGGAGTCGGGTGCGTTTTTGCAGCAGGCTGTTCAATCAAAGCTGGGAAGTACGCGGCCTTTGGCCATTATTTCTGGACCGTCATTTGCGGCGGAGGTGGCAGCAGGATTGCCGACAGCGCTGACCGTGGCGTCATCGAATGTGGCATTTGCCAGTGATTTGGCAACTTTGCTGCATGGGCCTCAATTACGCGCCTACTATTCACCGGATGTGATTGGGGTGCAGATTGGCGGTGCGGTCAAAAATGTTCTGGCTATTGCTGCTGGTATCAGTGACGGCTTGCAATATGGCGCGAATGCGCGTGCTGCGTTATTGACCCGCGGTATGGCAGAAACGCTTCGTTTGGCGACCGCGTTAGGTGCCGATGTACAAACCATGTTTGGGCTGGCTGGTATGGGCGATTTGATCCTGACGTGTACCGATGATCAGAGTCGTAATCGTCAGCTTGGTTTACACATTGGCCAAGGCGCATCAGTCGCAGAAGCCGTGCATAAGGTGGGCCGTACGGTGGAAGGTATGGATGCGGCACGAGAGGTGCAAATGTTGGCCCAGCAGTTAAATATTGAGATGCCAATCGTTGATCAGGTATGCAAAGTGTTGTTTGCAGGGTACGATCCGCGGCAATCAGTGCAAGCGCTGTTGCGTCGGGAGTTAAAGGCGGAAGATAGCCAGAATACGGTCTGATTTAGCGATAACCTACTGAATATAAAAGAGGAAATGTTTATGCGTGGTTTTGTAAAATACAGCGGCGTCATTGCGCTGGGTATGACAATGCTGGTCGGGCTTTCTGCTTGCGGTGGCTCATCTAACCAGGCTGACGATCTGGAAGTGGTTGTTACCGATGAAGGCAAAATCCTTTGGGAAACCGGCCTGCAATACGTCAAAGTGGTGGAGCGAGATGCACCGGGCGAAGCCAATCAACATCCTTATGCCATTTCGCAGGAAGAAATGCGTGATGTGTTGAATTCGATGTATGTCACGCAACGTGTTTTGTTGAAAGAAACGCAAATTCCGCTGTTTTCTCCGGGAGAAGTCCAAACCTTGTCTTCGACTATCGCACGGGGGTTGGGGATGGCGACTACCGGTGAAGATGTCACCTTCGTTACTTTGGGGGTCCATCAGGGGGCGTTGGCGCGCGAACGAAACACCAACTCAGGTCGGGTTTTTATTGATTCGCGTGGTCGGTTGAACATCATTTTTGGCCTGTTGCAGGCGGAATATCGTGATAAAGATCAATTTACCGGTCAGGAAATTGATCGTCGGGTGAATCCACTGCGTCCAGGTAGTCGCCGCGTTGACGCTAATCCTGCTACCCGTCTTGCCTTAGATAATGGCCAGGCTTATTACACTGATCCAGAAACAGGGGAAGAGCGTAACGACTGGGTGGTTATTGATATCCCGACCGTGCTGGCGACCATGCAGCAACGTCGTGGTGACTCTCAAACAGGTACGGTGACGCCGGCGCTGAAAGAGCAAATTGATCGCAACACCCGTGATAATCAAATTCTGCGCGAAGATATGACGAACATTAAAGAAATTTTGTTTGAGATGTCAGCAGAAATCGAAGCATTACGTGAAGATTTGAAAGCCGGCGAATAACGTTTTCGCGTAGATAAAAAAGGCGCTTCGGCGCCTTTTTTATTGCTCGTAAGATGAGGCTAAGCGCTGCCGTTGATCGCCTTGTTGGAGGCGCGGTAAGGCAATCTCGCGGGTCAGTGTCAGCACTTTGAAACGCTCCCCCATCATGTTTGGCAATAATAGTTGCTTGAGCGCGGCTACCTGAGCCAAGGTCGGTTGCTCGGATTGAATCAGAGTCAAAATCTCGCCGGATATTAAAAAATCGCGTTGCGTTTGAAATGCGGAGACGGTCAAGCCGGCCACATATGCCGCCTCGGCTAGCTCAGAAAAATTAAGGTGTGCTGTGATGTCCTGTAAGCCAGGCCAGAAAAAGACATCGTCATGAACCTGATGACGATAATGACAGTGAATGCCCCCTTCAGCGCGACTGACATGAAAGTAATCCTGGAATGGGTAGCCATAATCAGCAATAAAAATGGCGCCATGCGCTAATCGCTCAGCTAGGGTATTTACCCAGGCCAGCGCCGTTTGATTGACTTCGGTGATAAAACCAAAATTGGGGATTTCATTGCTTACCGCTTGCAGGCTCGCCAATATTGCCGCGTCTTGCACTGGCTGAGTTTGCCACGCTAGCTCACCTTGACCAATCAGGCCGATACCGCGTTCGACGATCTGCCCTGCCCCGATTTGAAAGCTGCGCACAGGCATGGCATCACAAACTTCATTCGCGATAATTGCACCAGTGAAATTATCAGGCAATTGCGCCAGCCAATGAACGCGATCGATAAGCGCCGGTATCTGCTGGTGGATCAGCTGTCGTTGTCGCTGTTGCAGCGTTGCACTGGTTTCCAGAATAAAATACCGTTTTGGCAGGTGTTGGCGTTGTTGCAGTTGTTTTAAGAGATCAACAGCAAACTGACCACTTCCGGCGCCAAACTCCAGACAGTCGCCGGTTGTTTGAATGAGCACTTCAGCAATATGGTTAGCGAAAGTGGCTGCATATAACGGACTGATTTCCGCCGCGGTGACAAAGTCCCCCGCCGCGCCGAGTTTAGGCAGGGTGTTTTGGTAATAGCCAAGTCCGGGATAATACAAACAATGCTGCATGAACAGATCAAAACGTAACCAGCCATTGTGCTGATGAATCGCCGACTGGATGTGCTGTTGTAGTGTCATGCTGAGCTGTTGCGCAGCAATGTCTGGTAAGGGTAATTTGTGCGTTTGAGTCATTAATGAGGTGTATCGATGGATCCGATTTTAGTTACGGGCGCGAGTCGGCGTGTAGGATTACATATTGCCCAGCGTCTCCATGCTGATGGTTACAAGGTGTTAGCGCATTACCGCACAGAAACGGATGGGGTGCAATCATTACGCGATGCGGGTGTTGATTTGATTCAGGCGGATTTTGATAGTCAATCGGCGATTTTGAGTTTTGTTCAGCTGCTTAAAACCCGGTATCCAAACTATCGTGGCATCATTCACAATGCGTCCACTTTCACGCCAACAGAGTCAGATCTGACCGCTGCGGCAAGTCAATATGCAGCTTTTTTTCATGTTCATATGCTGGCGCCCTTTCTCATCAATCAGGCGCTTGCCGAGCAATTACGCGGCGAACAGGATAGCCCGGCGGATATTGTGCATATCACTGATATTAATGCCGAAAACCCAACCCCGCGGTTTGATAGTTACGGCACGACCAAAGCGGGTTTGCATAACATGATGCTGGCAATGGCAAAAAAATTAGCGCCCAAAATCAAAGTCAATGCCGTTGCGCCCGGCCCCGTCTTGTTTAATGTGTCTCATACGCCAGCAGCCAGACAGGAAATGTTATCCGAGACCCCGCTTGCCTGCGAAGGTGGCGCCGAACCTGTTTATCTGGCGGTGCGCAGTTTATTGCAAAACCCGTTTTTGACTGGTGTCAGTATCCCGGTCGATGGTGGTCGGCGTTTGTCCAAAAAATAAGTGTTGGTCCTGAATGCTCACCCCTGCCGGCATCACGGGTAACGGTTTATTATCCAGAAATGCCTGTAGCTCACTGATAACTGGGTAAAGAAAGTATTCCTCGGTAATGGCGCTAACCGGTTTTTGAATAATCTCCTGCCGATCAGCCTGACAAAGAATGTCTATATCGGCAGGCCGGTCTTTACGTTTGCTATCGGGATCGGCGCGATCTCTGCCCATGGTCGCTTCAATTTCATTGCTCAGCGTTTTAAATTCGTCGGCAGATAATGTTGTTTCAATGTAGGCAACGCAATTTAAAAACTGTCGATAACTATTCATGCCAACCGGTGGTGTCGCCAAAACCCGACTCAATACCAGCGTATTCACATACGGCAATAAAGCATGAACCATGCGTGCCATATTCTGCTCGGGGTCGAGGTTACATCCCAGACCAATGAGGTATTTGTTATGGTGCATTAGCGGCTTCGCACAATCTCGATTTTGGCCTGGTTTTGCCCATGAAGCCGGACTGGCTTGGTCAAGGTAAGCTGTAAACGTGTTATCGGAAAATGATTCAGTAACAACTGTGCCACTTGCTCTGCCAAGGTTTCGATAAGTTGAAACTCACTATTTTCAACAAACGCGACAACTTTTTCGGCAACCAGACCATAATCCAGTGTGTGCTGTAGATCATCTTGTTGAGCCGCTGGGCGAATGTCCCAATCAAAAATAAAATCAAACCGCAGTGTTTGACGAGTATGCCGTTCCCAATCGTACACGCCGATGATGGTGTCAATTTTTAAATCATTTAAATAAATTTTATCCATGATGATGCGCTACTGGAGCCAGAAGATTGCTTGCGCCTATAATGACGGATTTAGACCTAAAGTTGCATCTTATCATGCCCGAAATTTCCTTCCTGATATTGCTGGTATTCATTGGCGCCTACCTGATTGGTTCTTTGTCGAGTGCGGTGATGCTGTGTCGATTGACGGGGTTGCCTGATCCGCGCACACAAGGTTCGGGAAACCCTGGCGCAACAAATGTATTACGTATGGGCAGCAAAAAAGCTGGCTGCGGTTGTCTTGCTAATCGATATACTGAAGGGCGTGATTCCGGTCTTAATTGCCCGTTGGCTGGGACTGGATATGTTTTATGTCAGCTTAACGGCGTTGGCGGCTTTTCTGGGGCACTTATATCCGGTTTTTTTCAGTTTCGTGGTGGCAAAGGGGTCGCAACAGCTTTGGGCGCTTTTCTGGCGCTCTCGCCATGGTTAGCTTTAGCGGCCGTTGCAACTTGGTTAGCGGTGTTTATGCTGAGCCGGATTTCATCCTTGTCGGCCATTAGCGCAGCGATGATGACCCCGATATACAGTCTTTGGCTGATTGCTGATCCCGCCTCTCGCGGCATTATTTTACTGATGGCGCTGTTATTGTTGGTACGCCACCATGGCAATATTCGACGTTTATTGCATGGCGAAGAAAAAAAATCAGGCTGATGGTGGTGTTAATTCATCTAGCGGCCAGCGCGCCCGAACAGTGAAAATCGCCGGCATATCTGGTTTCATTGCCTGTTGGCGCATCGCACCAGCAAAGGCAATCATGGCACCGTTATCACTGCAAAAGCGCATAGCAGGATAGAAAACCTGCTTGCCAGGTAATGCATTTAACGCTTGTCGTAATGATTGGTTGGCACTAACGCCGCCGGCAACGACCAAGCGGCGATAACCAGTCTGTTTTAATGCGCGTCGACATTTGATGACCAAGGTTTCTACGGCAGCTGTTTCAAATGCAAGCGCAATATTGGCTTTACTTTGCACAGATTGATCGCTGTTATGCCAGGCATTCAGCGCCGCGGTTTTTAAGCCGCTAAAACTAAAATCCAGCCCTGGTCGATTCACCATAGGCCGCGGAAAGTCATAGCTGCCACTGACGCCTTGCTCTGCCAGCTTGGCCAATGCCGGGCCACCCGGATACCCCAACCCCAGCATTTTGGCGGTTTTATCAAATGCCTCTCCGACGGCGTCATCGATCGACTCGCCCAGCAAGTGATAGTTGCCTACCGCCCGAACATCAACCAATAAGGTGTGGCCACCGGAGACTAATAATGAAACAAAAGGAAAGTCAGGTGGCGAATCTTCTAGCAAGGGTGACAACAAATGCCCTTCCATATGGTTAATTGGTAACGCCGGAATCGATAATGCCCATGCCAAACTACGACCAATGGCCGCGCCGACCAGCAAGGCGCCAACTAAACCCGGGCCGGCGGTATAGGCAACGGCGTCAATATCATTTTGCGTTAATCCGGCATCATCCAGCACTTGCTGCATCAATGGTAATGCTTTTCGAATATGGTCCCGTGATGCCAGTTCAGGTACAACACCACCATATTCAGCATGCATCTCAATTTGGCTGAATAATCGGTGTGACAACAACCCTTTCTCGGTATCGTAAAGGGCAATGCCGGTTTCATCGCAGGAAGATTCGATTCCCAAAACACGCATAAAATGACTTCATAACACGGAATAACCGCCACATTATGCCTGAGTTTATAATCAAACGGATTTAACTATTTGCTTTCTGTAGGATATTTCGTACAATTAGCAGCTTTTCATCAATAACCGTTAGGGAAATTTGAATGCCGTCAGTACGTGTAAAAGAGAACGAACCTTTTGATGTCGCGCTGCGCCGCTTTAAGCGCGCATGTGAAAAAGCGGGCACAGTGGCTGAAGCGCGTGCGCGTGAAGCTTACGAAAAACCAACTACCGTGCGCAAACGTGCGGCAGCCGCAGCAGTTAAGCGTCATCAGAAAAAACTGGCTCGTGAAAATGCCAGCCGAGTTCGTCTCTACTAAGAAAGTCGCTATCAATCATGCCTGCTGAAGCCAGTCCGCTTAAAGTCCGAATTCAGGACAATGTTAAAGATGCAATGCGCGCGAAAGACAAACATCGTCTTGGTGCATTACGCCAGATAACGGCGGCGATTAAACAGTCTGAAGTGGATAATCGTCAGGATTTGTCTGATGACGATATTTTGGTGATCCTCACCAAAATGACCAAACAGCGCAAAGATGCCTTGAGCCAATATGAGCAGGCAGGACGCGAAGATTTGGCAGCAATTGAGCGCGATGAATTGGCAATTATTGAAGAATTTCTGCCAGCAGCGATGACCGAAGCAGAGCTGGAGGCAGCCATTGCCTCAGCGATTGCAGAAAGTGGTGCCAGCAGCGTCAAAGACATGGGCGCCGTCATGAATGTGTTGCGTCCCAAGATTCAGGGCCGTGCCGATATGGGCGCGGTCAGTAGTCAAGTCAAGGCTGCTTTGAGCGCTTGATTTGCCGCAACCTGAGCCTGTCAGGCTGGGCATGGTTGCGTCATAATTTGCTTCGGTCATAATGCCGATATGGCCGGAAAAATCCCTCCCCAATTTATTGATGCGCTCTTAGCACGCGTTGACATTGTCGATGTCATCGATGCGCGGGTGCCATTGAAAAAAGCCGGCAAAAACCTGCAAGCCTGCTGCCCATTCCATAATGAAAAAACACCTTCTTTTACGGTGAGTCCCGAGAAGCAGTTTTATCATTGTTTTGGCTGTGGGGCACACGGTACCGCAATCAGTTTTTTAATGGAGTATGACCAGCTAAGCTTTCCTGAAGCCATTCAAGAGCTCGCCGAAAGTGTTGGCATGCAAGTACCTGCGGCACAGCAAAACGCTCTGCGCCCAGTCCAGCAAAATCTTTATGATTTGCTGGAAAAGGCCAATCAATATTACCTTCATCAGCTACAGCATCACCCGCAACGACAGGTTTTTCTTGATTACCTTGAACAGCGCGGCCTGAGCACCGAGATTGTGCATCAATTTGATATCGGTATGGCGCCTGACGGCTGGGATAATCTCTTTCGTACCTTAGCCAGCAACAATGAAACCAGCCGATTGCTAGAGCAAGCCGGCATGCTCGTTAAAAATGATAAAGGGCGTTTGTATGATCGGTTTCGCAACCGATTAATGTTTCCGATCCGGGATCGACGGGGCCGGGTGATTGGCTTTGGTGGACGGGTAATTGAAGCTGACGCACTGCCCAAATATCTTAACTCGCCAGAAACGCCAATCTTTCGTAAAGGTCATGAGCTTTATGGCTTATATCAGGCGCGAAAAGCTAACCGACGTCTGGATCGTATTCTGATCGTTGAAGGCTATATGGATGTCATTGCCTTGGCGCAGTATGGGGTGACCAATGCCGTGGCGACCCTTGGCACGGCAACGACACCGGATCATTTACGGCAATTGATTCGTAGTGCCCCCGAAGTGGTTTTTTGCTTTGATGGTGATCAGGCGGGTCTGGATGCAGCCTGGCGTGCAGCAGAAAATGCCTTGCCTGTGCTTGGCGGTAATTTTGAATTGAAGTTTATGTTTCTGCCAGCAGGCGATGATCCGGATAGCTTGATTCGGCGTGAGGGTAAAGCGCAATTTGAGACGATGCTAAACGATGCTCAGAGTTTTTCAGCGTTTTTTCTGGATCACTTAAAGCAACGTGTTGGGGGCGATTCGATGGATGCGCGGGCGCGTCTAATTGAATTAGCTAAACCTTATCTTGGGCGAATCACGGCGGGTGTTTATCGCGATATGCTGGCGCAACAACTCGCCGAGCAGGCACAAACCAGCCGCCACGTTTTAAACAAACATTTAGGGAAAAGTGCGGAATCGAACCGACCTGCAAAAAAGAAAACACCAACGGTATCGCAAAAAACACCGGAACGGCTGGCGATCAGTATTTTATTGCAATACCCGACTTTACACCTTGCCCTGACCGAAACCGAGAGTTTGGCTAATTTATCCAATAAAGGGGTGGTCGTATTGAGGCAACTGCTTGAAATGCTTCGCAACAATCCCCAATTAACGAATAGCGGCATGCTGCTGGAACGCTGGCGGGGACATGAACTCTTTCCTCACTTGGAAAAGTTGGCAAAAATGCCGTTGGATTTTGATGAAACAGATAAGTTAAGGCCAGAGCTGGTGGGGTGCATCCAAAAGCTGCAACAACAAGCCAGATACGAAAGGCAAAAATATCTGACCGAAAAATATAAGTCGCCGGCGGGGTTGACCAGTAGCGAAAAAGAAGAGCTGAGATCACTCATGTGAGTGTTCAGTCATCAAACTTGATGCAAATCAAGTGTCTATTCGATATAATATAGTGTTACCGTCAGTGTCGCATCCGTTGTCAAAGGGGCCGAATGAAAGATCAACAATCACGCGTTAAAGAGCTTATTACTTTAGGGAAAGAGCGCGGTTATCTTACTTATGGTGAGATTAACGATCACCTTCCTGAAGATTTGGTGGATGCGGATCAGGTCGAAGATATTGTCAGCATGTTCAGTGATCTTGGCATCATGGTGCATGAAGATGGTATGGATACCGACGAAATGGAGCGACTCGCAGAGGCGGTCGCCAGTAATGATGAAGTTTCTGATGACGAAGCCGCCGCAGTTCTAGCGAGTTCTGATGGCGAGTTTGGCCGAACCACCGATCCGGTGCGGATGTATATGCGGGAAATGGGCAGTGTTGAACTACTGACCCGTGAAGGCGAAATTGTTATTGCCAAGCGTATTGAAGCTGGCCTGCGTGAAAGTCTGGTTATGCTGTCTACCTATCCGCCATGCATTGCAGCGTTTCTGACCTTGTTTGATGCGGTTGAAGCCGGCGAGTTGCGACTCAACGACCTGATTCGTGGTTTTGTGCAACCGGAAGAAGAGCTTGCCAGCCAAGATGATGACGAAGACGAAGCAGACAGCAACGATAACGACGACAGTGATGGCGACGATGATGACGATGATGATGTCAGCAACGTCAGCGATGACGATGATGATTCTGGCGTTATCGATCCCGATGAAGCGCGTGAACGTTTTACCGCGCTGAAAGAAGCTTATCTGGATGTACTCAGTGCTGAAGATGACGAACTGATCGCCGCTCGTGAACAGGCCAGTAACCTGTTTATGGAGTTTCGCCTGACGCCAAAAACGTTGGTCACGCTAAACAGTTTGATGACTGACACTATCGACGCTATCCGTAAACAAGAAAAAATCATTATGGATATCGTTGTTGAAGATGCGCGCATGAATCGTCGTGACTTTATCGACTCATTCCAAGGTAACGAAAGTAATCTGGAGTGGGCAGATAAATTTATTCGCGCCAAAAAACATTATTCATCGACGATAAAAAAACACCACGACGACATTCTCGATGCACAAAAGCAACTTGCTGACATCGCCGGTGAGCGTGGTCTGAGCATTTCCGAAATCAAGGAAATCGCTCGACAAATGTCGATTGCTGAGGCTAAAGCGCGGCGTGCCAAAAAAGAAATGGTCGAAGCTAACCTGCGTTTGGTAATTTCGATTGCCAAAAAATACACCAATCGTGGCCTGCAATTTTTGGACTTGATTCAGGAAGGCAATATCGGCCTGATGAAAGCCGTCGACAAATTTGAATACCAACGCGGTTACAAATTCTCGACCTATGCAACATGGTGGATTCGTCAGGCGATTACTCGTTCGATTGCCGATCAGGCCCGAACGATCCGGATTCCGGTGCACATGATCGAA
The DNA here is from genome assembly GCF_000260965.1 of Methylophaga frappieri. Classification (NCBI taxonomy): domain Bacteria; kingdom Pseudomonadati; phylum Pseudomonadota; class Gammaproteobacteria; order Thiotrichales; family Piscirickettsiaceae; genus Methylophaga; species Methylophaga frappieri. Next base: position 2,034,272 of record NC_017856.1, read on the forward strand.
ACGATCAATAAACTGAATCGTGTGGCACGTCAGATGCTACAGGAAATGGGCCGCGAGCCAACGCCTGATGAGCTTGCTGAACGTGTAGAAATGCCGGAAGACAAAGTCCGCAAAGTATTGAAGATTTCCAAAGAACCTATTTCGATGGAAACGCCAATCGGCGACGATGAAGACTCTCATCTGGGCGATTTTGTGGAAGACGTCAATGTGATGTCGCCCGCCGACTCAGCCATTATCGAAGGCCTGCGTGAAGCAACCCAAGGCGTGTTGAATGGCTTGACCGAGCGCGAAGCCAAAGTGCTGCGTATGCGATTTGGCATTGATATGAATACCGACCACACGCTGGAAGAAGTCGGCAAACAATTCGACGTTACCCGCGAGCGGATTCGTCAGATCGAAGCCAAGGCGCTGCGTAAACTGCGTCATCCGTCCCGTTCGGATCAACTGAGAAGCTTCCTCGACTCAGATAGTTAATCCCTTTAGGGCCTATAGCTCAGTTGGTTAGAGCAGGGGACTCATAATCCCTTGGTCCCAGGTTCGAGTCCTGGTGGGCCCACCATATAAATCAAAGCCTTAGCGTTATTTTAGCGCTGAGGCTTTTTTATATCACCGAGGAATGCTTGTTTAATTTCATTTTAGTCTTTATCAATTCTGGCATTGATGAAACAAGCCGATGATAGCGATTAATTGCCAGAGCGTTACAAATCAGCCTGTTTGGTGCAAACTCCGCTTTTTGAGCCAAGATTGCCAAAATTCACCCTCAGAAATGATCAAACCCTGGCTTTCTGTTCTCTCGGCGCATACTCAAACACATCGGAATAGCAGTTTTTCTCTTTTAAACCTTTGAGTTCAAGCTGATCGATGGTGCCGTAGACCATTTGTGGAGAGCCGCACAGATAAGCCTGAACATCTTCCAATGCGTCAAAGTCTTCTTGAATCACTTGATAGATAAAGCCGGAGCGGCCAGTCCAGTCTGCATTGGCGGATTCCAGAATGGGCGTAAAGTGAAGGTTGTCATGTTGGGCAGCCCAGTCTTGAAACGCATCGAGCAGGTAAAACTCATCGGCCTGCCGGTTTGACCAGTAAATATGCACTTCGGCATCGGGTTTTTGCCGGACAATTTCTTCTGTGATGGCTTTAATTTTCGCGATGCCTGAGCCTGCAGCCACTAAAAGATGCGGCAAGCCAAGGTCTGTTTGCAGATAGGCGCGGCCCATTGGCAAGGCGACTTTGAGATTGGCTTTATTATCATTTAAATCAGACAGGCGGTTTAAAATCTTGCCGGCAAAGTCGCTGCCATTTTGGATAATGAGCTGTAAACGACGTGGTTGATCAGGGTTAACACTGTTGGCAATGGAATAAGAGAGTGACTGATATTGCCCATCACCATTGACATCAAGTTCGAGCTGCAAATGTTGGCCTGCATCATAGGCGAGTGTCGAGCCAGCTGGGGTCTCCAATTCAATTTGATAGGTGTCTTTGCTTAACGGTGAGACAGCTAAAACCTGGCAGGCATGTTCAACGACTGGGCGCGCTGGGTTTGGTGTGGCAGTAGACATATAAAAATCCATTCTTAGGGTATTTCAAGGATGAGACCAGTTTAAAGTACTTTTAAAATGAATAAAAATGGTATATTTTCACAAATCAATTAATTTTATTCATGACTGTTATGATTGAGCGTATTCATCTTAAAGTAGTACATGCAGTTGAGGTACATGGTTCTTTGACAGCGGCGGCCAAAGAATTATGCGTGACGCAATCGGCTTTAAGTCACACCATGCGAAAACTGGAAGATAATCTCGGTACCGAAGTGTGGCTGCGTGAGGGACGCAGTTTAAGATTGACGCAGGCTGGCCGGTATCTGCTGAACATCGCCAATCGGGTTTTGCCGTTGCTGGATTATGCTGAGGATAAGCTCAAGCAGATCGCTCTAGGCGAGCGGGGAACATTGCGAATTGGCATGGAATGTCACCCGTGCTATCAGTGGCTTTTGAAAGTGGTCGCGCCGTTTTTAGATTCGTGGCCGGATGTCGATGTCGATGTAAAACAGAAATTTCAGTTTGGCGGGGTTGGCGCGCTGGAAGATTATGAAATCGATTTATTGGTCACGCCCGATCCCATCTATAAAACGGGGCTGAGTTTTACCCCGGTGTTTGATTATGAGCAGGTATTGGTCGTGCCGCGCCAGCATGCATTAGCGCGCTTTGACTATATTGAAGCACAAGCGTTAGCTGATGAAGTGTTACTGACGTATCCGGTTGCAACAGAACGCTTGGATATCTACACCCATTTTCTGAATCCGGCTGAAGTCCTGCCCAAACAGCACAAAACCAGTGAAACCACCGAAATCATTCTGCAAATGGTCGCGTCGGGTCGTGGCGTGGCTGCGCTGCCACGCTGGCTGGCGGAAGAATACTGCACAAAATTACCGTTATCGGTCGTGCGTTTAGGCGAAGCCGGTATCGCCAAGCAAATCTATTTAGGTACGCGTGAAAGTGACCAGAATATTGAATACCTCAAGGCATTCATTGACCTGGCACGCAGTTATAAATATCCCTTGGATCCAGCTAAAGTATAAATCCCACGATGCGCTGCCATATTGATTTGATATGGCTTATCGTATTTATGCATAACTGGGCTTATGTTGTTATTCAATGGTCGGCTTGGTTATATGCATGAATAAATATCATCATTATATGAGATAAAATCAATTTTTTTCATGTGGAAACCCCTGTATAAAGTGCACTTTAGATTTACCTCAAGATACAGGAATGACCATGAGTACCGGTTTTCAATACACGATTAAGCGGATAAGTTTCGACGAAAACTATCATCCCGCTGATAGCACGCGGATCACGACAAACTTCGCCAATCTGGCAAGGGGTGAACACCGTCAAGAAAATTTACGCAAAGCTTTGCGCATGGTGGATAGCCGCTTTAATGCATTGGCTCAGTGGGATAATCCCAAGGCCGATCGCTATGCGGTTGAGCTGGAAATTATTTCAGTAGATGTCGATATTGAGGGCAATGGTCAACATTTTCCGTCGATTGAAATATTGAAAACTACTATTGTGGATAACCAAACCAACCAGCGTATTGATGGCATTGTCGGCAATAACTTTTCTTCTTACGTACGTGACTATGACTTCAGCGTATTGCTGTTGGAACACAATAAAGGTAAAGCAGGCTTCAGCATTCCAGATAACTACGGTGAGTTGCACGGCAAACTGTTCAAAGATTTCATCAACTCAGACGTTTACAAAGAAAACTTCAAAAAACCACCCGTGATTTGTCTGAGTGTATCCGATAACAAAACCTATCATCGCACCGATAATCATCATCCGATTCTGGGCGTTGAATACGAGCCGAATGAATCGTCATTGACAGAGCAGTATTTTAAAAAGATGGGCTTAAGGGTCCGTTACTTTATGCCGGAAGACAGTGTTGCGCCTTTGGCATTCTACTTTTTTGGTGACTTACTCAACGATTACACCAACCTGGAACTGATTGGCACCATCAGTACGATGGAGACATTCCAAAAAATCTATCGTCCCGAGATTTATAATGCCAATGCCGTTGCTGGAAGTGCCTATCAACCGAATTTGAAGCATGCCGATCATTCATTAACGCAGATCGTTTATGACCGTGAAGAACGCAGCCAGTTAGCGATTAAGCAGGGTAAATTTGCTGAAGAAAACTTCATCAAACCCTACAAGGCGATTCTTGACCAATGGTCTGAACAATACGCTTCTTAATGGATCAAAATAGAAATAGAAATGATGAAAAAATTATTACCCACTTCCACTGCCGGCAGTTTGCCGAAACCTTCTTGGCTTGCTGAGCCGGAAAAACTTTGGTCACCGTGGAAATTAGACGGCGACGAACTGGTGAGTGGCAAGCAAGATGCCTTACGCCTGTCATTACAAGAACAGCAACAGGCTGGACTGGATATCGTCGGTGACGGCGAGCAATCTCGTCAGCACTTTGTCACGACCTTTATCGAACATCTTGATGGGGTTGATTTCGCCAAACGTGAAACGGTAAAAATCCGTGATCGTTATGACGCGAGCGTGCCAACTGTGGTCAGTGCCGTGAGCCGTCAAAAACCGGTGTTTGTTGAAGACGCGAAGTTTTTACGTACTCAAACGGATCAACCCATCAAATGGGCGTTGCCAGGTCCGATGACCATGATTGATACGCTGTATGATGCACATTACAAAAGTCGTGAAAAACTGGCTTGGGAATTTGCCAAAATCCTGAACCAGGAAGCAAAAGAGTTAGAAGCGGCAGGCGTAGATATTATCCAGTTTGATGAGCCGGCATTTAACGTGTTCTTCGATGAAGTCAATGACTGGGGTATTGCCACACTGGAAAGAGCCATCGAAGGCCTGAAATGCGAAACCGCTGTGCACATTTGCTACGGTTACGGTATTCAAGCCAATACCGATTGGAAAAAAACCTTGGGTGCAGAATGGCGTCAATATGAAAATATTTTCCCTAAACTGCAACAATCCAACATCGATATGATCTCGTTGGAATGCCATAACTCGCATGTGCCGATGGATTTGATTGAACTGATCCGTGGCAAAAAAGTTATGGTCGGCGCGATTGATGTGGCGAGCAATACTATCGAAACGCCAGAAGAAGTGGCAGACACGCTGCGTAGAGCATTGCAGTTTGTTGAAGTGGATTTGTTATGCCCATGCACCAACTGCGGCATGGCACCGTTACCGCGTCACATTGCCAGAGCGAAGCTCAATGCATTGACTGCCGGGGCAGAAATCATTAGAAAAGAACTGGCTTAGTGCTTTTTGATTCTCAACAGGCTATGGGTGCTTCGGTGTTCATAGCCTGTTTTTGTTTGTTGTTTAACCACGAAAGTCATACAAAATGAATGTCATTGAATTTATTAGCACGCATCTCTCGACCTTATTGGCATTGATTGCGACAGGCGCCTTTGCCGGTGTATTAGCCGGTTTATTAGGGGTCGGCGGCGGTATTGTTATCGTGCCAGTCTTGTTTTTCCTGTTTCAAGGCTTTGGCGTTTCGCCGGAATCAGCGATGGTCATCGCGACTGCGACGTCATTGGCAACCATCGTACCGACTTCCATTAGCTCAATTCGTTCTCATAACCGCAAAGGCAACGTCGATTTTGATCTATTAAGACGGTGGGCGGGCTTTATTCTTATCGGTGTTCTAGTGGGTAGTTGGCTAGTAACAAGGGTTGATGGCACATCGTTGACCGTGATGTTTGGGGTTATTGCGACATTATCGGCATTAAATATGTTGTTTAGAACCGGTAAATCAGCGTTGTTCGATCAGTTGCCCGGCAAAGCAGGGCAGGCGGCAATTGGTTCTGGTATTGGTTTTTTTAGCTCGATGGTCGGTATTGGTGGCGGTACGCTCACAGTACCTACGCTGACATTATGTAACTATCCAGCGCATAAAGCGGTGGGTACGGCAGCGGCGATTGGCTTAATTATTTCCTTACCGGGTGCGTTAACCATGTTGATATTAGGTACCACACCCGCTGATGCTCCAGTTGGCACTTATGGACTGGTGAATCTAATCGGCTTTGTCTGCATTGTGCCACTCACCGTGCTATTCGCACCGGTAGGCGCCACACTCGCTAACAAACTAGATGCAACAAAACTGAAAAAAGTCTTTGCGGTAGTCTTGCTCATCACGGGCTTAAGGATGTTGCTGCAGCTGTCCTTATAAATAAGGGAACGTGATTCGCTTTGCTATCCGTTCTTGGTTCAGCCTTTGCCTGTCAAATCGAGGCTGATAAATATCAGGCTCAACTATTCATGCCATATTGATTCAGTTTAAATACAGCGGTGATAAAATTGGCCGAAGCGTTACGCCTCGGCCAATCCCTTTATTTACGCCAATAATCATTGGCGATTGCGATGGTTTTGAACTCGATGGCTACCAGTTCGGCAGCATTCATTAATAACTGTGGATCCTCGGCATATTTGGCTCTGACACGATGTTTGGCTGCAACATCAGTTTGGATTGTACCAATGGTTTTCCTGACGATGGTCATGGCTAGTTGCCTGCCTTCATAGGGTGTCTCGGTAATCAGTGATGGCAGGTAGTTATCATTAGCCATCATTTCCTGTGCGGCAAGATTGACGGGAATGACAGCAGTCAACGCGGTAAGCAATAATATTTTTTTAGTAATCATGATAATCTATCTCTCTCTAACAGTTTGCAAACGAACTGTTTGCACCCAAACAGTAAGGCGGCAGGTATCAGATGTCAAGCGCACAACCAAAGGTGTGTTAAATGGGGCCTAGACTAAACGAGCAGGTATGCTTTGCACTCTACTCTACAAGTGGCACGATAACGCGCGCTTATCAGCGTTTATTGGCGCCTCATCGTCTGACTTATCCTCAGTTTGTTGTGATGATGTCACTTTGGCATCATGATGGGGCGACACAGAAAGCCATCGCAGAATCCATTGGCATAACCAAAGGGACGCTCAGCCCAATCCTGAAAAATCTGGAAATGAACGGCTATATCACTCGCAATAGTCCGCCAGGCAATGATCGGATTAAATCCGTGTTTCTGACCACGGCGGGTAAGACTTTAGCAGAACAGGGTGAACGAATTGCGGAGCAAGCATTGTGTGCAACCGGGCTGACATTAACTGAAGCCAATGACGTGATCCGTCTTTGTACGAAAATAAAGGATCATCTAGGGTAGCTGGCCCGTAAACGTCTCTGAGCCACTTCTTTCACATCAAGTTATCTGGTTTATGGCATGATCTTAGACGAAGTAACCTAACCTGCCGAGCTGAGAAAACCAAATGAAAAAAAAGCAGCCATTGGCTGATTTACGTAATAACTATCAACGTGGTGAACTGGCTGAGCAAGCAACGTCAGAGGTGCCTTTGCAGCAGTTTGAGCAATGGCTCAACGAGGCGATTACGCAAAAAGTGAATGAACCCAATGCGATGACTTTGGCAACCGTTGATGCTGATGGACGTCCCGCTTGTCGCCCCGTGTTGATTAAAGACTGTGATGCGCGCGGTATCGTCTGGTTTACCAATTATCAAAGCAGAAAAGGACTTTCTCTGGCCAACAATCCGTTTGCGGCCCTGCAATTCTTTTGGCCCGAGCTTGAGCGTGTCGTGCGTATTGAAGGTAAAGTCGAAAAAATTTCGGAAACCGAATCGGATGCTTATTTTCATTCAAGACCATTAAGCAGCCGGATTGGTGCATGGGCCTCGCCGCAAAGTACCGTTATTGAAAGCCGAACTGTTATTGTCAGTCAAGCTGCTAAATACGGCGCTGAGTTTGGCCTGCATCCGCCACGGCCACCACATTGGGGCGGATACCGATTAGTCCCTGATTATTGGGAGTTCTGGCAAGGTCGTCCATCACGGCTGCATGATCGGATTTGTTACCGTTTGCAACCGGATGGTCAATGGCAGCGGCTACGTCTAGCTCCCTGAAGGCGTTTGTTCGCTATTGTCTTGTTCAGATTTGATGACTTGTTGTGCGACGCCAACTGGAAAAAATACCCGCAGTGGATTTTCTTTGGTTTGATCCCAGATGCTGCGCATAAGCGCCGAAAAGCGGCTGATACGTGTCCCGCGGGCACGCAGTGCGACGATTAAGGCTAAGGCAAAACTGACCCAAAGATTAAAAAAACCAATGATCAGGACAAACAATAAATAGACGAAAAACTCAAAAATGCCCATCGTGCTGCTAAAAGTAGCGTAGCCGAGGTTGGCCGCAGAAAATGCCACATGGCGAATATCTAAAGGTAAATCCAGCAAATAGCCAATATAAGGTGTAATGCCGAGTAAGACACCGAAAAAGAAATTACCGGCTAATGAGCCATAGTGCGTATGCACATAATCGCCCAAATTTTCGCGCCAACTTTCTTTCATCCAGTCACGTAATAATGGGTGGTAACGAATCCGAGTACGAAGTTCCAGATAATCGGCTCGGTTATCAAAATAACCGGCAATGATGCCAGAGCAAAATAACCAGACACCGGCTATTGAGGCATAGAAAATGGCCATGCCGCCAATGGGCGTGATGTCATTAAGAAGGTGGTTAACCGTGCTTGGTTGAATTAACTGTGTTTGCCAATACCAAAGGCTGAAGCTGGCAATCAGGCTGGCAATGATAATCGCGGTAATCACATTCCCCCAAACGGCAGCCCACTGTGAGCGATTTACCTCGATTAACAGGCTGGCCAGTTTTTTATGAACGGCACGTCCATTTTCCCCACGCTCTACCTCTGCGGCAAAATTAGCAGCGGTCATGGCGGGCTGTTTGGAGGCGATTGTAAAGTGCAACATATGCACTATCATGAATCCAACGCCGTAGTTAAGGCTTACTAACAAGGTGTAAAAGCCTTTATCAAAACCCAGGTCTTCGATATAAATTTTGTTCAATGCCATCAAAGCGATAAGTACGCCGGCACCGGCTGCCGAGCCAAATAACGCCCAAAAAGCCGATTTATCCCGGGCGACATAATGTTCACCGTGATCACTTTTATTTTGGGTGATGCTTCGGGACAACATGCCAATACTGTTTCTGACCAATGATTTGAGACTGTTTTTTTCGGTGGTGGCGAGCACCAGTTTTTGCCACAGACTCAGGCAACGTGTTTGTTCACTCAGCGGATCTGGATCCGTCAGAATGGTGAGCAGCTCTTCTATACGTTCCAGTGTTTGTTCTAACCGTTCCAGTAGGTGTGCAACGGAAATAGAAGAGCCTGCTGCACCCGCACCACGACGACGCAAGCGTTGGACCAGTTCGCGACATTGGTCCAACATGACCCAGATGTGATCTGGATTATAAGGTTCAACTTCTGGATCATTAAATCGCTGATACATATTTTGTACAAAAGGCTGTAATTCCCGTTGCAACACGATAAAGGCTGAGTCGTTATCAACGAGCCGCTTATCAATACGCATTAATTCAGGTTCTAATTCTTCCGCTGCAACCCAAATAGCCAACATTTCAATGGCATAAAGGCATTGCTCCTTGAAATGATTTATTGAGCGCTGCTTTATTTCGACATCCAAATCTTGGCAGAGCAGCAGATGGAGTTTTAACCATTGCACGGACGAAATCGTTTCCAGCCAATCATTATCACTACGCTGAGAGAACAGGAGCGTTAATGCATCTTTCGCATTGGTGAGGTCCAGCGGAGGCGGATTCATTTTGTCATAAAGCCGCGTCATAAACTCGTTCAAAAAGCCTCGACGAGAAAAAATACCAAGACTGACAATAGCGGAATAAAGATTCTGTTCAACGAACCACTCGTGAAAGCGTTCGCCAACCAATTGCCTTAATTCGGTATCGTTATCAAGCAGATCCAACAGTGCATCCATGCGTGTGGCTGCATCTTGCTCGCCTCCTTTGCGCAGCTCAGCAATTACGGTGCGCAAGGCACCAAGAACAGAATTGTCGTGATGGAACTCTGCTTTGAGCTTGTCGGCGTCAAAAAACTGAGGCATTAAGTCGTCCGTAAATTAAAAATTTTGATTATTGTATTTGATGTCGTCGCATGACAATAAGCCCGGCAGTGCATCGGGCCATGAGGGTGGCGGAGGGATATACTAAAATAACTCGACGTGTTGGGCGAGACGACTCGCGGCCGCTTCAGCACCCATTGCCCGTGCGAGACCGAGTGCGGTCAATCCATCAGCAGATTTAGCGTAGGCATCGGCGCCACTGAGTAACAAAATGTTGATGGTCGCAACTTGATTAAACATGGCCGCATACATGAGTGGGGTTTTGCCATCTTCACCAGTGGCATGGAGGTCTGCGCCTTTTTCAAGCAGTAATGTCGCAATGTCAGTGTGTCCAAGTTGACTGGCGAGCATCAGTAAACTCGCGCCATCCGCATCCTGGGAGTCAGGATCGACACCAGAGTCGATCAAGATTTGAAGTTGACCGAAATCACCCTGACGGACAATATCAAAAACCAAACTGGTTTCAGCGCTAGCGTTGTGTTGTTTAACCATGATTACCTTTTCCGACTGCACCAGCCGCCATGCCGACGGCTGGTTTGCTTTTGATGGGGGTCAGATTAATAACCTTTGGTTTCCTCTGCTTTTTTATTAATGGCACTGCCTGCTGCTTCCATATCTTCACCAACGCCTTGCACGGTGTTGCAGGCTGATAAACCAATCATCATTAACGTGGCCAGAAAAGCTGCGGTTAGTTTGTTCTTCATGTTGCCTCCTAGGGTGTAGTTCAAAACTTAACACAAAGTGATTACAGAGTGGTTGTTCAAATCATAAAATTGAAAAAGTTTGTTTTGGCCCGTCTCTTTAATTAGTGCAAGTGGGGGCATCTGCCAAGATCTAAATATCGACATTTCAGATGAAACGTGACACAGTTCACACTAATGAAGTATCGTAGCAAAATAAAAGCGATATTTTTACTTGGCAAGCGGTGTTTGCTTGCCTGATAACAATAACAAGCGTAAAAGATCGGTATAGTATTAAGGTTTGGAATTTTCATCGAGTTATCAGGGAAAGTCATCGATGCATGATTTTTTGAAAAAAAGTTTGCTGGTTGGGCTGTTCGCTATTGTCACGCCGGCATCCGCGCAGAGTGTTGCCGTCATTAAAACCATGAGTGGTGATGTCACGGTATTACGTAATGGCGATATTGTTAAAGCAAGTCTGGGTGATGAGCTTTTTCTTTATGATCAGCTTTCCACGTCAGCAAATAGTACCGTTGGTTTACTATTCCATGACGATACCCGCATCGGGGCTGGTCCTGATTCACGATTTTCCATTGATGCTTATCAGTATGACTCGGATTCTCACGCCGGCAAGGCGGATCTGGGTATACAGAAAGGCACCATGGCTCTGGTTGGCGGCAAGCTGGCGATGCAGGATCCACAAGCTGTCAGAATAAAAACCCCTACCGACATTTTGACGGTGCCATGTGAGCAGTTGTCAGTGAATGTTGATGAGCTAAGAAGATAAAAATCATGATGCGTAATTATTCTTTACTACTGGTGGTGTCCTTGCTTGCCTTGACAGGCTGTGGCGCTATTCACAATGCAATCGGTCCGGACAGAGCCGAATCGGAATTGCGAGACGCGGTCGAGGCGCCGGTCACGTTAAGTGGTGCAGAATCACCTTTCTGTGCGGTTCCGGTGGTTTCAGAGCCTTCATTGGCCCCTGCGGTGGCGGCGATTCCACCGGCACCTTACGAGGCAACCTTGTATTTCATTCTGGATACGGATGAATTAACACCGGAATCCAAAATTGAAGCGCGTAACATTTACAACGAGATTATTTCACGGCAAATTGCCGAAGCGATTGTTGTTGGACACACGGATACATCAGCATCCCACGCCTATAACCAGACGTTATCACTGGAGCGGGCAAACAAGGTGCGTCAGGATTTGATCGATATTGGTGTGCCAGCAAATATTATCCGAACTTCAGGTGTCGGTGAAACCGACCTGCTGATAGAAACTGCTGATGGGGTGAGAGAGCCCCGCAATCGTCGCGTCAAAATTGACGTGCGCTGATGGAGTTGAGTCATGAGCAAAATATTTAAAACCCTGACACTGACTACTGCCTTAATTGGCAGTGGTTTGTTCATTGGGCAATCGGTTGCGATGGCCCAGACACTGCCTGAGGCAGTTGCCCAAACCTTGCAGACTAATCCGGAAATTCTTGCTGAAGCTAACCGTCGACTAAGTGTTGATAAGACGATCGACCAAGCCAAAGCAGGTTATTTGCCGCAAGTGGATTTGGACCTGGGCTATGGTCACGAATATACCAATAACCCTGCGACACGCCCCCCAGGCGGTCGTTCGCTCAATCGGGGTGAAGCGGGTATTGCGGCCAAACAAATGATTTATGATGGCTTCTACACGAAAAGTGAAGTTGACCGAACAACATCATCAGCTGAATCAGCAGGTTATGCGGTTTCTGATATTTCAGAATCAACAAGCTTGCAAGCAGTGGATGCTTACCTGAATATTTTACGTCGTCAAGAGCTTATGGCGATCACCCAGACTAACCTTGATGCCCATGAGCGTATTGGTGACATGATTGAAAAACGCGCTGAAAGTGGCGTGGGGCGACGTGCCGATGTCGATCAAATTCAAGCTCGCCTTGCGCTTTCTCGGGCTAACGTTGTCTCAGAAGAGGGCAATATTGAAGATGCTCGCAGTCAATATTTACGTGTTGTAGGCAATCTGCCTGAAAATATTACTGACCCAGGTGATGGTTGTTGTGACCGTGCGCCTGCAACTGTCGACGAAGCCATTTCGGTTGCAATCAACCAGCACCCTTATTTGCGTTCGGCACTAGCCACGCATGAGGCGTCTTTAGCGCAAGTTCAAGGCGCGAAATCTGCTTTTCATCCCAAAGTTGATTTTGATTTGAGTTATCGTTCCGATAATAACCTGAATGCAGATGGTGATAACTTGCTGCGTAATGAGGGACATCAGAAAGAGCTCCAAGCGATGACCCGCTTGCAACAAAACCTCTACAACGGCGGTGCGGACTCAGCTCGGGTTGCGCAGTTTGAATCGTTGAGCGAGCAACAAAAACAGCAAGTGATTCGGGCGCAACGTCAGATCGAGCAGGATGTTCGCTTAGCCTGGAATGCGCTGCAAACCGCGCAGGAACGCGTGCCGAAGTTAAAACAACGCTTGGAAGCCGCCGAAAAAACGCGGACGGCGTATGAGGATCAGTTCGGTATTGGTCAGCGGACATTGCTGGATTTGCTGGATAGCGAAAATGAACTTTTGATTGCCGGAGCGGATTATACGGAGGCTTATTATAATCAATTGTTTGCTTGTTACTGGCTGGCGGAATCAATGGGGCAGTTGCTTGACGCCTTGGAGCTGCAACATCGAGAAGAAGCCATTACCGTTGCCGGCTCAACTGCTGAGCAAGAAGAAACTACGGCGGCCGACACGGTTATCGATTAACCCTAACGCATTTTTCACTAAAACCCTGGTATCGAACAGATATCAGGGTTTTTTTGTCTCGGCCACTTTAAAATGCCAAGGCGCATCCCCAAGTTTCTCTGTGTACAACATTCCAGGCAATACCTGCCTGTGGTATTCGTTTTTAAGCAAAGGAGGAAAACATGGCCACGGTAACATTAAAAGGTAACCCGATTGAAACCGTAGGTGAGTTACCTGAAGTAGGCAGTCAGGCACCAGGCTTTAATTTGGTAAAAGATGATTTGTCTGAGCTAACCGGGCAAGATATTTCAGGTAAAGTTGTTCTGAATATTTTTCCATCCGTTGATACCGGCACCTGTGCTATGTCGGTGCGCCAGTTCAACAGCAAGGCGGCAGCACTGGATAATACCACTGTTGTCTGTGTCTCCAAAGACTTACCATTTGCACTCAGTCGTTTCTGTGGGGCAGAGGGACTGAATGACGTTGTCGTTGGTTCTGCATTTCGTAGCAGTTTTGGCGATGATTACGGTGTAACTTTTACATCCGGTCCGTTGACCGGGTTACTGTCACGCGCTGTGGTCGTCATTGATGAGCAAGGTAAGGTAATTTATACCCAGCAGGTTGCGGAAACTGCTGACGAGCCTGATTATGACGCAGCACTTAATGCGCTGAGTTGAGTAAGCTTGAACCGTCCCGCCTCACTCAAGAGGCGGGATCGTTAATTTTCAAAGTCCAGAACCTGCCATGTCAGCGCTAAGCCAGATGTTTGCTTCGGTTGCGGTGTTGGCTGAATTTCACCCTGGTGCTCAAGCTGTGCGATTTTGGCGTAATAATCACACCGGTCAATTACAGTCAGACATTGTATTTTCAGATCAAAAATTGACGGATAAGCAGTTGCTGGAAGCAGATATTGCCAGTATCGCTACACAGCTCGCTGAAGTGGCATTGCCGGATTATTTCGCTTTTTGTCGTGATATTGAGGCGATTTTCAGCGGTAGTCAGCCCAATGGGCCGGTAACAAAACTAGCCAACATGGATTGGCCGGCACTTCGACAGATTGCCATTTATGCACAGCATTGGCGGAGCAAGAATCCGCGTGAGGTGGCGAAGCTAGTCGCTTTTGTCATGGCGATTCCGGTGTTTAGCCGCCTGGTGGGACAGCGAATTGTGGCGGGGCAGTCAGAAACCGAAAAACAAATCAGTCATCAGGTTGAGCATGCCTCCGGAATGTACATCATGGGGGTTGAAAAGTTCAAAGGCTTGTTTGCCGATGAAATTCAATCAACACTGAGTGAGGCCAGCCTATTGGTCGCTGCATATCGAGGAGCGAAAGGCGAGAATGCAAGTAACATCATTAATGGCATGATCGCGTCGCGCTATGACTAGCGAGCCCATTCGCTGTGGTACTCAAGATAGCTCCGATCAAATCCGGAAAAAGCGATAAGCCCTTCCAGATCAATGATTTCAATATCACCGTTATGACCGTCAATCAATTTCATTTCACGTAACTGCTTAAAAGTGCGACTGATGTGTACCGACGATAAGCTCAATGTGTCTGCGATTGTCGATTGGGTCATCGGTAAGGTAAAGCCAAGATGCCGAATGGCAAGCCGACTATGAATCTCGACTAAAAAGTGCGCAAGGCTCTCAGCCGCACTTCGCCGGCCAATATTGATGATGCGTTCTATAAGCATCGATTGTTCTCTGGCCATTACCAGAAAGAAGACATCCGTCAATCGTGGTGCGGCGTCAAATATTTCGGTGAGTTTGCGCCTTGGAAAAGGGCAGGCAACGACATCGGTCAAAGTGCGCACTTCGGATTGATGTTTAACAAAGCTTAATTCGCGTAAGCCGATGATTTGTCCAGGCAGGAAAATATCCAGAATTTGTTGTTGACCATCTGGTAATGGACGTATTGCGCACGCCCAGCCACTCTTCAGGGTATACAGTTTCTCAGCGGTGCTGCCAGCCGCGATGAGCTCTGCATCTTCGGGGTATTCTTTTGGAGCGAATTCGAGACTGGTTAATAATTCGACTTCGTCGTCACTAAGATCAACAAACCGTTGAAACTGGTGGGCAATACAGCCTGGTTCGGCAGGATTCATTTTCGGTCCGTTGGTGTTTGTGGTTTAAGATTTGTGAAGGTTACGTATGGTTACCAAATTAAGTCAATTTATTTTAAGCAAAAAAAAGCACGATACGCGTTGTATCGTGCTTTGAGGTTTTACAGACAGAGTGACTAAATGGGCGGCTTACGTCCGGTAACAAAGAAAATAATTGCCAGAACCAAGCCAACAACAAATAAAATCCAAGCAATATTAGTTGCCGTACCAGCAATACCACTAAGACCTAATACACCGGCAATTAAACCAATAATTAGAAAGGTGATAGCCCAACTAAACATAACATTCATTCCTTTGCTGTAAAAAGGAGTTCCAATGTATGCTGTTGAAAAAAAACTGTCTTTAACCTGCGTTAAGGCAGTTGATAAGGACACTGGTAGATTTGTGAACGGTGATTCAGGTTGGAACCAACGCGTTCCAGCACGTTCTTAACATTGAGATAATCAAGGAGCAAATATGCACCAATCAAACACGTTAATGCGTATGTTGAGCCGTTTTATGCTGATGGCATTTATTGTCGGGGCGATGGGAATGGTCAGTGCCTGTGAGCAACAAGGACCAGCAGAAGAGGCTGGCGAACAAGTTGATGAAATGTTGGAAGAGTCTGGTGATGCAATTGAAGATGCCGCCGATGAACTGGAAGAATCAACAGAGTAATTGAACTGTCACGCATCTTTGTCACGCTGATATCAGGAAATGACACAGTTAACTCTCGAATAAGAGGAGAACCACGATGGCAACACAAACTAGTAATGAAGAACTTCAGAAACAATTAAATGCGCTGCGTGAAGATTTTGCTGGACTGACTAATACTCTGAAACAAATGAGTTCGGCTTATGCAGAACAAGGCCAGACAAAAGTGAAAGAAACGGCTGAAAAAGCGCAGGAACAAGTTAAACAGTCGTATAGTCGGGTACAAGGCGAGGTTGAGGCGAATCCCATGTCAAGTGTCGCCATTGCCTTTGGAATTGGTCTTGTCATTGGTAAGATTTTGGATCGCTAGGCGGTACATTTTTTAATGCGTATGGGATCCGATTTGATAGCCAAGCTAAAAGTAAATGGCATTGCCATTGCCATTGCCGTTGTCTTTAGTCTGATGGCAGTTGGCTTTGCCGGCTTGGCGCTCTATTATTGGTTAAACGTTCATTTTCTGCCTGACGTTGCGGCGTTACTCACGGCATTGATTTTTGTTTTGCTGGCATTGATGACGTTACTCATTGCGAAGCTGGTTAACCGGGGGGATACTGTCAGCACCCCGTCATCCAGCGACTGGCAGACAAAACTGGCAGCGATGGAACAGGGTCTTCAACAACATGTTGATCCCCGAGTCAGTGACTGGGTAAAGCGCCATCCAGGGCGGAGCATGACATTATGTGTCTTGGCTGGTACGCTGATTGGCAGCAATGAAGAGGCTAGGCGGCTTATTAAAAACGTTGTCGATGATTTTTTAAATAGTAAGTAGTCATACCATTCATTTGTAAGCCGAGGCGCTATTTTTTCGACTAACCTGATTCCTGAGGGGAGCAGCAATGGGCAAAAAACTGAATCGCACGGCGACCAAGTTAAAAATGACGGCGCAGCAAGAAGCGCGTCGTGAGCGCCTGAATCGTGCCGGTATCCTGTTAGAACGTTGGGGGCAGAAATCGCGTCAACCTATCATGCCAATGCTGCATGAGGGGGAATCCGATCCTGCATTTATTGAGGATCAAATGACCTCAGAAGTTGTTAACGCACTGACCAGGGATGCCCGGAATATTGCTGAATTACATTGGTCTTCTGGATTTTCAGCGGCGGAAATTGCAGAACAGCAAGCATTAACCCGTAACGCCGTCAGACAACAATTGGGCTTTGTGGTAGAACAAGTTGCCAACAAAGTACTAATGTAGGAGAAAACACATGGAAAGTGCTGCAATAATTGGTTTGGCTTCGCAGCTCTCGGCAGTACAGCAAGTGTCTGAACAGCAGATAGCGATATTAAAACTAGCCAACGAACAGAGCAAAGCCAATGGCGCTGCAATCATTGCCTTACTTGAGCAGATGCCGGTGGCGACGACAAAAGCAGGCCAACTCATCAATATTAAAGTTTAGTCACTTCCCACACTGGAAACCTCCGCCGGACGTAGTCTAATACGTTTGGCTTTTCAGTCTTCATTGAAACACGTAAGCTGACCGAATCACGTCATTCGGGAATATCACGCATGGAAAAACTGGTCATTGCGGTTTATTTACTGGCCGTTCTGTTGGTCGGGCTGGCCGCTGGTAAGCGGATGCAAGGGTTGCAGGATTTTGCCTTGGCGGGCAGGTCTTATGGCATGCTGGTTATTTTCGCTACCTTGTCGGCATCCTTTATCGGTGGTGGCTTTTCAATGGGCAATGCCGAGAAAGTATTTCTGGTTGGCGTCAGTAATATCGTGGCATTGTGGGGCTTTAGTCTGAAAGAAATACTGGTTGCTCGATATATCGCACCAAAAATGACGCATTATCCAGGAGCTATTTCTGTCGGCGATATTATGGCGACACATTACGGCCAAGGAGCAAGGCTGTTCACCGGGTTTTTTTCCATTGTGTTGTGCGCCGGAATTCTGGGCGCGCAAGTTGGCTCGATGGGCTATATTTTTAATTTATTTCTGGGTGTCGATAAAGTCTGGGGCATCCTTATTGGCTGCGGTATTGTGATTGCCTATTCGACCATTGGTGGAATGCGTGCTGTGATCTGGACGGATGTGATGCAATTTGTGGTGCTCGCGGTCGGCATTCCATTAACCTTATATTTTGGGTTGCAAGCGGTTGGTGGCTGGCAGGCATTAACGACGCAATTGCCCACGACACATTTACAGTTACCGAGTGAGCCATTAGCGTTATTGGCACTATTATCGTTGTTCCTGACCTTTATGCTTGGCGAAACGCTGGTACCGCCTTATCTACAGAGGCTACTCATTGGATGTTCAAGTCAAGCTGTCTCGCGAGGTTCGTTGTTAAGTGGGCTGTTTTCCGTGCCTTTTTTTGCGATTACCGGCTTGATCGGGTTAGTTGCACTGGCAATGCAGGCAGATTTGAATGCGAATCTGGCGATGCCTTATGTTATTCAGCAGACAGTGCCACCGATTTTGCAAGGCGTGGTTGCAGCAGCGATCGTTTCAATTATCATGTCATCGGCAGATTCTTTTCTGAACTCAGCTTCCATTGCATTTAGTAATGATATTGTTCGGCCTCTTCGTAGACAGCCATTATCTAATCAGGCAGAGTTACGTCTCGCGAGAGCAGTCACCCTATTGGTGGGGCTGCTATCGGTGGTGTTTGCGTTATCCATTGATAGTGTCATCGATATCTTGATTTATGCTTACAATTTCTGGGCACCGACGGTGTTGGTACCACTGTGCATGGGGGTACTGGGCTATCACGTCAGTCAACGGCGATTTATAGCGGGCGCGATGGCGGGGATTAGCGTCGCCATTATCTGGAATACTTTGCTGGGTGGACCATTGAATGTCGATGGTCTGGTGCTTGGTACGCTTGCGAACTGGCTGACCTTTATTTCAATAGACCGCCGGTAGAATTGAAACTGAGCTTAGATTATGGTTGATCCGGTGGTGTGCCCAGCCAAATGAGTTCCGAAGTGGTAAACCCCAAGGTATTTGCCTGTTCTAAGAAGTTTTGTTTCACGGCATCGCTGACATCGGGCGTGCGCGCCAGTAACCATAAATAGTTACGATTAGGGCCGGCAACATAACTGTATTGATAATCTGAATCCAGATCAAAAATGACATAGGCTCCGTAAAATGGCCCAAAAAATGAGACTTTTAAATGGCCAATATCTGGAGAATCAACAAAATAGGCTTTACCCTCTGCCTGCTCCCAACGCTCTTCTGCCTGATTAAAGCCTCGGTTAATGACGCGAATGCCCCCATCCTCACGATAGGAATAGTCAGCGGTAACCTGAGTCAGGCCTGCTTCAAAATCATGATCCAGTCTGGCAACCTCATACCATTTGCCGAGATACGCATCGACAGAGAAATTTGAAACCGGATCAATGCCGTCCGGGTGGTAGCTACAGCCCGATAAAAAAAACAGACTAAAGATAAGTTGTACAGATCTCATGGTATTCTCACTATACATGACCCGACTTGATTCCTGTGGAACCAAGACAGGTTAATTTTAAAACCAAACTGAGGAATTGGACAGCATGGCAATCAAACAATTCATGGTCATGCTGGGGGCGATATGTTGTACCAGCTGTGCAACCTATACCCTAATGAAAAGTGATCGTTATTATCAGCAGGCAGATATTCCCGCTGACGCGATGCCGCAGCCAGGCCAATGTCGCCTCTGGTACAACAACCGCCCCGTATCAGAACAGCCACCTGCTCGCGATTGTGCTGATTTTCTGGACAAAATACCTAAGGAGGCAAGGTTGATCCGTGGCTAAGTAAAAAGCCAGGTAACTGCCAAGTCTTAAGCGCGCTTTGATGTTGAGCTCATAATGGATGGCATGATGCGCTTTGCATGGCTTGTTAAGGGCTGCCTGGTCGCAAGCTGTCGATAATCGCTGTTGCAGAAGACCAAATTATGCCGGCTTGGCTTGGCGAGAAAGTCTCTTAAATCAGCATCGGTTCTGGCAATTATCGTTACTTGATACCAACGTCGTTGGTGTAGAGAATCTGCCATAAGCGAGCCGGCGTGAACGATTTTTCGGTAATCTAAAAAACCAAATAATCGCCAGATTTTTGATGCGGGCAATGATAAGCTGAATTAACACTGGTGCATGGCAAAGTGGCTACGCAATCCGAGCTTAATTAACAGATATAGGGTTAACGGGGTGCCAGCCAATGATTGAAAAAGATGCGGATACTTATGTCATGTTGAAAGCGGTGGCAGAAGCTATTGATCTGGCTTCGCGGAATTATAATGATGAAATTATTGGCATTCATTATTACGCCAGACTGAGTGTGCTAAGCGATGATGAGCTAAGTGAATTAATCGCGCTCTGGCATCAAAAAAGAGTGACTTGTTTGAAGGAAAAGCTGGCATCACAATGGATGGTAATTCAGATTCTGATGCTTATTATTCTGGCCATCAGTATTGCTTGGTTGTCGGGTGGGATGGCCGGAATGGTAGCGAGTTTCGTCGGCATTATTGCAGCGATTGCCATGATAGAAGACAAACGGGTCAGTATTGCGAAAAGAAATCTGCAAGATGCGATTAAAGTATGTGAACACTTGCAAAACGAGTTCAGCGTTCGTCAATCTCCCTAAAGCTAAAGACGCTGGTTGAACAATTTAAATAAGACGCTGGGAACGGGCTCTACCATAAAAAAACCCGACCTAAGCCGGGTTTTTTCAATTCAATTTGGCAGTGAATTAACGGTTGTTAATGTACATGGTTACTTCAAAGCCAAAACGCATATCTGAATATTCTGGTTTAGTCCACATAACAATTCTCCTTAATTAGCCAATCAGCCAAATGCTGATTAATTGCTATGTTAATGAATTGCAAAAAAAGGAAAATCAGCGCTTTACCTGATAACGGTCAGGATTTTCCTGAGACTTATCCTGACGCCGCAATATTAATCTGCCAACGCTCTGTCAATCAAAGCATAAAAGATGTCAGCCTGTTGTGCGAGCTGTTGTTGTAACTCCAATCGGTCAGGTGACGTGGCTTCGCAGGCGTTCAGTGCTCGGGCAATCTCGTGCATATAATCCTGGCTGGTGGCGAGTTGTTGCAAGCATGTCATGTTAGCTGCCTGTTGTTGACTACAACGTCGAAGCAAACTGCCGCAATGCGATGTTTGTGGATTTAATGCTGTCGAGGGTATTGGACTGTCTTTGTGCTCAGCTGAGAACTGTCCTAGCCAGCGGGTGACGCTTAAGCGCAGTAAATAGAGGCTTTTTTGCCAAGGTGATAAGTTTTTCTCTGCTAACTGTTGCCAGCCAGGCAGCGGTTGATAATGCGCAATCCAATCTATGAAATCGGCTGCCGGCATGGGTTTGGCAATAGCATAACCCTGCGCCAGATCGCAGTTTAACAACAGCAACATTTGACCAATAGCTTCCGACTCGACCCCTTCGGCAACAACCTGACGGTCAAATGCGCGCGCCAGACCTATCACGCCTTCGACGATATTGAAGTCATTTGGATCATCCAGTAAATCCCGAACAAAGCTTTGATCGATTTTGATGGTATTGGCCGAAAGATGGCGCAGATGGGTGAGTGAGGAGTAACCGGTGCCAAAGTCATCAAGGGCCACTTGCACACCGAGTTGTTCGCGACAGTCTCGAATGACGCGACTGATCGTACGCACATCCCCCAAAGCGCCTGTTTCCAGAATCTCAAGCTGCAAGGATGGCGATAATACTTGTGGATACGCAGCTAACGCCGCTTGCAAATTGCTGACAAAATCTCGAGACTGAAGGTGGCTGGCGGCAATATTGACACTAATAAACAACGGTTGTTTAAGTACGTTTTGAAAAGCATCGATTTGCCGAATAGCCTGCTGTATAACCCAATTACCGACCTGAATTTCTAATTCCGTATCGGCGAGTACCGGCAGAAACTGCCCTGGCAGTAGCAACCCTTGTTCAGGATGCTGCCAGCGAATTAATGCTTCAACGCCCATGACCTTGCCGTTGCGCATATTTATCTCAGGCTGAAAATACAAACAAAGCTGATCTTCCTGCAGTGCAACCCGAAGCGCTTGCAGCAAAGCATGTTTTTCAATGGTTTGCTGATTTTCGTGTGGATTAAAGAGTTGGTAAGTATTGCGCCCGGTTAATTTTGCTTGATACATCGCTTGATCTGAATAACGCAGCAGCGTATCCAGATTGTCATCATCCTGCGGGTACATGGCGATACCACTTGATGCACTGAGAGAAAGCTCCAGATCGCCAATTTTAAAAGGTTGTGCCAAGGTCTCGTGGATGCGCTGCAAGAACAGTTCACATTGTTCGTAGGATTCAACATCTTGAAACAGGATGGCAAACTCATCACCACCAAAACGCGACAAGGTATCACCTTCGCGTACACAGTCTGTCAGACGCTTGGCAACTTCAACGAGCAATTTGTCACCAACACTATGGCCGTATGTGTCATTAACCGGTTTAAAATTATCCAAATCCAGGAAACAAACACCTAACCATGTCTGGGTTTTGCGGCTATGCTCAGTGGCTTGCTGAAAGCGTTCAGCGAATAATACGCGATTAGGCAGTTTGGTTAGCACATCATAATGTGCCATCAGTTCAAGTGTTTCCTGTTGTTGTTTTGTCTGCGTGATATCTGAGAATAAGCCGACATAATGTCGTTCTTGAGCATCTTTGCCTGCCAATGCTGAGATGGTCATTAATTGAGCATAAAGCTCGCCATCACGACGCTTATTCCAGACTTCGCCGCGCCAATAACCGTCTTTATCCAAGGCTTGCCACATGGCGGCATAAAAACCGTCATCATGTCGACCTGATTTGAGCAGGGATGGATTCTGACCAATGACTTCTTCGCGCGGATAGCCGGTTATTGAAGTAAATGCGGGATTAACATCAATGATGGTGCCGTCTGTTTCTGTGATCACAATCCCTTCATGCGCTTGCGTAAACATTTGAGCGGCAAATCGCAATTGTTGTTCAGCAGTTTTACGCACGGTGATATCGTAAAAAACCAGCAATAATTCATTTTCGAAGGCATCTTGTAAGGCTGAAAAACTCAGCAGGGCAACTCGCTCGCTACCATCTGGGCAGGTTATGGTCACTTCGGTCGTTGTTTTGGATAGCTCAGAAACGGCCAGCTTGCCTTCCAGCCAGAGATTCAGTTGTTTTTGGTAACCCGGATCCAGACTGGTTTGTTGCCACCAAGCCATCAATTGCGGGAAATTATCCAGCCGATATCCGTAACTTTCGGTAAAGGCGGGGTTGATGAAACTAACCTGTTTTTTACTGCTGACCAGCAGGTAAGGAATAGGTGAGTTTTCAATCAAATGACGAAATTTGAGGTTGGCGAGTGAGGCAGAAAAAATCAGTCGAAAAAACGCTTCCAACAAAATAAAAATAGCGATGGCAATACCAAAAATCAGGATGCGAGTTTGCCAGACATTCTGCTGTGCCGCTTGCCAGCCGCCGAGGGGTTGTGCGACCAATTGCCAATAGCCCTCTGGCAATTCCATGCGCATGAGCATTCTGGGATCATCAAATAATGCCGGTTCACCCCAGACCATCTCACCGTTAGCGCCCAGGCCATCTTTACCTCGAATGGCCAGTTCAATAGGCATATTGTTGTCAAGGCCAGCCGCAGCAAAAAAAGCGTTGCTATCAATAACCGCCGAAATCAATCCCCAGAATTCGCGTTTTTCATTCTGGGTCCTGAATACTGGAATACGTGTAATTAATCCCACGCCACCTTGCTTAAGCTCGAGCGGCCCTGCCAAGACCAATCGCCCCGTCGTCCGGGCAAGTTCCGCTGCCGCAAACTGATCGGGTACTTTTCGATAATCTAGACCTAATGTGGCGCGGTTACCTGCCAAGGGATAGGTATATCGAATCACCATGTCGGGTGCAGCCGCAATATTGCGTAATTGATTCTGACCATGGAACAGATGCTGCATCGCCAATGAAAATTCATCCTGAGTCAGATCGGGGTTAACAATAAACAGGCCAGGCAGGCCACGAATGATCTGGATATGGTTTTGCAGGCTGGTGACCAGCCGACTGTGATAACGGCTTAGCCATTGCTGGGTTTCATTGTAAATTTGGCTGCGCTGCTGTTCTTGGACAATATGATTGACATAACTGGCTGCTGCCATGGTGATTAGGGCAATCACCGTCAGCATGGCGGTAAACCACTTTTTACTGTGACTAAGCCGTCGCAATTTAACCAGTCGCTTAAACCAGACAGAATGGCTCATCCGGTCTTTAGCACCCGTTTTTCGCTGTTATCAGCGAGCGGATTAACCAGTCCGCTATTGTTTTGCGCGGCTTCTCGGAAAAACGACAAACTTTGCCTGCCAGACGGAAGCGTCCGGCTATCATTAGCGTCGAAATGAATACAGACCATGCAAAGTCGGCGCAGGCTTGTAAGCAATGCCATATCTAGGTCGTCCATGCCGGATTTACCATAATTTTTCTATCGTCTTTTGATGGTTTTTGGCCAAACAGAGTTAAAAATAGCATTAATGCCGCCATTTGTCGGCAACCTCATGTGAATCCCGCCGAACGGTAATTTTTTCTGAGCGCCACAAATTTAAGTTGTGCGCAAACGGACTTGCTTGGCGGTCATTCATGCTGACATGCCACACTTTTTCTCTCTAGATAAGCCAAGACAGTTTTTTCGGTCTGATAACTGTGTTAAAAAATAAGTAAGCCGTTGAATTTTTCCGACACCATGGCCCTGCGCCGGAGGATTGCCTTATATGAAAACATCGGATCTGCTGGTTAAAGCGCTGGAAAATGAAGGGGTGGAGTATATCTTTGGCATCCCTGGTGAAGAAAACCTGGATCTGCTGGACTCGCTGCAACACTCCTCAATCAAACTTATTGTAACTCGCCACGAACAAGGTGCTGGCTTTATGGCAGCAACTTATGGTCGTCTTACTGGTAAACCCGGTGTTTGTCTGTCGACATTGGGGCCGGGCGCGACAAATCTGGTGACGCCAGCAGCGTATGCGCAACTCGGTGGCATGCCAATGTTGATTATCACGGGCCAAAAGCCGATTAAAGCCAGCAAACAGGCCTTGTTTCAGATTGTTGATGTCGTCAACATGTTGCGGCCTATCACCAAATATACCAAGCAAGTCGTTCATGGCAGTACGATTGGCGCCATTGTGCGGGAAGCTTTTCGTGTTGCAGTCCAGGAACGGCCAGGAGCGGTTCATATCGAATTGCCAGAGGACATCGCGGCAGAAGAAGCGAGTGATCGTGTCTATGTCGTGGAAAATATCCGTCGTGCCGATGCCGATAACACGACGATTCGGGAAGCACTGGAAAAGATTGAAAATGCCAGCATGCCATTGCTATTGATTGGGGCGGGAGCCAACCGCAAACGCGCCAGCAAAGCATTGACCCGATTTGTCGAAAAAACGGGTATTCCATTTTTTAATACGCAGCTTGGTAAGGGGGTCATCGACGAACGGCATGACAGTTATCTGGGTACTGCCGCACTCTCTGAGTCCGACTATTTGCACTGCGCCATAGACCGTGCTGACTTGATTATTAATGTGGGCCACGATGAAGTTGAAAAGCCGCCGTTTTTTATGAAAGAAAACGGCACTCAGGTTATACATATTAATTTTCATGCTGCGGAAGTGGATCCGGTGTACTTTCCGCAACTCGATGTCGTGGGCGATATTGCCACGTCAATCAATCGGCTAACAGATGCTTTGTCTCCCCAATCTCACTGGGACTTTTCCTACTTTTACAGAGTCAAGCAAGAGGTCAAAAAACGGCTCGGTAATTATAGTGACGATGAACGTTTCCCTATTTTGCCGCAATCAGCGGTGACGACCATTCGGGATGTCATGGGAGAACAGGACATTCTGGCTCTGGATAATGGCCTGTTCAAAATCTGGTTTGCCCGGAATTACCCGAGTTATGATTGCAATACCTTGTTGCTGGACAATGCTTTGGCGACCATGGGGGCCGGTTTGCCCAGTGCCATGATGGCCAAACTTATATACCCTGATCGCAATGTGATGGCAGTCTGTGGCGACGGTGGCTTTATGATGAATTCTCAGGAAATGGAGACAGCCGTTCGGTTAAATCTGGATTTGGTTGTGGTCATTCTCAATGACAATGCCTACGGTATGATTAAGTGGAAGCAGCAGGGAATGGGATTTACCGATTTCGGACTGAATTTCAGTAATCCGGACTTTGTAAAATACGCTGAAAGTTATGGTGCTCATGGCCATCGACCGTCAAGTTACAACGAGTTTGAAGAAGTGCTAAAGGCTGCCTTGACTGCCGGAGGCGTGCATCTGATTGATGTGGCGGTTGATTACTCATTAAATCACGCTATCCTCAATGAAGGCCTGAAACAAAAACTGTGTATTTTATAAGGAGTTGTCATGAGCACGCTTCCTCATTTTGCCCTTAACATTCCCGGCGTTCAGGTTGGCTCAGGTCAATCTATTGAAGTGACCAATCCGTTTTCTGATGCTGTCTTAGCCACTGTTGAAACAGCGGATCAGCAAGTTGTTGAACAGGCCTTATCCACCGCGTGGCAGTGCTTTCGAAAACGTGATGCTTGGCTGCCCGTTCCGGAAAGGCTGACTATTCTTGAAAAGGCCATGCAATTGATGCAGCAACAGGCAAGCACACTGGCCGAAGGAGCGGCAGCAGAAGGGGGCAAGCCACTGGTGGACTCTCAAGTGGAAATCGCACGCTGCATTGACAGTATCCGCCAGTGTATTGATACCTTACGTCACCAAGGCGCACATCCTGTTCCTATGGGCGTTAATGCGGCTTCACAGCATCGTCTTACCTTGTTTCAAAAGGAACCCATTGGCGTGGTAGTGGCAATTAGTGCTTTTAACCACCCACTAAATCTGATTGCCCATCAGGTGGGCCCGGCGATTGCGGCAGGTTGCCCGGTGATTGTCAAACCGGCCGAAGCTACTCCGTTGTCGTGTTTCAGGTTGGTGGAGATTTTCTATCAAGCCGGCTTGCCGGCAGAATGGTGTCAGGCATTATTGACAGACAGTCACGCCACCGCAGAAAAATTGGCAACAGATAAACGGGTAGGTTTTCTTAGCTTCATTGGCAGTGCTAAAGTCGGCTGGTATTTAAGAAGTAAACTTGCAGCGGGCACACGCTGCGCTCTAGAACATGGCGGAATTGCACCAGTCATTATTGATAAATCCGCCAATATTGATGAGATCGTGCCCGGTTTGGCGAAAGGTGGCTTTTATCATGCGGGCCAGGTTTGCGTTTCGGTGCAACGTGTTTATGTGCATAAATCGATAGCCAAAGCGTTAGCCGATAAGCTGATTGATGCTGCTAAAGCGCAGCGTGTGGGCGACCCGCTGTCAGCTGATACCACGGTCGGTCCGCTCATTCGGGCTGAGGAGGTAGACCGGGTGGATCGCTGGGTCCATGATGCGGTAGAGCAAGGAGCATCGTTGCTTTGTGGCGGACAACGATTAGCAAATCATTGTTATGAACCGACCGTTTTATTTGATCCCCCTGCGACGTCGGTGGTCACGAACCAAGAAATTTTCGGCCCGGTGATTTGCCTGTTTCCGGTTGATGATATTGCCCATGCCGTGGCGGCTGCGAATGATACGGATTTTGCTTTTCAAGCAGCGGTATATAGTCAGGACATTGATCAGGCGATGTATGCCGCGTGTCGATTGGATGCTTCGGCGGTGATGATTAATGAGCACACGGCGTTTCGAGTGGACTGGATGCCCTTTGCCGGACTGAAGCATTCCGGCCATGGCGTTGGCGGGATTCAATATTCTATGGCGGAAATGCAAGTGGATAAGATGATGGTGTTGTCTTCCAGATCGATTCCTTAATTGCTAGACAAAAAAAGACCGCTCTGTGGCGGTCTTTTTTTTGAGATGCGACGGTCTTTACTCTTGCATCATACGTAACATCCAGGCTGTTTTTTCGTGAATCGTCATGCGATCACCAACCAATGCTGCGGTGGATTCGTCTTCAGCCTCTTCGGCCAGCTTTAATGCTTGGCGACAAGTTTTTACCACGCGCTCATGGCTGTCATTCAAAATTTTAACCATTTCTTTCGCGTCAGGGACGCCCTCGACTTCTTTGATTGAACTGAGTTCAGCAAAAGCCTTGTATGTTCCCGGTGCGGCAACGTCTAAAGTCCGGATGCGTTCAGCAATTTCGTCCACTGCGGTTGCCAGTTCTGTGTAGTGTTCTTCAAACATCAGATGCAAGTCACGAAACTGGGGTCCGCTGACGTTCCAGTGGAAATTATGCGTTTGCAAATAAAGCGTGTAAGAGTCAGCAAGAAGATGTTTCAGTGCCTCTGCCACCTTGGTGCGGTCCTGTTTATCGATACCAATATCAATTTTGCTCATGAGCTCTCCTTATTATGCTAATTATGCCGATCCAAATGCGATCGGGGTTAGTCGTCCACGATTTATCGTCACTATACAGTTGTGCATGTCAAATGCATGTAAAAAGTACATTGCCAGACAACGGATTGTCATTAACATACATAAAACCTCAGTTTTACTTATGCTGACGGCAATGCAACTTATTTTTTATATAAGGGCGCGGGTAAAAGATAACAAGGTGGCGTGACTTGTTTGATATTACCTGACTGAACGATACACTCCAGGGCGGCCGCGCTTACTTAACACTAACTGCCATAACTGACCCTTTTTACTGCGAAAAAACCCCGCACATGCATGCAAGTAGTATTTCCACATCCGGTAGAAACGCTCGTCATAGTGAGGTGCTAGTGTTGGCCAAGCCTGATCAAACTGTTGCCACCAATGCAGCAGGGTGACATCGTAGTCGGGGCCAAAATTATGCCAATCTTCAAGCACAAAGCGATGATCGAGCACTTTGCCCAGTTCTTTCACGGAAGGCAATTTGCCATTGGGAAAAATATAACGATCAATCCACGCATCCACTTTAAAGACAGTCTCGTATGAACCGATTGTATGCAGCAGAAACAGGCCATCCTTGCTGAGCAATCGACTGGCAGTATCAAAATAGTCTGAGTAATTTTTGGGGCCAACATGTTCAAACATGCCGATAGAAACAATTTTATCGAAGTGCCCATTTACTTCTCGGTAATCTTTTAAGTCAATGGTAACAGGCAAACCGATGCAGCGTTGTTGCGCCAATTTTTGTTGTTCTTTGGAGATGGTGACGCCATACACTTCCACGCCATAGTTTTCTGCTGCGTAACGTGCAAACCCGCCCCAGCCACAACCGATTTCAAAGACCGTTTCACCAGGTTGCAGCGCCAATTTTCGACAAACGAGATCCAATTTGGCCAGCTGCGCATCAGCAAGGTTATCGGCGTTTGCCCAATAACCGCAGGAGTAACTCATGGTGGGATCCAGCATGGCCTCAAAAATATCATTGCCGGCATCGTAATGTTTTTCACCGACCTGATAGGCTCTGGCGCGGCTTTGTAGATTAAACAGGTTCTGGCGAATGATTTCGCTGACTAAGCGGACTTTTACCCAGCCTCCCAGCTTTTTTTCGACATCAGCTGAAAGTAGTCGGGTGAATAGCACGTCCAGCGCTCGGCAATCCCACATTTTATCCATGTAGCTTTCACCAAAGCCTAAAGAGCCTTGAGTTAAAACGCGGCGGTAAAAACGGTCATCGTTTACCTGGATATCCCATGGCTTGTCGCCATTAAATTGCACTTCAGCGTGCGCGGCGATTTCTGCGAGAATAGAAGGTGAGTTGTTTTTTCGGGCTGACTTTAGCAAGCCAGTTTGAGGTGATTCAAAGTGATGATGAGCCATTGTCTGCATCTCCTTTTCATCTTTACTTGAATAACCATAGCGTATATTTAATGGTTTTTGAACTGGGAAATTGTCAACATCAACAACTATTTAGCAAAAAATAACGGCTTACATTTCGGGCAATGCTATCCGGCTTGGCAGCGCGTTTGTTACTCGCAACCTCGCTGCTTGCCCGTTTGCTTTGTCTTAACGATGCAGGGCGTACTGATTGTTGAGTACGCTGGTTTTTTAAATTTTCAGCTCAAATTCAGCTGGACAAGGTAGGCTAAATAAAAGGTCTGCCCGGAGGCATGTGCTGATGACAAAGTTGACGTACTACTATCTGCTCAGTGTCGTAACTCTGAGTGTGTCGCTCCCTGTTTTGGCTGCAGAGATCAGCTACGACGAAGCGCGTGCATTACGTAAAGCGGGCAAGATATTACCGCTTTCAACCGTGATAGCGCAGGCGCAGGTAGTCAAGCCTGGTAAAGTCATCGAAATCCAACTCGATGAGGATGATGGCCAGTACGAATATGAAATTGAGCTTCTCGATGCAAATGGTCGAGTCTGGGAGATGGAATTTAATGCTACAGACGGGGCGCTAATGGACCTTGAGTTGGACGATTAAGCATGAGACTACTCATCATAGAGGATGATCCATTGGCTGGGCCGTCACTACGGGAGGCATTGATGCGTGCTGGTTTTGCCGTGGATTTGGCGGTGGATGGTGTAGATGGTGAAGCATTGGGAGAGATTGAACCATACGATATTATTGTGCTGGATTTAGGCCTGCCCAAACGACCCGGACTGGACGTGCTGCGAAACTGGCGAAGTCGAAACCATCGTGTCCCCGTCATTATTTTAACGGCACGGGGCAGCTGGGAAGAAAAAGTCGAAGGCTTTAACGCTGGCGCAGATGATTATGTTGCCAAGCCGTTTCAGACTGAAGAATTACTTGCTCGTATAAATGCGGTTTTAAAGCGAAGTATGGGCTCACCAACTGGGGCGTTAACGGCGGCAGGGCTCGTTTTGGATGAAGCCGCGCAAAAAGTCACCTTAGCTGACGGACAATCACTTAGCCTGACAGGCACGGAATTTCGTTTGCTGCGTTATTTTATGCTGCATCCGGGCCAGGTTATTTCCAAAAGCCGTCTGACAGAGCATGTCTATGATTATGATAGCGATAAGGATAGCAACGTCATGGAAGTTTACGTGAATCGACTCCGGCAAAAAATCGGTTCTCATTGCATCACCACACGTCGTGGACAGGGGTATGTGTTTGGTGATCAATGACCTCACTTAAACATCGGCTCTCTCTCGGCCTGACGCTGACTTTAATCATCTTGCTGGTGTTGCAATGGGCGCTGGTCAGTTATGGCATTCAGCGATTAACGGAAAAACAATTAATCGAACGGTTGCAAATGGAGTCAGAAAGCCTGTTGGGCAATCTGACCATTCTGCCCGATGGCAGCATGATGCTTGATGAACAAGCGATAAGTAGCTTGTATCGCCGGGCCTTTTCCGGCCGTTATTATCGTATTTGCCGAACAGCAGAAAATTGCATTCAATCCCGATCGTTGTGGGATGAGTCACTTGCGATGCCATTGATGGCAAGTGGTCGACAAACGCAAATTCGCCAAGCCGGACCTCAGTCACAGCAGCTTTATGTGATGACAAGTGGCTATATCAAGCGTGATCAGTCGCTAACCATTGCCATTGCCGAAGATATTGGTCCGATGCGAGCCGAACTACGGCGTTTTCAATGGTTATTTACGCTGGTCTCGGCAACCGGGTTACTGTTGTTATTGGCAATGCAGTGGTGGTTAGTGGGCAAGGCATTGTCACCGTTAAAATCGGTGCGCCGGCAGTTGCTCAAGTTAAATCGTGGCGAGGCAGAGACTTTGACCCGAGAGGTACCAGAAGAAATTGAGCCGGTTATTGCCGCCTTAAATCAACTGCTGACAACATTAAGTCGAAAAACGCAACGTTCTCGGGTTGCCTTGGGTAATCTTGCCCATGCGCTGAAAAGTCGACTTACGTTGTTGAATCAGATTGCCGAGCAGCCAGCTCTTGGCGAGCATCCGCAGCTCCAGCAACGCCTCCAGGAAACGACACAAGACTTGTATCAAATTATTGAGCGTGAACTAAAACGTGCTCGCTTGCTGGGCGCCCCCTTGCCTGGAAAGCAAGTTGATTTACCGAAAACCGTGGCGGATTTATGCCGTACCATGCAACGGATGCATGCGGAGAAAGTGTTAGAGATAGATTGGCGGGTGGATCCACAGGTGAATTTTGCTGGCGATCGTGAAGATTTGATGGAATTACTAGGAAATTTACTGGATAACGCCAGTAAGTGGTGCCAGAAAAAAATTCAGATTACAGTCGAGACCCGCCAAAAAAATCAATGCGAATTTATCATTGAAGATGATGGACCGGGCTGTGCTGAGTCAGATCAGCCACGGTTGACTGAGCGCGGCTTTCGCGCCGATGAATCTATGCCTGGCAGTGGGCTGGGATTGGCGATCGTGCATGATATTGTGGATAGCTATAAAGGCCAGCTACATTTTTCCGACTCCCCCTCTTTAGGTGGGTTGAAAATCCGTGTAGTCATGCCTGGCAGGCCTTAGCGTTTATTTTTTTTGAGATATAAAAAAACGGCCTGCAGTAGCAGACCGTTTTTAAGTTCAATGAAGGTAACCACGATTAGTAATCTTGTTTCACTTTTATGATTTCACCTGATTTGGCATCAATGTAAATGTCCCATTCGGCGCCTTGACTATCAGCGATTTCAATTTCGTATTGATAGCCCTGACCATTGCCTTCCAAATCAATGTCATCAACCACGCCCGCTTTATTATCTTGGGCAATCTTGACGGCTTCCTCTGTAGAAATCAGATCAAACTGATCGATTTTTTGCTGCATTTCCCGATGGTCATCATCGGCATGTGCGACGGAAAACAGACCGAGAGAAATCAAGCCTGCGAGAGTGATTTTATTTACGGTTTTCATGTTTTATCTCCTTGCCTTTTGATTAAGGTAGGCTCAGCTTACGAAACCAAGCTGAATCAAACCTGAAAAAAATGTGTGCTTTAAGAACGCTTTAATTAGAAGTCATCAGTTTCAAGGGCAATACATGCGTAATTGTCAGGAAGCTGATTGTTGATAGAATCAGCCATCGCTGCCAAATGAAAAAATTTGCCTAAACGAGGATGCTCAAGGCACACTGTCTTTTAAAAGGTAATTAATCAGCTTGTTTAAGAGGGTGACAAAGCGGCGGCTAGTGGGTCGTTATGTTTATCCTGACACAAAATGCAACGGGGCATGCTAAACACTGCTGGTCGGCGGCGACACTTGACGCTGCCAACAACAAAAAGCTTGCATTGGAGTCGCATTATGCAGTTGACTACCCATACTGATTATTCCCTGAGACTGTTGATTTATCTCGCTGTTAAACAGGATGAAAAAGCAACGATACAAGACGCGGCGGCGCGATTTGATATCTCTGCCAATCATTTGGCCAAAGTAGTCCAAACGCTGGTCCAACTGAATTATG
Source organism: Methylophaga frappieri (assembly GCF_000260965.1). NCBI lineage: Bacteria > Pseudomonadati > Pseudomonadota > Gammaproteobacteria > Thiotrichales > Piscirickettsiaceae > Methylophaga > Methylophaga frappieri. The sequence goes on from NC_017856.1 coordinate 2,067,279, forward strand.
TTGTGAGTCATCGAGGACGTGGTGGTGGCTTGCGTCTGGGCTTACCGACGGAATCGATTAATATTGGCAAATTAGTCAGACAGACTGAAAATCTTCAGCTTTTGCCGTGTTTCGGCAATAAAACGGCCTGTGCAATTGATTCAGCCTGTACCCTAAAAGGCGTTCTGGCACGGGCACAGCAGGCATTTCTTAAAGTATTGGACGACTACACGCTGTCGGATTTAATCGGGGCGCACCAGCAACAACTCAAACAACTGCTCAACGTAGCGTAAAACCCAGTGATTTGGCTTGTTTCCCAAGCGCATCCTGCTGTGGGATAAAAAATAATCGGATCAATGTGTGCCGAATCCCGTTTAGTTGCTAGCCTCGGCATGATTGTTTCTGGAATTTCACCTGACAACGCGTTACGCTCTTTGCTTAATGGATGACTGCTAGTAAGGGAAGAGCACTCTGTATGCAAAGCATGAACCGATATTTGCAACAGCGTTGGCCAAGTCAGGTGTTGAGCCTGACCTTGCTGGTAGGGATATTATTGACGGACAGCCTGACCCAGGCAGACTTTGGCCATGGTTTACTTTATTGTCCGGTGCTTTTGCTTGCCGCGTTGAGCCAATCAAAGCGATTTTTAATGGGCGTCTTTTGGGGCAGCTTTGCGCTGATTTGGCTGGGTTTATTTTTAACCATTCATTTCAATGCCGATGCGTTTAGCGCAATACTGATACTAAACCGGCTATTAGCCTGCCTTGTCCTCATCATTCTTTATATATTATGTCTACGGAATTTGTACCGTCAGCAGCAACATAGCGCAGCACAACAGCAGCTGCAGCTGACTGCCGATTTAGTCCGGGTTGGCGGCTGGCAGTTACGAGATCAGACGGTGACGTTAAGCCCGGCTGCCAAAGAAATTTTGTCGGTCTCCACATCACAACTCAGCCTGTCTGCATTTGCTGGTTTATTTCTGGAAAGCGATGCAAAACAACTTTGTCAGCACATCCAGCAGCAGTCGCTGCCTATGGCACAGTCCGTTCGTCAGCATCGGTCCAATGGGGGGATCAAATGGCTGCGTATCGTTGCTTCTGCGGAGGCACATCGCCATGTGACTGGTGTGATTCAGGATATCCATGCCTCACAACTCCAAGAAGCACGGTCGCAAGAGGAAGAACGTCGACTGCGGTTTATCGCCGACAGTATGCAAATGTTTATCTGGAGTGCCTGGCCCGATGGCCGTCTAGATTATGTCTCCCGCTATACCGTTGATTACACTGGCGAAGATGAGTCAGAAATTTTGCCTAACTGGCTGAGTTTTTTGCACCCGGATGATCAAGAACCAACCCGACTTCGTTGGCAACAGTCCATTCAGACTGGCGAGCCGTATACCATGGAGTTTCGTATTCGTCGTCATGATGGTGAATATAATTGGTTTTTAACCAAGGCAATGCCAGCTCGTGATGAAATGGGTGAAATTTTTAAATGGTATGGTTCAGGCATTGATATTGGCGAAAGCAAGCAGTTACAGCAACACAGTGAAACGCTGTCTCGGCAGTTACAGTCAACATTATCAAGTATTACCGATGCTTTTTTTACCCTCGATAAAGCAATGTGTTTTAGTTACGCCAATCAACAAGCCTGTTCTTTGCTGGGTAAAACGCAGTCTACATTGTTAAATCGATGCCATATCAATCAAACCAGTCTTGATGACGATGGCGCTTTTTCGATTCAATTAGAGCGTGGATTGTTATCGCGTAAGATGATGACATTTGAATTCTGGTACGCCGAGCGGCATAGCTGGTTGGATGTCCGGGTCTATCCTGCTGAAGCTGGCCTTACCGTTTATCTTCGTGACATTACGCGTCAAAGAAGTGCTCAGGAAGAACTGAAACTGTTGCGGAGTGCTGTCTCTCAGTTAAATGATATTGTCATTATTACCGACGCCGCGCCAATTGATGAGCCGGGACCTCGTATCGTATTTGTTAACGATGCCTTTGAGCGATTAACTGGATATCGCCGTGACGAGGTTATCGGCAAGTCGCCGCGGTTTCTACAAGGACCAAAAACACAGCGTGGTGAGCTTGATAAGATTCGCCGTGCGTTATTAACCAAGCAGCCAGTCAGGACAAAATTGACCAACTATCATAAGTCGGGTCACGAGATTGAGATGGAGCTCAGTATTGTGCCTATCACCATTGATGCTGGGCGCATATCTCACATTGTTTCTGTACAGCGGGAAATTAGTGGTGAATTAAATCTTCAGAAACAATTGCAGCTGGCACAGCGAATGGAAGCGGTGGGGCAATTAACCGGTGGGATCGCACATGATTTTAATAACTTGCTGACGGTCATCAGTGGTAACAACGCATTATTAGCCGAATCAATACAACAACCGAACCTGTTGGCTTTAACCAAGCTGATAGGTGATGCCGCGGAGCGTGGAGCGCGGTTGACAGGAAATCTACTGGCATTTGCCCGGCGTCAGCCGCTATTGCCAACCCAGGTTGATATTAATGAGCTGATTGAAAAAATGCACGAGCTGCTACTGAGTTCGCTCGGACAGCATATTAGCCTGAAACTGGATCTGACAGCAGATCTCTGGCCAGTCAGCCTGGATCCGGTACAGATGGAAAGTTGTTTGTTGAACCTGATTATCAATAGTCGTGATGCGATGCCTGAAGGCGGACATATTACTATCCAAAGTCAAAATTGCAATGCAGATGAGCAGGCTGACGATACCGAATTACGGGGTCAGGAGTGGGTCGTGATCAGCGTGCTTGATAGTGGTGGTGGCATTTCAGCAGAAATCATCGATAAAATTTTTGAACCTTTTTTCACCACCAAGGCCAAAGGCAAGGGAAGTGGTCTTGGGTTAAGCATGATTTTTGGCTTTATCAAGCAGAGTGGTGGGCATATCCGGGTTCAGTCAGAGGCAACGACGGGAACGTGCTTTCGGCTGTATCTGCCACCCTCCGATGAGGCATCAGATGACGAGGATCAGCAGGCTATAACTGATGAAGCTTTACTCGACAAGATTTCGACCGCTGACAAAACGATTCTGGTCGTCGATGATGATGATCTGGTCCGGCAATATGCCGTGTCGCAATTACATGCGGCGGGTTATCGGGTGTTGTCAACAAATAGCGCGGAAAAGGCCCTGACCTGGTTACAATCGACGCAAGCCATAGATCTCCTGTTTACTGATGTGCTGATGCCGGACAGTTTTTCGGGTACGCTCTTGGCGCAAAAAGTGCAGCAATGTCGGCCGAATCTGCCGGTATTATTCACCTCTGGTTTCACTGAAAATGCGCTGGATGAGGTTTCAGCCCCGCTCCTGCAACAGCATTTATTGCGCAAGCCCTATGATCGTGCGACGCTGTTGCAAAGGATTGCACAACTGCTGGCAGACAGTGAAGGAACATGATGGGCATGACAGAAAAACGACTTCTTGTACTTGATGATGATGCGCTCACTGGCGAGACCTTGAAGAATGTCGCTGAGTTTGCCGGTATGTGCGTACATGTCACCAGCTCGCCCCACGATTTTTTTACTGAAATTGATAACTGGGCTCCGACGCATATTGCGCTGGATCTGGTGATGCCGGAAATGGACGGGGTTGAAGTGCTGACCGAGCTCAGTAAAAGGCAGGTGAGTGCGTACATCATGATCACCAGCGGCGTGGGGCAGCAAGTATTACAGGCGGCGGCTCGCTCAGCCTCAGCACATGGCCTTAACATCATTGGCGTACTACCCAAGCCATTCAGTCCACAACATTTTCGCGAGGTGGTGAATGCCGCCCCACAGCTGTCGGATGAACTCATGTCTGATAATGCTCGTGGTAGTAAAGAAATTACGGTCGCTGCTTTACAGGAAGCGATAGAAAACGAACAGTTGTACGTCGTATTCCAGCCCAAAGTCGAATGTCAAAGCGGGTTGCTGACAGGTTTTGAGGCATTGGCCCGCTGGCAGCACCCTGAATTGGGCTTTGTGTCACCGGATCAGTTTATTGCTGTTGCTGAAAAAAATAATCTTATCGACTTGCTGACGCGGCTTGTATTCAAAAAAGCTTTGATCTGGTTCAGTGGTTTTTGTCAGCAAAAAGCTTTCTCCAACATTGCCAGCACGGCGCGTCCCTTACTGTGCTCAATCAACATTTCCGTGTTGTCACTGAGAAATCTGGACTTGTTCAACACCTTGGACGCGTTATGTCAGCAATATGGTGTGGCACCAGAACAAATTATGCTGGAATTGACGGAAACTGGCGCGATGGATGATGCGGTCGCCTCATTAGACTTGCTTACCCGGTTACGGATGCGTGGTTTTCAGTTATCAATTGATGACTTTGGCACAGGCTTCTCATCGATGCTGCAACTGGTAAGAATGCCCTTTTCTGAAGTGAAAATTGATAAGTCATTTATTATGACCGTCAATCATTCACGGGAGTCGCGGTTGGTCACCAAAGCAATCATTGATCTGGCCCATAGTCTGGACATGTTGGTGATAGCGGAAGGTATTGAGGATGAGCCAACATTGGCGTTTCTCCAGCAGCTGGGATGTGACAAAGCACAGGGATATTATATTGGTCGTCCGTTAGCGACGTCGGAAGTCGACAGTTGGTTAGTCGAGCGCATGAATTTGGTTGAAAAGCTGCGTTTAGAACGGCTACATGCGCTTAAATTGCTGGATACGCCATCGGAACAGCGTTTTGATCGCTTAACCCGTTTAGCCAAGCGCTTGTTTAATGTTCCAATCAGTCTGGTTTCGCTCGTAGACAGTGACCGGCAGTGGTTTAAATCCAAAGTCGGCCTGGATGTGAATGAAACACCTCGCGAATATGCTTTTTGCCATACCACCATTCAGCATGATGATGCTTTTGTTGTGCTTGATGCCAGTAAAGATCCGATATATCGAGAAAATCCTTTAGTCACAGGGATGCCCTATATCCGTTTCTATGCGGGTCAACCGATCACAGCGCCAACCGGAGAAAGGCTGGGCAGTTTTTGCATCATTGATGATAAACCGCGGTTTTTCAATGAGCAGGAAGTGGCCTTGCTGAAAGAACTGGGAACGATGGTTGAGGAAGAAATTGCCGCTAATATGAAACTGGCTGAGGATCATTTGACTGGTATTCTCAATCGGCGTGGTTTTGAAAATCGTGCGCAACATATGCTCGACCTGTGTTTGAAACAAAACATGACAGCCTCCCTGATTTACATTGATATCAATAACTTTAAGCGGATTAATGATCAGGGCGGACATCAGGCCGGGGACGACGCATTAAAAGACTTTGCGATGTTATTGCAACAAACTTTTCGCGATTCGGATTTAATGGCTCGAATCGGCGGCGATGAATTTATTGTGATGATGGTCAATCCGCAAGGTTCAACGAGCCATAAAGAAGCCATCGAGCGACTCAAAAATGCGGTGCAAGGCCACAACAATACTGTTGATAGCAGCTTGCAACTCCATTTCAGTTATGGGATTGCGCAAACGGTGGTAACCACCGACTACCACTTGCCTACCCTCTACGACAAAGCAGATCAGATGATGTACGCCAACAAGCATCGTCCCGAGATCTCGGATCTGTAAATGTACTTTTTGGTGCCGGTGAGTGACGCAGCTTAATTATGATTTGTTGGTGATTGGAGCCGGTTCGGCTGGAGTGCGGGCTGCGCGGCTCGCTGCTCAGGCCGGTGCCAAGGTCGCGATTATAGAGCAGCAGGCTTTGGGCGGGACCTGTGTCAATTATGGCTGTGTGCCCAAAAAACTGCTTTTTTACAGTGCGGCATATCAAACTCTGCTAGCCGATTCGGGACAATTTGGTTGGAAGACGGCATCATCGACATTTCATTGGCAAACCTTGCGTGAAAGCGTCACGGCTGCAGTCGAGGAAATCCAGCAAGCCTATCAGAACACCTTGGCTAAGGCCGGCGTAACCGTGTTATTCGGTAAAGCGAAATTGACGGCATCTCACACGGTACAACTCAATGGGCAAGAGATTCACGCCAAACAATTGTTGATCGCGACTGGCGCCAGTGCTTTCAGGCCACCCATTCCTGGAATTAATGATGCCCTGACCTCGGATGATATGTTTTGCCTGGAACAATTACCCCAGCGCTTGGCAATCATTGGCGGTGGTTATATCGCGACAGAATTTGCCGGCTTGATGCAGCGATTCGGTGTACAGATCACCATCATTGCCCGAAGCCCGCGATTATTAATGGGCTTTGATGCTGAATGCACGGAAGTCTGTGCCAGACAAATGCGCGCTAACGGGATCGACTTACGCCTCAGTCAGGATGCCACTGCCATTACCCGACTGGCCGATGGCAGTTTGCAAGTCACTACTGAAACTGGCCAGCAGATTGTCGCCGATCAAGTATTGGTTGCGGCTGGGCGCCACGCGAACACGGAAGCGCTTGGGTTAGATGTCTGCCAACTTGATCTGGATGATCAGGGGTTTATCAAAACAGATTCTTTGGGTCGGACCAATCAAGCTGATATTTTTGCGTTGGGGGATGTGACCGGGGGCATGCAATTAACACCAATGGCGATTGCACAGGCAGAAGCCTTGATCAGACATTTATTTACGCCGCCTGCTGAGCCAGTTGATCCGGACAAGGTGCCCACAGCCGTCTTTTCAGATCCGCCCATTGCCCAGGCGGGGTTAACAGAAGCCATTGCCAAATCACGGGGTATGACGGTGAAGGTGTATAAAAAGACTTTTACCGGTTTACGTTCACGATTGAGCCAACGGACTGCCAAAAACTTTATCAAGCTGGTTGTTGATAGTGCCTCGGATCAGGTTTTGGGGGCGCAAATGACCGGACCGGATGCCAGTGAAATTATGCAGGGGTTAGCGATCGCAATTCAGGCCGGTGCAACTAAAGCTGATTTTGACCGTACTATCGCCATTCATCCAACCAGTGCAGAAGAATTCACCAGCTTGACAGAGGTAGACTCAGAAAAATCCTGAGTGTTAACAGGTAAACCCCTGATTCACATAAATTTGCAATTCACTATCATAGGAACCAAGTCAGCGATTAGCTGATAAGTCAACTCAAGGAGAAGTGTTATGTGGACTAAACCAGAATATTCAGATATGCGTTTTGGCTTTGAAGTAACCATGTACATCAACAACCGTTAATATTAACGGCAAGAATTCAAAAAAACCCGGCAAAAGTCGGGTTTTTTTGTGCCCAAACCTAGGCCAGAGCGGGTTTTAAGATAACCTGAGAGACGCTGACTGGTGGTGAAATAAATCTGGGTTAAGAGACAAATGCAAGGCGTATGCTACGCTTAATCATTTAATTGTCATTTATGGATATTTGATGACGAATCCAATGCGCATACCGGTTCCCGGTAAAAATTGCTGGCAGTATGTCTCAGCTAACCGTGCCAGCTTACTCATTGATGGGGAAAATTATTTTCCAGCTCTGCATCAGGCAATAACCAATGCCAAGCGGCGAATTATTATCGTTGGTTGGGATATAGATAGCCGCATGCTGTTACGCCGCGGGCAAGATCTCCCAGATGATTTGCCCAATGAGTTAGGTCATATTTTGTGCTATGCGCTGCAGCAAACCCCATCCCTTGATGTATACATTCTAAATTGGGATTGGGCCATGATGTATACATTTGAGCGTGAGTGGTTACCCACTTACCGGCCGCTGTGGCGTCATCAAGATCGGCTACATTTTGAGCTTGATGGTGAGTGTCCGCAAACCGCGTCACAACACCAAAAAATAGTGGTTATTGATGATCAATTAGCTTTTTGTGGCGGTTTTGATCTCGGTAAACATCGCTGGGATAGCCGCGACCATGCGGCCGAAGATAGTCGCCGTCAAGATCCCGATAAGCAAGCCTATCCTCCTTTTCATGATGTGCAGTGGTTAGTGGATGGTGAAGCAGCCTGTGCGTTATCAGATTTGGCACGAGAGCGGTGGTTTCGTGCTACCGAGCAGACCTTAACACCAATCCCAGGTGGCGAAGATGTATGGCCTAACAGCGTATCGCCTGACTTTGAGCAGGTCGATTTAGCGATTGCCCGAACTCAGCCGGCTTATGGTGGTTATCCTGAAGTTCGAGAAGTTGAGCGCTTGTATTTAGATAGTATTGCGAGTGCGGAATCATTGATTTACATTGAAAATCAATACTTTACTTCATCAGTTATAACTGATGCATTGGCAAAACGTTTGGCCGAACCAGCGGGGCCAGAGATTATTATTGTCTTGCCTAAAATGACGGGGGGCTGGTTAGAGCAAAATACCATGGATGTGCTCAGAGCACGTCTCATGCGTCGATTATGTGAGGCCGATAAGCATCAGCGTTTGCGGGTCTGCTATCCGCATCGTGATGCGCTTGGTGACCGTTATATCAGCGTGCACAGTAAAACCATGATCATTGATGACCACTGGCTGCGAGTGGGCTCCAGTAATTTGAGTAATCGCTCTATGGGGCTGGACAGTGAGTGTGATATTGGATTGCAGGCAACTAACCAGCGCCAAACGCAAAAAATAGCTAACATTCGACATGATTTACTTGCTGAACATATGGGCATGTCGATTGCGGATGTCATTGAAGGCATCAAGCAACACGGTTCAGTACGACACTTTATCGATGCGCACCAAGATGCAGCTCATACCTTACGTGCTTTGGATTGCCAGGTCACTGAGCTAAGTGATGAATTGTTACCGGATAGTAGCGTCATTGACCCCGAAAAGCCGTTACAAGCCGATGATATGGCCAAGTTGTTATTGCCAATCCAGCAGCGTTCCGCTTTCCGAAAACAGTGGTTAACGGGGGTTGGCATTATTCTGTTTATTTGCTTGATCACGCTGTTATGGCAATTCACTCCGCTGGCGGAATGGTTCAGTGAGGAAAATCTGGAAAGTGCTGGTCAGACGATTAAATCTCTGCCATTTGCGCCGATTTTGCTGTTGTTAGTGTTTGCGATCAGTAGCTTATTCGGCGTACCGGTGACGTTATTGATCATTGCAACAGTGATGACTTTTGGCGCTATTCAGGGCGGCATTTATGCACTTATCGGCGCGGTGATGGGGGCTGTGCTGGGTTTTCTGTGCGGTCAACGGCTAGGTAAAGGCGCACTGGCAAGACTGGCCGGTAGTCAGGTTAACCGAATCAGCAAACGTTTGGCCAAACGCGGCTTATTGACGATTATTACGGTTCGGATTGTCCCGGTGGCGCCTTTTACCGTTATCAATCTGGTTGCCGGCGCATCTCATATTCGGTTACGTGATTTTTGTTGGGGAACGGTGCTCGGCATGCTGCCAGCGATTTTAGCGTTCACCGTATTTACCGATTCATTGATTGCCGCACTGAAACAGCCTGATGCCAGCCAAATCGGTGTATTGCTAGGGGTTATCGTGGCCGTCATAGTGTTGAGTGCGGGTTTACAAAAATTGTTTTTACGACGTGATGCAAAGCGGCCGCAAAGCTGATGCGGCTGCGTATTGCCAGCTATAACATTCATGCCGGTATTGGCTCTGATGGTCAATTTGACCCGGCACGAATTGCCACAGTCATTGATGAACTGAATGCCGATGTCATTGCGTTACAAGAGGTGGAACATCACTTGATTGAGGAAGGTGATTTTTTAGATTACCTTGCTGCCAGAACCGGATATCAAGCAGTGTCAGGGCCGACCTTAATGCGGGAAACCCGGCATTATGGCAATGCGGTGTTAACCCGGCTGCCGGTCATTGCCAGTCAACGTCGCGATATTTCCTTCGCTGGACACGAGCCCCGTGCTGTTTTGGAGGTGGAGTTGGCGGTCGCGAGCAAAATAATTACGGTGATGGCGACTCACCTTGGTTTGTGGCCATCGGAACGGCGCTCGCAAGTGCGACAGATTGTCAATTTGTTACAGCAGAGCCACAGTGACTATATTTGGCTCATGGGGGACTTAAATGAATGGCTGATTTGGGGAAGGCCGTTAAACTGGTTAAAGCATTTTTTTAGATATTCGCATCATATCGCAACATTTCCTTCATTTTTCCCCTTATTATCGTTAGATCGGCTATGGGTCATGCCACAGCAAAGCTTGCTTTCTGTGCGTGCGCATCGTTCAAAGATCAGCCGTCAGGCTTCCGATCATTTGCCTCTGGTTGGGGAAGTAATCATCGAGACCTGAGCGGGATCTGACAAAGCCCAAGCAAGACCATTGCCCTGATTCAGAATTACGACTATCTTTGTGCAATTAATGCACGGGACATGACATGACTTATTGTGTGGCAATTTCGCTCGACGACGGCTTGGTGCTCACCTCTGACTCGCGAACCAATGCCGGAATTGATCAGGTGAGCACTTACAGCAAGATGTTTACCTTTGAAACCGATCCAAACCGGTCCCTGGTGTTGCTAAGTGCTGGTAATCTGGCCACGACACAATATGTTGCTGAACAGTTGAAACGTGATATTCGCGAGACGCAGCCAAGAAATCTGAACACCTTGAGTTATTTATCTGATGCGGCAGATTATGTCGGTGAAATTCTCAGCAGTCGTATTCGTCGTCATGCGGATAATGAAGCAAGTGGCTTTGCTCCTGAGGCAACTTTGATTTTGGCTGGGCAGATCCATGGTAATCCACATCAGGCTTTTCTGATTTATCCCCAAGGCAATCACATCACGACATCTCAGGAAACACCCTATTTGCAGATTGGCGAAAGTAAGTATGGCAAGCCGGTGCTAGATCGGTTTATCAGACCACATACATCACTGGCTGACGCTGCTACCTGCGCGCTGATTTCCATGGACTCTACTATGCAGAGTAATGTCAGTGTCGGACCGCCTATTGAGGTGTTGATTTACCGAAAAGACACTTTTGATGTAAGTAAACGCTATCGTTTTCATGCAGAGCATCCTTACCTTATCGAATTAAGGAAGGCTTGGGGGGAGCGACTGCGGCAGGCGTTTTGTGAGATGCCTCGGTTTAACGAACAGTAGGGTGAATCAAATTATCAATAAACTGTAATTTTTGTTTCACCACAGGTGAGATGACAAACGGATACGCGTCTGCGTTGCCGGTGCTACGATTTAAGGCATTCAAAATGGTGACCAATTGATACCACTCTGTCATCCACAAGGTGTCTCCGGCTTTTTTCTCTGGTTGACTAATCAGGTCAAAGGCTAGCGCCGTTTCCAGTGTTTCCTGCATTAGTAAGTAATGTGCCCAAGTCTCGGCCCAGTCTTCAAGTGGATGCGCGCTGGCATAGGCGGAAATGAACGTGGTCTGCCAGTGTTGGGCAGGTCCATGTTGATAGTAATGATTTAATGCCGCGGAATACTCCTGATGCGGGTTGCCAAACAAGGTCTCAAATTCGCTGCTCTTTGCTGAGTCGCGAATCAACAGTAACCAGTAAAAATGACCAACTTCGTGCCGAAAATGGCCTAATAAGGTCCGATATGGTTCATTCATCGCTTCCCGTGCTGCTTCCCGATAGCTGCCGTCGGCCTCGGCAGCATTCAAGGTAATCCGGCCATTCACATGGCCACTTAACACGTGCTCAAGTCCAACATTTGGATTAGTTTGCTGATCTTCGAGAAATTCAAATATCAGTCGAGGTTCGGTGTCAAAAACAGGCAGTTTTAGTGACAATAAACCGTATAAAAGGCGCCGTTTGGCTGATTCCAACACCTGCCATCGACGTTGATTGATCAGCGTATTTTGATTCGGAATCAGCTGAGTTAATCGGCAACTGGCACACTGCTGGTTGCGTGAATTGAGCGGTATCAGCCAGTTACAATGAACAGGTGCCGTGTGAAGCTGGCATCGCTTAAAGTCACCTTGTTGTGTCGAAAATACGTCGTTTGACTTCGGTGTCAATGACAACAGTTGTCGCTGTTCAGGATCGAATCCCAGCAAACTGCCACAGCGATTACAGTGGCTGTTTTCAAAGAATATTTCCTGCCCACATTGACAAAAAAACCGTTTCACTAAAAGGCATCCGGATAAAACCACTGCTGATTAATAAGCCGGTTCAGATCGGCTAATTGCACCTGCAGGGTATCCATTTGTTGGTGAATGGTTTCGGCAGGAATATCACGACAATCCAGCTCATCGACAATTGCCAACAGAGCTTGCTGTCTGGCCAGTAAGGTGTCTGGTTCGGGTAACGCCGACAGGGAGTGACCAACACTGGACAGGGAAAACGCCAGTGAACGCGGGAAGTGGGCATCATGCGTTAAAAAGTCCAAGACCTGCGCAGCGACAAGGTTGGAACCATATTGTTGAGTAAACATTTGCAATGCACTCAGTGAGCGCAGTAAATGGGTCCACAGCAGACCATCAAATGCCCGGACATCATCGCCACGATTATCTTTTAGCAGCAAAGAGGCCATTTCCAGTATGCGACTGGTCATATCAGTACGCTCCAGATGTTTGGCTGTTTGCAAAAAATAATAAGCATGATTCCGACTCATATGATTGGCAATAATGCCCCAGATAGTCTGACACCGTTCCATGATGGCGACCAGCAAGTGTTGACGGCGTCGCCGGTTATATAAAGCCGGCAGTTCAGTTTTAACCTGCAAATACAGTTCATTTACCTGTTCCCAGGTTTCTTCAGGTAATAAGTCTAATGAGGTACGGGCATTTTCACGAAGTGCAGACAAGGCATTGATTAAGGCCATGGGATTATCGGTATCGGCCAGCAAAAAATGCATGACGTTATTTTCATTAATTTTGGGATGGCGGGCGTGATAAAAAGCATCGCCATCAAACAGACTGACCAGCGTAAACCAACCTATTTCCGCTTCACGCGGTAAATCCATCATCAGCCCAGTGTGCACGTTAATAAGTCGGGTCGTGTTTTCTACCCGTTCCAAGTATCGGGCTAACCAGTAAACGCGTTCTGCTGCTCGCGATAGCATCAGTCATGCCCTCCTGAAATCGGGCTATCATCAATTATCCAGGTATCTTTACTGCCGCCACCTTGAGAAGAATTGACCACCAGTGAGCCTTCGACTAGAGCCACCCGGGTCAGACCACCGGGGGTGACGTAGTGGTTTTTACCGGAAAGAATAAAAGGCCTTAAATCGACGTGGCGGGGCGCAACTTTATCACCACAAAAAGTCGGTGAAACAGACAGTTTCAAGGTGGGTTGGGCAATGTAATTGGTTGGATTATCGACAATTAATTGCCGAAACTCAGCAATTTTATCAGCACTGCTGTGTGGGCCAACCAGCATGCCATACCCCCCAGACTCGTTGGCGGGTTTGACAACCAGTTCCGGCAGATTAGCTAATACATGTTCCAGATCGCTGGCGTTACTACACAGCCAGGTAGGCACATTTGGCAAGATCGGGGGCTCGTTGAGGTAGTAGCGGATCATGTCCGGCACGTACGCATAAATCACTTTATCATCAGCAACGCCACAGCCCGGTGCGTTGGCAATAGCCACCTTGCCATCGCGCCAGGCCTGCATAATGCCGGGGATGCCCAAGGTGGAATCCGCACGAAAAACCTGTGGATCAATAAAGTCGTCATCAATTCGTCGATAAATGACATCAACCCGCTCCAGGCCGTGGATGGTTTTCATATAAACAAAGCCATCCTGACCCACGATCAGATCGGCGCCCTCAAGCAGAATCAGCCCCGCTTGTTGGGCGAGCGCAGCATGTTCGAAATAAGCTGAATTGAAAATGCCGGGCGTTAATAACGCCATGGTCGGATTCGCTAAATCGGGTCGCAGCGAGCGCAGCATACTGGCGAGTTGGGCGGGATAATCATTGACCGGGCTGATATTCAGGCGTTTAAACAGTTCCGGCAGTACCCGTTTGGTCGTTTTACGGTTTTCCAACATGTAAGCCACACCGGAAGGGACGCGCAGGTTATCCTCAAGAACATAAAGTGTTCCGGTATCATCACGAACCAGATCGGATCCGCAAATATGAGCCCACACGCCATAAGCTGGCTTCATCCCTTGGCATTCTGGCCGGTAACCTTTGGATTTGAAAACGGTCTCCGCGGGTATGACGCCATCACGAATGATGTGTTGCTCGTTATAGATATCATCGATGAACCGGTTTAAAGCACGAATACGTTGCACGAGCCCCTTTTCGGTGCAGTCCCATTCCTGTTTGGACAACACCCGCGGAATAATATCGAACGGCCAGGCGCGATCAATATTGCCGGCATCAGAGTAAATGGTAAAGGTGATGCCACGTTCCAATATTTCGATTTCAGACTCGGCCACACGCTGTCTGAACGCCTCATTTTTCATGGATCGCAAATGATCCAACAAACGATAACTAAAAGTTCTAGGCTGGTGTCCATCGACCATTAATTCATCATGAAAATGACCCGGATCGTAGTGTTGCCATAAATTAACCATACCTGCGCTCTCTGATATGCCTGATTGACAGGCATTAAGTCTGCAAGTCTTATGCCTTTATCCAAAAAGGCCGGCGGCGCTAGCTGGTGATAGTCATTAACACTTCACCCGGGGTGACACGATCGCCTTTGGCAACATTGATTTCACTGATAGTGCCATCAATTTTGGCCAGTAATTCGGTTTCCATTTTCATGGCTTCAATCACCATCAATGCCTGACCACTTGTGACCTTATCACCAGTGTTAACCAATACATCGACAACATTGCCCGGTAATGGTGGGCTGACATGCCCAGGCTCAGTGGCTTTTTGTCTACCACCCCCACCTTGATTGACATATTCATTCAAGGCTTCAAACGTCACTTCCTCAGGCATGCCGTCCAATGACAAATAGACTTTGCGCTTGCCGCCACCGACATCACCAACCCCGGTAATGGCAATCTCGTAGGTTTCACCATGCACATCAACTTTGAACTCGGTGGCCACCGCCTCATTCTGACGAACCGTGTTTTCGCTTGCCGGCAGCAGTGGCTCCGGTTTCAAAGTGCCCTCTTTGCGTTGCTGTAAAAACTCACGGCCTAAGTCGGGAAACATGGCATAGGTCAGTACATCTTCTTCACAACTGGCCAGATCCCCAATTTCCGCTCGTAACTTGGTTAATTCTGGCACCAGTAAATCTGCCGGACGACAATCCATCACCTCACCGTTGCCAATAGCACGTTTTTGTAAGTCGGCATTGACCTTGGCGGGCGGTTGCCCGTAACCACCAGACAGATAACGCTTCACTTCATTGGTAATGGTCTTATATCGCTCGCCAGCCAAGACGTTGTAAACCGCCTGCGTACCCACAATTTGCGATGTCGGTGTCACTAGTGGCGGGTAACCCAGATCTTCACGCACCCGGGGAATTTCGTCGAAAACATCACGGATACGGTCCAAGGCATTCTGTTCTTTGAGTTGATTGGCCAGATTGGACATCATGCCGCCTGGCACTTGACTGACCTGAACCATAACGTCTTCACGGGTAAATTCGCTTTCAAATTGATGGTATTTTTTGCGAACGTCGCGAAAATAGTCGGCAATTTCAGTTAACAGGTGCAAATCGAGACCGGTATCCCACGGCGTCCCACGCAACATCGCAACTTGGGCTTCAGTGGCCGGGTGGCTGGTGCCATTGGCAAAAGAAGATATAGCCGTATCAATACGGTCGACCCCCGCTTCAATGGCTTTTATCTGACACTGTGCTGCCAGGCCTGACGTTGCATGGCTATGAATCACCAGTGGCAAGTCGACCTCTGCCTTAATCGCTTTGACCAAATCATAGGTTGGGTATGGGGCCAGCAAACCCGCCATATCTTTAATCGCAATCGAATCGGCGCCCATCTCGCGCAGAGATTTGGCCAGGCTAACAAACCGCTCTGGTGTATGAACCGGGCTGGTGGTATAGCTCAGCGTGCCTTGTGCATGTTTGCCGCTGTCCTTGACGGCTGACATGGCGGTTTCAAGGTTTCGAAGATCATTGAGCGCATCAAATACCCGGAATACATCAATGCCATTTTCAGCGGCTTTGCCAACAAAAGCGCGCACAACATCATCTGCATAATGTCGATAACCGAGCAGGTTCTGACCTCGCAATAGCATTTGCAGGCGGGTATTAGGCAACGCTTGACGAAGATCACGTAACCGTTGCCACGGATCTTCTTTTAAAAAGCGAACACAGGCATCAAAGGTGGCACCACCCCAGACTTCTAAGGACCAGTAGCCGACCTTATCCAATTTGTCGCAGATAGGCAGCATGTCTTCAGTTCGCATACGGGTGGCAATAAGAGACTGATGCGCATCCCGCAAAATAACATCGGTGACTTCAATTTTTTTCATGACAAGTTCTCTCTGGATTATGGGGGCAATCACCAGCCAGCATGGGCAGCCAGTGCGGTGGCAATGGCAAGTGCCACCGCACTGGGATGACGTTTTTCAGAATAATTCAACAGTTCCGGATGACCGGCGACGAAGCTGGTATCAAAGTGGCCCTGACGAAAATCCGGGTGATTTAGAATTTGTTGGTAATAGGTGGCCGTGGTTTTAATCCCATGCAGACGCATATCGTCGAGTGCGCGCTGGCCACGATCAACTGCATCTTCCCAATTGAGTGCCCAGACGACGAGTTTTAAGCACATGGAATCAAAATGCGGGGGAATCTGATACCCCGTGTAGATCGCCGTATCAATCCGAACACCGGGCCCGCCAGGCGCATAGTAGTGAGTAATACGCCCGAAACTCGGTAAAAAGTCATTCTTAGGATCTTCGGCATTGATACGAAACTGCAATGCAAAGCCACGATATTGAATATCTTGCTGGCGATAACTCAAGGATAGACCACTGGCAATACGAAGCTGTTCACGAACAATATCGACGCCGGTAATTTGTTCGGTAATGGTATGTTCGACTTGAATGCGGGTATTCATTTCCATGAAATACACCTGATTACCGGTCAGTAAAAACTCGACCGTGCCGGCATTTTCGTAACCGACGGCCTTTGCTGCTTTGACCGCTAACTCGCCAACGTAGTCGCGTTGTTCAGGCGTTAATTGTGGACTGGGCGCAATTTCAATCAGTTTTTGGTTGCGTCGCTGAATCGAACAGTCCCGCTCATAAAGGTGAATCACATTGCCCTGTGAGTCCGCCAAGATTTGGACCTCGATGTGACGCGGGTTCACGATACATTTTTCAAGAAAGACATCGGCGCTGCCGAATGCTTTGGTTGCTTCGGAAATGACCCGGGGAAATTGTTGTCGCAATTCTGCTTCCGAATCACATCGCCGAATACCACGGCCACCACCACCAGACGTCGCTTTAATCATCACGGGGTAACCGATTTCGGTTGCCAAGGCGATGGCCTCATCCAGATTGGCAAGATTGCCATCAGAGCCAGGCGTAATGGGAACCCCGGCAGCACGCATACTATCGCGCGCTGCAGTTTTATCGCCCATTTGTTGAATAACGGATGATTTTGGTCCGATAAATGTCACGCCATATTGTTCGCACAATTCAGCGAAACGGGCATTTTCAGACAAAAAACCATAGCCAGGGTGAATCGCATCACAGCCAGTTTGCAGTGCGAGATTAACAATCCGTAACGGATCCAAGTAACCAGCGACGGGATCATCCCCTAACGAGTGGGCTTCATCGGCACGTTTAACATGCAGACTGTATTTATCTGCATCGGTATAAACCGCAACCGAACGAATGCCCATCTCGGCACAGGCACGAATGATACGGACTGCAATTTCACCGCGATTGGCAATCAAGACTTTTTTCAGCATGACGAGCTCCTGAACGAATGACAAAAGCGTAAATCAGTCTCGATATAATTAAAAATTGATAAAATTTTGTTTAATGATAAGTTATAAATTATCAATAAGAGAGAAGTGTCGATGTCACTTAATTTACAACAATTACTTAACCGGCTGACATTCCGGCAATTACAGGTTTTCCATGCGGTTTATCATCACCGTGGCTATCGACGTGCCTCAGAGGCGCTTGGCCTGACCCAGCCCGCGGTTAGTTCACAAATCCGCAAGCTTGAAGAAGCGGTTGAAGCCCCGCTTTTCGAATATGTGGGGCGTAAACTCTATTCGACCCCCGCTGGCGAAAAGCTGGCAGAAACAGTGCGAGGTCTGTTTGAGCAGCTCGGTAATTTGCAAAGCGAATTACAAGCGCTGCGCGGTCAACTAGCGGGCGAATTAAATTTGTGTTTGGTTAATACGGCACAATATGTTGTCCCGCACATCCTAAAAGGATTTTTACAATTGTACCCGGGCGTTCGTGCCTCACTACGGGTGGTTAATCGTGCCGGTGCCATTGAGGGATTGACGAGAAATCGTGATGATCTGGTCATCATGGGGCTGGTGCCGACAGATAAGCCCTTGAGTATTTTACCGTTTTTGGATAATGCCTTAATCCCGGTCATGGGGGCGGATTACCCGTTGGATAGCCGCAAGCCCATTAGTTTGCGACAGTTTGTCCAGCAGCCACTATTAATGCGCGAAGCAGGGTCAGGTAGCCGGTTGGCATTAGAACAATATTGCCAACAGCGGCATTTAACGGCGCGACCAATGATGGAAATGGGATCCATCGAAACCTTAAAGCAGGGCGTGATGGCCGGTCTTGGCGTTGCGGTAGTCCCCCAACTAAGCGTGGTGGCGGAGCTGCAAAGCGGTTTGCTCAGACCAATTCCGATCAAGGATTTTAATTTACGGCGTAGTTGGTGTTTGGTGCACCCAAAAGGAAAGCATCTCAGCCCGGTGGCGCAAGCATTTTATGATTATGTACAGCAAAATCTGGCAGACATAAGCCAGCAGTTTGATCACTTCGATATCGGTAAACTGGCCGAAACCGCTTAACTCTCTTCGGATGGCTTTTGCAGTAATCGAACTCGGTAGGCCCGGCCAAGCAGCCAGCCGGTGAATGCCCAGACAGCCGCCAGCACACTGCCCAGCAACATCGCAACACTGGGATTTTCCGCCAGCAAATCGATGCCCCGCTTTACCCAGCCACTGATCGCGTCGCCACCTCGGTAGACAACCGTATCAATGAAGTTTTTGGCTTTATACTTGTCCGCATCAGGAACAGCGGTATACAGCATTTCGCGGCCGGGTCTGACCAGCGCATATTCACCAAAACGGCGCGCCACCATGACCACCGCCAAAATGGCAAATACCGGTGCGAAAGCCAGCCACAAAAAACCAAATGCGACTATGATGGGCACAGCAACCAGCAGCACCGTCACACCAAAGCGGCGTGCCAGATGCCCCGTTATCAGCAGCTGAGTGATAATGGCCAATGTCTGTACAACGGTATCGATAACACCGAACACCTGTGTTTGCTGAACGGGATCAGGAAACCTCTCAGCAACCAGTCTGGCTTGCTCGAAATACAGGAAGGTACTGACACTCGCCAGTAGCAGGACAAACACAATAATACCCAGCAAAAAAGGCGATTTGAACGCATGGCCAGCGCCTGAAAACGGATTGCCGCCAAGCGGGTTTTTGCCTTGCTGATCGGCATTGATTTGATAGATCTCGGCTAGCGGGTGACGATCTCGCCAGCGTCGCAACCAGATTGCTGAGGCAGCGCTGGCGAGCAACAATCCGGCGCTGATTAACACGAGACCGCTATGGCCAAGTGGCGTGACCAGCAAAATGCCAAGAACAGGCCCGGTTAAACCGCCAAGACTGGCCCCACCTGCAATCATCGCAAACAGTCGTTTGGCTTCATCGGGGTTAAATATATCGGCCAGAATGCTCCAGGCCAGCGAAATGGCCATTAAATTAAATACGGATAGCCAGATATAAAAACTTCGCGCTGCCCAGACGGGGCTCTCCTGCCCTTGAAACAGCACTGCAAAAGCGACCAGATTCAACGCAAAAAAGCCATACAACCAAGGCAGAATTTGTCTTCTGGGAACTCGCGAAGCCAACCAGCCAAAACAGGGTAAGGCAGCAAGTGTCGCTAAAAACGTCCCCGTGAATAACCATTGCAAGTTATCAACGCCACCGGCAATACCCATTGTTTCACGTACCGGACGTAATAAAAAATAGCCGGTAAATAGCAGGAAAAACATCAGAATACCGACTAGAACGGCGGGTAGCTCCTGCGCGTCAACGTTAAAAAACTGACTCAGTTTAGTTTGCAAAATGCGTCACCCATTAACGAAACAGCGTGATTAGTTGTTGCTGTTGTGCGGCATTTAGCATGGGACCTGTGCCCGCTCCCAGATTATCAACTTGATGCTTTAATTTACTGGTCGCTGGAATCACCGCTGTGACGGCAGGATGGCTGAGTGCAAACTTAAGAAATAATTGCGCCCAGGTTTGTACCTCAACCTCTGCAGCCCAATCTGGTAATGGTTGGTTTTTAACGACGCCAAATAACCGGCCATCATCAAAAGCCCGATTGATTAATACGGCAACCCCTTTTTCCTGAGCCAGCGGTAGAACGGTTTCTGCCGCTTCAGGGGCATTGACAGAATAATGAATTTGAATGAAATCGAGCGGCTCGGTGTTCAGGATGTGTGTCATTTCTGACAAACCGCTTTCCAGATAATGCGTGACGCCAACATATTTGGTTTTTCCCGACGCTTTTAATTCATTTGCGAATTTGAGCTGTGTTTTCCAGTCACGCAGGTTATGTACTTGCAATAGTTCGACCGAATCGGTGTGCAACCGACGTTGTGATTCCCGCCATTGTTGTTCGGCCATTTGCCGATTATCTGCAGCAATTTTTGTGGCCAGAAAGGTCTGCTCGCGCCAGCCATCTTGATGAAGAATCTCTCCCAGTACTGTATCGGCATTGCCATAATTGGGGGAGGTGTCAAAGATGGTTGCGCCAGCTGCAAAAAATGCCTTGGTAACGTGACGTAAATTTTCGTATTCATCGGAACCAACAGGGACATTAAAACTACCTGATGTACCTGACCCAATGATGGGGATCATTTCACCAGTTGAAGGGATCGGTCTTTGCAGTAATGGTCCCGGTAATGGCGGTAGCTTGGCATCCGCTGCCACCGCATAATTGGATGACAGAAAAGGCGATACCAACAAGCTGCCAGCGGCAGCGGCACTGGCACGAACAAATTGACGGCGGGAAAACATGATAATTCTCCTTTTTGATTAGGCTTGACCTTCTAGGAGTCTGCGGTTTGGCCATAAGTTCATCGACTTGAATTGTTAAAGATTGATAGGGAGATTCAACGAAAAACGGTATTGTATAGGCGAGGCAAGACGACAATTTATTGCTGAACGGTCTTTAGCCGTTTATGTTTACCATAATTTAACCTGACCCACGGAAGCTTATGTCTGAGAATAACCTGCCACCTGAGGATCCAAAGCTACAGTTCGATATTCCCCCGAAACCGGATATTTTGTTGGCAATCAATCAGGCCTTGGATAAACCGGATGCAGACTCAGCAGATATTGCGGAAGTCATTAGCCGTGATGTCGCTTTGTCGGCATTGGTTTTAAAAACGGTCAATTCGGTTATGTTCGGTCTACCCCGAAAATTATCGGATATTCGGCAAGCGGTGGTGATGCTGGGCACCAAACGGATTCAGGTATTGGTGAACTATTTTGCGTTGAGGCATGCGGTGAAAGGCAAAGCCTCCATATCACTGGAAAAATTCTGGGATAACACCATGGAGGTTGCCACCATGTCGCGATTGGTGGTGGATTATCTTCGACTTAATCGTCAAGTTGATGTTGATTTGTTATATGCCTTATGCCTGTTTCGCGACTGCGGCATCCCCGTTATGTCAATTAAATTTCAGGACTATCGTCAGGTCTTGTTCGAAGCCAATCATGCCAGCCAGCATAAGTTTACCGAGGTGGAAGAGGGGCATTATCGAACCAATCATGCCGTAGTCGGCTATTTCATTGCCAAATCCTGGCATTTACCGGCCACGCTTTGCGAGTTGATCTTGCGGCATCATGATCCAGAGTATTTAACAGAAGCAAGCCCCACTATTGATGCAAAAAATGTGTTTGCGCTGATGAAAATGGCTTCGGCGGTGGCCACTCAGTATAAGTATGGCAAAACGGATACAGAGTGGCCGACTGCCCGCGAATTCGTACTAACGCAAATGCGAATGAGCGACATCGATTTTCAGGATATGCAGGCAGATTTGATTGATGACTACCACACGGAGTTTGCCGGTTATTAAATACGGGGTAGAAATGCACCAAGGCTGCATCATCGGCAAGCCTTGGTGCTGGTCTCGTTCAGAATAGCAGGCTAATACCTAATGAGACGGTCCAATCGGCTGTTTCAGCATCATGTTGTTTGGCGTAATCAGCCGTTTGGCCAAATTTACGTGTGTAGTTCAGGTCGAGATAAGGCACGAGTTTGCGGTGAATTTCATAAAACAACTTAATACCAAGTTCACCCTGATTTAACCCGCTACCCAAGTCGTTTTCAGGCACATCCTGCGCGCTAAAATCAAGCTGGTAATAGGGTTCAATACCAAAACGCTGCGTAAATAACAGGTGGTTTTTTTGTTCCAGACGCGCGCTGACATCCCCCTGTTCACTGACAAAAACATGGCTCTGGGTGACAAACAAGTATGGTGCCAATCCGTTGAAGCCCAGCGTGGCGTAGCTGGTTGAAGTTGGCTGCGTATCATGGCGTAAGCCGATTTGAAAATCCCAGAAGGCGGCGACGTGGCGACTATACATGAACCAGATTTCACTGGATTCCAGTTTGCCATCATGACTTTCTGTCTCCCCTTGTAGCCAGAGCTTATGCGTATCGCCTCCTGACCAGCCTTGCCATTCAACGTGACTTTGGTCATTACCCCGTTGAAGCTCCAACCACAAGGCATGATAAAGCGCGCCGCCATGATCGTCATGCAGTGCATCGGCGTTGACGGCTAGACCAAACAAGCTAAATACCGTCGCCAAAATACACATTGATAGAGGTTTAATGATGATCATGGTGCGCTCCATGATTGCTCGCCGGTGAAATGAGGTCAGTACCATATTCGGCAACGATAACTTGAGACATCATGCCGGATGACATGTGATACAAAAGATGACAATGAAATGCCCATTCGCCTGGCTCATCTGCGGTGAGCAAAACGGCATAACGCTCTCCGGGTGGCACATTGACGGTATGTTTGTCCGGCATTGTGGCCGCTGGCTGACCATTATCCAGTTGCACAAACATGCCATGCAGGTGCATGGGGTGTGCCATCATGGTTTCATTAATAAACACCAGCCGCACCCGTTCACCGTATTGCAATTGAATGGGTTCAAAATCGGCATCGGTAAACTTTTTATCGTTCAGGGTCCAGATGTAACGTTGCATATTGCCGCCCAGCACGATTTCAATTTCTCGACTCGGCGGCCGAATATCCTCCTGCGGTTCAAGCGCTCGTAAATCCGCATACTGCAGTGCTTTATGGCCGATAGGGGTGCCGGCTTCAGCCCAGCCACTCGGTGGGAGATCATCTTGATTATGAGACACCACATGATGACCGTGACTACCATGATGGTGTCCCATATCGGCCATGGTCAGCAGACTGCGGGGCCGATGTGCTGGCATTTCACCACGCATTCCTAGGTGGGGCGCGAGTGTGCCCGTGGCAAAACCGGTTCGATCAATCGATTCGGCAGCAATGGTGTAAGCCGTTTCCGATGTTGGCGTGACGATGACATCGTAAGTCTCGGCAACACCAAACCGAAACTCATCGACGGTGACTGGCTCGACATAACGGCCATCCGCCTGAACGACGGTCATTTTTAATCCCGGGATTCGGACATCGTAGAATGACATGGCCGAAGCATTAATAAATCGTAACCGAATGCGTTCACCAGGGGAGAAGAGGCCGGTCCAATTTTGCTCATGGGTATGGCCGTTTAATAAAAAAGCATCATAGCCAACATCTGCCAAATCGGTTGGCGACATCCGCATCGAGCCCCAGTTTTTAATGGTTTGCCATGCGGATGACCAGCCATGTTGGTCGACATCCCGCATAAAATCACCAACGGTACGCTGGGTATAATTGTAGTAATGCGGACTTTTTTTAAGATTAGCCAGAATCTGTTGTCCGGTTTCCTCACTAAAGTCCGACAGGACAATCACATAGTCGCGGTCAGCCTGAATTTTTGGATCCGGGGCGGGATGGACTATCAAAGCACCATAATGCCCTTCCTGTTCTTGCGTACCGCTGTGCGCGTGATACCAGTATGTCCCGTTCTGGCGCAGATCAAACTGGTAGGTAAAGGTTTCGCCAGCCGGAATGGCTTTGAAACCGCCCAGCCCCGGTACGCCATCCATCTCTGGTGGCAATAATAAGCCATGCCAGTGCACAGATGTGGGTTGGTCCAGCTTGTTTTCAACGTGAATAATAGCCGTATCCCCTTCGGTAAAATTCAGTACCGGGCCCGGGATCTGACCGTTGACGGCAATTTTTTGTACCGATTTACCGGTCACGTTCACAGTTTGATAAGCCACGACCAGATGATATTCCGTGGTTTTGGCGATGGCAGTGGTCGCCATCAAACAGATCAGTAGACCTGTCAGCATGCGTAAAGATAAAAACATAATCTATCCTCAATAAAACAAATCGGCATTGCCACTCGAGCAATGCAAAGGTTGAATTGAAGATCTAGCTGCGTGGGGGGCGGTCTATGCTATTCGGAGGGGAAGGATGCAGCGTATCGCGCTGCCCGCTCAGGTACTGAGAAGTCGGCTGTTTAAATGGTGTGACAGGCAACGGTGAGAGCGCAACACTCGTGTGTGCAAAGTAACAATCGCACTGATCACCGCAATCATGGTCATGTTGGGGGTTCATCGGCATGGCATGATCTTCATCACAATCTGACATTGTTTCATGGGCAGTGCTTACAGGCATGAACTGAATCTGTGCCTGTGCGCCGGAAAGCAACAAAGACAGTATTAACAAGCCATACAGAAGTGATGAAAAAAACGGGCGCCGCATGATTACAAGCAGGTCATTCCTGTGAATTTTTGCATCATCATATCTAAAAACAAGATGATGCAAAACTCTTGCCGGTAGCAAACTTTTCCTGATGATGATTTCGCTAAGCTATCAATGGCTATAATCGTGCAAATTAGGGTAAGGTAGTTCTAAAAGTGAGTGCTGAGTAACGCTCATTTTCTCCTTTAATCTGTGATGCAGAGATGAGAAAAGACAAGAAAAATATCTTTCTTTTTGTAACGTTAGTGATCCTCATTTTTGATGGTTTGTTTGTTTGGACTAATTACACCGCCTCCAAAGATGCTCTGCATGAAACGCTTTCGCAGCGAGGTGAACAACTTCGGCATGCCTATCAGATTACCCTGGATCAGCTCAGCAGCTTTATGTTGCAGACAGCAACCTACATTGCTAATGATCAAGAAGTCACAACACTATTCCACCAAGGTAAAGTTGCTGTTGAAGCAGAAGGCGGAGGACCTGGCGGTGAGACTGCAGCTGAAATTCGTTCCCAGCTGTATGCGGTTGTTGAGCGGGGCTGGCAAGCGCTAAGAAAAGACTTTAAGGTACGTCAACTGCATTTTCATCTACCGATCGATATTTCTTTTCTGCGGGTACACAAGCCGGAAAAGTTTGGTGATGATCTGTCTGAAATTCGTCATAGCGTTGTGGCAACCAATACTGAACAAATCCCCTCAAGCGGTTTCGAGTCTGGCCGTGTTTATGCTGGTATTCGCGGTGTGGTTCCGGTTTTTTATCGAGAAAATGTCTTTGCTGACAGACATCATGTCGGGGCGCTAGAGGCCGGCACCTCCTTTAATCTGATGCTGGATGATTTGAAATCGGTTTTGAACGCCGAATTTGCAGTCTTAATGACCATGGCTCACGCCGAAGAAACCATGTGGCCAGACTTTTTAAAAGACTATGTCAAAACCAAGTTGGTGATAAAAAACCATTTGTTGGAGGCGTCAACAAATGAGCAACAAATTAATAACATGCTTAATCAAACCAATGCATCCCAGTTATTGGGTGATATGGCAACCAAACTGATTCTGGTTAATAACAAGGCTTATGCCATGACCAGTTTTCCGTTAATTGATTATCTAGGGTCTGTTGATCCTGAACGAAACCCCATTGGTACGATTCTGGTTTGGACACCTGCAGATGATGAGCTTGCCGAATTTCATCGGAGTAATCAGTTCAATATTTTGTTAGCCATCTTGGGTTTTTTAGTTGTCGAGAGCCTGTTGTATTGGGCGATTCGAATTGAATCCAGGCTCAAAGTCCAGCAAGAGATTGCACTGCGGGATGGATTGACGGGGGTCTACAATCGGCGGGCATTTGACGAACGTTATAAAGAAGAATTTTTTCGGTCGAAGCGTGAACAGGATGACTTATCTATTCTCATGATCGATATCGATTATTTTAAAATTTATAACGATCATTACGGACACCTTGCCGGCGATGACTGTATCAGACGAGTGGTGGATATTTTGCGTAAAAATATCAAACGTTCTGGCGATGTTTTGGCCCGGTATGGCGGCGAAGAGTTTGTCGTTATTTTGCCGGCGACAGATGAACATAGTGCGTTTCGTATTGCAGAGCAATTAAGAGTGCAGGTTGCTGATGCCAAGATCATGCATGAAGAAAATAAAAATAGTGACGTCGTTACCATCAGTTGCGGCGTCGCTTCATTCAAGTTCGATAATGTGCAGGCCGATATCCCGCCTGAGGCTTTGTTAGGAGAAGCGGATAAAGCACTGTATAAAGCCAAAAATCAAGGACGAAATACGGTCTGTATTGCTTAACTTTCGCCTGTTATGTGACGGCAAATGCTTGGTTGGATAAGCGTGTTGTTATTCAGGTGGGCATTACGCTGAGATTGGCCGTGCTCGGTTTTGGACTATGTGTATTTTTATGTGCGACAGGTGTTTGATAAGGAGGCTAAAAGCTAAGCATCTCGCTCTAAAATGTGATGCCACAGGTAAAATCCCAGTACAGCAAACAAGGCCCCGGCAAAGTTAAAAACAATATCCAGCAAGGTATTGTGATAACCGCCGACGCCATTATCAGGCACTGTTAAAACGGCAATAAACTCGAGCATTTCATTGACAGCACTGACACCTAACGCAGCCATGATCGCAATGAAGCCAATAAGCAGCTGACTATGTTTATTGCCGAAGTAATTACGCAGTAAGTGAAGGAATAAAAGGGCGATGATGGCATACAGATAGGCGTGGACAACTTGGTCAAATTTAAGAATGTAAAATTCGCCACCACCATCAAAGAAAGGGAAGATTTTCCACGCGTAAAGCACACCATCTGCTGTTTGAACACTGCCGCCTAGCATATGCAGCAGCCCCCATAGCGAGATGCCAGCCAAAATCGGGGCGGGGATTTTCGTTTTATCGAGCGTGCCATATAGCAGCACAAATATGAAGATGATGACAACGACGTAAGCAATGAACTCAATATTGACTTCACCAATAAAAAACACCGCAAAAGCAGTGGTATAAAATGCGGTAAAGGCGAGTATGACTTTTTCAGATGTTGAGAAATTCATAGTAATCAGAACTATAGCACTTCTGTGGTCGGGAAGTTTTAGCCGAGTCCTGCTTGAAGAACACACCAGAGTGACGAAAAGCCAGACACAAAAAAAGCCCCAACACGTTTCCGCGTTGAGGCTTTTTTGCATTTGATGGTGCCCGGGGCCGGACTCGAACCGGCACGCTTTTAAAGGCGAGGGATTTTAAGTCCCTTGTGTCTACCAATTTCACCACCCGGGCAGCAAGGGGCGGATCATACACTAACACTGACGCGATGGGAATTTGCCGAGTGTAATTTTATTGTTTTTTGATTGTGAGGCTATGCTGATCACGCCGATTTATTTATGCTGAAAACGGTGTTTTTTGCATTCATTGCAATTGTATTCAGGCTTTGGTTATGACTAGCGCTGCGGTATCATAAGCGGCTTTCCGGAAAGTGGTTCAGGCAATGAAAATATTGGTAATTGGTAATGGTGGTCGTGAGCATGCGCTGGCCTGGAAGCTGAGTCAGTCGGCGCAATGCGAAACTGTATTTGTGGCGCCGGGTAATCCGGGCACTGCCGCAGAGCCGGGTATTCAAAATGTGCCGATTGCCGTTGATGGCATTTCAGACTTAGTGGCTTTTGCTCAACAAGAAGCGATTGATCTGACGGTCGTTGGGCCTGAGCTCCCCTTGGTTGCCGGTGTTGTTGATGCATTTCAAAATGCGAATTTGCGCTGTTTTGGGCCAACACAAGCGGCAGCACAGCTTGAAGCCTCAAAGAGTTTTACCAAAGATTTTTTGGCCCGTCATCATATTCCAACGGCATCCTATCAGGTGTTTACAGAGGTGCATTCCGCGACAAAATATATTGAAACGCAAGGCGCCCCAATTGTTGTGAAAGCGGATGGCTTAGCGGCTGGCAAAGGGGTGATTGTTGCGCAAACGGAAGCAGAGGCAATCGCGGCTGTTGAAGATATGTTGTCAGGGAACAAATTTGGTGAGGCCGGCAGCCGTGTTGTGATTGAAGATTTCATGACTGGGGAAGAGGCCAGTTTTATTGTTATGGTGGATGGCAACAATGTTTTACCTCTTGCCACCTCACAGGATCACAAACCCCGGGATGATGGTGATAAAGGGCCAAATACCGGCGGGATGGGGGCTTATTCTCCCGCTCCAGTCGTCACTGATGCGGTTTTTCAACGCATTATGGACGAAGTCATATATCCAACAGTGCGTGGTATGGCTGCTGATGGCCGACCTTACACCGGGTTTTTATATGCTGGATTGATGATTGATAGTCTGGGTGCGCCGAAAGTCGTAGAGTTCAATTGCCGGTTTGGTGATCCAGAGACGCAGCCAATTATGATGCGCCTAAAATCTGATCTGGCTATGTTGTGTTTAGCCGCGCTTGATAAGAAACTGGACACGGTTTCCGCTGAATGGGATGAGCGGGCTGCCATTGGAGTGGTGATGGCTGCTGGTGGATACCCGGATACTTATCGTAAAGGCGATGTGATAACCGGTCTGGATTTAGCTGCTGCAACCTCGGCCAAAGTGTTTCATGCTGGTACACAGCAACAGGGGGGGGCGGTTGTCACGGCAGGAGGGCGTGTTTTGTGTGTCACAGCACTGGGCAAGTCTGTTTCCGAAGCACAGCATAATGCCTATGACGCATTAGACATGATTCATTGGCAGGATGCGTATTTTCGTCGTGATATTGGTTATCGCGCGGTGGCAAGGGAGCAGCCGGATAATTAATTCGTCTGCTTGGGAGGTACGCGTATGTCTGTTGCCCACCCGATCATTGCGGTAACCGGGTCTTCGGGGGCGGGCACGTCAACCGTTAAGCAAACCTTTGCCGATATTTTTGCTCAGTTACATCTCGATGCTGTGATGATTCAAGGCGACAGTTTTCATCGCTACGACAGGCAATCGATGCAAGCGGCGGTCGAACATGCTGCACAAGCCGGTTGGACATTGACCCATTTTGGTCCACAGGCCAATGATTTGGTGTCACTCGAAAGCTTGTTTGCCAATTATGCCGCATCGGGTCAAGGCCAGTATCGACATTATGTCCATGATGCGGCAGAAGCAGCTCAACTCGGCTCACCGGTAGGCCAATTCACCTCATGGCAGTCTGTCCCACCAGCAACTGATTTACTGTTTTATGAAGGGCTTCATGGTGCGGCGGTAACCGATTTAGTGAATATCGCGCAGTTTGCTGATTTACTTATTGGTGTGGCGCCAGTAATTAATTTGGAGTGGGTACAAAAAATCCAGCGTGATTGTTTAAATCGTGGCTACTCACAACAGGATGTTGCTGACATTATTGAAAAACGCATGCCGGATTATATTCGCTATATCACGCCGCAATTTTCTCGAACCCATATTAATTTTCAAAGGTTACCTTTGGTTGATACGGCCAATCCTTTTGCGGTGCCGGCTATTCCGGCTGCAGAAGAA
Organism: Methylophaga frappieri; assembly: GCF_000260965.1. Lineage (NCBI taxonomy): Bacteria > Pseudomonadati > Pseudomonadota > Gammaproteobacteria > Thiotrichales > Piscirickettsiaceae > Methylophaga > Methylophaga frappieri. Next base: position 2,097,102 of record NC_017856.1, read on the forward strand.
AGTTTGTGTGTGATTGGCTTTCAAACCCCTCCGCTAGAGATGGGCTTGTACTTGTCAGCGATACCGTCTGCACGACAAACTTCTGCCAACTCGCTGGTGGTGCCGGGGCCACTGATGGCGGAAGCGATGCGGGTTATTATCATGCCGATAATTGAGAAAATGATTAAAAATAGGCGTGAAATGTCTTAAAAAAAGATAAAAGGGCGCGATTATGCAAAAAAAGTCTTTTACCGGTTTTCGAGTTCGACAAGCAGTCAAGGCCCTGCAAGCCGGCGGCGTTATTGCCTATCCCACTGAGGCGGTTTATGGCTTGGGCTGTGATCCAGACGATGAAATAGCCTTGCTCGAGTTGTTGCAAATTAAACAACGCCCTTTTGATAAAGGTTTGATCCTGATCAGTGCTGATTTTAATCAATTGCAGGACTATATCTTGCCACTGCCTGCAGCAATGTTGCAGCAGGTTATGTCCAGTTGGCCGGGTCCAAATACGTGGTTAGTTCCTGCCAGACCAGACATCAATCCGCTACTTAGCGGGGGGCGAGACACATTAGCCGTGCGGGTAACGGATCATCCTTTGGCGGCGAGTTTGTGCCGGGCATTTGGTAAACCACTGGTCTCTACCAGTGCCAATTTAACGGGACGTGAGCCAGTAAAAACCGGTTATCAGGTGCGTTGGCAACTGCCCAAACTTGACTATATTCTGGCTGGCCCCTGTGGCGGTCAGCTGCGTCCTAGCACGATTCGGGATGCGAAAACGGGAGCCGTTTTACGATGACAGAACCGAACTTAAAATTAGTACGTGAATACTTACTGTCATTACAAGATAATATTTGTAATGAGTTAGAAAAAACAGATGGTCAAGGCCGGTTTGTAGAAGACGCTTGGCAACGCCCAGCTGGTGGCGGTGGTCGAACTCGTGTGATGCAGGGCGGGGAAGTGTTTGAGCAAGGTGGTGTAAATTTTTCAGAAATTTTTGGCGATGCCTTGCCTGCTTCGGCCTCAGCCTCGCGTCCGGAACTCGCAGGACGACGTTTTACGGCAATGGGGGTGTCATTAGTCATGCATCCATTAAACCCCTATGTGCCCACTTCACATGCCAATGTGCGTTTTTTTCTGGCAGAGAAAGACAATGAGCCACCCATTTGGTGGTTCGGCGGTGGTTACGATTTAACGCCTTATTATGGGTTTGAAGAAGATGCGCGGCACTGGCATCAGACCGCCTCTCAGGCCTGTCAGCCATTTGGAGAAGAGGTGTATTCAGAGTTTAAAAAATGGTGTGACAGCTATTTTTATCTGAAACATCGTGATGAGGCGCGCGGCATCGGCGGGATCTTTTTTGATGATTTGAATCAGTGGGGCTTTGTGCGAAGTTTTGATTTCATCAAAGCCGTTGGCGATAGTTATATTAAAGCTTACCAACCGATCGTAAAACGTCGAATGACACTACCTTATGGCGAGCGTGAGCGAGATTTTCAATGTTACCGACGCGGTCGTTATGTTGAGTTTAACCTTGTCTATGATCGGGGCACCTTATTTGGACTTCAGTCTGGCGGCCGCACCGAATCCATATTAATGTCGATGCCGCCACTGGTTAAGTGGCGTTATCATTGGGCACCCGAGCCGGGTACCCCTGAAGCTCAACTTTATGAAACGTTCTTGCCCGTTCGAGACTGGTTGGCAACGTGATCTTTACTCGTCTTTAGCAAGCAGGGCCAGTTGATCAGCTTGGTATTCATTAATCAATGGCTCAATGACCTCTTCCAGACTACCCGCCATAATCTCATTAAGTTTGTACAGGGTCAGGTTGATGCGATGATCAGTTATTCGGCCTTGAGGGTAGTTATAGGTCCGAATACGTTCACTTCGGTCGCCGCTGCCAACTAAAAGCCGACGGGTTTCGGCTTGTTCTGATTGTTGTTTTTCAACTTGAGCCGCCATGATCCGGGATTGTAAAACAGACATGGCTTTGGCGCGGTTCTTGTGTTGCGAGCGTTCTTCCTGACATTCGACCACAATACCCGTCGGCAGATGAGTGATACGAATGGCGGAATCAGTGGTATTAACGTGCTGTCCACCGGCTCCCGAGGAGCGAAAAGTATCCACTTTTAAATCAGCAGGGTTAATCGCGATTTCATCGATTTCATCGACTTCAGGCAAGATTGCCACGGTACAGGCAGAAGTATGAATACGGCCTTGTGACTCGGTCTCCGGCACCCGTTGCACACGGTGGGCGCCGGATTCGAATTTCAGGCGGGAATAAGCGCCCTCACCGGCAATGCGGACGATAATTTCTTTGAATCCGCCGTGTTCGCCTTCGGCTTTATTGAGAATTTCGACTTGCCAGCGGCGACGCTCGGCGTATCGACTGTACATTCTGAACAGGTCGCCAGAGAAAATAGCCGCCTCATCGCCGCCGGTGCCAGCGCGGATTTCAAGATAAATATTGCGATTATCGTTGGGATCTTTCGGAAGCAGTAGCTTTTGTAGATCCAGTTCCAGCTTTTCCTGGCGCTCTTCAGCGGCAGCAATTTCTTCACGCGCCATTTCTCGCAGATCCGCGTCTGCCTCCGACAACATGGCACCAGCTTCTTCAATATCCTGAATAACCTGACGATAGGTAGCAAAATTAGTGACCACCGGTTCCAGTTGCGCATACTCTTGGGACAGGGAGCGAAATTTGTTTTGGTCAGCCATGACCTCAGGATCGGCGAGCAGACCACTGATTTCTTCATGTCGTTCAGTTAAGGCTTCAAGCTTGTGGCGGATCGATTCTTTCAATGCTTAATCCTTGATATTAAAGAGTTGGCGTGCGGCCATGATCAGCAGATTTTCATCATCATTCTGAAAGGCGGATAAACGTAATTGTCGGCTGGGTTCATGAAGTAATTTGTTCGTCAGCGTTCGTGCTAATTCCGCCATCGCTTGTTCAGCAGGAACACCTTGCTGCACTTGTTTAAGTGCTTTATCAAGAACGCTGGCACTATGTTGCTGTGCTTCATCGCGAATGGCTCGAATGACAGGGACAGCGTCCTGACTGCGCATCCAGCCAGCAAAGTGACTGACTTGGCTATCAATAATTTCTTCTGCTTGTCTCGCAGCATCACGGCGTGACTGCAGATTTTCTTCGATAATATCGTGCAAATCATCGACGCAATACAGGTAAATATCTTCAAGCTGCCCGACTTCAGGCTCAATATCGCGTGGCACAGCAATATCGACCATGAAAATCGGTCGGCGTTTGCGTTGTTTCAATGCGCTCTCTACCATGCCTTTGCCCAAAATCGGTAACTGGCTGGCGGTAGAACTAATGACAATATCCGCTTCAGCAAGATGTGCCGGCATTTCACCTAAACTTATCGCATAGCCATTTACGTCGGCGGCTAAGTTGTGTGCCCGTTCTACTGATCGGTTGGCAATAATCATGCGTTTGATGCCATTGTCTTGGAGGTGGCGGGCCACCAGTTCAATAGTTTCTCCGGCGCCGATTAATAGCGCTGTGGCTTGCTTGAGGTTGCTGAATATTTGTTTGGAGAGACTAACTGCAGCAAAAGCTACCGAAACCGGACTGCTGCCAATCGCGGTATCTGTTCGGACTTGTTTGGCGACAGTAAAAGCATGTTGAAACAGTCTACCCAGCGATTTGCCTAAGGTTTGCGCATTTAAAGACTGCGTATAAGCGGTTTTTAATTGACCGAGAATTTGCGGTTCACCCAGTACCATCGAGTCCAGGCCGGAAGCCACTCGATATAAATGCTGAACCGCATCGGTATCATGATATTGATAGTGACTATCTTTAACCGCTTCGTAAAGGCCACTGCGATATTGTTGCAACCATGTGCTGATGCCATTGTCATAGTCCTCGTCGACATGACAATACAGTTCAGTTCGATTGCAGGTAGAGATGATGACAACTTCATTAATATCGGCTTGCTGATGCAACGATGTTAATGCAGCAGGCAGCGCCTTATCGTCAAAACTGAACTGTTCGCGAAGTGCGATGGGGGCTGTGGTATGGTTGATGCCGAAACAGATAAGATGCATAAGCAAGTATCGCAATTAAATGCTGGTAAACTCTACAGCCTCAGCCCGGAATATTGGGTGCATTATGTGTGATAAACCAAAATTAGCCATTCTATCAAACTCAATCACGCAGGTCGTTTTTATATGGATTTATTAGAACAGTTTTGGTTCGGTTTTCGCGGAGCATCGCGTCAAATGGTGTGGCTGGTCCTGCCTTTTGCGTTGTTTGCCTGTGCTGCCAAACCGACCCAGAGTGAAACCAATAAACAACCGGTTGCGGAGAAATCTGCGCCTGAAACACCCGATCAAGAAGCGGTTACCTATAAACCTCTGACACCAGAGCTGGTGTATTACATTCTGACGGCAGAAATTGCAGGTCAGCGTGGGGCGATTGGCATTGCCAGCGATATGTATGAACAGGCCGCCAATTCTGTTGACTCACCTTTGTTGGCTGATCGGGCAGCCCGGGTTGCTACATTTACCCGAGATCGTGCGCGTATTAATCGAGCGTTGTCACGCTGGAAAGAAGTCGATCCTAACGATGCGGATGTGCAGATCATGCAAATTCCGTTTTTAATTGATAATCAGCAGTATAGCGAAGCGATTGAGACTATGGATAAGGCGATTGCCTTGGCGCCGGAAAAGACCATCCCATATCTGGCAACTTTTGCTAAACAGCTAAGTGAAATGGAAGATGCTGAGACAGCGCTGCCAATGATGCGGTCTCTTCAGAGTTATCAGGAACAATCAGCAGATACCCGTTTTGCTTATGCGCGGCTTGCTGCGCATTACCGGGAATGGGCGTTGGCGCATGCTGAGCTTGATGCCTTGCTCGAGGAGCAACCGAAACACGAGCCATTTTTGACATTACAGTCTGAAATTCTTCAACGTACTGGCAAGCCTGAGCAGGCGCTTGATTTGATTGCCAACGTTGCCAAGAAACCCGACGCCAGTGCTGAGCTGCGATTTGCTTACGGAAAATTATTGGGTGAAAACGGACATGCGGATGAGGCCAAAGCCGTTTTTGAGGCATTAAATCTCGAAAATCCTGATAATCAAGATGTGTTGTTTGCCTTGGGTCTGCTAGCGCTGGAAGAACAGGATGGCGATACTGCCCGAACCTATTTTACGGAAGTTTTACGTAAGGGCGATCCTGCGCAACAGGTTGGTTATTTCATGGGCTTGGCTGAAGAAATGAGCGGCAATTATGATGCGGCACTGGTCTGGTTTGCTTCGGTCCCAGCAGAAAGTCAGCGGTTTGATAGTGCGCAGGCCCGCTATATTGGTTTACTTGCCGATCAAGGTGATATGGCAAAAGCCCGTCAGCATCTGCGCTTGTTGCGTCAGGAGCGACCTGAACAGGCCCGTGAGCTTTATATATTTGAGGCATCTTTTTTACACGATGAGGGCCTTTCCGAAGAGGCGATGCGCGTTTATTCGGAAGCCTTGACAGCGTTTCCTGATGATTTTGAATTACTGTACAGTCGCGCCATGCTGGCTGAGAGTCTGGATGATTTGACACTGCTGGAAACGGATCTGCGCCGGATTTTGGCCATTGATCCGGATAATGCGCAAACATTAAATGCCCTAGGCTATACCCTGACAGATAGAACGGATCGTCATCAGGAAGCACTGGAGATGATTCAAAAAGCGTTGCAGATTAAACCTGGCGACCCCTACTATCTGGATAGTCTTGGTTGGGTATATTACCGGCTGGGTGATCTGGAAAAGGCGGAAACCTATTTGCGGCAGGCCTTGGCTGTGCAGGATGATGCCGAGTTTAGTGCGCACCTGGGAGAAGTAGTGTGGGTGCAGGGAAATCGCCGCGAGGCCAGAAAAATCTGGCAGCAGGCATTAGAAAAATATCCTGACAATGACATACTCACGGAAACGATGGAACGCTTTGAATGATAAAAAAGCTGCTTTTGTTGACATTATGGGTGTTGGTATCAGGATGTAGCACACTCTGGCAGAGCAAGCCTCAGGCGCCGGCTGAAACACTCTGGCTGGAACGTCAATCACAATTGAAACAACTAGACAACTGGACACTGCGTGGTCGTACCGCCATTCAGCAGGGCAAAGAAGGCTGGAATGCCGGGGTCAGTTGGCATCAAAGCCCAGACCAATTTGAAATACGCTTGACGGGTCCGTTTTCTCAGGGGGCGGTTAATTTATCTGGTGACCAGAATGCGGTTTTATTAACCAACTCATCGGGCGAACGCTATGTTGCGGCTACGCCAGAGCAGTTACTAGAAGAAGTGCTGGGCTGGCAGTTGCCGATAAGCGCGTTACGCGATTGGGTTAAAGGCTTGCCTTTCTCAGAAGCGGCAGTTACCTATCGAGAGCTGGATCGTGATGGTCGTCTAGTTGCTTTGGAACAAGCAGGCTGGCAAGTCAGTTTTATGCGCTATGTTCCGTTTCAGGGCACCGATGTTCCCGATAAAATTTTTATCAAACGTGATCAATTAAGCGTGCGTCTGGTCGTGTCTGCTTGGCAAAGTGAATGACGTGTTGTCATTGGCCGGCTCCCGCCAAGCTTAATCTGTTTTTGCACATCACCGGGCGGCGGGCAGATGGGTATCATTTGTTGCAAACGGCATTTCAGTTTCTGGACTATGGGGATCAGCTCACTGTCACTGTGACCAGCTCGCCAGAGATAAGCGTTACTCCACAACTATCAGGGGTTGCTAACGAAGATAACCTTATATATCGGGCAGCCAAGCTGTTACAAGCCGCGACTAAAACAAGTTTAGGTGCGCAGATAGCGCTTAACAAGCAGTTGCCGATGGGCGGTGGTTTGGGAGGGGGCAGTAGCAATGCTGCCACCACCTTGGTCGCGCTGAATCGGCAATGGCAGTGTCAGTTATCTGATTCGGCGTTGGCGGAATTGGCGCTGAAGTTAGGCGCAGATGTACCGGTTTTTGTTTATGGTCAGGCGGCATGGGCAGAAGGGGTTGGCGAAATTCTGACGCCAATAACCCCGCCAGAAGCATGGTATTTCGTTGTTATACCGAATTGTCAGGTATCTACTGCGGAAATATTTTCCGATTCGGAATTGACACGCGACTGCGAACCTATCAAAATATCGCGCTTCCTTAAGGGGGAAGGCAGGAATGTCTGCGAATCGGTAGTCCGCCGGCGTTATCCGGAAGTTGCCGAGGCACTTGATTGGTTGGCGCAATATGCCACAGCGAAAATGACCGGTACAGGTGCCTGCGTTTTTGCTGAGTTTGAAACCGAAGCACAAGCGCGGCAGGCATGGCGGCAATTGCCAGAAAAATGGCAAGGTTTTGTTGCCAAAGGGTGCAATCAGTCACCACTGCGACAGGCAATCTCAGGTAACCGAGATTGTATGAGATGAGTTTAACTGTTGGGGTATAGCCAAGTGGTAAGGCAGCGGGTTTTGATCCCGCCATTCCCAGGTTCGAATCCTGGTACCCCAGCCATACTCTTTTGGTTTTTGACTTAACTCGGCAGCTCTACTTGTGACGCAAAACCGAATCCTCCAATTACAGCAGCGTAACGCTGATGACAATATGATGGTCTTCACGGGCAATGCGAATCGCAGGCTTGCTGAGAGCATCACCAGTTTTCTGAATATTACCCTTGGTAAAGCCACCGTTGAGAAGTTCAGCGACGGTGAAATCATGGTTGAGATTCTGGACAATGTGCGCGGTAAAGACGTGTTTATTGTGCAGCCCACCTGTATGCCCACAAATGATAATCTGATGGAGCTGATGGTGATGACAGACGCCATCAGACGTGCATCGGCGAAACGGATTACATTGGTTGTTCCCTATTTCGGGTATTCACGCCAAGATCGAAGACCGAGATCGGCACGTGTCGCTATCACTGCAAAAGTAGTTGCAAATATGCTGACCGGCGTCGGCGCTGATCGGGTGTTGACGGTAGATCTGCATGCCGATCAAATCCAGGGCTTTTTTGATTGTCCGGTGGATAATGTGTATGCGTCTCCAGTTTTGCTCGGCGATATTTGGAAACACAAATACGATGACCTGGTTGTGGTTTCACCAGATGTCGGCGGGGTGGTGCGTGCCCGGGCGCTAGCCAAACATATGGATGTTGAGTTGGCGATTATCGATAAGCGCCGTCCACGCGCCAATGTTGCCAAAGTGATGAATATTATCGGTGATGTTGAAAATCGCACCTGTGTCATGGTGGATGACATGGTGGATACCGCCGGGACACTCTGCGCGGCAGCGGCGGCATTAAAAGAACATGGTGCTAACCGTGTCGTTGCCTATTGCACGCATCCGGTATTATCGGGACCGGCGGTGAATAATATCAGTCGGTCGCTATTGGATGAGTTAGTGGTGACAGATACGATTCCACTTCATGTCGATGCGCAGAACTGTAGCAAAATCCGTTTGTTAAGCATTGCTGAAATGCTGGCGGAGGCGATGTATAGAATTAGTAACGAAGAGTCTGTGAGCTCTTTGTATATGGATTAACCCGTAAGGGTTAGCGTGCCAAACCTGGTCGCGGGGGAGGCGAATGCCACATTAACGTGGCTTATCAACGGACTTTGGTCCGTTTTTTAGTCTTGGAGTAAAGTGATGGAAAATTTATTTGAAGTCCATGCCGAAGCACGTACTGACGAGGGGAAAGGTGCGAGCCGCCGCCTGCGTCGTGCGGGTAAAGTGCCGGCAGTTGTATACGGTACCGAAAAAAAGCCGGTGTCTATTTCTTTGGATCATAACCAGTTTATTCGACATTTGGCCGAAGAAGCTTTTTATGCTCATATCCTGAATTTGGTTATTGATGGCAAGAAAAATCAGGTCGTTTTGAAAGATCTGCAACGTCATCCAGCAAATGACAATAAAATTATTCACGCTGATTTTCTGCGCGTCGATGCGAAGCATGAAATGACGATGACGGTTCAGTTGCACTTCGTGAATGAAGATAAAGCGCCAGGCGTGAAAGCTGGTGGTCAAGTATCTCACTTGATTACTGAGGTTGAAATCGCTTGTTTGCCTAAAGACTTACCGGAATACATCGAAGTCGATGTGGCTAAGCTGGAAATGGACGAATATATCCATTTATCGGAACTGGACTTGCCTTCAGGTGTGTCATTAACGGCGTTAAGTCACGGCCAGGATGAGCATCTGGAAGACGGTGAGCGTTCATCATATGACCAAGCTGTTGTCAGTATTCACGAGCCACGTGTTGTCGCCGTAGAAGATGAAGATGCGGACGACACTGCGGCGGATGAAGCGAAAGACGAAGACGAATCAGAAGATTAATCAACGTCTTTAGGGAGCCGTAAATGGACAACTGGATCATTGTCGGTCTGGGTAATCCCGGCTCCCAATATGAACACACTCGACATAATGTCGGGTTTTGGATGCTGGATCAGTTTGCTGAGCAAGCCGGACTTTCGTTTAAAACGGATAACCGGTTTCAGGGTGAACTGGTTCAGCAGATCATGCCTCAAGCCAAATTCTGGCTTTTGAAACCCCTGACTTTCATGAATCGAAGTGGACAGTCTGTCGCCGCACTGGCCAATTTTTATAAAATCCCGCCCGAACGTATCGTTGTTTTACATGATGAACTGGATCTGCCCACAGGCACAGTTCGGCTAAAAAAATCGGGGGGACATGGTGGCCACAATGGCTTGCGCGATATTATTGCTCAACTTGGCGGGCAAAAAGATTTTTTACGTTGCCGGATTGGAATCGGTCATCCAGGAAATAGCAGACAAGTCTCAGACTATGTGTTGAGCAGACCCTCTCCCGACGATCGTCAGCAGATTATGCACGGTATTGATGCCGCGATTCAGGCATTACCGGATGTGTTCAATAATCAACTTGATAAAGCCATGAACTGGCTACACTCTCTGTAGGACATTATTATGGGATTCAAATGCGGCATTGTTGGACTGCCAAATGTCGGCAAGTCGACCTTATTTAATGCGCTGACACAGGCAGGCATTGAAGCACAAAATTATCCGTTTTGTACGATTGAGCCTAATGTCGGCATTGTACCGGTACCCGATCCACGGCTAACCAAGTTGGCTGAGATTGTGAATCCACAGAAACTCCTGCCAACAACGATGGAGTTTGTGGATATTGCCGGTCTGGTTGCAGGTGCCTCTAAGGGCGAAGGCTTGGGTAACAAGTTTTTGGCAAACATCCGTGAAACCGATGCGATTGCTCATGTCGTACGTTGCTTTGATGATGACAATGTCGTCCATGTGGCGGGTAAGGTCTCTCCCTTAGATGATATTGAAGTCATTAATACAGAGTTGGCGTTGGCGGATCTTGAGTCAGTCGAAAAAGCGATTTTAAAAACCGCGAAAGAAGCCAAAAGTGGCGATAAAACAGCAAAGCTGCGTTTAACCTTACTGGAACAGGTTAGAGATCATCTTGATGGCGGCCAACCTGTGCGGGCAATGCAACTTGATGCAGACCAACTGGGTCTGATGTCAGGACTGCATCTGCTAACCATCAAACCAACGATGTATATTGCCAATGTCGCAGAGGATGGCTTTGAAAATAATCCGGCGTTAGATGCCGTGAAGACATTGGCTGAGCAGGAAAATGCGGTTGTCGTAATTATTTGTGCCAGTATTGAAGCAGAGATTGCCGATTTGGCAGACGCAGACAAAGCCGAGTTTTTGGCTGAGTTGGGGCTGGAAGAACCAGGTTTGAATCGGGTCATTCGGAGTGGATACAGCTTGCTGGGGTTACACACTTATTTTACAGCCGGTGTCAAAGAGGTTCGGGCCTGGACAGTCGAAATCGGTGCCACCGCGCCAGAGGGTGCGGGTGTGATACACACTGATTTTCAAAAGGGCTTTATTCGCGCCGAAGTGATTGGTTACGACGATTTTGTGCAGTTCAATGGAGAACAAGGCGCTAAAGATGCCGGTAAATGGCGTCTTGAGGGCAAAGATTATGTCATCAAAGATGGTGATGTGATGCATTTCAGATTTAACGTGTAAGCCATTTGCGTGGCAGGTTTTTTGCCTGCACACTGACATCGTCTTTTAGGGAAGCGGTTATGTTTGCCAGAGGTTGTGTTTTCGGAGCTTTGTTGGCTCTGCCATTATCGGCGTTCGCTGATAATGCAATGGATAAGTGCATATTGACGCAAATCGGTATTGTCGATGACACCATGACCATCGGTGAGGTGAGGCAGTTATGTGCTGCTGAGCGCCAGCTAGATTTGGCTGAACCGATTAATGAAAAAGCAGCAGATGAAGTTGCCAACGTTGCTGCTGAACCGCAAAACATTGAAGTAACGCTGGAAGAAAATACCATTGCTACCGAAGATGGCTCTGCCGTATCACGTCGCGTGTTATTGGAGAAAACGCAGGCTCGTAATCCTTTTGCATTAATGCCGCACAAACCAAACTACATTATTTTTGCCAACAATCTATCCTCAACACATGAGACACCATTTGAACAGGATGATCCCAACAGAGACTATAACTTTCAGCCTTGGGAAACCAAATTCCAAATCAGCTTGAAAATGCCGTTAGTCAGAGGTTTATTTAATCAGCGTGCGGATTTGTTTGTTGCCTACACCAATCGTTCATTCTGGCAACAATTCAATAAAGATGGTTCAGCGCCGTTTCGAGACTCCAATCATGAGCCGGAAGCCTGGCTTTCATTCGGCAATGATTTTGAGTTATTTGGTTGGAAAAATTCCGTGATTCGCACCGGCATCAGTCATCAGTCCAATGGTCAGTCTGGTGCATTGTCCCGGAGCTGGAATCGCGCTTACGCAGACTTTATTTTTGAGCGCGGTGACTGGTATTTATCCTTCAAGCCTTGGCTACGGATTGCGGAAAGTGCTGACAATGATGATAACCCGGATATTGATGAGTATATGGGTAACTTCGAGTTGGGCGCTTATTACAAGCTTGAAGACCACAGTTTTGAAATGATTCTGCGTAATAACCTCGATTTTGGTGAAAATTATGGCGCTATACAGTTAGGCTGGACCTTCCCATTAACCGATAGACTCCAGGGTTATGTGCAGTGGTTTAATGGTTATGGTGAGAGTTTGATCGATTATAATGCGCACACTAACAGTATCGGTTTTGGCATCAAGGTCAGTGATTGGCTATGACCAAGTAGAGAATGATTGATATTTGCTGTTTAGCATCGTAAAATACTCGGCTTCGTGGCTATGTAGCTCAGTTGGTTAGAGCACATCACTCATAATGATGGGGTCCCTAGTTCGAATCTAGGCATAGCCACCACTCTTTCCTCGCTTTGTTCAAATCAAAAAAATAGTTTTTCGTGTTATTTATCACTGTATAAAGCGTGATCTAGTTTAAAGTTAGTTCCCCCCCCCCACCTGTTTGTTGCCATTTTGGGCACCGATCATAACTGCCTTTCGTAGAGGCGATCTTCTCCTCTTTAATACTATCTAATCAAAAAGAATATACCGGTTTGCTGCGCAAGCAAGCAACTTGTGCAGCTTACGCTAAAGCTTGGGTCATGGTCTCAAAACAAGAGCTGAGGTTTGTCTAGAAGCTTTGCTCGGTTTAAGATATATGGGAAAACATATATCTTGTCGGTGATCTTTATTTTCGGTTAGAAAATAGCGTTAGATGGTCACTCACAGTTCGCCCGTCACGCAAATGAAACATATCTGTTTTACCATATATTAAAAGCCGGTGCTTATTGATAAATAAACACTTCATTATTAAATAATTGCATAAAAAAACAATCGCTTAGAAAGTGTAAAAACAAGAGGAATGATGAACCCGTTAACTTTTTATAAATGCCTTGCAGACGGCACCCGTTTGCGGTGTCTGATATTGGTTCAACTCCATGGTGAATTATGTGTCTGCGAATTAATGAACGCTTTGGATGAGACGCAACCGAAAGTTTCTCGACATTTGGCACAACTTAGAAAATGCGGCCTGTTGCTTGATAGACGGCAGGGACAGTGGGTTTTTTATCGGATAAATCCAGCGTTACCGGATTGGACAAAGTCGATACTGGCGATGACGGCTGAGCAAAACCGCGATTTTATCAATAAGCATAATCAACGACTTACAGAAAAGGCGAATCGGCCTGAGCAGCAATGCTGTGAGTAACATGAGTACGGTTCGAATGGCACAACTACACCCCTTTACCGTTGTTTCTTTACCAAATGGTGGCCGATTTTTGTTTACATCGTGTCCGGGCACACAAGAGGCGTCAATGGGTGATGCACTGCAAACGTTCGTAAAGGCAGGGGCCTCGGTGGTTGTGACGGTGTTACCTGATGAAGAAATGGCCAGTTTACAGGTCCCTGAACTTGGTCAACAAGTTGTTACAAATGGGCTGCAATGGTTTCAGTTACCAGTCAAAGATAACGCAAAGCCAGATCAGGCGTTTTTGGCGTTATTGTCGGGCGTCAAGTCAACGTTAATTTCACATATCCAACAACGTGAAACTATCGTCATCCACTGCCGCGGCGGCTCTGGACGAACTGGGTTAATTGCAGCCGTTTTATTACTTGAGTGTGGTTATCACTGGGATCAAGTAAAAGCATTAGTGCAATCTGCTCGCCCTAAGGCATTGACCTTACCTCAACATCTAAATTTTTTAAATGAACAATATCAAGTAGGTAAATATGCGTATTAAAGTTGGAATAAATGGCTTTGGCCGAATTGGAAGATTAGCGTTACGGGCAGCATTTACTTGGCCAGAAGTCGAGTTTGTGCAGATTAATGATCCGGCAGGAGATACAGAAACCTTGGCTCATTTGTTGAACTTTGACTCTGTTCAAGGGCGCTGGCAGTTTGAGGCAAAAGCTGAAGGGGAGTACATCGTTATTAATGAAACGCGTCTTCGTTGTACAAGAAATACCACGATTAATGAGACCGACTGGTCAGCTTGTGATGTGGTGATAGAAGCCAGCGGTAAAATGAAAAATAAAGCCACGCTGCAGGCCTATTTACAGCAAGGCGTAAAACGTGTCGTTGTCACAGCGCCAGTCAAAGAAGACGGTGTCTTGAATGTGGTGATGGGCGTAAATGATGACAAATATGAGAAATCCCATCACCGTATTGTGACTGCAGCGTCCTGCACGACCAACTCTTTGGCACCGGTTGTAAAGGTAATTCATGAAAATTTAGGCATTAAGCATGGTGCTATTACGACCATTCATGATGTGACGAATACACAGACAATTATCGACGCACCACATAAAGACTTAAGACGAGCCCGCGCTTGCGGAAGCAGTTTGATACCAACCACAACGGGATCGGCCAAGGCTATTACTGCGATTTTTCCTGAACTGACGGGACGATTAAATGGCCATGCTGTGCGTGTGCCACTGACCAATGCGTCATTGACGGATTGTGTTTTTGAAGTCGAAAAAAAGACCACGGTGTCAGCGGTAAATGGTTATTTAAAACAGGCAGCAGAAACCAATCTCAACGGCATTCTAGGTTATGAGACGCGGCCACTGGTTTCGATTGATTATAAAGGCGATTCGCGCTCCAGTATCGTTGACGCCTTATCGACAATGGTAATCAATGAAACCCAAGTCAAAATTTATACCTGGTATGACAATGAATGGGGTTACGCTAATCGGACGGTAGAGTTGATGAAATTAGTCGGCTTATCAGATTTAGAGGCTTAGCAGCGATGACGGCCTTGTCTCGGTTATCGGTTGAAATTCGCCAGTACTTGATTGTTACTGGAAATTATTGGGCATTTACGCTGACAGATGGTGCATTACGGATGTTGGTCGTATTGCATTTTTATGCCCTGGGTTACAGTCCGCTCGAAATTGCCATGCTGTTTTTGTTTTATGAGTTTTTTGGTGTGGTAACGAATTTAGTTGGTGGCTGGCTTGGCGCAAAATATGGCCTTAACAAAACCATGAATATTGGGCTTTTTATACAGATTTTAGCCCTATCAATGTTGTTAGTCCCCAATGAAAACCTGACGGTAATGTGGGTGATGGCTGCACAGGCCTTATCGGGCATTGCCAAAGATTTAAATAAAATGAGTGCCAAAAGTGCGATCAAACTTTTGGTGCCAGATGATGCTCAGGACAAGTTGTATCGCTGGGTTGCAATACTGACGGGATCTAAAAATGCGCTCAAGGGCGTTGGCTTTTTTTTGGGCGGCGCCTTATTGACTCTCATCGGTTTTAAAGCAGCGATATTGTTTATGGCTTTGGGCTTATTTGCCGTTTGGCTCTTTAGTCTTGTTGCATTAAATAAAGAAATGGGGCGTGCCAAATATAAACCTAAATTTTCACAAATATTTTCTAAAAGTCGTTCTGTGAATATTCTGTCAGCGGCTCGACTTTTTTTGTTTAGTGCTCGTGATATTTGGTTTGTTGTCGCCTTGCCCGTATATTTATCGACGCAACTTGGCTGGAATCATTGGTATGTTGGTGGATTCTTGGCGATATGGGTGATTGGTTATGGTTTTGTACAAAGTGTGGCACCAAAAATAACGGGTAAGACTTCGTCAAACGACTCTACATCAAGTCATGCGCTTTTTTGGGCGTTGATTCTTTCTCTCATCCCTGCAGCTATCGCGATAGCGTTGTATGCGGATTGGTATCCGGTAGGATCTCTGCTTATCGGGTTGATGATTTTTGGTGTCTTATTTGCCATTAACTCCGCATTACACAGCTATCTGATTGTCAGTTTTGCTGATGCGCAGGGGGTTTCTTTAGATGTCGGTTTTTATTACATGGCAAATGCCATGGGCCGGCTCATTGGCACTGTCTTATCAGGTTGGTTATTTCAGTCATATGGACTAGAAATGTGTCTTGCGATCTCCGCGATATTTATTGCAATTGTTGCCTGGATTTCCTACTTTCTGCCAAATAAGATAACAACGCCATCATAACGGCATGCTTATCGTACAATGATATTGTGCGATAGGTTACGCTGGCCATTTAGTAAAACGGATCCATATTGATGTTCGAGTTAAAAACGTTTGGCTTATTTTTTGCCACGGCATTAGCTGAAATCCTCGGTTGCTATTTGCCTTATCTCTGGCTAAAGCAGGATAAATCAATCTGGCTGTTAATTCCTGCAGCGATAAGCTTGAGTGTTTTTGTCTGGTTACTCACCCTGCATCCTGTTGCGAGTGGTCGTGCTTATGCTGCCTATGGCGGTGTTTATATATTCACGGCATTATGCTGGTTGTGGGCAGTTGACGGGATTAAGCCAAACCAGTGGGACCTCCTTGGTGGCTTTCTGGCTTTGCTCGGAATGGCTGTTATTATGTTTGCACCACGCTATGCCTGAGCTGCAGATAGAGCAAATGGAATAGGTGATGTTTGAGTCACTCGATGCTTTGTCGTTAAATTTACCAAGTGAGATTGTTGTGTCTGATTCGTTGATTGGCCTGATTATCAGCAGTGTCATCTTGATCACCGCTGTACTGATATTGCGTGCACTGGCTGCCCGGTTTATAAGGCAAAAAATCGAATCTTATGAATTGCGTCGCCGGTGGTTGGTGCAGTCACGCAATGGTCTGATTCTGTTTATGGCGCTGGGTTTGATATTTATTTGGGGTCAGGAATTACGCACCTTGGCGTTGTCCGTGGTGGCGATTGCCGTTGCGTTTGTGGTGGCGACGAAAGAGTTGATCCTGTGTGTCATGGGGTCGCTTTTGAAAACCGGGGCAGGATCCTTCACTATCGGCGATAGAATTCAGGTCAAGGAATTTCGCGGTGATGTTATCGATCAGAACCTGCTGGCAACGACGATTCTCGAAGTTGGGCCGGGTCAGCTTATTCATCAGCGAACTGGGCGACTGGTGGTATTACCAAATGCCATCTTTGTTGCTGAGCCAGTGATTAATGAAAGCTATACCAACGATTACACGCTACATGTATTTACGGTGCCGTTCAAACGCGAAGATGATTGGCAGGCAGCCCAAAAGGCCTTTTTAAAGGCGGCTCAGCGACATTGTCAGCCTTACTTGGAAGAAGTGCGCAACTACATGAACCAGATTAGTCGTCATCGTGGTGTCGAAGTACCCTCTGTCGAGCCGCGTGTCACCCTGCAAGTACCGGAAGCTGATGAAATTCATCTGGTCATTCGTATTCCAGCCCGGGCGTTTCAACGTGTCCAGGTTGAACAAGCGATCTTGAATGAGGCATTGACGGGCATTCTCAGTCCTGTGGAACCTTGAAAAGTCTTTTACCTTTTTGCCTCTTTTTTTGTTATAAAAATAACGCGGTATCCCATTTTTCAGGAGAGTCAAATGAGTATGATGCAGGAATTCAAGAAATTCGCCTTACGTGGCAATGTTGTCGATATGGCGGTCGGTATTATCATTGGTGCGGCTTTTGGCAAAATCGTCTCATCACTGGTGTCGGATATTATCATGCCGCCAATCGGCTTAATGCTGGGCGGGGTTGATTTTAAAGATCTCGCGATAGTACTCAAAGACGCGGTTGGCGATACGCCTGCCGTATTAATTTCTTATGGTCAGTTTATTCAAACCATCATTGATTTCCTGATTATTGCGTTGGCCATTTTTGTGGCGGTGAAAGTGATGAATTCAATGAAACGCAAAGAAGAAGCGGCGCCTAAGGCACCGCCTGAGCCATCTAAAGAAGAGCTGTTATTAACAGAGATTCGTGACTTATTGAAAAAATAACTAAGTTACGAATCAGGTTGTTGGCAGGCGCTGGGCAACATGGCCAGCGCCATTTCAGTATCATAGGTTTGCTGTTTATGCTCTTTTAAAAAGAACAATTGAATCTGGTAGGCTTTTTGTTCTAATGCAATTCTCTCTTGGCAAGACATGCCTGTTGCTGACAACTTACCTTGCTTGTGCTGAAGAAAATGTACCATTTCATGCACCAGAAAACTTCGATCATAATGATCGGTACTGAAATCCATATTCTCATTATAAAAAATGGTTTCTGTATCGGCATCGTAGTAAGCAACCGCATTACAAAGAACACCGCCACACACCTCATCCATAATCGTTTTAGTTGGCAGAGCAGTGATGTTTGGTCGCATATCCGGGTCGGGATAGCCACTTAAAGTGACCGCCCAGATAAATAACTGTTCAACTAGGGTTTTCATGGTGTGGTCGCAGGCTTGTTATCGAACAAATGAACAATGGCGTCGGCATGTGACAAATTTTGCCTTCTCAACGTGACATACTGTGCACACAAATCGCCATAAACATACTGGTGAGAGGTACTATCAATGTGATTGGCAAAATCAGTGAGTAGCTCATCAACATCTGCTTCAATACCTTGTTCATTCAACTGATTACTGATTTGTACGGTACGGTTAGCAATTACTCGCGGAGTATCGTGTACGTAAGGTGTAATTTTTTCAAAGCGACTGGTATAAAAGCTAGCTTGTCGATTGGCATCCGGGTTTTGTTCAAGGTAAAGCGATAATAACCAGTCTTCTGGTGCGGTCAGATCCCCAACGGATAACATTTCCGGTGGGACATAATCAGGCATACCTTGTTGCAGATATTGCGGGATAGGCTTAACTGCCGCGTAATCCTCGCCCTCAATAGCGCTGATTTCAGGCTCATCACTGCAGGCGCTGAGCATCGTGACCGATGTGGAGCAAACTACTACACCGATTAAATAACGTGCTTTATTCAGAAATTGCCACGCCATAAATTTCTCCATATCGGGCATTGGCATGGTCCCGAGTGACAGCTTCAGCGCTCACTAATTCCCAATGCTGTCTGGCTTCAAATACTTTGCTGCAGCCCAATGGTTGCTGAGTGCGTGGTGCTAAAGCAAACATGGATCGACCCCCTTGTCTTACGTCAGAAAAGAAACGATCCAAGTGCATGTCGATAACCTCCTTGTCATGCAGGTTTTGCACAACAATACGCAACCCCCCTTTTTTCTCACAGTCTTCATCAGGAATTTCGGCGAAATTCACAAAGTCTGCGATCGATTTTTCAGCAGACCAAGCTGCGCCGCCAGCTGAAAGCAATAAACTGGTAGAAAAAAACGTTGCTAAAAGGTAACGATAGTTCATATAACCCTCGGTGTTATGCTTATGGAGAATTGACCCGTTATGCCACGAAAGAGTTTCACCCGATCAAAATAAAAAATCAGATCAGGATCTTAAATCTAAGCGAGGTTTTTCATGCGAATTTTCCGCAACCACGATGGCATTCGCAATGCTGGAATATAGGCCATGATAAGAAGTAGCAGACTCAATGCGGCAGGAATCGCGCTCAAATCCGTTTTTCTCACTTGTGGTCTGGCAAAATCTGAATGCGTCATCGCTTCTAATAACATGGCTGAATCTTGCAGGTGGTGAAAATGCATACCGGCTTTTTCAGCCAATTCCTCAAGATACTCAATACGCACACTGGAGAGATGTTCACTGCCTGTTTGTTTATTTTTACCCCAAGGCGCATTCCGAGGAACATAACCTTCAATTTTTTCAGGATCTTCCGGCAAGCCAAATGTCGTGTTATGTGGCACATCTTGTGCGGTATAAAAACCGATTTGATTACCGTCCTCATCATACTTAGGAATCCGGCTCAGTGCTGTGTCACCTGTTCCGATGATGAGTCCTTTCACCGGGGTGCGGGGTTGTTCTTCATTGCCAAACTGTAGTTCGCGCAAGTCAGGCTGATAGCGTGGATTAATCGGTGGCGCTTCATGACCATCGGTAAAAAACAATAAGGTATTGTCTTCAAGCGACAGGGTTCGAACTAATTGAATACTGTTTTCCAAAGCCAGCATGATATTGCTGTCTGCCACCCAAGCCATCCGCCAGTCAATTCGGTTGATGGTCTCTCTTAACTCAGTAAAGTCTTTACATATCTCCACCGGTGTATAAAGCATGGTTGGAGTGCGCTCGGTAAAAATGCCAATACCAACACGAGAACCACATGGCAGTCCGCGAATTGTCTCCAGCATATCTGCTTTAACTTTATCTAATCGACTGATTGGGTTCCCCGAAGCGCCCTGATAATCACGCACATTCATGCTGCGAGTAATATCAACCAACATGAAATAATCAAATTTTTTGCCGGGAAACGGCAAATCAGGCATCACAATCGCCAGGCCCATCAAAATCAGAGCCGCTAACATTAGCCAGCGAGAACGTAGCATAGCGTTCATGGCAGACCTATCGGAAATCCGGGCATTGCTGACCAGAGCTCATCACTTTTCTCTTGGCTTTCTTCCAGTACCCTGGCTTCACCGAGCGGTAAATCGCGTGATAAACGTTGTGCCGCTTCGTAATTGTATTTTGCCAGCCAAAAATCCGGATCGATGACTAAGGCTGAACGGAAGAAATCTTTAGCCACGTCGGCCATGGCAGTCGCCCGATCAACAGAGAGATTTTCGGCCATTTCGATAGCCTGAATCAGATAAAGATTGCCTAAATTGTAGTAAATTTGCCGTTTTTCATTCTCATCAGCAAAACGTTCTGTACCACTGTACGTTTCTACCGCTTCGTCAACCAAAAGTAATTCAGCTTGTTTGTAGGCATAGGCAATGCGCACCATGGCCGACTGCATATTGAGCCTGGCCGGATCAGGTAGCGTTTCCTGATTGATCATCCTTATCTGTTTATTGGTACGTTGCGCTTGATAGAGCTCAAAGGATTGCCACAGCAAGGCACCAAGCGCGAGTAATAGCAGGAAACCGCAGACAGTGGTAAGAGTACTTCGACGCAGTATCATGGTTTATGCTCCAGAAACTTGGCTACAGTCAGGCCGGCGAGACATAGGAATGCCAGGATGAATAATGGGGTATGGAGAGGACGCCGTGGAATTTGTTCCTCATAAGTTAACGGCATGTTTTCTAATTCGTCCAATTCATCAACAGCAGCCTGTAAGGATGCTTCCGTATCAATTTCATAGGCCCGATATTTCACAGGCAGACTGCTAAAAAACTTGTCCAGATAGCGTTCTGGCATAACGCGGGGATTATCATCTCGAGAAGAGTCCGGTGTTGAATTAATACCCAAGCCATTTTCAGTACGCAGGAAAAACCAGTACAAGCTGGCCTGATAACGCTCGAACCATTCGCGTAATACACGTTGGGCACGATGATCCAACGTTGCCGCTCCATCTGAAACCAGCACAATAACCCGTGACCCGGTATGAGGTTGATCTTCAAAAAAACGTAGTCCCATACCCAGCCCCTTAGCCGCATTTGTAAAAGCGAGCCCAGGGCTTTGTAAACTATCAATAGCAGCCTGGGTAAAGGACTTATGCTCTGTCAATGGACTGATAAAAAAAGGCTGCGTTGTGAAGCCAACTACGCCAAACAGATCATGGGGCCGTTTATCCACAAACTTGGATAACAGGTTGTGCGCAATCTCACGTTTGGCTGGAGTCGTTTCGTCGGGGACATTGCCACCAAAGGTTTCGTTCATACTGCCGCTTCGGTCAAGTACAAAGACAATATGTGCGCCATTTCCAGTACGTAATAGGGTTTGTTCCGTTTGATGTAATCCGGCAAGCCCTAAAACACTACTGATAATAGCAATGACGCCCAGAGTTTGAAGCAACCGGCGCATTCGAATTGAACTTTGATGTGCGGGCAGCAGGGGGGCCCAGCTGACCGTTTCTTTACGGAAAAAGCTGCGCATTAATGGCAGTGCAGCTAACAACAACAGCCCAGCAACCCAAGGATATGCCAGACTTAGATTCATGCGTGTACAACCAATGGTTCTGCCCGGCTAAGACGCCGTGCAAGTTGTTGCAATTCCTTTAACGTAGGTTGTTGGTCATTAGCTTGACCAAACATCAACGCATCTGATTGCTCAAAAAAGGTGGTGATTTCATTCTGATAAGTAATAAACTCAGGATGATTCTCAAAGAAAAAGGGCAAATGGTAGGTAAACACAACCTGTCCGGCAACGGCGTTAAATGCATGATGTATTGCTTCAAAGGCTTTGAGATGCCGCTTTTCATCTTGCTGATTTTTATCGAGTTTGTTGATTTTTTTTGCAGCCTGTTGAAACGGCGACTGTTTACGCTGCCATAACCAGCCATTGAGAACGACCCAGGCCAAACCAAGTAGTGTTGCAATAATGGCGAGTGCAATGACACGATTCTGCTTGTCAGCAAGTGGTTGTAAAACGGGTGGCAGAGAGGGTTTCATAAAGGCGGAGCCACTGTCTGTTGCGCCCACGCCGCGCGGCACAATTTCTTTCAGTGGTGACATCATGAAATTCCAGTCTGGCAGGCTAAGAATAATTTCTTCGCCGTTACTGTGATGCGCGCGAATAGTCTGGGCAGGAATAGTTAGCTCACGCACATCCAATGGTGCATAAAAAGTCTGATAAATTAGAACAACCTGAAATAGTGCTCGTGCCGAATTGCTATCAAGTAACTCAACCTGCACATCCTGTAGTGTCAGCCAATAGCTCAAATCACCTGTCGCAGGCAGAGATGCCTCGGCAATATCGTAATCTGCCGGGACTTGTAAAATATATTCATGACGAATTAAATCACCAGCCAAAACCCCAAAGTCACGACCTAATGATTGCTTCACAATACCGGTAGGAACTTCTCCCAGTGCTGGCAGGGTTAACGATAACATTGCCACGCATAATAATGCCTTAATCCAACGCCACTGCATTTTATTCTCCGAGAAAATATCGATTAAACTGCTGCACGGAAAAGGGCTCAGCCAGCCAAAGTGGCCGAAACCCATAAGCACTGAACAACGTGTTTAGGAACTGTTTTCTTTGAATAAAGGTTTGCCGTATTAAACGTTGCTGGCGCGGCGTATTAAAGAGAAGATGTAACTCCGCTGATTCAGCATCTTGCACCTCAACAAACCGCCACAATGGGTAGTCCGCAGTTTCAGCGTTCGCCCACACGATAACCGGAACGACATAGTGTGCAGACAATGCAGTTAATACGGATTTAAGCTGGGCGGCCGGCCAATGAAAGTCAGAGACTAAAAAAATCAAACTGCGCTGCCAGGGTAGACTGCCCTGAACTTCATTAAATGCGGTTGCCGACTGGACAGTTGGTTGTTCAGATAGCTCAGTTATCAGTTCTGACCAGTCTGGTTCATAATCGGTTAACTGATGCACTTTTTCTGTTAGTAAGAAGTGATGTGGTTTATCACTTTCGGCGACAATCGACTTACTGATGCAGTCTAAAGTATTGGCTGTAAATGTGGGCTTATTGCCATTAAGCATTGAGTTTGAACCATCAGCGAGCGTGATGACGTCCAATTCACTGCGTTGTCGAAATGTTTTTACGTAAAGCGTTTCAAACGGGTCGACCAGACTGCGCGCCAAATCAACACGAGAAGGATTCGGCTCAGACAGAAAAGAGGCTTTTCGGTAAAACTCACTACCTGGGCCTTGGCGCCGACTTTTATGTGCGCCATCCATGAGCGCATTAAGCAGAAAGTCGGTCTTATAGGTAAATACCGGCGTTTGCTCGATAGTTACAGCATTCATGGACAGGCGACGGCATTCAGTACGGCAGTAATTAATTCATTAATCAGCGTGTCTTGCTGATGCTTGTATACCGGATTCAGGAAAATACGATGCTTCGCAATCGCTGTGAGCACAACATGAAAATCTTCAGGGATCACATAGTCACGTCCCGATAACCAGGCTTGCGCTCTTGAAGCCTGTGCCAGATAAATCATGCCCCGGGGACCCATACCGCCTTGTATTAAATTTTTTGTATCTGTGTCAGCAATACTGATACCAAAGTTAGCGGGCGAACGAAGCGCTTCACAAAGCTGGTAACCATAATGTTGAAGCGCATCACTGGTTTGTACGGATGATTGGATGACAGCGGCAAAATCATTCAACTCTTCATAGGGCAGAACGGCGCGTGTCGTGTTCGCTACCAGTTTATCCGCATCATAATAGCGGGTATCAAACATCAGCGATTTAAGTTGTTGCTCTGACTCGGGACGGCGAACCAACAGTTCCATCATGAACCGGTCCCGGGCTGCAGCGGGTAATTCGAAAGTTTCATCTTTTTCAATACGATTACGGTCAGCAAAGACCTGCAAATGCGGGAAGTAGTAAGGCTTATTAAAGGCGCTCACACTGCGCTCTGCCATCACCCGAAGTAGCAAAGAATGCATTTGGGGACGTGCACGATTTATTTCATTGAAAAAGAAAATGGATAATTTATCACCATGCTTTAAAAGTGGTCCTGGGCTAACTGCAGGCTTGCCATTCTGGTCGATGTGAGTGTAATAGACCAAATCGTGTGGCATTAAGTCGATGGTACCTTCAATGCGTTCAAAGTCACCACCGATGCATTCTGCTGCGCTGCGGAGAAGCGTGGTTTTACCGACACCAACATCACCCTCAAGTAACACATGACCACGACAAAAAACGGCAACAGTCAGTAAGTGAATTACATCATCCTGACCTATGACCGTGCTTTGAATGGTTTCTTTGAAAGCTTGAGCGTGTTTTTGCCAATCAGAAAGTTGTGTTTCGTGCGAAGGGGTGGTGCGGTTCATAAAAGTGGTATCCGAGGGTTGAAAGAGAGGCCAGCAGCTTTGCTGGCCTCATTTTTGGGCTTAGTAAGACCACTTACCCGTTTTTTTGAAGTTTTCAACGCGTTTTGCGTTACGTTCTTCCATTGCTTCCATAGAAGTCGTTTGTTTTTCAAGCTCTGTTTTGCTGTGTTTTGGATCGTATTTAGAGCCTTTGATTTTATCTGGGTAGCCAGGTTTAGCTTCCCAGCAGTTGCCATCACCTTTACAGTTAGTGCCGTCATAAGCGATAGCAGGTGCACCCAGGCTAAACAGCATGGCTGTTGCGCCAGTTAATGCAAGTGTTTTCAATTTTTGCATGGTTCTCTCCTTTAGGTTTTTTTACAACATAATGACTACCGGCCGGCCATAAGCCCAAATGAGATTACTTTAGGCCGGTGATCAATATTCGGTGAACTATTTGTTCCGTTTATTAAATTCTTCCATGGCTTCCTTGAACTCTTCTGGCATTTCAGCAGGTTCAAATTCAGCACGTTGCTCTTCTGGAATCCACAGTGCATTTTCAGGTTTGCCCCAGTAAGAACTCCGGATAAATGCCATAACATGAAGCATTTCATCAATGCTCAGGTTGTTACGCTGAGGCCCCATCATCGAACGGGCACCATCGTACATAATTTCAAAAATACCTTTATCAGTACGACCTTGAGTGTATGTCCAATAATCATCACCCAAGGCTGGGCCAAGCTTACCTTCAAGGTTGTGACCATGACAGCCTGAACAAGCTGTTGCAAACAGGTCTTCACCCATTTTGATAGCTTCTTCATCACCGTTGTACAGGTTTTCAGCTGTAGATTTAAAATGCTTTACAGCTTCCGTTTCTTCGCCTTTTTTACCAAAGGAAAAGTCGATTACCTCTCCTGAAATTGCATTACGAAAGGTCACCTGCGCTTCAGCTTGGGTTGGAATGACACCGACTGCTGTTACAACACCAATACTCAGTGCTGCGGCCAGCTTATTAAGAGAAAATTTCGAATTATTTTTCATATTTTTATACTACCTATCAAATCATTTAGTGAAGGAGCCTATAACAACGGCACACCTTCTTTTTCAAGCACTGCTGTAATTTGCGGTGCTGCCTCGTTGAGTGCTCGATTTATGGCCTGAAGCAATTGTTCATCATCTGTACGAACAGCGACTGATTGTGGGTAATGTTGACGGACACCTTCACCGTCCCCCGTATCAGCAATTTCTTCAGACATCACCATTGTTAGCGGCACATTGGCACTTTCAACATAACGTGCAACTTCCGGTGCCCACAAATGAGCAATATCGCCTTTATTAGTCTCCAGTTCACCGATGAGGTTTCTTGGATCTAAGCGAATATACTTATTACGTGGCGATTTAAATCCATATAATGATTTGCTGTAGTTAAAGTTGCCTTCATACTTGCCAATCTCCCGAAGCATCACTTCTGACGGGCTGCCTGGCAGCATGACAAATTTGTTCACTTTTTGAAGATCTGGGCTTTCCCAGCTGGTAATGTCCAAATTTTTATCATCACGATAAATAAAGACATAACCTGAGGTGTAATACGGATCACTTGTTGCGACACGAGGATCATCAGTATCAACACCCATGACGACATCACAGTCATTTTTCAGTAAATGTTCTGTAACCAGAAAGATTGCCGCCTTATCAGACCAAACAAACTCAACCGGCATATCCATGGTGCGACCGAGAATTTTGGCGATATCGTTCTCAAAGCCTTCTTCTTGAGCATTTGAGTACGGTAATTCGTTACTTGCTGCACACACTTTCAATGTATTTGGCAGATCGGTGTCTGCTGCAGATGCTGGCGCGCTCATCAACGCACCTGTTGCGAGCAGCATAACTGGACTTTTACGTAAAGTCGGTAGCAGTGTGTTAAACAATTTTTTAATAATCATATTACTCTCTCTGATGTGGCTGGCAGCAAGATGCTGCCAGCCAGGTTTAATACAACTATAAGACCATCCAAAAGGATGTTTAGTTGAGCAGATGATTACATTTCGTATTCACCAACGCTCAAGTCTTTAGTGTATGGGCTTTCGCCATCCAGAGAGAAGACCATGAAGCCACCACCCATTTGGGTTGTACGTGCCAATTCTTTAAAGGCACCTACTGCACCCAGACCGGCAGATGGGTCATTCAGGTCAAATACCAGACCAACAGCTGGCCAACCACCTACACCATAGTTGATAGCAACATATTGAATGCCATCATGAGTGTAAGTCATAGGGTGACCGATTGCGCCAGAAGGCAGTTTAAATTTCCACAGCAGGTCGCCGTTGTCCGCATCACGAGCTTTAATGAAGCCGTCAAGCGTACCGTAGAATACTAAACCACCAGCTGTTGCCATGGTGCCGCCCCAAACAGAGAATTTCTCCATTTTTTCCCAAGCGAAATCGCCAGAGATTGCATTGTAGGCTTTAACCTGACCTGAGCCGATACCGTTTGCACGGTCGCCTTTAGGACCAGGGTAAGACCATACGTTGGCACCCACGAAGAACTGACCTGCACGGTATGGCAACATGAACGGTTCCCAATCCATACACAGGTGGTTAATACCCAGGTAGAACAGTTCACGTTCTGGATCGTATGAATCCATACCTTGGTTGTGGAAGCCCATTGCTGAAGGACAGATGTCACGTGAACGGTGACCCATTCTGGTGCTGAACTCTGGATCACGGATTGGTAAACCAGTTTCCAGATCCACTTTTTTCACCCAGTTAGCAGTGTCATCCATTTTGTCTGCAGAAACCAGATCACCAGTTTCACGATCCAATGTATAGACGATACCGTTACGGTCAGGGTGAGTCAGCAATTTACGCATTTTGCCATCTTTGTCTTCTTGCTCAGACAGCATCATGACGTTAACGCCAGCATAGTCCCATTCATCATGTGGTGTTTTCTGGTAGCCGAATTTAGCCAAACCAGTGTTTACATCACGACCCCAGATAGTCATGGTCCATTTGTTGTCGCCAGGACGCATAGTTTCGTTCCATGGTGCTGGGTTACCAGAGCCATAGTAGAACATTTCTAAGTCAGGATCATAAGCGTACCAACCCCAGTTAGTACCACCACCGATTTTCCACGCATCATCTTCCCAAGTTTGTGTACCCAGGTTTTTTTGACCGTAGTGTGGGTTTTCGCTGTTGAAGTTATTGGCCAGACCAATTTCGCTGTCAGGACCAGTTGCATACCAACGCCAAGCCATTTCACCTGTGTGAATGTCAAACGCAGTTACATAACCACGAACACCCAGCTCTGCACCTGAAGAACCTTGGATAACCAGGTCTTTAGCTACAAATGGTGCTTGTGTTTGAGTTTGACCAACGCTGATATCACCGTTTTCAACTTTCCAGTGAACTTCACCAGTTTCTGCGTTCAGTGCAACAACGTGACCATCCAATTGGCTTTTCACGATCATAGCAGGTGTTTTGCTGTCACCAGGCCAGTAAGCCAGACCACGGTTAACAACGTCACAACAAGCTACTGCACGAGCAGCTGGATCTTGTTTAGGTTTGTGTTCCCAAACAATTTGACCTGGATTGTTCAGGTTAATAGCGAAAGTGTTGTTAGGGAATGGTGTGTGGATGTACAGCATATCACCAACTACCAATGGCGCACCTTCGTGGCCGTTCAGCAGGCCAGTTGAGAACGTCCAGGCCGGAGCCAGATCCGTAACATTCTTTTTGTTGATTTGTTTAGAACTACTGTAGTGGTTAGCAGAATAGTTTTTACCCTGCATTACCCAGTTAGCTTCATCTTTTTGAAGTTCTACCAACTTGTCGTTTGCAACAGCGGCAGTTGTGCCGCCGAGGCCAATGACGGAACCAGCGACAAGCGCTGACCCGACTTTGACGAGCCGGTTCAATGTGTTCTCTCTCATACTTCCTCCTAATTTCAGACGAATGCCAGTCATTGCTGGCGGTGTGTCCCAGTTAACGAAAATACGTAAACTGTGCACGTCGGTAATCATCAGCCTTTCGGTAAAGGAGGCGTTAGAGCCGGCAACCCTCGAAGGGTTAGGGAGTATGTCACATTTAAAGCAGGGATTATGGCTCGGGAAAATTATCCTTCATGTGGGGGATGAATCACACCAATCTTTTGCGCCAGAAAAATAATATCTGCCAGCTTTGTTGTGCCCAGCTTACGCATCATGTTTGTTTTGTAATTTGAGATGGTTTTTGGGGCTAAAGTTAAATTGGCAGCCATCTCTTCGATGCTTTGACCTTCAGCTGTCATTCTAAATACAGCAAACTCTTGATGTGAGAGTGAATTTATCTTGTTATCACTATTTATGAGTTTTTCAATGGCGATTGAGCGAGCGACACCAGCGCCAAGATAGTGTTGTTTAGCTGCGACTTGCTTAACTGCCTCGATTAACACTTCGGTTGAGCTGGATTTCGTAATATAACCACGGGCGCCTAACTCTAAAGCCCGCATTGCGAGTGAGGTTTCTTCGTGCATACTACAGACAAGAATATTTGCTTGGCTATCTCTTGCACATATGCGTCGTATACATTCCAGTCCGCCTGAACCAGGCATAGTCAAATCAACAATACAAACAGTTGGTTTTTTTGTAATAAAAGCTTGATAACCTTCTTCGGCATTAGCTGCTTGCCCCGCAATGGTAAAGCCAGCCGCTTCTAATAATTGGGAGTATCCTTCTCGTAAGATGGTGTGATCATCAATCAGCAGTACTGAAATTGATTGTTGCGCATGCATAACTTTGTCCTCACTTTTAAAGGGGTGCGTTTAGTGGAATAACGATCATAATTTCGGTGCCGTTATTTGGTTCGGATTTTAGGGCAAACTCTCCACCCAAAGCGTTAACACGTTCCCGAATGCCGATTAACCCCATTCCTTTACCAATTAAATTATTCGCTTCAAACCCTTGGCCGTTATCAGATAACCGCATACATACAGTCGGGGTGCCACCCTGTTGATCCATGTTCATTGTTAGGTCGATGTATGTGGCATTAGCATGGCGACTGATATTTACGAGGCCTTCCTGTAAGCAACGATATAAAGTCAGTGAAGTGTCGTAATCAATCGACTCGTCATCTAAATCCAAAGCGTGCTTTAGCTGTAAATTAGGGAATGAGGATAGCCATTGACTGATGAGGTCCTCAATCGACGCCGTTAAACCGACTTTATCTAGACCTGGTGGTTTAATGCTTCGTAATTTTGAACGCGTGACGTTACGTAGGTAGTCGGCACTTTCTTGAATCGTTGTAAGGGTTTTGAATAGCGGGCTTTCCTTTGCCGTTTTTTGCAAGCCAACAGAAGCATTTACATCAATTGCAGCAAGGTATTGCCCGAAAACATCATGTAATTCTCCGGCAAGTTGATTCCGCTCTGATTCACGAAGCAGCGTAATATGTTTAATCAACGCACGATTTTGTTGAAGCAGTTCGCTGGCTTCCTGATGTTTTTTCTCAAGAGAGTGTTGAATCTGCATTTTCTGATCAAGCACTTTTTGGATTTCAGCAAATCGTCGTTTGCCAAACCACATCAAGCCAATACAACTGACCAAAAGAACAAAGAGAATTTCATCTAGTTGGAAATGCTCACCTAGCGCTGCCCAATTTATCCAGCGCTCAGCAAGATCAAAGCTCCCAGCCAATATCCATGTCACTGCCGAAGCAAGAGTGATCAAGCTTAAGTCTAACCAAGCACGTTTTTTACTGCTTCGAGTAAGCGAAACTATATCCACTTAAAATCCCAGCGTAATGAAAATGAATTTTCCTAATTATAGGTAGTCATATTTAGTCACAACAGCATTATTTAAAGCATGTTTGGATGAAAATGAAAAAACAGGAATTTTTCACATTTAATCTTGTGGTTAAATCCTTGGTCTTGCGTCGGATAATGCTCTATCACCCGGCGTGTCAAATCGCTTTAATGAATCCCTTTTACTTTATCTAACCGCGAGGTTTGCCTATGTTTTCTAAGATAGCCGCATTGTTTTTTGCATCAATTTTGTCATTTTCAGTAATGGCCGAAGAAGATCTTATTTTGCCTGTTGATGAGTTTGTTTTTATCAAAGCAATCTCAGGTCAAAATAAATCCTACGTTGAAGAACAACTGGGGAAACCTTTTTCAAAAGAGAAAAGAGAAAATCAAGGCGGGGAGGTTGAGTTTTGGGTTTATAAGAATATTGTAAAAATTGCGGGAACAGAAAAAGTTTATAAATTTACTCAGGTTGGGATAGTGAATGACGCCGTGGAAACGGTTGGCAACTCTAATCTTCAACCATAATAATCAAAGATGGAAACGTATCGCATGAATAAAATTAAATTAATGGTCTTGTTTTTTGCTTTGTGGATGACTGGTCAGGCTTACGCTCATGGTCCTACGCCGCAAAAAGTTGATGAATCAATCACGATTGCAGCATCTGCAGACGAAGTATGGGAAGTAATTGGTGAGTTTGGTCAAATTGGTGAGTGGCATCCACATGTCGAAGCTGTTGAAAATACGGATGAAACTACCCGGGTTATTACCTTGGCCAGCGGTGAAAAATTTACGGAAAGTCTCGATGACCGTAATGCTGATGAATATCTGATCAGTTATCGTTTGCTTGAAGAAAACTTCGATGCTATCCCGGTAAGCTTTTTTACAATTTCAATTCAAGCTGAATCTTCAGCAAAAAATGAAACAACGGTTAGCTGGAGTGGGCGTTTTTACCGTGCAGATACCGGTAATTTTCCACCAGAAAACCTGAACGATGCGGCTGCAGTTAAAGCCATGACTGAATACGCCCAAGCAGGTTTACAAGGAATCAAAGATGCCGTTGAAAAGTAACTTACTAAAGTTGCTGGCGGTAACTGGTCTGGCGGCGCTGCCGCTGGCCAGTTGGTCTGGATCTGTCTACGTTGTTAGTCAGGCGGCGTCAGCACTAACCGTTTTGGATAGCGAATCACTGGCTCAGACGAAACAGGTCGACTTACCTGAAGGGCCATTTGGACTGGTTCACGACCCAAAAACAGACTACTTATATGTTTCTCATCCCGAAGCAGGCGAAATTAGCGTAATTGACCGAGTCAGCCTCGAAACGGTAGCAACCGTCGTGACTGGCGGACAACCATTTGAAATGGTGTTGGATAGCGAGAAACCACAGCTGTTTGCCAGTGATTGGACTCGAGGTGCGGTATTGGTCGTGAATACCGATACGGCCAAAATCACTGATATTTTAGCAGTAGGCGATAGTCCAACAGGAATTGCAATTGATATCGATGGGCGCCAACTCTTTGTAGCGAATAAAGGTGATAACACTTTAACCGTATTGGATGCGGATAGACCTCGCGTCAATGCGATTGTCGAGACGGGAAAACGTCCCTATGCCGTCGCTTTTAATGCCGCAATGTCACAAATTTACGTGACATCTATCGAAGATAATACCGTGAGTGTGATTGATGCAAAAAGCTATAAGGTGCTCAATACCGTTGATACGGGACGCGCACCTTATGATGTAACGGTCAATGCGGATGGCTCTGTCTTTTATGTTGTGGATCAAAACGACAATGCCGTTCGGCAGTTTGACGCAAAGACGTTAGAAGTTGTTAATGAAACAGCCGTTGGTAAAATGCCAGAAACGTTACAGCTTGGTCCATCAGGCGAGAAAGCATATGTGACCAATTGGTTTGACAACAGTCTCTCTGTGGCCGATGTTGAAAAAGGTGCTCAGATTCGCTCTGTAGACGTTCCTGAAGGGCCTCGCAATATGCTCTTAATCAAGTAAGACGCGAGTTAAACGTTGCTAATCAAATTTCATGGCGCCGGCAAAATCTAGCTGGCGCCATGCTTCATATAAAATAACAGCGGTTGCATTCGACAAGTTCAGGCTTCGACTATCTGCCCGCATCGGAATACGAATTTTCTGTTTGTCAGCAAGTGAGTCCAGTACCTGACTGGGCAGTCCACGTGATTCCGGACCAAATAATAAAATATCCTCATCTGTAAACTTGGCTTGATGGTGGTGCTGTCTGGCTTTCGTCGTGCAGGCAAAGATGCGACGCTTTGCACACCACGCTAAAAATATCGAATAGTCGGCATGTACTGTGACATTAGCCAGATCATGGTAATCCAACCCGGCACGTCGTACCTGTTTGCTATCCAGCGTAAATCCTAACGGTTCAATCAAATGTAGCTGTGCGCCTGCGTTGGCACACAAGCGGATGATATTGCCAGTATTCGGTGGGATTTCTGGCTCATACAGCGCGACATGTAGCACGTTAGCTATCGATATAGAGGGTTAATTTCTGGCCGGGTTGAAGCAGGCTGAATTCGCTGAGATTATTCCAGACCTTGACATCCGCCACCGATACATTGAACTGGCGAGAAATCTTCCAAAGGGAATCGCCATTACGAATGGTGTAATTGACGGTTTGTTTATGACTTTTTTGCATTGGTTGCCAGACGATGATGGCTTGACCAACATGCAGCATATCTTGAGCAGACTTGTTATTCCAACTGACAAGATCGCCAACATCCACATTATATTTACGTGCGATATGCCACCAGCTATCGCCCGGTTTTACCGTGTATTGGCTACGTTTTTGCTTGCTAGGTTGCGAAACAGTGGGTGCTGATTGCCCAGCGGCAGGGATAATGAGCTCTGCACCAGTTTTGATGAGGTTGCTGGAGAGTTGGTTTGCGGTTTTGATAGCATTGACAGTCGTTTGATGTTCACTGGCAATTTTCCCCAAAGAGTCGCCTCGACGAACGGTATGTCGTCGCCAACTTAACCGTTTATTTTCTGGCAAGCGCGCTAATGCGGATTTGAAAGCGGATGCTTTGCTGATCGGCAGGACAAGCTGATGTGGTCCGTCAGGTGCGGTTGCCCATCGGCTATAGCCTGGGTTGAGTTGATATAGCTGATCTTTATCCATGCCAGCAAGATCAGCAGCAACGGCCATATCCAGTTGACTGCCTGTTTCGACAACGGATAAAAACGGGACGTTTTGCACTGGACTGAGTGCAATATCGTATTGTGCTGGTCGTTTGATCAGGTGTGCGACAGCCAATAATTTTGGAATGTAGCCGGTTGTTTCTACCGGTAAATCCAAAGACCAGAAATCGGTATCAAGCCCTAATTCCTGATTACGTTTGATAGCGCGACCAACCGTACCTTCCCCTGCATTGTAGGCGGCGATGGCTAACTGCCAGTCACCAAAGTAGCCGTGTAGTTTTTGTAAATAATCCAGCGCCGCATCGGTGGAACGAATGACGTCTCTGCGACCGTCATACCACCAGGTTTGCTCCAGTCCAAACACTTTTCCGGTACCTGGGATAAATTGCCAGATACCAGCTGCGCCACTGGATGAAACAGCAAAAGGTTGATAACCACTCTCGATGATGGGCAGTAAGGCGATTTCCATCGGCATGTCGCGCTTATCCAGTTCATCAACGATATAAAATAGGTATGGTCGAGCGCGTTCGACTACGCGGTTGACATAATCTGGGTGTTTAACAAACCAAGACAATCGGGTTTGTGTTTCGGGATGTAAGCTACGATAGTCATCAATGGCATAGCCGGCACGAATACGCTGCCAGACATCGGTCATAGGCTGGTCGTTTTCCTCAGCAAGCAGCTGCAGATCGAATTCATCTGGTTCAAGCGTCACCATATGATTTCGCTGCCAGTGAGGCGGTCGTTGTTGGACGGCGGCAAGGACTGGCTGGCTATTTACCGTATTTTCAGTGCGCATTTCGGGTTGCTTTTGTGTGGTACTACAACCGGAGATAAGCACTAACAACACAGTAACGCCAAGCCTCAACAGGCTATTAACGTTTAACATGACGCTTCATCTAGTTTGTCTAAGCAATTAATTGCACACATTTTATACGCCATTCGTCGTCAAGGTGCCAGCAGGAATTTTTCCGGCAATCGCTAATCTCGCTTGTGCTCGGCTTTAAATCAGAATTGGTTTGATGAGATAAGCCTTGGTTAACGCATCCAGATTGCGCGGATTTGTTCACTTAAGCAGACCAAGTCACGCTCAGGTAAACTATGTCATTAGCAAGATGACAGGCAGGAAAAAAGTGATCGCAGGGCAACTTGAAAAAATGCAGGCGGATCTGTCTGAACACGGCGAGGTGCATTACACATTACGGTTAGGCGATCAGGGTGTGGCAATGAACGAGTTACTGGGCCAGCAATTACACTTTACCTATGCAGGTCAGATTTTTTGCCAGTGTTGTCAGGTCAAAATCAAGAAAAGTTACAGTGGTGGATTTTGCTTTCCGTGCTCGCAGCGTCTGGCGCAGTGTGATTTGTGTTTTATGAAACCGGAAACCTGCCATTTTTCACAAGGTACCTGTCGTGAACCTGAGTGGGGCTTGTCAGTATGTATGCAGGAGCATATCGTTTACTTGGCGAATAGTTCGGGTCTTAAAGTGGGCATCACCAGGCAGACACAAGTGCCTACACGCTGGTTAGATCAAGGAGCAACCCAAGCGTTACCGATCTTTCGGGTTCAAAGTCGATATCAGTCAGGACTGGTGGAGGTCATGTTCAAACGTCATATCTCAGATCGAACGGATTGGCGGAAAATGCTTAAGGGTGAAGCGCCGCCGCAGGATCTGGCTAAGGAGCGAGACCAGTTATTTGAGTCCTTTCAAGATGATATTACTGCGTTACAGTCTCAATTTGAGTCAGGTGCCATCCGTCATTTATATGCTGAGCCGGCGGTTGATATTAGCTATCCGGTAACCCGATATCCGGACAAGGTTACCTCCCTGAATTTTGATAAAACGCCCGAAATCAGTGGCAAGCTGATGGGCATTAAGGGCCAGTATTTGATATTGGATACCGGCGTACTCAACATCCGAAAATTTACAGGCTATCAGGTATCTTTAGCATCATGAAAATCTATCCATTATTACGTAACCTCATGTTTCGTCTGGATGCGGAAACGGCCCATCATTTTGGTCTAAATGGTCTGAAATGGCTTGAATGGTCAGGCTTGTTGCCCTTGCTGGTGAAACAGCCGGTGTTTGCTCCGGTTGAAGTTATGGGCTTAACGTTTGCCAACCCCCTTGGACTGGCGGCCGGGCTGGACAAAAATGGAGATTATATTGAAGCTCTATCGCAACTTGGTTTTGGTTTTATCGAAGTCGGCACGGTGACGCCTCGTCCGCAACCCGGTAATACACGACCACGATTGTTTCGGTTGACGGACGCTGAGGCGATCATCAATCGTATGGGATTCAATAATAAAGGGGTTGAGTATTTGTCCGAGCAGGTTCAGGTCGCTCGAACAAAAAATACCATTGTCGGCATTAATATTGGCAAAAATTTTGACACCCCGGTTGCTGATGCGATGTCAGATTACTTGTTTAGTTTAAACCGGGTTTATTCCTATGCTGATTATGTGGCGATTAATATATCCTCTCCCAATACGCCGGGGCTACGAAATCTGCAGTTTGGTCAAGCCTTGGATGATTTGCTTTCGGCATTAAAGTCGGCGCAGGCAGCGCTTGCTGTGCAGCATGATCGTTATGTACCCATGGCGGTGAAAGTTGCCCCCGATATCAGTCAAGAAGAATTAACCCAATTGGCAGCGGCTTTTACCCGTTATGAGATTGATGCTGTTATTGCAACCAATACAACCTTAGACCGAGAGCAGGTTGCCACTGTGCCATTGGCCGAAGAAAAGGGCGGACTGAGTGGTCGTCCCTTATTTGCCAAGTCAACGGAAATTGTTCGACAATTCCGTCAAGTGTTGCCTGAGAAAATGCCAATTATCGCCGCTGGCGGAATCAGCAGTGGTGAGGACGCGGCGGCTAAATTAGCGGCTGGTGCGGCGTTGGTTCAGATATATAGTGGCCTGATTTATCAGGGCCCAAATCTGATTCATGACATTGTTACTACTTTAAAACAGAGGACTTAATATGCAAACCGGAAGCCTTATTGGCGATCTGTTTCTAAATATTTTGCTGGCGATAGTTATCGTCCTGGTTGGTCGGGTGGTCGTTCGCTGGCTGATAAAAATTGCCCGCAAACTGATGGTCAGAGCTAATATTGACCCGATTCTGATTAACTTTACCAGCACCATTGCCAATGTCATTTTGTTGTTGTTTGTGTTGATTGCAGCGCTGGACCAGCTGGGTGTTGATACCACTTCGATGATTGCTGTGCTGGGTGCGGCTGGCTTGGCTGTCGGTTTAGCGATGAAAGACTCATTGCAGAACTTCGCCGCTGGGGTGATGTTGATTATCAACCGACCTTTCAAGTTGGATGATTTTGTCGAAGTGGCCGGGGTGATGGGGATTGTCGAAAAAATCAGCATTTTCAGCACTATTATGCGCACGACAGATAATCGTGAAGTGATTGTGCCCAATGGTCAGATATACGCAGATACCATCACCAATTATTCGGCACGTGATACACGAAGGATTGATATGGTTTTTGGCATCAGTTACGACAGTGACTTGTTGAAAGCAAAACAACTGTTAACCGATATTGTGACGGCGCATCCGATGGTATTGGCCGATCCAGCCCCGATTATTCGGGTGGGGGAATTAGCAGACAATAGTGTCAATTTTATTGTCTGGCCATGGGTAAATCGTAGTGATTTTGGGGTTGCTAAAGCGGAGTTGCTGGAGCAGGTGAAACTGGCTTTTGATGCTAATGAAATTACCATTCCATTTCCGCAAATGGAGTTGCATCTTAATCAGCCATTACCAGAAAGCGGCTCAAAGGCGGATCTGGACGCCGAACCACAAAACAGCTGATTACTTCGTTAACTTGACCGGAAGTTGTCTTTCCACTGCCGCAGTGCCGTAAAGACCGCTTCCGGGCTTGTTAACTGGGCACCGGTTTTTTCTGAGACAGCGGCCATTACGGCTGGCTCATCACAACGTAGAAAAGGATTAGTTGCTTTTTCTTCAGCCAAACTACTGGGAACGGTAGGCTGACCGGCTGCGCGTTG
Organism: Methylophaga frappieri; assembly: GCF_000260965.1. Classification (NCBI taxonomy): domain Bacteria; kingdom Pseudomonadati; phylum Pseudomonadota; class Gammaproteobacteria; order Thiotrichales; family Piscirickettsiaceae; genus Methylophaga; species Methylophaga frappieri. The sequence continues at coordinate 2,134,493 of NC_017856.1, forward strand.
CCGACGTGTGTAGATAAGCCGTTGTTGTAATGCAGTATTTTCCGGTTCCACCGTTTGGGCAAAGGCGAGGTTCGCTTCCGTATATTCGTGTGCGCAATACACACGGGTACTGTCAGGCAGCGATTTCAGTGCCATCAATGAGGCAAAAAGCTGAGGCGCTGTCCCACCCAGCAATCGACCACAACCGCCGGCAAATAAGGTATCACCACAAAATAATTTCTGGTCGATAAGATAACTAATATGGCCAGGCGTATGCCCGCCGGTGTCAAGAACATAAATAGGTGGGAAGCCGTCACGCTGAATAAGACAGCCGGCAAAGATAGGATGGGTGACGCCTTTTATTTGTTCGCTATGAGGGCCATAAACCGGGATATCATAGTGGTGGTTAAGGGCTTCAATACCACCCGTGTGATCGGCGTGGTGGTGGGTGATTAAGATAGCATTTGGGGTCAGCTGAGCATCTTGCAGCGCAGTCAAAACCGGCTCTGCTTCGCCTGGATCCACGATCAATGCTTGCCGACACTGCGCCGACTCAATCAGCCAGATATAATTATCAGTAAATGCAGGGACAGTATGAACAGGCAAAACAGGCTCCTGAAACATGGTCACTCGAAATAAAACCGCTGAAGCAAGGATGACAGACTGGTGGCGAAGTGTGAATGGCCGAGCGGTCATTCGCGCTGAGCAAAACTGGTTACAGCGTCATGCTGCCGGGTTTACGGGACATTGGCAAATACAGTTGGGTGGTGGTGAGAGATTATTACCTAAAATCAATCGTCCTTGTCATCAGCAGCAATTGCTTAGCGCCCCGCTGCCCTTGTCTCTGCCGTCTGATAGCGTGGATCAACTGATTCTGGCGCATGTGCTCGAATATGTTGACAGGCCCCACTTGTTGCTCAGAGAAGCCGATCGCGTATTGGCAGAGCAGGGTAGTTTAATTATTTTTGCGTTTAATCCGCTTAGTTGGTGGGGGCTACGGAAACTGATTCAATATCGTGCAGCACCATGGCACGGACATTTTTTTAGTCGTTGGCGCCTGATTGATTGGTTAACCCTGCTGGATTTTGAGATAGTTGAAAAACACGCCATGCTCTATCAATTGCCTTGGCAGTTACCAAAACAAAGCCGACTGGAAAGCTGGGGGAGTCGTTACTGGCCCTATTTCGGTGCCATCACCGTGATAGTTGCCCGAAAGAATTATTATCGATTAACCCCCCTTAAAACGCGTCGGCAAAAGACGCCGATGTTTGTCAGTCCCGCCTTGGCAGGCAAAGTAGTGAGTCGTAAAGGAACGTATGAAACAGGTTGAGATGTATACGGATGGTGCCTGCAGTGGTAACCCCGGGCCAGGTGGCTGGGGGGTGATTTTACGCGCCGGAAAAACTGAAAAAATGCTATCGGGTGCCGAAGCCGACACGACCAATAACCGAATGGAAATGATGGCGGTGATTGCTGGATTACAAGCGTTAAAGCAACCTTGCCACGTTACCATCACCACAGACTCGCAATATGTGATGAAAGGAATGACCGAATGGTTACCAGGCTGGCTTGCCCGGAATTGGCGTACAGCGGCAAAACAACCTGTGAAAAATGCTGATCTGTGGCAACAGCTTGTTACCTTGTCAAAGCCACACCAGATTGACTGGCAATGGGTGCGTGGCCATAGTGGCCATCCGGATAACGAACGCGCCGATCAACTGGCAGTTCAAGCAAGAGAATCGTTGAGTTAACCATGACAACATCGAAACGAAGCAGACAAATTGTGCTGGATACCGAAACAACGGGGTTGAGCACGGCAGATGATCATCGAATTATCGAAATTGGCTGTGTCGAAATTATTCAACGCCGTCTAACTGGCCAAACATTTCATCAATACATTAACCCACATCGTGAAATTGATGCGGGTGCGATGGAGGTGCATGGCATTACGCATGAATTTCTCGCTGACAAACCTGAGTTTAGTGATATTGCAGAGGCTTTTCTGGCATTTATCGATGGTGCAGAGCTGATTATTCATAATGCGCCATTTGATGTTGGCTTTATCAACCATGAGCTGAAAAAGATGACGGCGCCGGTTACGGATATTCGTAACCTGTGTCAGGTGACCGATACCCTTATCATGGCCCGAGATAGGCATCCCGGACAAAAAAATAATCTGGATGCCTTGTGCAAACGCTACGACGTTGACAATACCAATCGCGAATTGCATGGCGCTCTGTTAGATGCCGAAATTTTAGCGGATGTTTATTTGGCCATGACAGGAGGCCAAGTCAGCCTGACGTTGGCGGCTGAGCCACTTTCCAATACACAAAGTAGAGAAGCTGACCAACCTGTCATTTCGACAGACTCGCAGTTGCCATTAAAAGTGATTTCAGCGAGTGCTGCTGAACAACAAGCGCATCAGACCATGCTGGAAAAAATTGATAAAGCCAGTGGTGGTAAATGTGTCTGGTTAAAATCAACCTGAACCGCCTGACTTTTTAGCGGTAATAAAAAAATCTGTTTTGGCTTGAAAAAATTTTTTTAATCCCCAACTCCGGTGACTCAATGTTACAGCGAATGGGGCAATCATGAGCCAGGAAAACAAACCAACAATGGAAGAAAGCGCAGCCAATCAGGCTGAGGCAACTGAACAAGCAGCACAAAATACAGCGCAACCGACGGACGCTGATTTAGCCGCCCAGTTGGTTGCAGCTCAAAAACAAGCTGAAGCGCATTGGGACGAGCTGCTTCGTGCCCGCGCGGATCTGGAAAATATGCGCCGACGTCATAGTCGTGATTTGGAAAACGCCCACAAGCATGCGCTCGACAAGTTCGTTACCGAACTGTTACCAATCTGCGACAGTCTTGAGCTCGGCATCAATGCTGCGCAGGAAAATGATGCCAACACCGATAAAGTGCGTGAAGGCATGGATATGACCTTGAAATTGTTGCTGAGCACCATTGCCAAGTTTGGTTTGGAACCGGTTAATCCTGAGGGTGACGTTTTTGATCCGGAGTCACACCAAGCCGTCGCCATGCAGCCTTCTGAGCAAGCTGCTTCTAATACGGTGATTTCAGTGATGCAAAAAGGTTACCGCTTTAATGGTCGGTTACTCCGTCCGGCGATGGTTGTCGTGGCGCAATAAAACCCAGATAAAGCAGGGGCTTGAAATTCGCATTGCGTTGCCCCATTTAACAAAACAACAGCTGGCACGGCCAGTATGAATTTAAGCATGATGGAGACAATAAGTTATGGCTAAAATTATTGGTATCGACTTAGGGACAACAAATTCCTGCGTCGCAGTAATGGAAGATGGCAAAGCCCGTGTCATTGAAAACAGTGAAGGCGATCGGACGACCCCGTCAATTGTTGCGTTTAACAAAGATGGCGAGGTGATGGTTGGGCAGTCCGCCAAGCGTCAAGCCGTTACCAACCCCAAAAATACACTTTACGGTATTAAACGTCTGATTGGACGTAAATTCAAAGAAGATGTGGTGCAACGTGACATCGATATGGTGCCGTATAAAATCGTTGAGGCGGACAATGGCGATGCCTGGATTTCGGCCAACGACAAAAAGATGGCGCCACCAGAAATTTCTGCTCGCGTTTTGATGAAAATGAAAAAAACCGCAGAAGAGTTTTTGGGTGAAGAAGTCACCCAAGCGGTGGTAACGGTGCCAGCTTACTTTAACGATTCTCAGCGTCAGGCGACAAAAGATGCCGGTAAAATCGCTGGTCTGGAAGTCAAACGGATCATCAACGAACCGACGGCAGCCGCACTGGCTTATGGGATGGACAAAAAACGAGGCGACTCAACCGTTGTGGTCTATGACCTTGGCGGTGGTACGTTTGACGTATCGATTATCGAAATTGCCGATATCGAAGGTGAGCATCAGTTTGAAGTATTAGCAACTAACGGTGATACCTTCCTGGGTGGTGAGGATTTTGATCAACGCATTATTGATTACTTGGTTGCAGAGTTTAAAAAGGATCAAAGCGTTGACCTTGGTAAAGATCCATTGGCCTTGCAACGTCTTAAAGACGCGGCAGAAAAAGCCAAAATCGAACTGTCCTCAAGTCAGCAAACGGATATTAACCTGCCCTATATTACGGCGGATGCCTCCGGTCCAAAACACCTGGAAATTCGTTTGACCCGAGCCAAACTGGAGTCACTGGTTGAAGATCTGATCACACGCAGCATGGAGCCATGCAAAATGGCACTGAAAGATGCAGGATTGAAAGTATCTGACATCAATGATGTGATTTTGGTGGGCGGTCAAACCCGTATGCCGAAAGTACAGGAAGCGGTTAAGGACATGTTTGGCAAAGAGCCACGCCGTGATGTTAACCCTGATGAAGCCGTTGCCGTCGGTGCTGCGATTCAGGCTGCGGTTCTGGCTGGTGATGTGAAAGATGTCCTGTTACTGGACGTGACACCACTCAGTCTTGGTATTGAAACCATGGGCGGTGTGATGACCAAGCTGGTTGAAAAAAATACCACGATTCCGACTAAAGCGAATCAGGTGTTTTCAACAGCCGATGACAATCAACCTGCGGTGACGATTCATGTGCTGCAAGGTGAGCGTGAGATGGCTTCAGCCAATAAGTCACTGGGTCGTTTTGACTTGGCTGATATCCCGCCGGCGCCACGTGGCACACCGCAAATTGAAGTCACTTTTGATATTGATGCAAACGGTATTTTGAATGTATCTGCAAAAGATAAGGCAACGGGTAAAGAGCAATCCATCGTCATCAAGGCGTCTAGTGGTTTAAGTGATGATGAAGTGGAAAAAATGGTTAAAGACGCAGAAGCACATGCGGATGAAGACCGTAAGTTCCACGAGTTGGTAACCGCTCGAAACCAAGCTGATGGCCTGATTCACGCCACGACCAAATCACTGAAAGATTTGGGTGACAAAGTGGCTGCAGATGAAAAAGCCAAGATCGAATCCGCTGTCGAAGCCTTGCAAGAAGCGATTAAAGGTGAAGACAAAGAGGACATCGAAGCCAAAACGACCGCGCTGTCTGAAGCGGCTGCTAAACTGGCTGAACAGGCTTATGCTGAAAATGCCGAAGCAGGTGATGGCGCCGCCGATGCAGATGACAACGCACAAGCCGATGATGTTGTCGATGCAGAGTTTGAAGAAGTTGATGACAGTAAAAAACAGTAAACCACATTGCTGTTAAAAATCAGGCGCAGGCATTGATCCTGCGCCTGTTTTGTTTCTGAAATAACGAAAAAAAGAAACCATGGCCAAACAAGATTATTACGAACTGCTCGGGGTTGCCCGTAACGCGTCAGAAGCAGAAATTAAAAAAGCCTATCGACGGATGGCAATGAAATATCATCCAGATCGCAATCCGGATGATGCGACCGCCGAAGCTCGGTTTAAAGAAGCCAAAGAAGCCTATGAGGTGCTGGCAGATAGTCAAAAACGGGCTGCCTATGATCAATTTGGTCATGCCGGTGTTGATGGCAGTGCTGGTGGCGGATTCCGCAGTGGTGCGGGTGGGTTCAGTGATATTTTTGGGGATGTTTTCAATGATATCTTCGGTGGCGGCGGTCCGGGCGGTGCTCAGAATTTTCGTGGTGCAGATCTGCGCTATCGCCTCGATTTGACGCTAGAAGAAGCGGTTGCCGGGACGACAGCCAATATTCGCATTCCGGTACATGCAAGCTGTAAAACCTGCGATGGATCTGGTGCTAAACCAGGCACGCAGCCGGTCACCTGTTCGACTTGCGGCGGTCACGGTCAGGTGCGTATTCAGCAAGGATTTTTCACCGTGCAACAAGCCTGTCCTCACTGCCGGGGTACCGGCAAAATGATCGAGGAGCCTTGTGAGGATTGCCATGGTGAAGGCGTGGTCCAGGAACATAAAACCCTGTCTGTGAAAGTACCAGCGGGCGTCGATACGGGTGACCGAATTCGCTTGAATGGTGAAGGTGAAGCAGGAAGCCGTGGTGCCCCACCTGGCGATTTGTATGTCGAAGTCTCAGTTAAGCGTCATGATGTTTTCACCCGTGATGGTAACAACTTGTTTTGTGATGTGCCGCTGGGCTTTGTCACAGCAGCACTTGGTGGTGAACTGGAAGTACCGACCCTGGCCGGCAAAGCCGTTTTGAAAATCCCCGAGGGTACGCAAAGCGGTCAACAGTTCCGTTTAAAAAACAAAGGCGTTAAGTCGGTACGTAGCGGTGCGGAAGGCGATTTAATGTGTCGAGTCGTCATTGAAACGCCGGTAAAATTATCGAAAAAACAAAAAGCGCTACTGAATGAGTTCGCTGAGACATTTGAAGGTACAGGTGGGCGGCATAACCCTAAGCATGAGTCATGGTTAGACGCCGTTAAACGGTTTTTTGAATAAACTGACATTGTCAGAAATGTACGGCGTCGCTATGTTGCCGTCAGTATGGATTAACTAACGCCTGTTTTGGGCAAAAGGAAAGATCATGACTATTCAAGTTGCCATTAATGGTGCAGCTGGCCGCATGGGGCGCTGCTTGATTCAGGCAGTGCATGAAACCGAAGGCCTGACATTATCTGCTGCGTTGGATCGCGCTGATTCAAGCCTGATCGGTGTCGATGCGGGCGAGCTGGCAGGCGTTGGCAAACTGGGTATTCAAATAACAGATGATGTTGCAGCGGCAACCCAAAAATCAGACGTTATTATTGACTTTACCTTGCCTGAAGTGACGATGGCTTTATTACCGTACTGCGCACAAAACCAATGTCGGCCGGTGATTGGCACTACCGGTTTTGATGCGGCGCAAAAACAAGCAATAACGTTGGCGGCAAACGACATTGCGATTGTGTTGGCGCCAAATATGAGCGTTGGCGTGAATCTGTCTTTGAAACTACTCGACCTTGCTGCACGCGTACTGGGTGACAGTGTCGACATTGAAATTATCGAAGCCCATCATCGACATAAAGTGGATGCACCATCCGGCACCGCCTTGCGAATGGGAGAGGTGGTTGCCGACGCCTTGGGCCGGGATTTGTCAGACTGTGCAATCTACGGACGAGAAGGCCGTACGGGTGAGCGGGATCGGCAAACTATCGGCTTTTCCACTGTCCGCGCGGGCGATGTGGTCGGTGATCATACCGTTTTATTCGCGGCCGATGGCGAACGCCTGGAAATTACGCATAAAGCGTCCAGTCGAATGACGTTTGCTTACGGTGCCATGCGTGCATCTCATTGGCTGTCGAGCTATTCTCATGGCCTGTTTGATATGCAGGATGTCTTGGCACTGCGCGACTAATAGGTTTAGTATTTTGCCGCTTCCTGTGCTGCGGTAACTGCACCTCGATCATCGCCATTTGCCAGTCTAATATCGGCAATCAGCTGCCATAATCTTTGTCGCAATTGCAAATCTGAACCCGATACTGCCACCCCCTTCTTGGCTAACTGTTCTGCCTGGGCAAAATCCTGCATTTGATAATGGATTGTGGCCAATTTTAAATATACATTCGGATCCCGAGGCGAAATACGTTGTGCACGTTGCAAATCACTTTGCGCGCTTGCCAAATTGCCGGCGGTAGATGCCGCCTGAGCTTTATCAATGAGTGCGACCACAGCCGGTTTAGAACGAAAAGGGACGGCAACAGGTTTGATCGGTTGGGTTTGTTCTTTTGCCTGAGGTTGCTCGGGTATCGCTTGTACTGAGGCTGTCGGTTCGGCGGGTTCCGGCTCGGTGCGGGGTACGGCGGGTGCGGGCGCCTCTGGAATAGTAACGGGAGGCAAGTCACGGCTTGGGGTACTGCATGCTGTCAGCATGACAAAACCGACAAGGCAGCTAAATCGAAAGCCAGTTTGATATTGGGTCATCAGTCAAATAATCCTCTAATCCAGTCGATAGACTGCTCGACCGGGTTTTGTAAATTCTGATCAGATTGGGCGTGGCACGTTGCTAACGTGGTTGGCGTCGTGCCACTTACAAAAGGCAACTCGCGCGCATTTTCACAGGATGGGGCGCTCAGCTTGCCGGTGAACTGGTTGACCCATGCTGTTTCAATGTCCGGCGGTGGCAACATATCCAGTGATAGTAAAGGCTCACTTTCCATATAGCGTCGCCAAACTGGAAGTGCACCACTGGCACCGGTAAAGGGTAACGCAGAATTGTTATCCTGACCTAACCAGACAACGGCCAGCCGGTTGGCACTATAACCGGCAAACCAACTATCACGTTGTTGATCGGAAGTACCCGTTTTACCCGCAACCGTCATATTGGTCGGAAGCTGTTGCCGCGCATATCGTCCAGTGCCATTTTCCATGACATCAACCAAGGCGGTTTGCAGCAGATAATTGTTTGCCGGATCGATAGTCTGATCAAGTTTGAGTGGGTAGCGAGACAATGGCGTACCATCGGCATCAGTGACGGCGCGGATAGCTCGTGGTGGAATACGAAAACCGCCTGCCGCAATTGTTTGATAAAGACTGGCGACTTCAAGGGTGGAAAAACTTTGTGCCCCCAACAGTAGAGAAGGAAAAGCCTGAAGCGGTTTATCCACGCCAAGTCGTCGGATAGTACTAATCACATTGTCCAGTCCCAGGGTCATGCCCAGTCTTGCCGTCGCAATATTGTAGGAATGACTGAGACTGTCTATCAGCAATACATCTTGATGCGATTTGCGATCATAGTTTTGCGGAGCCCATGTATCGCCATTGGGCATATCCAGTTCATAGGGCTGGTCATTTAGAACGCTGGCCAGCGTGTAGTTATTTTCCAGCGCAGTGAGATAAACGGCCGGTTTTAAAAGTGAACCGATTTGACGTTTGGCGTCCAGTGCGCGATTAAAGCCTTTGTTACGGGTCTGGCGATCACCAATCAATGCCAAGACTTCACCGGTTTGGGGATCCGTGACCACCATACTACCCTGCAAGCCAGTCATGGCAGTGCCATGCTGTCCCTGCAACGCCTGTATGGTTGTGGTCATGGCGGTTTCGGCTTTGCGCTGCGCGATTGGATCCAGACTGGTAAACACCTGTAACCCCTCTGACCCCAGATCGGCATCGTTGTATTGCTGGCGTAATTGACGCTTGACCAGATCAAGATAGGCAGGATAGGCCTCTTTCATTAAGCTGCCTTTAGTAACCACACCTAAAGGCGAGTTTGCGGCCAATAAGTAGTCTGCAGCGGAAATTTTATTGGCATCCAGCAGGGCCTTTAATACCAGATCGCGGCGTTGTTTGGCTCGTTCTGGATGCCGTCGCGGATCATAATATGAAGGGCCTTTCACCAAGGCCGCTAACAAGGCTAATTGCTCTAAAGGTAATTCATTCAAGGGGCGCGCAAAATAATAGGCGGCACCCAGTCCGAAACCATGAATAGCGCGACTGCCATCCTGACCCAGATACACTTCGTTGAGATAGGCTTCCAATATCTCATCCTTGCTGTATCGACGTTCAAGCAGGATGGCCATGGGAATTTCCATCAGTTTCCGCAAAAGGGTGCGATCAGCGGTCAGGTAAAAGTTTTTGATTAACTGCTGGGTCAGTGTACTGCCTCCCTGCACAAATGCACCAGCTTTGAGATTGGCAATCAGGGCACGCCCGATGCCTTTTAATGAAATGCCGTGATGCTGATAAAAAGACTGATCTTCAATTTCGATCAAGGCATCAGTCAGTGCTGGTGGGGCATCTTGTAACTGAATTAAATCCCGATCTTCATTATTGAGCGGATAAATCCCGCCAATTAATGCCGGTTCCAGTCGAACCAGTGTAAGCTCCTGGCCATCAAAATCTTGAAGTGAGGTGAGTCGTTGCCCTTGAAATCGGAGTACCATTCGATGGGCAGGTTCACGCCCATCGGGCAAGCCAAATCCGCGGCTGGCAATCACAGCCCGATTGGCAGTGATATTGGCTTGGCCTGGTTTCTCAACCTGACCGGTCAGGCGATAGCCCAATGCCTGTAATTCAATTTTAAGATCAGCAATGGACAGGCTGGCACCGGCATAAAGCTCCAGTGGTCTGGCATACACTTTTGCAGGCAGCGCCCAGCGTTTGCCTTCAAATTCAGCCCGAATATGGCGATCCATTTGCCAGAGCCCAATGATGCCGGCCGTAAAAATAAGAATCAGGATAAGAAAAGTGACTTTATTGAACAGCAGGCGTCGCAATGGATGGTGAGACGACGTTGATTTAGCGGTGCGTTTTGATTTCACAATAGCAAATCCACAACTAGAGATTGCTCATGGTATCGGGAAGCGCAAAATGGTTAAAGTGGTTCATGCTTAAAATAGCCATAATCTCAGCAAATCACTGAATTATCGTGGCATTTTGTCAGGTTTTGCATAAATGTTCAGACATCATAGCCATGGTGATTATTTCGCCAAAAAATAGTTTTCTGGTACTATCCCGCGTTGCGAGAATATTCATAAAGATGGTTTTCTCGAAATTTGTATCGAGCAAACCTTTAATAATAGACACAGTAATTATGGTCAGCACTCAAACGCCAATTTGTGATTTCGGCCAATCTGCCGTCGATTTCGCGTTGCCTGGTACCGATGGAAACGTCTGGACTTTGGACAAATGCCGTGGTCAAAACGGATTGCTGGTCATGTTTATTTGTAATCACTGCCCGTATGTTCAGGCTATTCTTGATCGGCTGGTTCGGGATACGCGGCAATTGGCAGAGATGGGTGTCAATTCTGTTGCAATCTCAGCCAATGATGTCGCGGATTATCCAGAAGATTCATTTGATAATATGCGACAAATTGCAGAGCGGGAGCAGTTTCCTTTTCCGTATTTGTATGATGAATCACAGGACGTTGCCAAAGCATACGGCGCGGTCTGTACACCGGACTTTTTTGGGTACAACCAGGATTTGCAATTGCAATACCGGGGCCGACTGGACGCGAGCCGAAAAGAAGCGGCGCCAGCGGACGCTCGCCGAGACTTGTTTGAGGCCATGAGTGAAGTGGCATTGACAGGTCAAGGACCGGCGACACAAATCCCCAGCATGGGCTGTTCGATAAAATGGCGAGCAGCATAAATTTTTTTAACAGGAGAATGTAGATAATGGCTACACGCAGACATTTAGCAAATGCGATCCGTGCGCTCAGCATGGACGCAGTCCAAAAAGCGAACTCGGGACATCCGGGTGCGCCGATGGGGATGGCGGATATCGCCGAAGTGTTGTGGAACGATCATATGAAGCACAATCCGACCAACCCGAACTGGGCTGATCGCGATCGTTTTATTCTTTCAAATGGTCATGGTTCCATGTTGGTTTATTCATTGTTGCACTTGTCTGGTTATGAGTTGCCAATGGATTCAATCAAAACATTCCGTCAGCTGCATTCACAATGTGCGGGTCACCCTGAATATGGTTATGCACCCGGTGTCGAAACCACTACGGGTCCTCTGGGGCAAGGCATCACCAACGGGGTTGGTTTTGCCATGGCTGAAAAACTGATGGCTGACCAGTTCAACAAACCAGGTCACGACATCGTAAACCACAATACCTATGTGTTCATGGGCGACGGCTGTCTGATGGAAGGTGTTTCTCATGAAGCCTGTGCGCTGGCCGGTACTTGGGGCCTGGGTAACCTGATCGCATTCTGGGATGACAACAACATCTCTATCGACGGTCACATCGATGGCTGGTATACCGATGATACCGTTAAGCGTTTCGAAGCTTACGGCTGGCACGTTCAATCCGTAGACGGTCACGACGCTGACGCTATCAACAAGGCGATCGAAGAAGCCAAGTCGGTTAAAGACAAGCCTTCACTGATCTGCTGTAAAACCATCATCGGTTTCGGTTCACCAAACAAATCTGCCAGCCACGACTGCCACGGTGCAGCGCTGGGTGAAGAAGAAGTTGCACTGACTCGTAAAGAACTGGGTTGGGACGCTGAACCATTTGTTATCCCTGAAGATGTTTATGCGGGTTGGGATGCCAAAGAAAAAGGTGCCGCAGTAGAAGCTGAGTGGAACAAAAAATTCGAAGCCTATGCCGCCGAATACCCAGCAGAAGCAGCAGAATTCAAACGCCGTATGGCTGGTGAACTGCCAGCAAACTGGAAAGAAGCCACTGATGCCATGATTGCAAAAATCAACGAAGATGCGCCAAGCGTTGCGTCTCGTAAAGCATCACAAATGGTTATCACCGAGCTGGCGCCTGTACTGCCTGAATTCCTGGGTGGCAGCGCTGACCTGACTGGTTCTAACCTGACTAGCTGTGGTTCATTCAAGCACGTATCTGGTAAAGAGCCTGGTAACTACATCTCATACGGTGTTCGTGAATTCGGTATGTTTGCCATCATGAACGGTATGGCGCTGCACGGTGGTCTGCTGCCATTCGGTGGTACTTTCCACATGTTCTCTGACTATGCCAAGTCTGCTCTGCGTATGGCGGCATTGATGAAACAACGTACTGTTGCGGTTCTGACCCATGACTCTATCGGTCAAGGTGAAGACGGTCCTACTCACCAACCTATCGAAAACACAGCAGGTCTGCGTTACATCCCGAACATGGATGTATGGCGTCCTTCTGATGCGACTGAGGTTGCTGTTGCCTGGACTGCTGCTGTTGAGCGTATGGATGGTCCTTCAAGCCTGGTTCTGAGCCGTCAAGGTATCCCTGGCCGTAAACACGACCTGGCTGACGTTGAAGGTATCCGTAAAGGTGCTTACGTTCTGTCTGAAGCAGAAGGTGGTGCGGCTGACGTTATCATTATCGCAACCGGTTCAGAAGTGGATCTGGCTGTGAAAGCACAGGAAGAGCTGAAAGCAGACGGTGTGAAAGCACGCGTTGTTTCTATGCCTTCAACTAACGTGTTTGATCGTCAAGACCAAGCCTACAAAGACAGCGTTCTGACACCAGGCGTTAAGCGTGTTTCTGTTGAAGCCGGTGTCACCGACTTCTGGGCGAAATACGTTGGTCTGGAAGGCGGCAGTGTGGGTATCAACACCTTCGGTGAATCTGCACCGGGTGGTGTTCTGATGAAACACTTCGGCTTCACCGTCGAAAACGTTGTTAACACTGTTAAATCAGTACTGTAACAACGGCAGATTGCTAATCTGTTGAAATAAAAGAAGAACCAGTGGGCTCCGGCCCGCTGGTTTTTTTTCGTCTGACACTTTAAAGTTTAACTAGTGAAATCTTGGCCCCAAGTTTTTAGTTGTTAGACTTTCGAGATAAGAGGAACAAGCATGACGATTAAAGTAGGTATTAATGGATTCGGTCGTATCGGACGAATGGCGTTTCGCGCTGCGGTAAAAGACTTTACCGATATTGAAGTGGTGGCGATCAATGACCTGCTGGATCCCGAATACCTGGCCTACATGCTCAAATACGACTCGGTTCATGGGCGCTTTGATGGTGACGTTGACGTTAAGGACGGTAATCTGGTGGTCAATGGTAAAACCATCCGTATTACTGCAGAGCGCAACCCGGCGGACCTGAAATGGGATGAAGTCGGTGCAGAACTGGTCATTGAATGTACCGGTTTCTTCCTCACCGAAGAGAGCTGCCAGGCGCATATTCAGGCTGGCGCCAAGAAAGTAGTGCAGTCAGCGCCTTCTAAAGATCACACACCGATGTTTGTTTATGGTGTGAACCATAAAGATTACGACGGTCAAGCGATTGTCTCTGCTGCTTCCTGCACCACCAACGCACTGGCGCCGGTTGCCAAGGTCCTGCATGACAAATTTGGCATTAAACGTGGCCTGATGACCACGGTTCACGCCGCGACAGCGACTCAGAAAACTGTTGACGGCCCGTCAATGAAAGACTGGCGCGGTGGCCGAGGCATTCTGGAAAATATCATTCCATCCTCTACCGGTGCAGCCAAAGCCGTCGGTAAAGTATTACCCGAGTTGAATGGCAAATTGACCGGTATGGCTTTCCGCGTTCCGACTTCTGATGTCTCCGTGGTCGATCTGACGGCGGAACTGAACAGCGATGCCAGCTATGACGATATCTGCGCGGCAATGAAAGCGGCCTCTGAAGGCGAGCTCAAAGGTGTGCTCGGTTACACTGATGAGAGCGTGGTCTCTACCGACTTCCGTGGACATACCGCACCATCAAACTTCGATGCGGGTGCCGGTATTGCACTGGACAGCACGTTTGTCAAAATCGTTGCCTGGTATGACAACGAGTATGGTTACACCTGCAACATGATGCGCCTTGTGCAGCATGTGGGTCAGTAATTTTTCTTTAATAGACTGACGGCAAACTGAAAGGCCTCCTGGCAGGAGGCCTTTTTTGTGCCTATGAAAATCGCCAGCCGCTTATACTGGACTGGTGATCACAAGCAAAAACAAAAAACTGAGAGAGGAATCGATATGTCTGTAATCAAGATGGCTGATTTAGACCTGAGCGGTAAACGTGTCCTAATCCGACAAGATCTCAATGTACCATTGAAACGCGGCGTCGTTGCCGACGGCACCCGGATTCTGGCGTCGTTGCCGACTATTAAACTGGCGCTGAAAAAAGGTGCTAAGGTCATGCTGATGTCGCATCTTGGTCGACCGACAGAGGGGGAGTACGAACACCTGTATTCCATGGCACCGGTGGCCAATTACCTTACTGCCTTGCTGGAACAGCCGGTGCGGTTAGAGCAGAACTGGCTGGAGCCGGACTTTATCCCGGTTGAAGAGGGTGAAGTAGTGCTGTGTGAGAACGTGCGCTTTAATATCGGTGAAAAGAAAAATGATGATGCTTTGGCGCGTCGTATGGCACAGATGTGTGATGTGTTTGTGATGGATGCCTTCGGTACTGCTCACCGTGCTCAGGCCTCTACGCATGGGATCGCCAAGTATGCCCCTGTTGCCTGTGCCGGGCCCTTACTTGCTGCCGAACTCGATGCCTTGGGCAAGGCGCTGGATAATCCGGCTCGACCGCTGGTGGCGATTGTCGGTGGTTCCAAAGTATCAACCAAGTTGATGGTGCTGGAAACGCTGTCACAAAAAGTGGATCAACTGATTGTCGGTGGTGGTATCGCCAATACCTTTATCGCGGCAGAAGGCTTTAATGTCGGCAACTCTCTCTATGAAGCAGAGTTGATTGATACCTGTAAGCAATTACGTTCAGCCGCGCAAGCCAAAGGTGGCGATATTCCGGTCCCGACTGATGTGGTCTGTGGCAAGCACTTTGCCGAAAATGCTGAAGCGGAAACGAAAAAAGTCGACGCCGTTGAGGACGATGATATGATATTCGACATCGGCCCTAAAAGTGCTTCCCAGCTTGCGGAAATCCTGAAAACAGCAGGCACCATCGTCTGGAACGGCCCAGTCGGTGTATTCGAATTCAATCAGTTCGGTGAAGGCACCAAAGAGATTGCCATGGCTATCGCCGAATCCGATGCCTTTTCGATTGCGGGTGGTGGTGACACGCTGGCAGCGGTAGCCAAGTATAAAATCTGTGAGGATATTTCCTATATTTCCACTGGTGGTGGCGCATTTTTAGAATTTCTTGAGGGCAAAAAACTGCCCGCGGTTGAAATTCTGGAGCAGCGTGCGGCCGGATAATTTTCCGGGAGGACAGCGTGACAGTCAGACGCAGAACCAAAATTGTCGCAACAATTGGTCCGGCCAGTGCAGATGAAGCCAATCTGCAAGCGTTAATTCGAGCTGGTGTTGATGTCTTTAGACTGAACTTTTCCCACGGTGAGGCAAAAGATCATCTGACTGTTGCTGAGCGAATTCGGCAATGTGCCGCGGTTCAAGGTCGGCAAGTCGGTATTTTGGTTGACTTGCAAGGACCAAAAATCCGTATTTCACGATTTCGTCATGGTGGCGTCACGTTAGTTGAAGGTGCGTCCTTTACCCTTGATACCAACCTTGCCAAAGATGCTGGCGATCAGCTTCAGGTGGGAGTTGATTATCAACCTTTGGCGAATGATGTTGGTATCGGTGATACTTTATTACTGGATGACGGACGGATTGTGCTTGAGGTGCAACACGTTGTTGGTAGCCAGGTACAGTGTGTTGTCGCGACCGGTGGGCGGTTAACTGACAATAAAGGCATTAACCGGCTTGGTGGTGGTTTATCGGCAGATGCGCTAACCGAAAAAGATCGGATCGATATTAAAACGGCTGCCACCATGCAAGCAGATTACTTGGCGATCTCCTTCCCTCGCAGTGCAAAAGACATGGACACGGCGCGACATTTGCTTCAACAGGCTGGTGGTCAGGCGAGTTTAATTGCAAAAATTGAACGTGCGGAAGTGCTGGATAAAATTGATGATATTTTAGCTGCTTCAGAAGGCATTATGGTGGCACGCGGTGACTTGGGCGTGGAAATTGGTGATGCTGCTTTGCCACCGATTCAAAAACAATTGATCACCACCGCTCGTCAGCGAAATCGCGTCGTTATTACAGCGACACAAATGATGGAGTCGATGATTCATAATCCGATTCCGACCCGTGCGGAGGTATTTGATGTCGCCAATGCGGTCCTTGATGGCACCGATGCCGTCATGCTTTCAGGAGAAACTGCGGTGGGTCAGTTTCCAGTGAAAGTGATTGAAGCCGTCAACCGAATTTGTCTACAAACTGAGCAACAACGCCAGATTCGGCGGTCCAGACATCGCATTGATACCCGTTTTACTCGCCTGGATGAGGCTATTGCCATGAGTGCCATGTATCTGGCCAATCATCTTGATGTGAAAGCCATCGCCGCCCTGACAGAGTCAGGTTCAACACCATTATGGATGTCTCGAATCAGCTCCGGCATGCCAATCTTTGCTTTGACGCCACAATTAAGTAGTGCACGTCGAATGACCTTGTTCAGAGGCGTTTATCCGCTTGTGTTCGCCTTGGATAAGACGGATCATGCTGCAATTAACAGACAGATGGTGGCGGAATTGCAGCGGCACAATGTCGTGACGGATGGGGATGTGGTTATTTTGACAAAAGGTGATCCTGAACAACCCAGTACCACGAATACCTTGAAATTGGTTATCGTAGGCGAATTGATTGATGCATAGCCGGAATCAAATAAACAGGTAAGAGGAGAATGTATGGCGTTGATTGCCCTGCGGCAGTTACTCGACTTTGCTGCAGAACATGATTTTGCGGTGCCGGCTTTTAATATCAGTAATATGGAACAAGTGCAGGCGATCATGCAGGCAGCACAGGCCGTTAATAGTCCGGTGATTATGCAAGCCAGTGTCGGTGCGCGCAGTTATGCAGGAGAGCCGTTTTTACGTCATCTGGTACAAGCCGCGGTCGAGCAATATCCGTTTATTCCCGTTGTATTGCATCAAGATCATGGCGCTACGCCGGATGTGTGCATTCGCTCCATTCAATCAGGCTTTACCTCGGTGATGATGGATGGCTCTTTGCAAGCGGATATGAAAACCCCATCAGATTTTGACTATAACGTGACGGTGACGCGAACAGTGACTGATATTGCCCATGCTTGTGGTGTGTCAGTTGAAGGGGAAATTGGCTGCTTAGGCTCGCTGGAAACTGGCAAGATGGGTAAAGAAGATGGCCATGGCGCGGATGGCAAACTGAGTCGCGATAAAGTGCTGACCGATCCGGATGAAGCAGTGGCTTTTGTTCAACAAACCCAAGTGGATGCACTGGCCGTCGCGATTGGTACCAGTCACGGGGCTTATAAATTTAGCCAGCCACCTACGGGAGAAGTGTTGGCGATTAGCCATCTCAAAACCTTACAACACAAACTGCCGAATACCCATTTTGTGATGCATGGTTCGAGTTCGGTGCCGCAAGAGTGGTTGAAAATCATCAATACGCATGGCGGTGATATTGGTGAAACTTATGGGGTGCCCGTGGAAGAAATTGTGGCGGGTATTCAATATGGCGTACGTAAGGTCAATATCGACACCGATTTACGCATGGCTTCTACGGGGGCGGTCAGACAGTTTTTGACCGATGAGAAAAATGCAAAAAACTTTGATCCACGCAAGTTTTTATTAGCGTCGACAGCGGCGATGCAAGCGATTTGCGAAGCGCGTTATCAGGCATTTGGCAGTGCTGGCCAAGCCGATAAAATCAAACCCATCGCATTAGCTGATATGGTGTCACGATACGAGTAAAGTTGCTTGAGGTTGAAATATCAGACTGGAAGCCTAATTTATCGTTTGTTGGCTCGGTTTTGGGAGCGGCAAATGCTGAAAAAGCAATCAATGACGAGAACAAAAGCGTAATACGGTAAACTAGTTTGATTCCAATACGGGATTTCACGTTGTGCAGCAAATAATGGCTATAGCGATTGGTGGCGCTTGTGGGGCGGTGCTGCGCTTTGTCGCTTCCAATGGTATCTATCGCGTCCTGGGCAGAGATTTTCCTTATGGCACGTTGGTGGTTAACGTGCTTGGTTCTTTGTTGATGGGGCTGTTATTTATTCTGTTAGTTGAAAGACTCAGTCTTTCGGCAGAATGGCGTGGTGCCATTTTGATTGGATTTTTGGGTGGGTTTACGACCTTCTCGACTTTTTCATTTGAAACCTTGGCTTTAATGGAAAACGGTGACCTGCTAAAAGCGGGCACGAATATTTTTCTGAGCGTGTTGCTTTGTCTTAGTGCGACTTGGCTGGGAATAATAGTGGGGCGGCAGCTATGAGTGATATCCTGATGGTCAGATTGTATCTGGCTGATGGCCGTGATGATATTCGCAAGTTAATGAAATGGTTGGAAACCGCGCAGATGCGAGGCTTTACTGTATTTCGTGGTGTGGCTAGTCTTGGCCGCGATGGCCGGGTTCACAAAGCCAGCCTGTTAGATTTGTCCTCTGAATTACCGATGGTAATTGAGTTTTTTGATACGCCGGAACGGGTGGCTGAATTGATGCCAACCCTGAAAACCATGATTAAACCCGATCACATTGTGAGTTGGCCGGCCCAAACTGGATTTTAGATTTTAAACATTATGCTCGACCCTAAATTATTACGTCAGGATACGGAACAACTGGCAGAAAAACTGGCCACCCGTGGCTTCAAACTGGATACTGATCAGCTTGCACAATTGGAGCAAGACCGGAAACAAGCACAATCAGATGCACAAGCCTTACAGACGGAGCGCAACAGTCGCTCGAAGCAGATTGGTAAAGCCAAAGCAGCCGGTGAGGATATTGCGCCATTATTAGCTGAAATCGAAGATCTGGGGGATAGACATAAAGCGGCTGAAGCAAGATTAGCCGCTGTGTTAACGGAACTGAATGATATCGCCATGGGGATTCCCAATCTGCCGTTATCGGATGTGCCCGTAGGTCGGGATGAGTCTGAGAACCTGGAAGTCTCGCGCTGGGGTGAGCCACGCCAGTTTGACTTTGAGCCAAAAGATCATGTTGATCTGGGCGCTGCAATGCATGCCATGGACTTTGAAGCCGCCGCCAAGATAAGTGCTGCGCGATTTGTTACCTTAAGCGGGCCTTTGGCGCGACTGCAGCGTGCTTTAACTCAATTCATGCTTGACGTACATGGTGAGCAACATGGTTATACCGAAACCTATGTACCTTATTTGGTCAATGCAGATTCGTTGCGGGGTACGGGGCAGCTTCCCAAATTTGCTGATGACTTGTTTCAAGTGGATGATGGCCAGTTTTATTTGATCCCGACCGCAGAAGTGCCAGTGACGAACTTGGTTAGAGATGTGATTGTCGAGGCGGATAAACTGCCATTGAAATGGGTGGCTCATACGCCTTGTTTCCGAAGTGAAGCGGGCTCCCATGGTCGTGATGTGCGCGGTTTGATTCGTCAACATCAATTTGAAAAGGTCGAGTTGGTTCAAGTGGTTGAACCACAAGATTCGGTTGCAGCGCATGAAGCATTAACGGCAGATGCCGAAAAAATTCTGCAGCTTCTGGAGTTACCATACCGGAAAATGTTGTTATGCACGGGTGACATGGGCTTTGCTTCGCAAAAAACGTATGATTTGGAAGTTTGGCTGCCCAGTCAGCAAACGTATCGGGAGATATCGTCTTGCAGTAATTTTGGCGATTTTCAGGCGCGGCGGTTGCAAGCGCGCTGGCGTAACCCGGAAACAGGCAAACCGGAATTACTGCATACCTTGAATGGCTCTGGTCTGGCTGTTGGTCGAACCTTACTGGCATTGATGGAAAATCATCAACAAGCGGATGGCAGCATTCAAATTCCGGCTGCCTTGCGAGGCTATTTGTCTGGAGCAGAACAACTGCATGGATGAGTTTAGTCTGGTCCAGAAAATTATTATCTGGACAGTGCCAGTTTTATTTGCCATTACCTTGCATGAGGTAGCGCATGGCTGGATGGCATTAAAGCTGGGAGATCGTACAGCACAAATGCTAGGTCGACTTAGCTTGAATCCGATCAAACACATTGACCCCATAGGCACGATTGTCGTACCAGGCATATTATTATTGTTAGGTGGCTTTATTTTTGGTTGGGCAAAACCGGTGCCAGTGTCCTATCAGAATCTGCGAAAACCAAAATCAGACATGGCCTGGGTAGCATTGGCGGGGCCTGGTGCAAATCTGGCGATGGGACTGGTCTGGGCCGTCGTTGCCAAGCTGGGATTTGGGCTGGTACAAGCTGGCAACAGTTTTGGTGAACCCATGTTTTATATGGGGTTGGCCGGTATTTGGATTAATGCCATTTTGATGTTTTTAAATTTATTGCCGTTACCGCCACTGGATGGCGGACGTGTCCTGGTCAGTGTCTTACCCGGCAAACTGGGTTGGCAGGTCAGTCGTATTGAACCGTATGGTTTTTTTATTATTTTAGGTTTGTTGGCATTTGGTATTTTAGGGTTGATCCTGTCGCCAATGTTGAATACGACGGTACAGATTCTGGCACAGTGGCTGGGCATTAGCTTCGGTCAGGCAGCGAGCCTGCTGAATAGCTTATTTTAATCAGAACAGATGTTGGAGTAATTGTTGGATACTGTCGCTTATCAATCGCGTCGAATCGTTTCCGGAATGCGGCCTACAGGGAAATTGCATTTGGGACATTATCATGGCGTGTTAAAAAACTGGATCAAACTCCAGCATGAATTTGACTGTTTCTTTTTTGTCGCTGACTGGCATGCCTTGAGCACCCATTATAGTGACAGCAAGGTAATTGAGAATAATGTCTGGGAAATGGTAACCGATTGGTTAGCGGCGGGTATCGAGCCCTCTGCCGCCTCCCTGTTTTTACAGTCAAAAGTGCCGGAACATGCTGAATTGCATCTGCTGTTGTCGATGATTACGCCTTTGTCCTGGTTAGAGCAGCTGCCATCTTACACCCAGGAACAAGCTAAAGCAGTAGATAAAAATTTGTCGACTTACGGATTTTTAGGGCACCCATTGCTGCAAAGCGCTGACATTCTGATTTATCGCGCAGGCCAGGTGCCAGTGGGGCAAGATCAACTTGATCATGTCAGTTTTACTCGCCAAGTCGCTAACCGTTTTAACCATCTTTATGGTCGAGAGCCTGACTTTGAAGAACGGGCAGAGGCAGCGATAAAAAAAATGGGTAAGAAAAACGCCAAGCTTTACGAAACGTTACGAAAGAAATTTCTGGAACAAGGGGATACGGAAGCGCTGGAGACGGCCCGCGAATTATTAAAAACCCAACAAAACCTGGCGCTAGGTGATAGCGAGCGCTTATTTGGATATCTCGAAGGTGGCGGCAAGGTGATCCTGCCGGAACCGCAGGCATTATTAACGGATAGCGATAGTGTGCCGGGTACAGATGGTCGAAAAATGTCCAATTCTCTGGCTAATATCATTTCGCTGCGTGAGTCAGATGACAGTCTCGCCCAAAAAATACGGGCAATGCCTATGAACAGGGAAACGTCAGCCGGCTGTCCAGTGTGTGATTTATTAGCGATTTATGAAGGTGATCCGAGTCAGGACTGTCAAAATAGTAGTCGGGATGATAGCGAGTGCAAAGAAACCTTGATCGAATTGTTATCCGCGGAATTAGCGCCGATTCGTGAGCGGGCGGAAGAGCTGGCCGGTCATCCGGAAGATATTCGTCGAATCATTGAAAGTGGCAGCGAAGAAGCCAGAGAAATTGCCCAAGAAACCTTGATTGAGGTGAAATCCGCGATGGGCATCAGTTATAAATAAACTGAATTGATACCCTGCCGGCTACCGCTTGTTTACGACAATCGGCGAATACCGGTCGCTGTGCGGATTTTTTCGAGTAATGGTTTACTGATAGCGCGCGCTTTATCCGCCCCTTGTTGCAGGATAGCTTCAATGTCATCAGGACGCGCCAGTAAATCATGGTAGCGTTCCCGAGCATCACCGATTTCTTCGTTGATTAACGCAAATAATTGTTTTTTGGCATCCCCCCAGCCAATCCCGTCAGCAAAAGCCTGACGCATGTCTGAGGTTTGCTCGGGGCTGGCAAAGGCCTGCCAGATTTGAAAAACCGTTGAGCTATCCGGATCTTTGGGCTCGCCCGGTTCAAGCAAATTGGTTTTGATTTTATTGATGTGCTTTTGCAGCTGTTTCTCAGTTAAGAACAATGGAATGGTATTGTTGTAACTCTTGCTCATTTTACGACCATCGAGGCCTTGCAGGACGGCAACATTGTCATCAACTTGATAGTCGGGCAAGGCCAGCAACGGCGCTTTTTTGCAATAAATATGGTTAAAACGCGCTGCAATATCGCGCGCCATTTCAACATGTTGGATTTGGTCTTTACCGACGGGGACTTTATTGGCGTTGAACATCAGAATATCGGCCGCCATTAAGACCGGATAACTAAACAGCCCCATGGTAATCGCTTTGTCGGCATCTTCCTGCTCAGCCAGATTGGCATCCACGGCAGCTTTGTAAGCATGAGCCCGATTCATTAAGCCCTTGGCACAGACACAGGTGAGGATCCACATGAGTTCCGGGATTTCCGCAATATCTGACTGGCGGTAAAACACGGATCTATCGATATCCAAGCCTAAGGCAAGCCAGGTTGCGGCGATTTCTCTGGTCGACTGGTTTAGCGCCTCGGGATCCTGACATTTAATCAGAGCATGAAAGTCAGCCAGAAAATAGAACGTGTCGGTATCGGTTTGGCGACTTGCAGCGATGGCGGGACGAATAGCGCCCACATAATTACCCAAATGGGGGGTGCCCGTCGTGGTGATGCCTGTTAATACGCGTTGATTAGTCATGAGATGATTTGTTTGTAGTCAAGCTTGGCGATAATAACCAATGAACCTTGTTATGCCTAGGGCTGTTGGACTGATTCTGACAGATTTTTTCGTAAGATTCCCTCTCCCTAGACTAAAAAGTTTACAATATCCGCAAACTGATTCGCTGTAATGCGTGGCAGCACTAAGTCAAACGGGCAACACATAACCTGCGGGTAATGTGGCAATTAACACGATGTCGGGAGACAACGAAATGGCAGAAAGAATTCAAAAAGTATTGGCACGGGCGGGTTATGGATCACGCCGGCAGCTGGAAACCTGGATTGAACAAGGTAAAGTATTGGTTAACGGTGAGCCCGCAATATTAGGGGCACAAATCAGTGAAGGAGACACCGTTCGGCTCGATGGCAAACCCTGCTCACCAAAACGTTTATGGCAGCAACCGCAACAGGTTCTGTTGTATCACAAGCCTGTCGGTGAGGTGTGTACCCGCAGTGACCCGGAAGGCCGTCGGACTATTTATCAATCGCTACCAGCACCAGAACAAGGTCGTTGGGTGAGCGTTGGTCGTCTGGATTTGAATACCAGTGGTTTGATTATTCTGACCACAGATGGTGAACTCGCCAATCAACTCATGCACCCATCTAATGCCATGGACAGAGAGTATGCGGTACGTGTCTTGGGTGAAGTGACTCCAGAAATGATGCAGCAACTCAGGGATGGTATTTTGCTGGAAGATGGCGAAGCCAAATTTGCTGATATTCAGGAGTCGGGTGGCGAAGGCGCAAATCACTGGTATCACGTGGTGATCCAAGAGGGCCGCAATCGTGAAGTCCGCCGTTTATGGGAAGCGGTTGGCGTTCAAGTCAGCCGTCTGATGCGGTTGCGCTATGGTCCAGTTATTATGCCGAATAAGCTCAAGCCCGGTCGCTGGATGCTTTTGGAAGGCAAAGAACTGGATTACCTTTATGAAGAAGCAGGTCTGAAACCCAGCAGGGCGAATGTGAAACCAGCTTCCCGTCAGCGCAATAAATCTAATGAAGCCAAAAACACGATTTGGCAAAGTGCTGGTAAACAGGAAAATACCGCCCCAACAAAACGGGGCGTCAAAAAACAGCGGCCAGAGAAGTTTAATCCGCGTAAAGCGCCAAGAATCCGTGGCCGGGATTAAAAACCAGCAATATCAGCGGCATTGACAACTTGATTTCTGCCCTGAGCTTTGGCGTGATAAAGCGCTCTATCTGCCCGGTCAAAAAGCTGGAAGGTATTTTCTTCGGATGTCATCTGGGCCAGACCGATACTGATGGTCATGGAAAAGCTGCGCAGGCCGTCATGACAAGTCAGCTCACTGATGTTTTGGCGTAACCGGTCAGCGACCGCTATCGACTTTTCCGCGTCACTATGACTGAGGATGACGGCAAACTCTTCGCCGCCATAACGAAAGGCAATATCACTGCGTCTTAAGCAAGAGGCCAGGGTTTGACCAATCAGGGTCAGTGCCCTGTCACCACTGTTATGGCCGTAAGCATCATTGATACTCTTGAAATGATCGACATCAATGACGACCAGAGTCAGGGGTAATTGCAACCGTCTCGCTAAGTCAATTTCACGATCTAAATGCTGGTCAAAAGCCTGCCGGTTAGGCATACCAGTTAATTTATCAGTCATCGCCGAGGCAAGTGCATCCTGATATTGCAAACAATTGCGTAGTGGATAAACAACCTTACACAAGGCTTCTTCGATTAATAAAATATCGGTTTCTGAAAGGCGTTGGCTACGGACAATGCTCAGCTTGCCAAGTGACTGAGCGTCAATTTCTAGCTGATAATGGCAACTGTGCCGAGCTTGGTTGCCAATGCGAATATCCAGCTGTCTATCTGGATTTTGCAGACGAATACCGTCATTACCGATGAGTTTGTATAATTGCTGATGAAATAACTGCAGCAATTGTCGTGTGTCTAATGTGCTTTGCAGCAACATAGCGAGTGACGACAAAATGGAATCGACATC
Organism: Methylophaga frappieri; assembly: GCF_000260965.1. Taxonomy (NCBI): domain Bacteria; kingdom Pseudomonadati; phylum Pseudomonadota; class Gammaproteobacteria; order Thiotrichales; family Piscirickettsiaceae; genus Methylophaga; species Methylophaga frappieri. Next base: position 2,159,522 of record NC_017856.1, read on the forward strand.
CGTTATCGTGTCATCAACGGCCTGCTGGGAAAGCAGACGCAGATTAGCGGAGTTTGAGGGAGAAATTGATTGCATTGCACTTGCCTTTTGACCGTACATGCAACTTTCTAGCGAAATTTATGCCATCCCGAAAATAACGATATAAAACAGATAAATAAAATATCTGTCAGAGAATTGACAGTGCCGACACACATTGACCATGCAAGTGATGGCTGTTTGCTGTAGCCAAGTAAAGATAGGCGGGGGCAACAGCAGAAGGGGCAGGTAAGTCATCGGGATTACGCGCTGGATAAGCACGACTAAATAGTGCGGTTCGGGTTTGACCCGGATCCAGACAAAAGACTTTGATGTTGCCGGCCGCTTCGAATTCACGCGCTAACTGCTGGCAGAGGTTTTCAATGCCGGCTTTGCTAGTCCCGTAAGCGCCCCAGTACGCCTTGTTTTGATTGCTGTCAGTAGTGAAGATGATCATGCCCGGTTTTTCTCGTGCACAGTTTTGTAACAGGGGTAGACAGGATTTTGTTAACAGAAACGGGGCCGTTAAATTGACCTGTAATGTTTCCAGCCACAGCCGACTATCTTGATGTATTGTCGGAGACAGCTGACCTAATGTCGCTGCACAATGAACAATGCCATCAAGACGGCCAAAGCTTTGCTCAATTTTCGCCGCCATATTGATATAGTCAGATGCGGTAGCCCCTTTCATATCAAGCGGATACAATGCAGGCTCCGCACTATTGTCTGCAACAATTGTATCGTAGAGACTTTCTAGTGCAGGTAAATTTTTATCAAGGAGTATGACGGTTGCGCCATGGTGGGCGTAGGACTTTGCCACCTCACTACCGATGCCGCCTGCGGCACCGGTAATAAGAATGACTTTATTGTTGAGCAGTGTTGTCTCAGCCGACATCGGCAAAGACGAATTATTTCGGTTCAAATTGGCTAAATGCCACTGCACCATTGTGGAGTTGAACGGTCAGCAACCCTTCGTCAGTTTCCCACTCATAGAAAATCACTTCAAAACTATCAACACCCGTCACTTGTTTTAAATCAGGTTCACCAAGCATCTCGAGAAGTTGTGCTTCAGTCATACCTCGTTCAACATTATCTGCTGTTTGAGCATCCATTTCAGCTGATTCGGACATGTTTCCAGCAGTATCATCAGTAGAAACAACATCGGCTGCAGTTTCTTCTACGGCATCATTATCGTTGTCTTGTGATTCATCATTACTGCAGGCAATCAGGGCAAAACTGATAAATAAACTGGTCAATAGTAAACGCATACGATTTAACATTACTCACCCTTCTGTTGGTTTATAAAGATATCCAGTATAGCAAGCTAACAGGACGATTTCGACAAATACATCAGGATTTTATCATCGTTTTAGATAACTGTTCGACACAATACAATCCGTTATCGACTGCGGTCTCTAGGGTGGCAGGATACGGATGTTGAACGATGTCACCAGCTAACCACAGATTATCGAGTGGTGTCTGACAGGATGGACGGTTTTGTTGTGTTTGAGGTGTGCAGGCAAAGGTGGCTTTTTTTTCTCGAATAATCAATGAATCAATAGGTCGCTCAGGCCAGTTAGGCAAGTGCGCGGAGAGTTCATCGCAAACGATAGCCATAAGTCTGCTTCGAGGCCAATCAAGATGAGGGCCAGGGCCGCTAACGACAACGGCAACCAAGCCGGAGCGACGCGGGTTTAGATCAAATAGCCATTGCGCAACACCGCCGGAAAACCCCATTATTGAGGCTGTCGGCTGCGTGCCAGCCGGATATTGCAGATATAACGTGCAGATAGGATTTTCAGTAATGGTTTTCTGTTCAATGCCTGCCGGGAGCAATTTTGTTAGTGAGGCAGGAGTTAGCGCCAAAATAACGTGATCGGCCTGAAATGACTGCCCAGTCTGGTCTTCAATGCGGCTGACGCGATTAGCTTCGGTATGGATTTTGGTAATGCGTTTCTGGTAGTGAATACTGCCACCATGTGCCGTAATAAAACGCGCAGCTGGCACGGGTAAAATGTCGCCGAGTGGAATGCGGGGGATTAACAACTCGCTTGCCATTCCATTCGAAAACAAGGCCTGATTAAGAACCGTTGCAAAGACCGCCGCGCTCGCCTGTTTAATGGGCGTATTCAGCATAGCAAGACACAGCGGCTCCCAGATCTGCTGAATGAGTCGCTCCGGTTGCCGCGTCCGATGGCACAACTGAGCGACGGTTTCGTCTGTCAGGTTGTCTGGCAAACGAATGATACGTTGGAACCGAGCAACGGCGATAACCGATGCCCAGCCGCCGGATTGAAACAGGTTAATGGCGAGGTTAATTAGGCGAGGGCCAACGCCTCGGCTGCTGAGCACTAAATCTGGAAAACGCGGGTCTTTCATCCGCAGATCTGGCTGCTGGTGAAAAAACACGGTATCGGGGTTAACGCCAATACGATCAAGTAGCGCTAACATCTGTTGATAGGCGCCAATCATCAGATGTTGGCCGTTATCGACAGTGAGATTTCGCCATTGAACATTTCGGGCGCGCCCGCCCAGTTGGCCCGCTGCTTCGAGTAACGTGACTTGATGACCTTGTTCGCAAAGCGACACTGCGGCGGCCAAACCACTCCAGCCACCGCCAACGATTAAAATATGCATATCAAATGGGTTTAGCGGTATTGTCTGGCAGTGCGCCAAGCAATCCAGAGCTTACGAAGTGGTGTTAATGACAAGCGATGGCGCATAACCTGAAAGTCATCTGCGACAATTTCATCCAACGTACGCCGGTAAATTGCCGCCATAATCAAGGCCGTTTTTTGATTAGAGCGATCAACGTCAGGTAACAGTTGCATTGCCTCGTCATAATATTGATAAGCGCGCTGTGCTTGATAATTTAGCAAGGCTTTGAGGGCATCGGACGACTCAGCCATTAGGATGGATTGTTCGCTGACATTAAAACGCGTCATTTCATCCTGAGGTAGGTAAATTCGACCGCGTTCTGCGTCTTCCCGAACATCGCGAATAATATTGGTCAGTTGTAAGGCCAAGCCTAACTTTTCAGCAAATTTTAGTGTTTGTCGATCTTGATAACCAAAAATTTCTGCCGATAGCAAACCCACCACGCTGGCAACCCGATAACAATACAGGGCGAGATGTTTAAAAGCCGGATAACGCGATTGCTGCAAATCCATCGCCATACCGTCGATGATTTCATAAAAATAGGCGTCATTTAAGCCAAATTCAGCAATGACATCGACCAAAGCCTTGCCGACGGGATGATTCGGTTCCCCACTAAAAACGGCATGAATTTCTTGGCGCCACCAATCTAATGTCTTGCTGGCAACATCAAGATCCGCGATTTCATCAACGGTATCATCCACTTCACGACAAAACGCATAAACAGCTGTGATGGCATTGCGTTTTGCTGGCGGCAAAAATAAAAAACTGTAATAAAAACTGGAGCCACTTTTTGCCGCTTTATCACGGCAATACTGTTGTGGAGTCATCTTTGCGCCAACCTAATCATCATTTCACCTGAAAAGTGACTTTAGAATTGACGAGATACCGCAAAGTCAGCCAAAGCGCTTAACGCGGATTTATCGTCGCTGTCAGGCAAAACCGCCAATGCCTGCTTGGCTTTTTCGGATTCATTCCGGGCTGCTTGGGCGGTGTAGTCGATGGCGCCCGTCTTCTGGATGATATCGATGATCTGATCGATGTGGGTTTTATCACCTTGTTCAATTGCCATTCGGATCAATTGTGCCTGAGCTTCATCGCCATGTCTCATGGCATAAATCAAAGGCAGCGTGGGCTTACCCTCAGCAAGATCATCACCAATATTTTTTCCGATGACGTCACTGCTGTCACTGTAATCGAGCAGATCATCAACTAATTGGAAAGCACTGCCAAGATGCATGGCATACAGACCTAAGGCGTTTTCGATATCGGCTGACTTCTGACTTAGTACCGCACCTAATTGACCGGCTGCTTCAAACAACTTGGCGGTTTTATGGTGAATAACCTGCAAGTATCGTTGTTCAGACGTATCGGCATCATGCACATTTAAAAGTTGTAATACTTCACCCTCAGCGATGACATTTGTCGTATGTGATAAAATCTGCATCAACCGCATATTGTCCAGTTCCACCATCATTTCAAAGGCACGGGTATAGAGAAAGTCGCCTACCAGGACGCTCGCTTCATTGCCCCAGATGGTGTTGGCGGTTTCGCGTCCACGCCGTAATTCAGAATGATCCACCACATCGTCATGTAGCAGTGTCGCGGTGTGGATAAACTCGATAATGGTGGCGAGATTAATGTGCGCACTGCCTTGATAACCGCAAGCACGAGCACTGAGTAGCGCGATGGCTGGACGTAATCGTTTCCCACCACTATTGATAATGTAGTGGCCGAGCTGGTTAATTAAGACCACGTCAGACTGCAGTCGTTGCTGTATCATGGTGTTGACTGTGTTCATATCCTCTTCAATGAGGGCGTAGATGGATTGAATATCCACGGGGCTTAGGTGCCTGTAGCTGTTAAAAGGGCTACTTTCTCATGGGGACTGAGACAGCGCAAATTTTAGATTAATAATTGATCTGCATAAATAAAGCAGATACAATTGCCGGTCTTTTGTTGGGTTACCTGCAATTAACTATTTTTTTGGAGACAGCGATGTACGCTATTGTCGCGACGGGTGGTAAACAATACCGTGTAAAAGAGGGCGAAAAGCTCCGCGTTGAAAAATTGACTGCTGAAGCCGGTGATACGGTTGAGCTAGACAAAGTTTTGTTGGTTGGCGAAGGCGACAGTGTCAAAGTCGGTGCGCCATATCTTGATGGGGCCAAAGTCACAGCAAAAGTGGCAGCACAAGGTCGTGGCGATAAAGTGAAAATTATCAAATTCCGTCGCCGTAAACACCATCGTAAGCAGATGGGTCATCGTCAAGCGTTTACTGAAATCGAAATCACTGGCATCTCTGCCTGATTCGATTAACCAACTGAAACATTAAGGGGAGTTAACAATGGCTCATAAGAAAGCGGGTGGTAGTACTCGAAACGGTCGCGATTCCGAGTCGAAACGACTGGGTGTAAAACGATTTGGTGGTCAAGCCGTACTGGGTGGCAACATCCTGGTTCGTCAACGTGGTACAAAATTCCATGCTGGTCGCAACGTCCGTGTCGGTCGTGACCACACATTATTTGCGACAGTTGATGGCAAAGTTTTGTTTGAAACCAAAGGTGCGAACAAACGAACTTTTGTCAGCGTTGTTGCTGAGTAATATTTTCTGTTTGCCCTGATGGGGCCAAAACAGCTCAAAGCCCCGCTGATGCGGGGTTTTTTGTTTCTGGGCAGTGTAAGTTTGACATGAAATTTGTTGATGAAGCGAAGATTACAGTTAAGGCCGGCGATGGTGGTAATGGCTGCCTGAGTTTTCGACGCGAAAAATTTATTCCTTTTGGCGGGCCGGACGGCGGTGATGGTGGCGATGGTGGTGATATTTATCTGATTGCCGACGAACAGGTAAATACGCTGATTGATTTCCGCTATCAACGACACTTTAAAGCCCAGCGTGGTGAGAATGGACGTGGACGCCAATGTAGTGGTGCCCGGGGTGATGATTTGGTCATTAAAGTGCCAATTGGTACGGAAGCCTGGGATGATGAAACTGATGAGTTAATTGGCGACCTGGTTAAACATGGTGACAAGATGCTGGTTGCCAAAGGCGGTTGGCATGGCCTTGGTAATCTGCGCTATAAATCCAGTATCAACCGCGCACCTAGGCAAACCTCAGATGGTACGCCTGGTGAACAGCGAACGCTTCGCCTTGAAATGAAACTATTGGCTGATATTGGTTTGTTAGGCTTACCAAACGCCGGGAAATCAACTTTTATCCGTCAAGTCTCTGCAGCGCAGCCCAAAGTCGCTGATTATCCATTTACGACTTTACATCCCAATCTGGGCGTCGTTACGTTAAAAGATGTCCGGAGTTTTGTTATTGCCGATGTGCCAGGACTGGTTGAAGGCGCGGCGGAAGGTGCGGGACTGGGTATCCAGTTTTTACGGCACCTTACCCGTACCCGCCTGTTATTGCATTTGGTTGATATGGCGCCGGTTGATGTTAAACAAGATCCGGTCAATAGTGTGAATACCATCAATACCGAATTACAGCGTTATAGTGATGCGCTTGGCAAACAGCCACAATGGCTGGTTTTGAATAAAATGGATTTGGTGCCAGAAGATATTCGTGATGACTTATGCCAGGAAGTGCTCAGCCGGCTTAACTGGCAGGGACCCGTTTATCGCGTGAGTGGTCAGACTGGCGAAGGTTGTGATGTGCTATGCGAAGATGTCATGACGTTTTTAGAATCACAGCAAGCTACCTTGCAGGACAGTGAAACTGAGGACTGAGCTTGGAAAATCCGCATCAACAATTGGTGTCAACGCAACGCTGGGTGATTAAAATCGGCAGCGCGTTGTTAACGAAGCCAGGTCAAGGTCTGGATTTAAATCGTATTCGTTGGCTGAGTGGTGAAATTGCTGAGTTAAGACGCCAAGGTAAGGACATTGTTCTTGTTACCTCTGGTTCTGTGGCGGCCGGTATGCAGCAGCTTGGTTGGCGACGCCGACCACATGAATTGCACCGCCTTCAGGCCGCGGCCAGTGTCGGTCAAATGAATTTGATCCATGCTTATGCAACGGCATGTCAATATTATGGCATCCATACCGCACAAATTTTATTAACCCATGCTGATTTGTCTGAAAGAGAAAGACATCTCAATGCCCGGAGCGCTTTACAGACTTTGCTAAAGATGGGCATTTTGCCCGTTGTTAATGAAAATGATGCCATTGCTACGGATGAAATTCGTTTCGGTGATAACGATACGCTGGCTGCGATGACGGCGAACTTAATTGAAGCAGATGTCCTGGTTATCCTGACAGATCAAAGTGGCTTTTTTGATAGCGATCCGCGTTTGAATCCGCAGGCACGCATGCTGGCTGCATCAGCAGCGAGCAATCCGGCGCTGGATAGCATGGCTGGGGATAGCAAAGGTGAACTGGGACGTGGCGGCATGGCAACCAAATTGCGAGCCGCACGGCGTGCGGCGCGTTCGGGTGCAACAACCGTTATCTTGTCTGGTAAAGAACCGGATAATTTACGTCATTTAGCGGCGGGTAATCCGGTCGGTACACTCTTCTGGCCGGATATGAAACCCATCAAAGCCAGACAGCAATGGTTAGTGGGACATTTGATTCCAAAAGGCAAACTGATACTGGATGACGGGGCCGTGAATGTGATTTGTGGCCAAGGCAGAAGTTTACTGCCCGTCGGTATCCGAGCTGTTCAAGGGGATTTTTCCCGGGGTGAACTGGTTATTTGTTGTGATGCACAAGGGCGAGAAGTAGCGAGAGGATTAGCCAATTACAGTGCGGCGGAATCCATCAGAATTATGGGCCAGCCAAGCCAGGCGATTGAGTCTTTGTTGGGTTATGTCGATGAGCCAGAGTTAATTCATCGCGACAACTTGGTCGTCACGACCTAAATCCGGATATAAAAAAACCGGCAAAAGCCGGTTTCTTTGCGCAATGGTAATTGCGGTTTGAATTAGAGTGCGCGGACGGCGTTATTCAAACGGCTTTTACCACGTGCTGCGGTATTTTTGTGAATGAGGCCTTTACGCGCCATTCTATCAAGAACAGGAACAGCAGCTTGGAAAGCAGCAGTTGCCTGCGTTTTGTCACCAGCCACAATGGCTTTACGGACGGCTTTAATGCTGGTGCGCATGGCAGAACGCTGGCTAGCATTCAGCTGGCGGTGTTTTTCCGCTTGACGAGCGCGTTTTCTTGCTTGTGCTGAGTTTGCCAAAATGCTTCTCCTAAAAATCAGCTGTTTGTTTATGAACCGGCCATTATCCTGATTTTTAAACAGTTTGTAAATGGTATCATTGACAAATTTTTAACTGAGGCAAGTAATGCGCATCATCACCGCCAATGTAAACGGTATTCGAGCAGCAGCACGAAAAGGTTTTTTCGACTGGCTACCCAAACAAAACGCCGATGTGGTCTGTATTCAGGAGACCAAAGCGCAAATTCATCAGCTCAGTGATCAGGTCTTCCATCCACAGGATTACCACTGCTATTACCACGATGCGCAAAAGCCGGGCTATAGTGGGGTTGCCCTGTATTGCCGACAGGAACCAGATATTATCATTGTTGGCATGGGGAATGATGAATTTGACGCCGAAGGTCGCTATCTCGAAGCCCAGTTTGGCAAATTAAGTGTCGTGTCACTTTACTTGCCATCCGGGACGTCGGGTGATGTGCGCCAGGCGGTCAAATACCGGTGTATGGATTTTATCGAAACACGTCTACAACAGATCCTGGATGCAGGACGAGAGTTCATAGTTTGCGGTGACTGGAATATTGCACATAAGAATGAAGATATTCGTAACTGGAAAGGCAATCAAAAAAATTCCGGATTTTTGCCAGAGGAACGTGCCTGGCTAGATAAGTTATTTGATGAGATGCAGTTTGTGGATGCGTTTCGTGAATTACCCCAACAGGACCATGAATATACCTGGTGGTCTAACCGCGGTCAGGCATGGGCAAATAATACGGGTTGGCGCATTGATTATCACGTGCTAAGTCCGGGCTTAAAAGGGAGCGTCGTCGCGACCGACATTTATCGAGATGAGCGCTTTTCAGATCATGCGCCACTGACTGTCGATTACCGCGACAACTTATCTACGTTTTAAAGCAAAGCCGCTTTGACACAGCGAATGACACCATAATCATAATGTTCATCCAGCGCTTGATAGATGGGTTTTAAACTGTCAGCTTGATCGCCGAGATCGGCAATAGTGGTGGCGATTTCGTCATATTCTGCATCGGTTAGTTGTAAAACTTGTTTGGCATCAAGCAGTCCAGCTTCAATCCCATCTGATAAATGGCTATACACCGTACTCACTTTTAACGCCCGATTACGCGCTATTTGTTCGGGATTTAAACCTTGCTCATGCATCAGTAACGTCAGGTTAACGGTATCTCGCAGTCGGTTATTAAGTAGTTCAGAGAGTGGATGTTTTGCAATAACAGCTAAAAAAGCTGAGCCGTAGTTATCGAGCTTTTGCTTGCCGATCCCGGCAATACGCTGCATGGCATCCATATCGGCAGGCCGGTACTGGCACATTTCCAGCAGCGTCGAATCATGGAAAATCACATAGGGTGGTACGCCATTCTCCTTAGCGATATCTGAGCGTAGCGTTCGCAAGGCTTCCCACAGCGCTTCATCCTGAGGGCGCACCGTTGTTTTTTTCTTGCCGGTTTTGGCAGCCGCCTGTTTTTGCTGCTGTTTACGTAAATGCAGGGTCTGCTTGCCATGTAATAATGCCCGGCACTTTTCGGTTAAACGCAACGCCCCGTATCGGTTGATATCAATATCCAGGTAGCCGGTCGCCACCAGTTGTCGGAATATCCCCCGCCACTGCGTGGCATTCAGCTCGCTGCCTATAGCAAAGGTGCTGATTTGATCATGCTGATTGTGTTTGATGCGCTCGTCTTCATTGCCCAGCAAAACATCAATCAGGTAATTAACGCCGAAACGCTGGCCGGTGCGAAACACGCAGGACAAGGCTTTTTGGGCGATTTCGGTGGCATCAAACTGTTCCGGTGGATTGACGCAGTTATCGCACTGACCGCATTTTTGCGGGGCATCCTCGTCAAAGTAAGCGAGCAGGGCATGGCGGCGGCAGGTAATCAGTTCGCATAAACCCAGCATCGCTTCCAACTTGTGATGCTCGACGCGTTTAACCATCTCCGGCGCATCGGAGTCCTGCATAAACTGGCGCAGCGTAATCACATCCTGCAGACCGTAGGCCATCCAGGCGTTGGCGGGCAGACCGTCACGACCGGCGCGGCCGGTTTCCTGGTAATAAGCCTCGATATTCTTGGGCAAATTCAGATGCGCCACAAAGCGCACATCAGGTTTATCAATGCCCATACCGAAGGCAATAGTGGCCACGATAATCACGCCTTCCTCGCGCAAAAAGCGTTGCTGGGTATGAGCCCGTAACTCGGCCGATAACCCGGCATGATAGGGCAGAGCGGTGCGGCCCTGCTGTTGCAGCCAGTCGGCCGTAGCCTCGACTTTTTTGCGCGACAGGCAATAAACAATACCGGCGTCATTGGCATGCTGACTCTCGATAAACTGCCATAACTGCTGCCGGGCCTGACGGGCTTCGGCAATGGAGTAGAAAATATTGTTGCGGTCGAAGCTGTTGAGGTAGACCTCGGCCTGCTGCAGATTAAGTTGTTCGATAATCTCGCCGCGGGTGCGCTTGTCAGCGGTGGCCGTCAGCGCGATGCGTGGAATGCGGGGGAAACGTTCATGCAGAATGCGCAGTTGCTGATATTCAGGGCGAAAGTCATGCCCCCACTGGGATACGCAGTGGGCTTCATCAATGGCAAACAGGGAAATAGTCAGTCGATCCAGCAGGCTCAGCATGCGCGGGCTCAGCAGCCGCTCCGGCGCCACGTACAACAGATCAATCTCGCCAGCCTCGAGCTGAAACTCTACCGCATTCATCTCATTGATTGACAGGCTGGAATTTAGAAACGCCGCCTGAATGCCGAGTTCCTGCAAAGCCACTACCTGATCCTGCATCAGTGCAATCAGGGGAGAGACCACCACGGCGGTGCCGGGGCGAACCAAAGCGGGGATTTGATAGCAAAGCGACTTACCGCCGCCGGTGGGCATCAATACCAGCGCATCGCCACCGTTGATCACCTGTTCGACAATGGCGGCCTGATTATGGCGGAATTGGTCGTAACCAAAGACGTTTTGCAGCACTTCCTGTGCCGTTTGTCCGTTAATATCCATAGCTATCAATAAACTGGCAAAGCGCCATTATGGCAAATTCGGGTTTGTTTATCTTCGATGACCCAGCAGTTTCGCTTTGGGGCGAGTCAGGGCTTGTGCGCTCAAGCACTCTAAGAGTCCAAGAGAGCGCGACTGTGCTGGTTGAGGCGCCACTGTGCTAGTTGTCAGCACAAACGGGGGAATTTCGGGAAAGCGAAATTAAAGTTACGGAGAAACTCGATTCAGCCCTTTCTCACAGTTCACAATCGAATATTACGATTGACTCTTCTTCGCTGGAAATGACGGATTCTACCTGCCAGGAAATCAGTCAGGGGCTGCCAAAACCTTGCAAGTAGATATATACAGAGAGGCACTGAGTAGAAAAACCACAGTCCCTGAACAGACTTGACATTATAGATTACGAATTCTAGAGCATCAGCTTTTGTTAGTGGTGATGTTGGATCGGCACTTAAAATTCCAACCAGTCCACCCAGTACCGGAGCGACAGCTTGATAGTACCCACTGATGAGCAGGAAAAAAGGTAATAGTGACAGGTACGGTCTGCTGTATTGATTTGGTAACAAAAAGTGTAGAGTACTGAATAAGAGCAGCACAGTCATGATCAGCATGCTGGGGGATATCATATAATCCAATGCCCGTCCGCTACTGGTTTCAAAAGTAACGTAAGGCATGACATCAAAGTATTCCATTGAAACCACATGTAGTACCAGTAAACCCATGCACAAACAAAGTAGTGGTTTGTTGTCACGTTGCCACCAATAAGTCATTCCGAGAGGAATCAGGCTAATCAGAATCAAAAGCGTCGGGTAGTTAAAACGTGAGAGTTCATCTGCCAGTTCTAACATGGGGCCGAGTTCCAAAGAGGTGTAGTACAGTGCTATCAAAAACATCAAAGTCACGGGTATTATCAAGTAGATAATGAACAGTCTTAGCAGCCCCCCGCAAAGGCGAATGAAAAAAGTCTTATTGAAGCGAAAATCCATTTTCTTTTTATCCTGACTGATAGTTTTTATAAACATACCCTGACTTCTAACGTGAGGGTATAAGAGATTTTCCCTAAGCGTCGGACACTAAATCAAAATGGGTCGCTGAAGGCTAAATCTAGCTGTGATTGCCGATCTTCTGATTTTCCCGCATCAAACCCACTCAAACTCAAGCCGACTAACCTGACTGGATTTTTGCCTGCTTCAGTCCTTGCCAACAGCATCGGAATCACTTCACGTAAATCACCGAGTGCGATGCTGTGATCCAGCGTATGCGCCCGGGTGATCTGCTGAAAGTCCGAGTATTTGACTTTGACCGTCACGGTTCTTGCATTTAGCTTCTGTTTAGCAAGACTTTCCAACACGATCTCGGCAAGATCCAGTAATTTGGTCGTTAGTTCGGTAACAGAAGTAATATCCTGTGCAAAGGTGGTTTCCTTGCCCAAAGATTTACGGGTGCGGCTACTGCGTACCGGCCGTTCATCAATGGCGCGGGCGATATTGAAATAATAATGGCCGGCCTTGCCGAAACGTTCGGTCAGTTGTGCCAGCGTTTTATTGCGTAAATCCAGGCCGGTTTCTATGCCCAGTTGTTTCATCTTGGCTTCCGTAGCCGGACCGATGCCGTGAAACTTGCCGACGGGCAGGGTTTCGACAAACTTTTCCCCCCGTTCCGGGCGAATCACATAAAGGCCGTTGGGTTTATCCATATCGGAAGCAATCTTGGCCAGAAACTTGTTATAGGAAACGCCGGCCGAGGCAGTGAGGCGGGTTTCTTTCAGGATATCGCGCTTGATTGCCTTGGCGATGAGCGTTGCCGAACCATTGTAATCGGCGGTATAGCTGACATCGAGATAGGCTTCGTCCAGCGACAGCGGCTCGACTTCACTGGCATAGCGCCAGAAAATGTCACGTATCTGGCCGGAGACTTCACGGTAGGCTTCAAAACGCGGTCGCACAAAGATGGCCTGCGGACACAAACGGTAGGCGCGGGCGCAGGGCATGGCCGAGTGAATGCCAAACTGTCTGGCTTCATAACTACAGGCGGCGACCACACCACGGCTGTCGGGCTGACCGCCGACGATCAGCGGTTTGCCCTGATACTCGGGATGGTCTCGTTGTTCTACGGAAGCGAAAAAAGCATCCATATCAACGTGAATGATTTTGTGTTGTTTGGCCATGGTATTTTTTTGATGGAGGTCAGCCGTAATAGGACATTGTCAATCGACATAAGCCGCACAACAATGTTTATCTGCTATCACACATTGGCAGCATGGTGATGTGAATGGTACTTTAGCCGATTAAACCACGCCCGAGAGACAGGTTTGATTGATCGTATCCGCTCATGGCATGACAGTCTGCGCGCATTATTAACGCCTCAAGTGCTGACAATGCTTTTTTTAGGCATCGCCGCCGGCTTGCCGCTGCTGTTAATTTTTTCATCGCTGAGCCTATGGTTGAGGGAAGCCGGTATTGAGCGAAGCGCCGTCACCTATTTTAGCTGGGCGGCGTTGGGTTATTCCTTCAAGTTTGTCTGGGCGCCGTTACTCGATACTTTGCCATTACCGTGGTTGCATCGATTGTTAGGACGGCGACGTAGTTGGTTATTGGTATCACAACTGGCCATTATTTTAGCGATTATTGGCATGGGCAGTGTTGACCCAGCCAAAGATTCGCTGACATTAATGGCTTTTGCGGCGGTGTTTTTGGGGTTTTCTGCTGCCACGCAAGATGTGGTGATAGACGCCTATCGGATTGAATCAGCTGAAATTCGCCTTCAAGCATTGATGTCTGCCAGTTATATTGCCGGTTATCGGATTGGTATGTTGCTGGCTGGTGCCGGTGCATTGTATCTGGCCAGTTATTTTGGATCGGATATGGGCGCGTATGATTATGCTGCCTGGCAGCAGAGCTATTACTTGATGGCGCTGCTGATGCTGATTGGTGTCATCACCACCTTACTCTGCCGTGAACCGCATGCCGATCCGTTAAAAACACCGTGTCGAAAACAGGATTCCCTTGGCTTGTTGCTGGCCTTTGTGCTGGCGGTATCAGCGTTTATTGGCTGCTTTTATCTGACGCGTGGCTGGGCAGACCAGGTGGGGCCGATGTTAATGCCGGTTTTGCAAAACGGGCCATTAACCAGTGTTCTGATTGAGTTGTGTCGATTGGTGTTGGCAGCGCTGATTGCTGTGCTGGTGGGGCGGACTTTGATTCGCTTGGGACTGGTGCGGCAACAGGTTCTGCAGCGCAGTTATGTGGAGCCGGTGGTCGATTTCTTCCGCCGTCATGGGGTTTCTGCCGCCGTATTATTGCTTCTGCTGGTGGGTTTGTATCGTATTTCAGATATTGTGCTCGGCGTGATTGCCAATGTGTTTTATCAGGATATGGGCTTTACCAAACCGGAAATTGCCACTGTTGTTAAAACCTTTGGTTTGTTTATGACCATTTTTGGTGGTTTTGTCGGCGGCTTATTGGCAATGCGTTACGGTGTCATGCGGATTTTGATGTTAGGCGCAATTTTGTCTGCAATGACCAATTTATTATTTATGTTGCTGGCCACCCTGGGGCATGACTTGATGATGCTGTATGTCGTTATCTCGGCAGATAATTTATCTGCAGGTATTGCCAGTGCCGCGTTTATCGCGTTTTTATCAAGTTTGACCAATATTTCGTTTACAGCGGTTCAATACGCCATCTTCAGTTCATTGATGACCTTGATCCCAAAAATGCTGGGTGGTTATTCTGGCGGCATGGTTGAGGCGATGGGTTATCCGCAGTTTTTCTTGTTAACCGCCTTGTTAGGGCTGCCCGTTCTGGTGTTGATCTGGCTGTCCGGGCGTTATTTCAAACTTAGCAATAACGTCCCTGAATAGCGTCTAATCGGCGTTAATAATGTCATAACAAGGTTGATAGCAGCTGGCATCCTGACCCAGTTTCATCCGTTTGTCGCGAACAAATTGTCTCAATAAATCATCAATGGCACGCATTAATTCCGGGTCACCATTAATTTGATACGGTCCATGCTCAGCAACTTGGCGGATACCAAAGGCTTTAACATTACCGGCAACAATGCCGGAAAAAGCAGCCCGTAATTGTGCAGCCAATTCGTGTTTCGGCATGTCAGGAAACAGTTTGAGTGCCGCCATGTTTTGATGTGTTGGGATAAAGGGTTGTTGTAACATCGGGTCAATATAAAGCTGCCAATTAAAGTAATAAGCATCCTCAGACTGACGACGTGCTTCTTGCACTGAGTCAACCGCTTCACGGCTCCACTTGGCGACTTGTTCCGGCTCGCCGGTGATAATGTGGTACAGATCCGCAATTTCATCACCAAAACACTTTTTCAAAAACGCATCCAGTGTTGCAAAGTAATCCTGACACGCTGCTGGACCCGCCAAAATCAACGGGATACCTTGTTTGTTTTCCGGATGTAGCAGAATACTGAGCAGATAAAAAATCTCTTCTACCGTACCGACACCACCCGGGAAAACAATAAAGCTATGCCCCAGTCGGACAAAGGCTTCCAGCCGTTTTTCAATATCCGGCATGATCACCAGTTCATTGACAATCGCGTTCGGTGATTCGGAAGCGATAATGCCTGGCTCACTGATGCCAATGTAACGACCGGTTTTAATTTGCTGTTTGGCATGACCAACTGCGGCGCCTTTCATTGGCCCTTTCATCGCGCCAATACCGCAGCCGGTAATGATATCCAGTCCACGCAGGCCCATTTCATAACCTACTTGTTTAGCGTAGTCGTACTCGAGCCGGGAAATAGAATGCCCGCCCCAGCAGACCACCATATTCGGCGGCAAATTTGGCCGAACCACATTGGCATTACGTAAAATCAAAAACACACTGTCCGTGATTTGTGCTGATGTTTCCGGCTGTTGAGACAGAATTTTAAAATCGGTGTACACAATATCGCGCAAAGTTGACGACAGGTGCTCCTGAATGCCTCGGATGATTTTGCCATCGACAAATGAGCGCGCCGGTGCATTAAAAATCTCCAACACAATGCCGCGGGATTGCAGCACAAACCGCACGTCAAAATCGGCAAAAGTGTTGAAAATTTCTTCAGGATCATCCTGCTGACTATCGGTATTTAAAATAGCCAGTGCACAGTCGCGAAACAGCTTATGCAAAGCGGCGCTAGGGCTACTTAATTTATGAATTTCATCTTGGGATAACAGATTCAGACTGCGGGCTGGGCGGATCGTGGTATGCGCTACTTTGTTCATGCAGGGCCTTCATTGGTTTTATAAGCTGATACTCCCATTGTTTTGGGTGTCGATCAATCTCTGGCAGAGAAAAATAATCTCGATGGATTCTTTCAAAGTGAATCTGAGACAAAAAAGGTAAACCGGTTCGGTTGCAGTGATATTGCAAACCAACACGGTTTTTTGATCGATAACGTATCGCGCTATAATTTCATGGCTACAATCATGCTTAAGGTCACTTGATGGATGAGATAGAGCGCCAGCCTTTACCGTTACCAAAAGGCTTTAACCCTGAAAAGGACAAGTTACTGTTGCACTCCTGTTGCGCGCCGTGTTCTGGCGAAGTCATGGAAGCCATTCAAGCAACCGGTATCGACTACACCATTTTCTTTTACAACCCGAATATTCACCCTGTTAAAGAATATGAAATCCGCAAAGAGGAAAACATTCGCTTTGCCAAGCAGCACGGCGTGCCGTTCATTGATGCCGATTATGACAAAGACAACTGGTTTGCCCGTGCCAAAGGCATGGAAAACGAACCCGAGCGTGGCGTGCGCTGCACCATGTGTTTTGATATGCGCTTCGAACGCACCGCGCTATATGCCTATGAACATGGCTATTCGCTGATCAGCAGCTCATTGGGTATTTCACGCTGGAAAGACATGCAGCAAATTAATGGTTGTGGTCATCGTGCTGCTGAGCCTTACCCTGACTTGCGTTATTGGGACTACAACTGGCGTAAACAGGGCGGCTCGCAACGTATGATCGAAATCAGCAAACGCGAGAACTTTTACCAGCAGGAATATTGCGGCTGCGTTTATTCCCTGCGCGATACCAACCGTCATCGGGTCTCTCAAGGGCGGGATCGAATCAAACTCGGTGAAAAATTTTACGGAGAAGATGCTGAATAAAACAAAGCCGCGATTATCGTGGTAATTCAAGCAAGCGCTGGCTAACCCGATGCATAATTGATTCGAAATGTGATTGGCAACAGTGGATACAAATTGATTAATCCGCTTCTTCCTCAAAGATGTCTTCAATTTTTAAGCCAAATAACCTTGCGGCTTTGAAGGCCAGCGGCAGGCTGGGATCAAACTTGCCTTTCTCAATGGCATTAATCGTTTGTCTAGACACGTTTAGCTTTGACGCCAAATCGGCTTGTGTCCAGTTTAATTCGGCACGAAGTACTTTTAATCGATTTTTCATCTAAGGCGAAGGAATCCAATCAGATTACCGATCAACATACTTAACCCAGCGAGAGCAGGTAAAAGTGAAATCACCCAGTGATTGATATGAATTATTTCTGCCGTATTTAAAATCAAAAGGCCACCTAAAGTCAGCCATAATGTTCCCAGTGCAAAAGCCATCGCTTCCAGTTGTATTTGACGCTGCATTTCATCAAGTTTACCCAGCCAGCGTTTATGAGCGAGCATCGCGCCAACGCCAAGTAAAATGTTAATGAACAATGCTAAAAGTCCAATAAGCATTTTTTGGGGGAAAAATAGCAGTATTGCGGCACTGCCCAGTGGTATAGACACCCCCCAAGCCAGGGACCAATAAATAACAGATTTTGAGGCTTTTTTTTCGCTCGAAGCATACGCGTGCTTTGCTTTTGTCTGAATCATGAGTCAACCTCGCTTGATTTAATGTAAAGTAAACATTACTTTTTGTTGTGATGGGATGTCAAGTTTTGTTTACATTTCCATGTTTGGTCATCGCGGTGAGTCATCAATCCTCAGGCTGAGAATGAGTATTTATCCTAAAGTGGATACCTGAATCAATCAGGCGACAAAATTGAATGTACAGATGAAAAAAAGCCCCATTTTACAGGGGCTTATTTGGTTTTATTTACAAAACTATCGTAGGTGTAAATTAGAACGGAATATCATCATCATAAAAATCGTCATTATTACCGCCGTAATCGGGGCCGGCTGTGGCTGAAGCGGGTTGGCCACTTGGCGCGTTATTTTGCGCCGGACGGGGTTGATCATAACTGCTGTCGCCGCCACTACCGCCTTTGCTATCCAACATGGTCATTTCATTACCAACGATTTCCGTTGTGTAGCGGTCTTGGCCATTCTGATCTTGCCATTTACGGGTTTGAATACGGCCTTCGATATATACTTGGCTGCCTTTGCGCAGATATTGTTGGGCGATTTCGCCAAGTTTGTTACGCAATACAACGCGATGCCATTCGGTGCGTTCCTGACGCTCTCCCGATTGTCTGTCACGCCATGATTCGGTTGTGGCAATTCGCAGGTTGCAGATTGAGCCGCCATTTGGAAATGCCCGGCTTTCAGGATCAACACCGAGTCGGCCGACCAGAATTACTTTATTTACAGACATGATGGGTTCCTTTGATCTTAGGTTGCGTCATTTTACGCAGATTCAGCGGATGGATTCCAATTCATTCAACTCTATCTCATCGGCAACGAATTTGACGTAGGCAAGTTGATCTTCCACCACCAGAACCGTTTCAACAACGCCTGAAATTGCCGATAAACGGTGTTGGTAAGACTCCGCTGTTGTTGCAGATAAACCGGGTAAGGGCACAATTCGATGGCTGTAATGCACCAGTGGCCGCATGCGCCACATCATCATTAGCCAGACAACACATAGACTCAGTGCGAGTAGAAAAACACCCTGAATATCAGCATAGCTATATATTAATCCGCCCAGCACGCCACCGAGAAAGGCGCCAATAAATTGCGCGCTCGCATAAACGCCCATTGCCGTGCCTTTGGATTGCAGCGGACTTAATTTAGACATAACCGATGGCAGGCTGGCTTCCAGTACATTAAAAGCGGTAAAAAATAACCAAAGACAAACCAGTAATAAAATGAGAGATTGAGGCTGCGTTGCCCAGCCGATTTGCGCCAAGGCCAACACAGCGATAGCGCCCAGCATGACCGGTTTCATTTGTCGGCCTTTTTCCGCTAATAAAATAAACGGCACCATGGCGACAAATGCCAGTAGCAAAACAGGTAAATAGGTTTGTGCCAAGTCTGATTTGGCAATACCGGCGTAATCTTGCAGGGCAATCGGTAAGGCAAAGAAACTTAGCGTCAATAACAAATGCAAAAACAAAATGCTGAGGATGACTCGCATCATTGGTGCGTTGCTCAACACTGAGCCAAGTTGCGCACGGGCAGGTTGCATTTCTTGATGAATTTTAAGGCGATAGGGGTTCGGCACCCACCATGCCAACACAATCATACCTAATATTGCCATCACTGCCGTTGCCCAGAAAATACCAGCCAGACCCAGCCAGTTTTCCAATGCCGCGCCGCTTGCCAATGCGATCGAAAAAGACAACCCAATGCTGATGCCAATTGCGGCCATGGCTTTGGTGCGGTGTTGATCACGAGTTAAATCTGCGGTGAGCGCCATTATGACGGCGGCAATAGCGCCACTACCCTGTAATAAGCGGCCAGCTATCACGGTATAAATTGATTCGGCCATTGCCGCGAGGACGCTACCCAAAGCAAATAAAATCAACCCGACAAAAATCACTTTTTTTCTGCCAATTCGGTCGGATAACATGCCGAAAGGAATTTGCAAAACCGCCTGTGTTAAACCATAGGCGCCAATAGCCAGGCCGATTAGTAATGGTGTGCTATGGGTGTAGGTTTGCGCGGATAAGGAAAACACGGGCAGAATCATAAACAGACCCAGCATCCGTAAGGCGAAAATCAGGGATAAGCCAGAAATCGTGCGTTTTTCCGACACGCTGAGTGCGGCCGATGTGGTTTGTTTTTGCGTCATGATAGTGGGACAGCGTATATTGATCGGTTTGATTTTACTACGGAACATGCATGAAAAAAATCAGCATTCGCGGCGCCCGTACGCATAATCTTAAAAATATTGATGTGGAGTTGCCGCGTGATGCCTTGATCGTCATTACCGGTTTGTCCGGGTCCGGCAAATCTTCGCTGGCGTTTGACACCCTGTATGCAGAGGGACAGCGTCGTTATGTCGAGTCACTTTCTGCTTATGCGCGGCAATTTTTGTCGATGATGGAAAAGCCGGATGTCGATCATATTGAAGGTTTATCACCCGCAATTTCTATTGAACAGAAATCGACCTCGCATAATCCTCGGTCAACGGTCGGCACGATTACCGAGATCTACGATTATCTCCGTTTGCTTTTTGCGCGCGCTGGTGAGCCACGTTGTCCCACGCATGATCAACCCTTAGCCGCGCAAACCGTCAGTCAGATGGTGGATAGCGTACTGGCGTTGCCTGAAGGAAAACGACTGATGCTGTTGGCGCCGGTCATTCAGGATCGTAAAGGCGAACACCGAGATTTACTGGAAGAATTACGGGCGCAGGGCTTTGTGCGTGCAAGAGTGAATGGTGAGGTGATTGAACTCGACAATCCACCCGAGTTGGAATTACGAAAAAAACATACCATTGAAGCCGTCGTCGATCGGTTTAAGGTGCGAGAAGATATTCAGCAGCGCTTGGCGGAGTCATTTGAAACGGCGCTCAAACTGGCAGATGGCGTCGCTAAAGTGGTGTCGATGGACGATGCGGATGACGTCATGCTGTTTTCTGCAAAGTTTGCCTGTAGTACATGTGGGTATTCCATTGCTGAGCTGGAACCACGGATGTTTTCTTTTAACAACCCGGCTGGCGCTTGTCCGACATGTGATGGTTTAGGCGTTAAGCAATTTGTTGATCCAGCGCGTGTGGTTGCCCATCCCGAGCTCAGTTTGGCGGATGGTGCCATTCGTGGCTGGGATCGGCGTAATGCCTACTATTATCAAATGTTGCATGCTTTGGCGACGCATTACCAATTTGATCTCGAGCAACCCTTTGACGCGTTGCCTGAAGCTATTAGGCAAATCATTTTGCATGGTAGTGGCCGAGAAGAAATTGATTTTAGTTACTTCACAGACCGTGGCCGACGCATGACGCGTAAGCATCGTTTTGAGGGCATTATTCCCAATCTGCAACGTCGTTATCATGAAACGGATTCGGGCAGTGTTCGAGAAGAACTGGCACGGTTTCACTCAGTGCGAACCTGCCCAGAGTGTCAGGGTGCACGGCTGAATGAAGCGGCACGGCATGTCTTTATTAATGAAACCAATTTACCGGCGATTACTGCCTTGCCAATTGGTGAAGCCAAAACCTTCTTTGAACAGTTGCGTTTGACTGGGCAGCGTGCCGAAATCGCGGGCAAAATCATCCATGAAATCAGTGCGCGACTAAGCTTTCTGGTCAATGTCGGCCTGGATTATCTAACGCTAGCCCGCAGTGCAGAAACTTTGTCAGGTGGTGAGGCGCAACGGATTCGTTTAGCCAGTCAGATTGGCGCGGGTTTGGTCGGAGTCATGTACATATTGGACGAACCCTCTATCGGCTTGCATCAACGTGATAATGATCGGCTGCTGGCCACGCTGACGCGATTGCGTGATTTGGGCAATACGGTGATTGTGGTTGAGCATGATGAAGATGCCATTCGCAGTGCGGATTATGTTTTGGATATTGGCCCGGGGGCGGGTGTGCATGGTGGCGCTATTGTTGCTCAGGGTTCGCCAGACGACATTATGAAAAGTGAGCATTCGCTCACCGGGCAGTATTTGTCGGGCCGTCGTCAAATTGCGGTTCCTGCCAGCCGGGAATCAGCCCATGCCGGAAAAGTTATTGGGTTGCGCGGCGCTTGTGGCAATAACCTGAAACAGGTTGATGTCGATATTCCCATTGGTTTAATGACTTGTGTTACCGGTGTTTCCGGTAGCGGTAAGTCAACATTAATCAATGAAACGCTGCTAAAGCTGACTGCCAAAACCTTGAATGGTGCTTCAGATGAACCGGCACCACATACTGAAATACTGGGTTTGGAGCAGCTGGACAAAGTCGTTGCCATAAATCAAAGCCCGATTGGTCGGACACCGCGCTCTAATCCTGCAACCTATACCGGTTTGTTTACGCCCATTCGCGAATTATTTGCTGGAACGCCTGAAGCGCGTTCCCGTGGCTATGGGCCGGGACGTTTCAGTTTTAATGTTAAAGGTGGGCGTTGTGAAGCCTGTCAGGGAGATGGCCTGATCAAGGTGGAAATGCATTTTCTGCCTGATATTTATGTGCCTTGTGACGTGTGTAAAGGACAGCGCTATAACCGCGAAACGCTGGATATTCGGTACAAAGGGAAAACCATTACCGAAGTGCTGGACATGACTATCGAAGAAGCCAATGTGTTCTTTGAAAATATTCCGGTGGTGGCAAAAAAATTACAGACGTTGATTGATGTGGGGCTGACCTATATCAAGTTAGGACAGAACGCGACGACCCTGTCGGGCGGTGAGGCGCAACGCGTCAAGCTGGCGAAGGAATTGTCCAAGCGCGATACTGGTAAAACATTGTATATTCTTGATGAACCGACAACCGGACTGCACTTTTTTGATATTGAACAATTGCTGAAAGTACTGCATCACTTGCGTGATCGGGGTAACACCATCGTCGTCATTGAGCATAATCTGGATGTCATCAAAACGGCTGACTGGATCATCGATATGGGGCCGGAAGGTGGGTCTGGTGGTGGTCAGGTTATTTGTAGTGGCACACCGGAAGAGGTTGCCAAGGTTACCCACTCACATACAGGACATTACCTCAAGGCATTGCTGTCATGAGTCTGGAACAAGAAATTAAATTGGCCGTCTTGCAAGACACAGAAATCGATCTTGCTGCGTTGGATTGGTTACAGTCATCAGTAACCAAGCAAAAAACACAGGCATTACGAACCGATTATTACGATACGCCAGAGTTTACGCTACGAGATCAGCGTATCGCGCTGCGGTTACGTCAGGTCGAAGGCCAGTGGGTGCAGACGGTAAAAACAGCTGGGCAGGTCAAAGCCGGATTACATCAGCGTGAGGAATGGGATCAGCCTTTGTTAACCGGAGAATTTGATCAGGCCTTATTGCGCCAAACACCGCTGGCGCCCATTGTCGATGATCCGGGAAAATGGCGGCGTCTTGGTTGTATTTTCAGTACGCAGTTTACCCGTGTCACTTGGGACTTACAGATTGACGATACCTTGGTCGAGCTGGCTTATGATCGCGGATGGGTCAAAGCTGGTGGCCGACAGACGCCGATCCATGAAATCGAGTTGGAGCTACGCCACGGTGAGTTAACGGTGTTATCCACGTTGGCGCAGCAGTTGAAAACGGCGTTGCCACTGCGAGATAACCCAGTGAATAAAGCCCAGCTTGGCTACGATTTATTAATGCCTGCCAAGGATTAGCGCGCAGATAAGCCGCGCTGAGTCTCAAATTTCCAGGTTCGGATAATGGTCAACATGTCATTACCTTTCAGCACATCGTCAGGGATATTGGCATAAGGCGCGCCCATACGGACGATTTTAATTGCGGCCTCATCCAGCACCTGATGCCCGGAAGATCGCGATACAACAATACCATCGGCTGGCACACTGCCATCAGGGCGAATATCAACTGATAACATCAGACTGCCGTTGATATTTTGATCGCGCGCCGCCTGCGGATAATTCATATTGCCAAGCCGTTCGACTTTTCTTTCCCACGCACGCATGTAAGCCGCAGCGGTGAACTCTTTGGTCGCTGCTGAAATGCGCCGTTTTTTGGGCTTATTACTCAGTACGTTACTGTTTTTAGCCAATTGATTTTGCAGGTCATCAATATTGGTTTTTGCCCGGGCAATTAATTCTTGTGCACTCGGTCTGGGCGGCACGGATTCTGGTACAGCATTGTCGTGCGCTGCAGAGGCAGCATCCACACTTTCCACTTGTTCTGATGCGCTATCTGTTGTGATTTTTTCGGAAGCGACCGTTGGTGTCTCGGCGGGCGGAGTAACAACAGGTTTTGGTTCGACAACCGGTTCTGGTTCGGGGGCTGGCTCTGCTGCAGGTTCAATGGGTGTCGGTGCTTCGGGTATAGGTGAATCGGACACCTGTTCAAGCACGGCCGGTGGGGATGCCTCTGGCTCAGGTTCAGGCAAGGGTCTGTCAACCGGTACTAATGGCAGCGGTTCGGGTTCTGGCTCCGGTTTTTCCTGTATGCCACCACCCAGATTATTCGCTTGCGCTAAAAAATCGGCTTGCTCGGGTTGATCGAGGGTCTGTTGTTTGACAAGGGTGATATCCAGCGTATTTTCAGGGGCATTGGTGGGTGGCGAAAAGACATTAAAGCTGACATTCAGGACAATAATGACATGCAGCAAGACGGATAACAGCAGCATCCATATCAGACAGTCATTGTTGTCAGCTTGTGCCATCGTACGTTTCCAGTCTAGCGGATAGATCGAATCCGCGGTTCGCCGTCATAGTTAATTATCTTTATTCGTTCTGCCATAACTGGACTCAGCTCCAGTTGACCGGAAGCCGTTACCAGCATGACTGCTTCTAGTCCCATTTTCGCCGCCAGTTTGGGCCAATCGTTGCCGGCAACAAACAAGGCTGTGGCAGCCGCATCGGCTCTGGCCGCATTGTTATCAATCACGGTGACTGACATGGCTTGATCCGCGGGATAACCGCTACGCGGATCAAGTATATGAGAGTAACGTTTACCATCATATTCGAAAAAACGTTCGTAATCTCCAGAGCTAAATACACTCTCGTCATGCCTGACTTCCACAGACGCCAAAACCCCTTCTTGCCGAGGGTGTCGAATACCAATATTCCAGGCGCGACGCCCATGCTGACCGATAGCACGTAAATCACCACCAATATTGACAATGGCGTTATCAATTTGTCGTGCCTTGAGCAGGTCGATAGCCGCATCAACAGCGTAACCTTTGGCAAAGCCACCAAAGCCGAGTTTGGCCATGGGGTTGTCGCTGTATAACTGATCCTCTCGGATCACAATGTCAGTCATATCCGGGGCGGCGGCCAGCCAAGCATTGATGGCAGAGGATTGGGGGGGCGGTCGGGAACTGAACCAGTCGTCTTGTTCAAATCCCCATAAACTAAATAGCTGACCCGCTGCCGGATTAAAAAGTTGTTCACTGTCTTTAGCCAAGGCTTGTGCCTGAGCAATGACCTCAGCGACATTTTCGTCAACAGCAATCGGTTCACCAGCAGCAATGGCAGCATTGATTTCTGTTAGCAGACTGGGTTGCCAGGCATGCCAAAGGTCATTGACGCCGGTAAAAGTTGTTTCCAAGTCCGTTATCGCCTGTTCAAATGTCGCCCTGTCTTCATTGTAAATACTGATGTCGATTTCCGTGCCAAAAGCGAAAATTTTCGCTTGTTGAGTCGTACTGTCTTGGCAGGCTGTTAGCAATACGAGGCTAACCCACAATAAAATCAGTCGCATAGTTTGGCCTCAATGGCATCCATTAATTGATCGGCAATATCTAGGTCAAATAATTTGTCTAATTCACGAATACAGGTCGGACTGGTGACATTAATTTCGGTTAAATAATCACCAATGACGTCTAAACCAACGAAGATTAATCCTTTTTCACGTAATTTTGACCCAACTTGCTGACAAATCCAGCGGTCTCTCTCTGTCAGAGGACGTCCCTCGGCGCGGCCGCCGGCCGCCAGATTACCGCGTGTTTCTCCTTCAGCGGGAATACGGGCCAAGGCATACGGAATCGGTTCACCATTGATCAGCAAAATACGTTTGTCACCCTCACGGATAGCCGGCAGATACTGCTGTACCATCACGGATTTTGTGCCTTTTTCGGTCAGGGTTTCAACAATGACTGAAAAATTGGGGTCACCTTGCATGACCCGAAATATAGATGCCCCACCCATGCCATCGAGCGGTTTAATAATGATATCGCCATAGTCAGCCTGAAACTCACGCATCAGGGATTTTTGGCGCGTTACCAGTGTGGGCGGACAGCAATCCGGAAACCAGGCGGTAAATAATTTTTCATTGGCATCACGCAGGCTCTGCGGATCGTTGACGATTAATACGCCCTCCGCTTGAGCTTGCTCTAACAGATACGTACTGTAGATATATTCCATATCGAAAGGCGGATCTTTACGCATCAAGATCGCATCGAGGCTGTTGAGTCTGCTGATTTGCGTTTCCTGCAATTGATGCCAGTCGCTCGGATCATCTCGCACTGAAACTGCCGTCAGGTTTGCCATGACCTTGCCTTCCCGTAAAAACAGGTCATCTTGTTGAATATAAAAGAGTTGCCAGCCGCGAGCTTGAGCGGCCAGCATCATGGCGAAGCTACTGTCTTTTTTGGTGTTGATGTCCTGAATCGGATCCATCACGATGCCAATACGTCTGGTCATGCTTTGATTTCCTGTTTGTGATCTGGGGCGCGTCTATCTTTCATATTGATCACTCGGCAGCGATGAAAAGGAGACACGCCTCGGCTATTGTAACGTAATCAATTGGCTGAATTGTCGTCACCTCGGTAACAGTGACACATTGTCAGCTCTACAAGCCGGCCTCAGATTCGCTATAATCACGACATTTTATAATTCAATCATAAAGAGAGTTCTGATGACTGAACCGGCGGTGTCGGCGGCTACGCCAAAAACCTTTCAGGAACTGATTTTGCGATTGCAACAGTACTGGGCTGAACAAGGCTGTGTATTGCTGCAGCCATATGACATGGAAGTCGGGGCTGGGACTTTTCACCCCGCAACCTTTCTGCGAGCGATTGGGCCGGAACCCTGGAGTGCCGCCTATGTGCAACCATCACGCCGACCTACGGATGGTCGCTATGGTGAAAACCCGAACCGGCTACAGCATTATTACCAGTTTCAGGTGGTGATTAAACCGTCGCCATTAGAAATACAGGCACTGTATCTTGGCTCTTTACGAATGTTAGGTATTGATACTTCGGTGCATGATATTCGTTTCGTTGAAGATAACTGGGAATCACCTACGCTGGGTGCCTGGGGACTGGGTTGGGAAGTCTGGCTAAATGGCATGGAGGTCACGCAATTTACCTATTTTCAACAGGTTGGCGGTCTGGAATGTAAACCGGTAACCGGTGAAATCACCTATGGACTGGAACGGATTGCCATGTATCTGCAAGGGGTGGAAAGCGTCTACGACTTGGTGTGGGCTGATGGTCCTTTAGGAAAAGTCACTTATGGCGACGTGTTTCTGCAAAATGAAGTCGAAATGTCGGCCTATAATTTTGAACATGCCGATACGGCGCATTTGTTCTCACTGTTTGATACCTGTGAAAAGGAAAGTGAACGCATGATTGCTGCAGGGTTACCACTGCCTGCTTATGAAATGGTGCTAAAAGCATCGCATACATTTAACCTTCTGGATGCGCGCAGAGCGATTTCCGTCACTGAGCGGCAACGTTTTATCCTACGAGTACGGACTTTGGCGCGTGCTGTTGCGCAGGCTTATTATGACCGACGCGAGTCGTTAGGCTTTCCGATGATGGCATCACAGGAGGCCAGCGCATGAGTCAGCAGGACTTTTTATTTGAACTCGGCACAGAAGAGCTACCGCCAACTACCTTGCAGAAACTAAGCAAAGCGTTGTTACAAGCCGTTGAGCAGGGATTAAAGGCGGCCGAATTAGCCTTTTCTGAAACGCATGTTTACGCAGCGCCGCGTCGATTAGCCGTGACCGTTTTTGATTTGCAAACCCGACAGGCAGACCGCCAGGTTGAACGGCGCGGGCCGGCTGTGGCGGCTGCCTTTGATGAAGAGGGGCAACCGACCAAAGCACTGCAAGGCTTTGCCAAGTCGTGCAACACCCGTATTGATGCGTTGGAAACCCTGGAAACAGACAAAGGCAAATGGCTGGTCTATCGTCAGCAAGAGTCTGGTTTGCCGGCGACCGTATTGTTACCACAGATTATGCAACAGGCGCTTGATGCCTTACCCATCGCCAAGCGGATGCGCTGGGGCAACTCGGATGCCGAGTTTGTCCGGCCGGTACATTGGTTAGTGATGTTGTTGGGGGATGTCGTGGTGCCAGCGACATTGCTGGATACCGAAGCGGATAGAGTGAGTTACGGCCATCGTTTCCATTTTCCGGATGCTATTCGCATAGATAGTGCTCGAAGCTATGCTGCACAATTGGCCAACACCGGTTATGTTATCGCTGACTTCGCCGAGCGTCGAGATAAGGTTCGCCAGCAAGTGGTTAGGCTAGCTGAAGAGCTTGGCGGCGAAGCTATTATTGATGCTGATTTACTTGATGAAGTAACCGGGCTGGTGGAGTGGCCAGTGGCGATTGCCGGCAGCTTTGATGAGCGCTTTTTATCATTGCCAGCTCAAGCATTGATTTCATCAATGCAGGGCCATCAAAAATATTTTCCGGTACAGAATCAGGCGGGTGAATTGCTGGCGAACTTTATTACGGTCAGTAATATTGAAAGCCAGGATACCGCGCAGGTGATTGCCGGTAATGAACGGGTGATTCGGCCGCGGCTTAGTGATGCGGCGTTTTTCTGGGATACCGATCGCAAGCAGCCACTGGCATCGCGTCAGGAGCAGCTGAAATCCATCGTGTTTCAACATCAATTGGGTTCGATTTACGATAAATCGCAACGTGTTGCTTCATTAGCAAGTCATATTGCGCAGCACATGGCTGCCGATGCGGCATTGGCAAAACGTGCCGCTGAGTTAGCCAAATGTGATTTGGTTACGGAAATGGTGGGTGAGTTTCCCGAGCTGCAAGGCATCATGGGGCGTCAATATGCACTGTTGGATGGTGAGCAGGAAGCCGTGGCCACGGCGTTAGATGCGCAATACATGCCACGCTTCGCCGGAGATGATTTACCTGCCGATGCAATTGGCCAGTCAGTGAGTCTGGCTGAAAAACTGGATACGTTGGTTGGGCTGTTTGGTATTGGTCAACCCCCATCTGGTACCAAAGATCCCTTCGCCTTGCGACGCGCTGCATTGGGGGTATTACGTATCCTGATCGAAAAACAGCGTGACTTGGATCTCGGTGACTTGCTGACAACTGCCGTTGCCGGATTGACTGACAAGTTGACGGAAAAAAACACCGCTCAGCAAGTTCAACACTATTTATTCGAGCGTTTACGTGGCTATGTGTTAGACAATGGTCATACTGCCGATGCTTTTGATGCGGTATTGGCTTTGGCGCCGAGTCGACCGTTGGACTTCATGCAACGTCTGGAAGCAGTCAAGTATTTCCGACAATTGCCAGAGTCTGGTGCATTAGCGGCCGCGAATAAGCGCATTGATAATATTTTGCGCAAAAATGATGCTGTTGATGTCATTCAACCAGTTCAGGCTGTTTTGCTGGAGGAAGCTGCCGAGCAAAAACTGGCTAGCGTTGTTGCGGAGACCACAACCGCAGTGGCGGCGATGGGCAATGATTACCAACAAATCTTGCAAACGCTGGCAACACTTCAAGCACCTATCGATCAGTTTTTTGATGAGGTGATGGTCATGGCTGATGATGACGCCGTTCGTCAAAACCGGTTAGCCTTGCTCAATCAAATCCGAACACTATTTTTGGGTGTCGCGGATATTTCCTGTTTACAACAATAAACGGAGCCACTTATGTCGCTGATTATTCTGGACCGTGATGGTGTGATTAATCACGACTCGCTGGCGTTTATCAAATCGCCAGCAGAGTGGGAGCCGATTGAAGGGAGTCTGGAAGCGATAGCCCGTTTGAATCAGGCTGGCTATCGGGTTGTGATTATTACCAATCAGTCTGGCATAGGTCGAGGGTTACTTGATGTGGAGATGCTGAATCGTATCCACAGCAAAATGCGTCGGATGCTGTCTCAGGTGGGGGGGCGTATTGAGGCAATATTGTTTTGCCCAGATGGCCCGGATGTTGATAGTCCTTGCCGCAAACCGAATCCAGGCATGTTTTTGGATCTAGCACATCGCTTGCGCTTAAATCTGGCGCAGGTGCCGGCGGTGGGGGACTCACTCAGAGATCTCCAGGCAGCCGAGGCAGCCGGGGCAAGGCCCATTCTGGTCCGAACCGGCAAAGGTATGCAAACCTTAGAGGCCGGCATACCAGATAAGGTGGCAGTTTATGACGATTTGGCCGCAGTCGTGGATGCGCTGCTGGATCAAGATTGATGATTTGGTTGCGATCGTCGCTGTTTTTTGTCTGTTATTGTCTGACAGCGATACTGTTTTCATGTCTGAGTGTGCTGCTCTGGCCGCTACCCTTTTCATGGCGATACCGCGCGATTAGCCGTTGGGCTGTCTGGAATATCTGGTTATTGCGCTGGGTTTGTGGCGTGCGATTGGAAGTCACTGGCGCAGAGCATATTCCCGAGCAAGCCTGCGTGATTTTATGTAAGCATCAATCTGCTTGGGAAACGTTAGCTTTGCAGGCAGTCTTTCCGCCACAGGTTTGGGTATTAAAGCGAGAATTACTATGGATCCCGTTTTTTGGCTGGGGGCTGGCATCTTTAAAGCCGATTGCCATTGATCGAAAAGCAGGTCGGCAGGCATTATCGCAGATCATTGAACAAGGCAAACAACGGCTAAAACAAGGGATTTGGGTAGTGGTTTTTCCAGAAGGCACGCGCATACCGGTAAGGCAGCAAGGGCGTTTTGGTATTGGTGGCGCAAGGTTGTCGGTTGAAGCTGGTGTACCGGTGGTGCCTGTTGCGCATAATGCCGGTTATTGCTGGCCGAAACGGGGCTTTTTAAAACACCCGGGGGTGATTAAGATGGTTATTGGCGCCAGTATTGAGACGAAGGATCAATCAGCGGCCGAAATTAACCATCAGGCAGAAATGTGGATGACGGCAACAATGACAGAGCTGGAGGGATTGCCGCCGGCAGTTACCCTAAAACGGGATAAAAAGGATTAACAGTGGCACGATCTGAAGGCATCCTGCGGTTACTGATTGTGGATGATTCGCTGACTGATAGTGAGGCGGTCATTAATGTGTTACGTAGTGCAGGCCATGCGGTTAGAGCAAACCGAGAGGATCGATTCGATGCGCTGGAGCAGGTACTGAGTAATCAAACCTGGGATTTGTTAATTTGCCGTGATCATCTGCCAAGTTTACCGCCACTGGACATCATTAATCTGGCACAGCGGTTAGGTAAAGATTTACCTTGTATCGTGCTTTGTCAGGATCTCACATTATTGCCAGCACTGTTTCATGGCGGTGCCCATGATGTGGTCAGCTATCAGGATGTGGAGCGATTGCAATTTGCGGCGGCGCGAGAAATTACCAGTTTACAGGTGCGCCGTTTGGCGCGGCGAAATGAACGTGCTTTGCGCGAGAGTGAAAAACGTTCTCAGGCGTTGTTAGAAAGTTCGCGTGATGCGGTAGCCTATATGCATGAAGGCATGCATATTTATGTTAATCGGGCATATTTGAATCTATTTGGTTATGAAGAAGCAGAAGATATTGATGGCCTGCCGATCCTCGATTTGATTGCGGCAGAAGATCACAATAAATTTAAAGCGGTGTTTCGTCAGTTTACCGAAACCGCCGATGCCTTACCTCAAACTGTGGCCGTGCAGTGTTTAAAAGAGGAAGGACACAGATTCAGCGCCAATATCGAATTTTCCCATGCGCGAGTTGAAGGCGAAGATTGCACACAGGTCGTTATTCGCGATGAATCGGTGTCGAGTGACGATAGCAACAAATTACAACTGCTGCGGGATCATGATTTATTGACCGGGCTGTATAGCCGTGCCCGATTTGAAGATGAAATGGAAAAAGCGATTAGTGCTGCAGCAGAGGGGCGCGGTGATGCTGAATTGCTATTTATCGTGCTTGATGATTTCCAGGCCATCAAAGCCCAGGTTGGTCTTGGCACCAGTGATGTCGTGATCAAAAGCATCGCGGAGCTGCTGCGCCGTACTCTCATTGAAGGCGAAGTGTTAGGCCGTTATGCCGATCAGGTTTTTACAGTGATTGTGCCTAGCGCGAATGAGCGTGAAGTCGATCAGCGCGCTGAAATCTATCGACGCGTGGTTGATGATTATGTGTCTCAGGCGAATGGCAAAATTATTGATCTGCACTGCAGTATCGGTATCAGTCGTATTACAGAGAATATTGCCAGTGCTGCAGCGGCATTGGAAAACGCGGACAGAGCTTGCGTTCGTGCGCAGCGAAGTGGCGGCAATCAAGTGGCCCGCTATCAACCAGACACGGAGACCGCTTCGGCATCCGCCCAGCAGTGGCAGACAGTGCTGCAGTCAGCGCTTAAGGAAAATAACTTTTTCCTTAATTTTCAACCTATTATCAGTCTTCATGGTCCAGAGCAAGAATTATATGAAGTCTTATTAAGACTCACCCTGCCTTCCGGAAAAACAATAAAGGCAGATGATTTTATTGCGTCTGCGGCGACTTTGGAGATCATGGCCGAAGTAGATAAATGGGTGATACGACAGGCATTACAAAGCCTGAAACAAGTTCAGATCCCGCATCCTAAAACCCGTTTCTTTATCAAGTTGTCAGAGCAAACACTGCATGAAACCGGCTTTGTGGATTGGTTATCTGCCACATTGCAAGCGCATGACATCAAGGGAAGCGCACTGGTATTCGAGATTAGTGAAACCGCTGCGGTTGATAATCTGGAACAAAGTAAACAAACCATCAGTCGTCTGAAGGAAATTGGTTGCGAGTTTGGTTTGGAGCATTTTGGCAGTGGTATCGACTTCTCCCATAGTTTGACGATACTGGACGTTGATTATCTGAAAATTAACGGTAACTTTGTTGAGAATATGGCTCAGGACCCTGAAAATCAGACTGCAGTTAAAGCTATTATTGAAATGGCCCGCCAAGCGAAAAAATATTGCATTGCGGAATTTGTCTCGGACGCAAACAGTTTGGCCCTGTTGTGGCGATTTGGCGTCGATTATGCGCAAGGCTACTACATCCAAGAGCCTGCAGCGGAACTCTACTATAACTTTGATGATGAGGCCTGATACGAGGTAAGTATCCTCCTCGTATCAGACTTATTCACAATGATCACTGTTGCAGTGCTTCAATTCGCGATGCCAGTGGTGGATGGGTCATAAACAGTGCACTTAAGCCGCCGCGACCGCCCGATATGCCAAAAGCATGCAGTTGATCCGGTAACGGTTCGGTACTGGTGCCGGCGAGGCGTTTAAGTGCAGCAATCATCTTGGGAGCACCCACCAGGCTGGCAGCGCCGGCATCAGCACGATATTCGCGTTGGCGACTAAACCACATCACGATAATACTGGCCAGAATACCCAGCACCAGCTCCGCGATGATGGAGGTTATCCAAAATGCCGGGCCATGGCCGTTTTCCGTTTTAAACACAACACGATCAACCAAGTGACCGACAACTCGGGACAAGAAGATCACAAAGGTGTTCACTACACCTTGAATTAATGCCATGGTCACCATATCACCGTTGGCAATATGACTAACTTCATGGGCCAGCACAGCTTCCACTTCCTCTTCAGTCATGGCCTGCATTAACCCCGTACTTACAGCAACCAATGCATTGTTACGGTTGGCACCCGTAGCGAAAGCATTGGGTTCGGGGGCATTGTAAATCGCGACTTCGGGCATGCCGATCCCCGCTTGCTTTGCTTGACGGGCTACAGTATCAAGTAGCCATTGCTCTGTGCGATTGCGAGGCTGTTGAATGACTTGGGCACCGGTCAGACGTTTTGCCGTCCATTTCGATATCAATAAGGAGATAATCGAACCACTGAAGCCCATGATGGCAGCCATAATGAGCAGGGAATTAGTATCTAATCCACCTTGCGCGTCGAGCATGCCATCAATGCCAAATAATCGCATGGTGAAACTGAGCACTGCCAGTACCGCGATATTGGTCCCTAAAAAAAGCATTATGCGTGTCATTGTTATTTTCTCCGACAAATTATTATTGTTGTGATGTAAATGGTGTTGCTGATGTCCTTTTCAATAGTTCAGACATTGTATTTGCAGTTCTGTTGCCAAGCGATGACAGTAAGGTAAAAGTGCAGCAAGCGACGTCTTTACGGGATAAAGAAAGCTGCACAAAATATGGTTCTCAGGAATCCGCTGTCCAACCGGTGGTAAATCATGACAGTTAGCCGGCCAGTTAAACTGGTCTGGGATGCGAATAGGTCTTGCCGTAAAACAATAATAGAGTAGCTGGGGCGGACAAACTGGCAGCGCTGGCAGGCTTGGCAGTTGTCCCTGACAAGCATCGAGATGCCATTGAATCAGGGGCCACGTGATTGGCAGGCATTGCATGCTGGCGGAAGGACGTGGATTGATTTCCAGAATATGAATCTGGCCTTGCTTATCTATTATAAAATCCAGCGAACAAAAGCCGCGCAATGACAGCGCTTCGGTCAGTTGTTGGCAATAATCAGTTAGCAATCGTTGCTGCGCAGTGTCTAAATCCAGCTGATTGGTGATGGCCAGTAATTGAAAGTCATGTTGGGATGTATTGCGACAGATCTGTTCATTAAAACTCATGATCTGACAGCGCTGACCATTGGCTAAAAATAATACTGAGGCGCTGCGTCCCTGGAGCCGGCGTTGATAATATTCCTGATTTTCAAGACAACGATTTGCAGGAAAAATGTGTGTGCCGCCCCAAGCAGGCCAGCGTTTTATCAGCCAGTGTTGAGGATCTGTAGGCGGGGTTAGCTGCGTGTCAGGTGTTGCGATATTCAGAGACTGCGTTAATTTTTGCCAAGCCGGATGCCTCAGATGGGGCAAACAGTGTGCTGGTAGCGTATTGGCAAGCCGAAGGTATGCTGGCAGAACAATATCGAACAGTGCTTCAAAACCGGTTG
The DNA here is from genome assembly GCF_000260965.1 of Methylophaga frappieri. Lineage (NCBI taxonomy): Bacteria > Pseudomonadati > Pseudomonadota > Gammaproteobacteria > Thiotrichales > Piscirickettsiaceae > Methylophaga > Methylophaga frappieri. Next base: position 2,194,263 of record NC_017856.1, read on the forward strand.
TAAAGATAAGGGTTGCCGGCTGCTGATCTGATAATTGCGCAATGCATTCATTAAGTTCTTCAGAATTATCTACTGCCAGGTCAGGCAGCGGTAACCATTTGTCCGCGACCGCACGGGTATCTGTATCGCCAAAGGCATCCGCAACACGAACAGAGTAGCCTGAACGTGTTGCGGCTTCAGCGAAAAACCGGCCGCTTTGGCCGATAATGAGTAGACGGGGTTTACAGGTCAGACGTCAAACCAGCTTTCGCGCCCCATCAAAGGCATTGCGAAAATCGAGGTAAACAGCTTTATCACTCTCCAGAGTTTCCTTGAGCAAGGCCTGCTGTAATTTATATTTAATATTACCGACCGCCAGAGCACCAATACCTACGGCATCTGGAGCATTGGTCGCAAATTTGAGTGGCTCGCCATCATGCATCAATTCCAGTCCTTCGATACCAAGTGGCGCCACCGCGTTTACATCACCGGCAACCTTAAGGTTTCTTGCGTCTTCAAGTACGGAAGCACTGAGCACTTGTACACCTGCTTTAGCAGTGCAGAAAACGACGTCAGCGGTACTGAGCAAACGCGCCTTATCCGCATCAGAAGCGGCGGTAGTTGCTTTTAGATCAACGCCATAACGTTTTTTCATTTCTGCAGCAAGTTCCAACGCGGTATCAATCGAAAAATGATCGACAATCGTCGTGTCAGTGCCTTGCTGAGCGGCAATGACAGCTGTGGCCAGACCGACAGGACCGGTGCCACCAAAGACCACGGCTTTACAATTTTTATAATCCTGATTGAAATGCTTTTTTAACTCACGTTCGACACAGGCGACCAGTGCTGCAGCAGTTGTGAACGCGCCACTGGGATCAGCCATCACAGAAATTTCAAAGGGCGGCGACATCGCTTTTTTGGCAGCATCCAGCATATCCATTGCCAGTCCAATATCCCGTCCACCGATAAACATGCCGGTTTTTTTTACGCCGGCAGGACCACGAGAAAAAAATCGCATCCTGAGTCAGCCCTGCCACCTCTTTAAGCTCGACATGACTATAAGGGATTAAGGCATCGTAGCCGGCATCCAGTGCCATATTGATGTCGAAAGGACTATTATGCTTCATGGGGTTAAGCATATGAATAATGGGACGTTTAGCCATGGTGACTCCTTAATTGAGTAAATGGGGTTTCCGGACAATCACGGATAATTTGAGCGGGTTTTTGGGTGGCAGCGGTAACATGAAATTGCAAACCTCGCATTTCCGTTTGCTGGCATTGCGCCTCAAGTGCCGCTTTAAGCGTTGTAGCCGCTTCGGGGCTATCGACAAAAACACAGCCAGTCGGCCCCCAAGAGCTTTGCGCAATGCCTCGATGCCCCATATTTCGTGCAAGATGCAGGAGTTGTGCGACGCGAGGACTGGTAAATTGACCACCTTGTGCTGGCGCGAAATATTCACCGATTAAGGATTGAATATCAGTAATCGCGGCGCCAAATGCATCAATATTAGCCTCAACCAGCGCAGGCAATAATTGCATCAATGTGAGGTGACAGATTGCTTGGCTGTCAGTCGCTGAAAATCGTGGCAGTGTGGTAAAAGCCTTTTTTTCAGCTTGACCATGCACGCCTTGGTAATGCGGATCCATAATGAGCAAAATTCGCCAGGATTCCGGAAAAGCATGATGCATTAACAAGGGCGGTACATCGCTGCTATCTGCGAGTCCGCCATCAACGACAAAACCACCACGCTCAAAGGTATTAATACCGATACCAGAACGTTTGCCTCGTCCTGTCAGTTGGGCAATTTGACTGCTGTTTAAGGTGACACCATAAAATGCTGCCAGTGCATGACCGAGCGAAATGGCAAGTTGCGTCCCTGAGCCTAATCCGGCATGTTCGGGAATCATTTCTTGCAATTGAATATGCGGTGATATTGACTGGCCTGGACGGTGTTGCTGAAGTCGGGCAATAATCTGCTCCGCCAATGTCTGAACCTTCAAACCTATCGCTTCATTTGCCTGACCAGTGATTTGCAGGTGATCACCAGGATGCACTTGTAGTCTGACTCGATGGCTGTCGATAGCCATCCCAATGCTGCCGTAACGACGCCCAAGGTTCGCGCCCAGATCCAGAAAACCCAGGTGTAATCGCGCTGGCGCAGTCACTGTTATCATGAGGCTACTCGCAGGACAGAACCATTATTCATGTTTAAGATGCTTTATCGATCTTGCAGGCAATATCATAGAGCGTGGTTTCATCGAGAAAAACATCATTGCTCTCAAACAGGGAAGCGATAGCGCCACGGTGAATTTTCATCTTGAAATTACCAATAGCAATGGCACCATAAAAACGAACTCCCTGTTTTTCTACCCCGTCATCCATGACTTCCAGGCCCTCTACGCCAAGCGGTGGCACAGCGTTCACATCCGCAATGACTTCCAATGACTTACTCTGCTGCCAGACCGTTTCGGGAACGATACAAACACCAGCAGGACCCGCAGCGATGGCAACGTGCGTATCGGCTAGTAATTTTGCGACAGCTTCATCGCTGCGCGTTTCACCGGGAATGACATCGACTTGATAAGCCTTTTTCATCTGAGCAGCGGTTGATTTGCTGCGTTCAAGACTACGCGAGGTCAGTACCACTTCTCCCGCCCCTTCTTGTAAAAGATATAGTGCAGTGCGTTGGCCAACCGGTCCGGCACCCAAAATAACTACTTTCTTGCCTCGGATGTCATAGTTGTTCATGACTTTGCGCGCAATCGCGGCGGCCGTTGTATTAGAGCCGTTAGGATCGAGCATCACGGAAACCCGGACTGGCCCAAAAAAAGCATTTTTTACGGCGTCACCAACACGATCGCTGGCAGCGACATTGGATCCTCCAATGAAAATAGCGCTATTTTTGAGGTTTTTACCGCCACGGGTAAAAATCATACCGTGAACATGCGACGTCACATTATCTCTAGTCGCATTACCATGGGCGATGATGTTATCGACACCAGAGTCGTAAGCTACAGCCTGATCAAATGTGCTTGCGACAGGGTCGGTATCAAGGTGCAGTAACAGTTTTTTCATGTTATTTCTTCCGGACACTGTTATTTGAAATTGTTATTAGGTAAGGATTTTACCTTATCTCAGGAAGCGGGGGAAAATTGAGTTTAAGAAAGTGGTTGCTTAAAGAATGTGGTCTGGTTTAACGTTGGCGTTATGGATTAAGGAACTATAGTTTTAAGGTCAATGTCCCAAGTTTTCAATAATATTAATGAAGGAAGAGTGAAATGAGGAAATTCAGCGTATTAGTTTTGGCTACAGGAATGATATTACCAACTATTGGATCGGCTCATGATCACAATGTACAAGATTTCTCTACTGTGACTAAAGTTCATTACGTTCAGGATTGTATGACTGCTAATGGAGACATGAATGTTTATGAAAGTGTCTATAAATGTTCCTGTGTTATCGATGCCATTGACGCTGCTTTTACTGAAACCGAGTTTGATGATATCAGTACCGGGTATATGTATCGAAATTTACCAGCGGATCGAGGCGCGCAATTTCGAGATGATAAGAAATTGAATGAAGTCTCCGACAAATTTGATGAAGTCATTGCGGCTGCGTACAAAGATTGTCGGTTACAATGAGGTTTTAAAACTAAAAAAATGCCAGTCATTACTGGCATTTTTTTTGCGCAAGTAAAGCCTTGAATCTTGATGTTTATTTCAAACTCATATCGTTTTTTCAGAGTTAAATGTCATGTCTTTACTATCCCTTACAAAAGCCTTAAGCGTACCTTCTTCGCGAGGCGTAAAAACGAAACGAACACTTGGATCTTCGCTAATTGAAATTCCCGCATCAATTTGAATCAAGCTTTTTCCATTAAATTGAATATCAATATGATCCACATAGTGTGCATTAATATAGCGTCGATTTTTCTGATCAAATTGTAAACCGCTATAATTTGGGTGGCTCACAATAACTTGAGCATGAACGGGCTCGTTCAGTTGTGGCTGTCGCATTCTAATTTGCATTTGACCAAGTCGTGCTTGTGCGGCGGCGGCATCTTTCCCCGCAGGCGCGCTACAACCTCCAGATGCCTTAACAAAGCGGCTGACCATGTGCAATGAGTTATCGTTCATTTCAGCGATAACACGCATGTCCGTATATTGATCAACGCGAACACGAGTACTTATCTCAACATCAGTCATCTCAGGGTTTAAATGGAAGTTGGCCGAGTATGGATCAGGATTATTATCAATAATTAAATGAATGTTTTTAATGTAGGTTGTTTCGGTTTGCGGTTTTAACAATTTAATCGTTATGGGAACAATTGCGGCATCTTCGGCTCTCTTGGGGGCGTCGAGACTAATCAGATCATTTGCATCCTCTCGGATATCACGTCCCTCAAAATGAATCTCTTTTAATATTGGCCACATCGGCTCCTTTGGCGTGTCAGCTTGAGCAGGCAGAGTTAAGGACACACAAATGCTGACTATTAATAAGCAGAAGCGTTTAAACATATCTTTCTCTCCCAAAGAAAATGATTAGCTATTATTTAGGATAACCTTTTTTAGGATTAGTTCCTGTATATTTTTGGGATTAAAAGCTTTTATTTAAAGTAAAGTTGCCACCTTTACTGTCGGTCACATCAACAGACAGCGTGCCCGACTTTTCCGGGGTAAACATAAAACGAATGCTCGGATCTTCGCTGATTGATATGCCACTTTCTAATTGAATTAGTGATTCATCATCCACTCGGATATCTATCTTTTCCACATAATGCGGGGGAATGTAACCTCGTGAAGCTTGGTCTATTTGCAAGCCGCTATTGTTCGGGTGGCTGATGATAAGCTGAACTGGTGTCATATCTCCCGGTACGACTGGGCGCATTCGTAATTGCATTTTACCTAACCGTGCCATTGCGGCTGACGGATCTTTGCCGGCAGGGGCGCTACATCCCCCCGTGGCTTTGATGTAATCACTGACCATGTACAAACGACCATCATTCATTTCTGCTATAGCGCGAATTGGAGTGTAGCGATCAACTCGAACTCGGGTGGCGATGTCGATTTCACCTAATTTTGGCGATAACAGGAAGTTTGCCGAGTAGGGCATGGGATTGTTGTCGATAAATAAATGCAGTCGTTGAATATAAGCCGTTTCCGTCGGTGTGAGATTTGAGCTAATGCGAATGGGTACAACGGCGGCGTCTTCAGCCCGTTTCGGTGCCTCGAGTTGCAACATTTCCGGCTCAGCAACATGAATAATTTTATCCCCAAAATAATGTTGTTTTAAGGCAGGCCAGGCGGTTTCATCGGTTGTCTCTGATGTAGTTGCATTGACGGTGCTTGCAAACAGCATGATGCTGAGAAAAAATAAACGACTCATGATGGATAACATAGCTTACTCCCACTCCAATTCTACAAACGCAGCGGTCACATTGCGTCGGTGATAATGTTGAAACAATTGCCAATTTGAACACGCATTGGGAGCAACAGTTTCCGTTGCCTGATCAATTGTGCCCATATCCTGAATAATTTCGCGAATGTCGGTTCGAACTGTTTTCAAATAGGTCAGTATGGGTTGCCAAACAGCCGACTCTGCGCCTATTGCAGCAGGACCATGGCCAGGAATAATCGCATGAAACGATTGTTGCTGAAATTTTTCCAATATAGCAATCCAGCCATTAATACTGCCATCTAAGGCCGGTATTCGTTCTCGAAACAATAAGTCTCCCGTCCAAAGGGTATTGGTCTTTTGATCCAGAACGGTAAGATCATGATCTGTGTGCGCTGTGGTGTATGCGGTGAGCAATAACGACCGGTTGCCGAGATCCAGTGTAGTTGGTTCTGATGTTGTGACTAACTGATCGGGCCCGATGAACTCAGTGCCATTATACGCTGACCCCAGAATTTCAGAAAATTGCCGTTGATAATGCGCCAAGCGACTTGCCATCGCATTCGGCATTTTTTCGTGACCAATAAAAATAGTTTGCTCATCGTCAAAAGCCGCGTTGCCAAGCATATGATCCGGATGAACATGGGTATTAATGACATAGCAAACGGGCAGTGAGGTCACGCTTTTAATTGCTTGTTTAAGGTGCGTGCCCTCACGGTAACTGCCACCGCTATCTATAACCGCGACACAACGTTCACCAACAACAAACCTACATTGGCAATGGCACCCATATTGGTTTCGTTGGCATCTTCATGCACGCCTTGATGATAATAAACGCCATCGGCGACCTGATTGATGGGGTAAGCGTCATCCGCATGTGAAGCGCTACTGAACAACATTAACATCAGGACTAAGCTGGATTTTCCCCTCATTGGGTGTCTCCGGAAAATGAACCAATACTGTTACAATATCGCATTTTTCAACATTGATGTCAGCCGAGGGAAAACATGACTATTCGTACACGATTTGCACCAAGTCCAACCGGTTATTTGCATGTTGGTGGTGCCCGTACAGCGCTGTTTTCATGGTTGTATGCGCGCAAGCAAGGAGGCCGCTTTGTTTTGCGAATTGAAGATACGGATCTGGCGCGTTCAACAGAAGCATCAGTTAATGCCATTTTGGAGGGCATGAATTGGCTTGGCTTGGATTATGATGAAGGACCTTTTTATCAAACCCAGCGATTTGATCGATATAAAGAAGTGATTGCCCAGCTCTTAGCACAAGGCGATGCCTATTACTGTTATTGCACCAAGGAAGAGCTGGAAACATTGCGTGAGCAACAGCGAGCTAATAAAGAAAAGCCACGTTATGATGGGCGCTGGCGGGATCGGACAGATTCTCGTCCAGGCGTTGAGCCGGTTATTCGTTTTAAAAATCCGCTAACAGGTGTGGTCACTTTTCGCGATGCGATTCGGGGGGAAGTAACTTTTAATAATAGTGAACTGGATGATCTGATCATTGCGCGAGCGGATGGCACACCAACCTATAACCTGACGGTTGTTGTCGATGATCTGGATATGGGCATGACCCATGTGATTCGTGGCGATGATCACATCAACAACACGCCGCGACAAATTAATATCTTTAATGCGTTAGGCGCAACACCACCCGTGTTTGCCCATGTGCCAATGATATTGGGAGATGATGGTGCGCGGTTGTCCAAGCGTCATGGTGCTGTCAGTGTCATGAGTTATCGTGATGAAGGCTACTTGCCAGAAGCGCTGTTGAACTACCTGGTCCGTTTAGGCTGGTCACATGGCGATCAAGAAGTGTTTTCACGCGAGGAAATGATCCAGTTATTTGATATCGACGATGTTAACCGGGCGGCATCAAGTTTCAATACCGAAAAGCTGATTTGGCTCAATCAGCATTATATTAAACACAGTGAGCCAGCCTATATTGCGGAACACTTGCAATGGCATCTGGAAAAACGTGATTTAGACATCAGCAATGGCCCGGCATTAACGGATGTCATTGTGTTGTTGCGTGAGCGTGTCAAAACACTGGTCGAGTTGGCTGATAGTTGCCGTTATTTTTATCAGGACGTTGAGGAATATGACGAAAAAGCGGCAAAAAAACATCTTACCGCAGATAGCTTGCCCATTCTGAGTGATTTTTTGTCACGACTGCAAGCGCTTCCAAACTGGCAGGCAGCCTTAATTCACTCCGAAATCAAAGCCTGTGCTGAGGCATTTGGTGTCGGCATGGGAAAAGTAGCACAGCCCGTTCGGGTTGCTCTGACGGGTAACACCGTATCACCTTCGTTAGATCTGACTTTAGCTTTAGCAGGACGTTTGCGCACTGAAAGCGCAATTCGCCGTGTGATTAATTGGATTGAAAAGGAGTGACATTTTCATCTCAATGCAGGGATTAGATCATTATTTATTTAAAATCATAAGGTTACGGGATAGGGAATTTATTCCCACTATTGGCGCGGAAAAAGTCACAAAAAAGTTCGGAAAATGTCTTGACTGAAAAAAGGCTTACGATTATGGTGCCTCTTAAGCATGAAATACGTGCTCAAATTTTCGTGCAATGACGAAAAGCAATCAGAGGATAACTTTATGAAGCTGAAAACATTATCAATTGCCATGATGGGACTGGCAGCACCAGGGCTGGTAGCCGCTGATGAACTGCTGGAAATGCAAAAGAATCATGACGAATGGGTCATGCCGGCAGGTAACTATGCCAATCACCGCTACAGCACCCTGACTGATATTAATAAAGAGAATGTCAAAGATCTGAATATGGCTTGGTCCTTCTCCACAGGGGTTCTCCGTGGTCATGAGGGTAATGCACTGGTTATGGACGGTACGATGTATGTTCATACCCCGTTTCCAAACATTGTTTTTGCACTTGATTTGAACAATGATGGGGCAATCAAATGGAAATATGAGCCAAGCCAAAACTACGATGAAACCGTCCCAGTCATGTGTTGTGACACGGTGAACCGTGGTCTGTCTTATGCTGACGGTAAAATCTTCCTGAATCAGGCTGATACCACGTTGGTGGCATTGGATATGGAGACTGGTGAAGAGGTTTGGTCGGATAAACGTGACGATGCGAAAGTAGGTGCGACCAGCACTGCTGCTGCCCACGTTTTTGATGACAAAATCATTGTCGGTATTTCAGGGGGTGAGTTTGGTGTTCGTGGTTATGTCCAAGCTTATGACTTAGATGGTAACGTTGTTTACAAAGCCTACAGCACCGGTCCTGATGACGAAATGTTGATTGATGGCGAAAAGACAACGACCATGCTTAAGCCGATTGGCAAGGACTCATCCCTGAAAAGCTGGCAAGGCGATCAATGGAAAATTGGCGGCGGTACCACTTGGGGTTGGTATTCATATGACCCGGATTTGAATTTGTTCTATTACGGCTCTGGTAACCCATCAACCTGGAACCCAGTACAACGTCCTGGTGATAATAAATGGTCTATGACAATTTTTGCTCGTGACCTTGATACCGGTATGGCCAAATGGGTCTATCAAAAAACACCATATGATGAATGGGACTATGATGGTGTTAACGAAAACATTTTGGTTGACCAAAAAGTCAACGGCAAAATGCGTAAGACGTTGGTCAATTTTGACCGCAATGGTTTTGCCTATACGTTAGACCGTGTGAATGGTGAATTGCTGGTTGCCGAAAAGTTTGATCCAGCGGTGAACTGGTCAAATGGTGTCAGCTTGGAAACAGGTCGTCATGATCGTGTTGCTAAGTACTCCACTGCCCATAATGGTGAGGATGTGAATACGACAGGTATTTGTCCGGCAGCATTGGGCACAAAAGACCAACAGCCAGCGGCATACTCACCGCGTACAGGCCTGTTCTATGTACCAACAAACCATGTGTGCATGGACTACGAGCCATTTGAAGTGGAATACGTCGCTGGTCAGCCGTATGTGGGCGCGACATTAGCAATGTATCCAGCACCAGGTGGTACACACTTGGGTAACTTCATTGCCTGGGATGCACGCGAAGGTAAGATCGTTTGGTCTAACCCGGAACGTTTCTCGGTCTGGTCTGGTGCGTTAGCGACCGCTTCGGATGTTGTTTTTTACGGTACGCTTGAAGGTCATTTAAAAGCGGTTGATGCACAATCAGGCCGTGAACTGTGGCGGTTTAAAACGCCATCAGGGATCATCGGTAACGTGAACACTTACAAGCATGATGGTAAGCAGTACATTTCTATCTTGTCAGGTGTCGGTGGTTGGGCTGGTATCGGTATGGCTATCCCAAGTCTGGAAAATGATGCTGATGGTTTGGGCGCGGTTGGTGCCTACCGTTCACTGTCTAGCTGGACAAACCTGGGTGGTGTATTGAGTGTGTTCAGCCTGTAATAAGGCCATGCGTATATTGATTGATTAAATATACGAAGCAAAAGAAAAAACCCGGTGCCGATTGGCACTGGGTTTTTTTTTGAAACTGACAAGGTTATTGTATTGTCATAAATGTTCCCAGTAATGATAAGGAAAAAGTAATGATTAAGCGACAGCAGTGGACAGTTTTATTAGGCGGTTTGTTTGTGACAGCAATAGGTTCAGCTAATGCTGCAGACTTGGAGCCGTTAAAGGGACAAGAGGTTTTACGTGTTTGTGCTGACAAAAACAATATGCCTTACTCTAATGGTGATCTTGAAGGCTTTGATAATAAAATTGCAGCCCTTTTAGGTGAAGAGTTAGGTATACCCGTAGAGTATTATTGGTTTCCTCAGCGAATTGGCTTTGCGCGAAATACGTTAAAAAAAGAACATCCAACCGAAGCTCGCTATATGTGTGACGTAGCATTTAATATTTCTGAGACATCTGATTTCGTCAAAACTACAAATCCTTATTATGAGTCTATAGAAGTAGTTGCTTATCGGAGCGGAGAAGGTTATGACATCAATAAGTTGACCGATATTAAAATGGCAAATGAACAGCATGGTCCTCTGAAAATTGGCCTGTTTGATCGTGCGTTAACGACAAAGCATATCGTTGACATGGGCTTAGCCGATAACATTGTTTATTATCAAATGATGGCTGGTGGTTGGGATGTGACCCCAGGAAGAATTATCGAAGATCTTGCTGCAGGTAAAGTCGATGTTGTTCCTATGTGGGGGCCTATCGCTGGCTATTATGGAGCCAGACAAGATGTTGATATTGCGGTTAAGCCGCTGAATGAGTTGGGGCAACGCCATGTATTTGCTTTTAGTATGGGAACGCGTTATGGCGAACCAAAATGGACGGCATTGTTAAATAAATTTATTGAGAAGCGTCAAGATGATATTGATGCAATCATTGCTGAATACAATTTACCTTCTTTAGAAAATGTTAGTCCGACCCCTGCTAAGCGGATTCGCAAAGATGATGACGATTAACAGGTGATTTACTTTTCAGAATGCGGCCCGTCATAGCGTGGCCGCATCTATGATATGCCTTAGGTTACCGTTAATTTTGGTGGAAAAGTTGCGCTGCTCACCGCGTCCTTTTTCCTGCATTAACCGACCACTGACGATGACGCCTTGGGATGTTTCACGAACGGCAATCGTACAAGGCATTTCATTGATCAGATGATCATCAATCAGCATCATTTCTTTAGCGTAAGTGATATTGCAGAAACTAATAATGGTAGCTAATGGAAAGTTCGGATCGCCTCGGTCACGTATTGCTTGACCAATATCACTACGATGAATAATACGATAGTTGTACTCTGATATTGCTATATCCAGGCTCAGTAGCGTGTCTTCAAAATTATAAGGGCTTATCGATTGATAAACATTTAGTTGATTCGCCTGACAACCCGCGAAGGTGAGCCATGCTACAGAAAGAAAAGCGTATTTAAACCAGGATATTGGCATAACAAAAATGGCCTTTAATATTCAGTTCAGTGACAGAATAACATCAAATAGTCTGTTTTATGGGAGAGAGAAAATGATGAAAACCCGTTTTGCCGTGATACTTTTTTGTATGCTTTTAAGCTGTTTTGGCCAGGCTTATGCGGTACCAGGTTACTCGGAAATAAATAATGCCTTGTTCGACAAATCTCACCTTAAAAACATTAATGAATCAGCAAAACTGACATATAAGTATCAGAAAACGAGTTACACAGAAGGTAACCGGGAAGATACGATTGTTATGTCGGTTGATAATATTCGAAATACAGGTCGCCGTGATACGCAGTTTGAGTTCTTCACTGGCAAGCATAATCGCCCATATCAAGCGATGAATGATCAGCGCGGTAACCCTATTTTTGTTTATTTTTTAGAGTTTGATGTGCATGAAATGGATCGTCTCACGGGCGGTGAGTGGCGCTATTTTCAACGAAAACTTCGTTGGGCAATGGCTGCGGGCGCGGATAAAAAACAAGTCGAGATTGACTATCAAGGAAAAAAGGTAGAAGCAACGCAATATACGATTCAACCTTATGTTGATGATCCTAAAAATGGTCGCTATAAACTGTATGCCGGAAAGTATTATATTTTTACGCTATCTGAAGCAGTTCCAGGTGAGATTTATCAAATTAGAACGGTCGTTCCTGATGGCTTGACATGGGATGGTGAGCAAGTGCCATTAATTGACGAAACAGTTACATTATTTGATTATCGGCCAGAACACTAAAGTATATTAAAGTTAAATCGAAGGCCATGATTATTGGTGTGCTTTTTAAGCGTCGTTTTAAGCAAAGCGCGTAATATGTGTTGGCATTCTAATAGGGTGAGCAATGGCTCTCGAATATCATTATTTGTTGGCAGCAAACGGTAAGATAGTTCTCCCAATCGCAAAAAGTAGCGATGATGAAATTCGCCTTGGCAGCGAAACAAGTAAAAGAACTCTGATATGACGGGGTACAATCGAACGAACAGCAAAGTGACATTGTAGCGCTTCCGAGTGTCGGCCTCTCTCAACCATAATTCTCGTTCTCTTATCTCTGCTGAGGGAATTAAATTAGGCTATTTAACTTAACCTGATGCTAAAACAGAATAAGACGACCGATTAAATATAAAAAATGGACTACGTTATTTGACCACTTTCAATTGTGGTTTGCCGCTTGTGGTGCCTGGTGGTGGTGAGCTTGGCGGTTTAGGATCACTTGGTGGCGGTGACTGAAGTTCTTCGGGAAAAAACATGCCTTCGTTATTTTCCTTGCCATAAATAGCCTGTACGGCCGTTGTTGGGATAAATAACTCCATCGCCTTGCCAGAGAAACGAGCAGAAAAGCTAATCCACTCATTATCCATTTGCAATTGATGAATGGCATCGGGTGCCAGATTTAAGACAATGCGATTATCCTTGATATACGCAGCCGGAACCACCACGCCTTCTATTTCTGTATTAACCAATAGATAAGGCGTACATTGGTTATCCAGCAACCAGTCGTAAATCGCACGGATTAAATAGGGTTTTTGTGGTGTCATCACGAACTACCAAACATCATCACTGGATGCAGTTTACGCCTTGCGCACAACGAAAACCATCTTTGATTGAGCTGGCCGTGTGACAAGCAAGGCGCGTTAACCGGCGTTTAATGGACATCTTTCCAGTAAGCCTTTTTCAGGGCAACCGCGATGATGAAGAAAAATGCCAGATAGAGCAGAACCCACTTACCCAGTGCCAAGCGTTGTAGCTTTGAGGGTTCGCCGATATAAGCTAGGAAATTTACTAAATCACCAACGTATTGGTCATATTGTCTTTCTGTCAACTGACCTGTTTGCGCTATTGCCAACTGATGGTCTTCGTTTTCAGCCAGAAAACCTTGTTGCTCCCAGAGAACGTGCGGCATACCTGCATTAACCAAAAACAGGTTATTAGTGCCCATGGGGCGGGAGTCATCCAGATAAAAGTGACGCAGATAACTGTAAAGCCAATCCGTGCCACGGGCTCGGGCAATCACAGAAAGATCCGGTGGCACAACACCAAACCATTTTTTCGCATCCTCCGGGCGCATCGCCACGGTCATCGGGTCACCAATTTTATCGGTAGTAAACATGAGGTTGTTGAGCACTAAATCCTCACTCATGCCCAAATCTTTTGCCATGCGGTTATAGCGCATATATGAGGCTGAGTGGCAGCTCAGGCAATAATTGGTAAAAATTTGTGCGCCGCGTTGTAATGACGCTTTGTCATACAAGTCCACGTCAAACGAATCAACTGGCGTACCACTGGAGGCCGCCATTGATGAAATAGAAAACAGAGTCATTAACGCCATCAAAGCGCCGGTCATTAGCAGTTTCATTGGAAAGTCACCCTTTCTGGTACCGGTTTGTCTTTATCCAACTTCGTGTAAATCGGCATCAGAATGAAAAACGCGAAATAGATAAACGTGAACACTCTCGCCAACATAGTGTAGAGACCAGTTGCCGGTTGCGTACCCAGATAACCTAATGCTAAGAAACTAATAACAAACAAGACCAATGCGGTTCGGAAAGCCGGACCACGATAGCGAACAGAACGAACTTTGCTGCGATCCAGCCATGGCAGCAGGAACAGAACTACAATCGCTAGTCCCATCGCAATGACACCCCAGAGTTTATCGGGAACCGCGCGCAAAATGGCATAGAACGGCGTGAAATACCAGAGCGGCACAATATGCTCCGGTGTTTTCAGTGGATCCGCCGGCACGAAGTTGTCTTTTTCAAGGAACCAGCCGCCCCCCTCAGGCATGTAAAACAACACCAAGGCAAAAATAAACAGGAAGGCGACCACGCCAACCAAATCCTTAACCGTATAGTAAGGATGGAACGGAATGCCATCCAGTGGCTTGCCATTGGCATCTTTGGTTTTCTTAATCTCAACCCCATCCGGATTGTTAGAGCCGACTTCATGCAGCGCGAGAATATGCATGACAACTAAGCCTAATAACACAATCGGTAAGGCGATAACGTGAAAAGCAAAAAAACGATTCAATGTGGCATCCGCAACAACGAAGTCACCCCGAATCCACAATGCCAGTTCTTCACCAACCACAGGAATGGCGCCGAAAAGGGAGATAATGACCTGTGCGCCCCAGTAAGACATTTGTCCCCATGGCAATAAATATCCCATAAATGCTTCAGCCATCAGGACAACGTAAAGCAACATACCAAATATCCAGATGAGCTCACGTGGTTGTTTATAGGACCCATAAATCAGGCCACGGAACATATGCAGATATATCACCACGAAAAATGCCGAAGCACCGGTCGAATGCAGATAACGAATCAGCCACCCCCATTCGACATCACGCATGATGTATTCAACAGAGGCAAAGGCCAGATCGGCATCCGGTTTGTAATTCATGGTTAGAAAAATTCCGGTCACAATTTGCATGACCAGAATGAGTAAAGCTAATGAACCAAAGAAGTACCAGAAGTTGAAGTTTTTTGGCGCATAGTATTCGGAGAGGTGCTCTCGCCACATTTTACTGGCGGGAAACCGGGCATCGACCCAATCCATCAATTTGGCCATTACGCAGCTCCTTTGGCGTCTTCACCAACGATGACGGTGTTATCACCTTGGAAGTGATAGGGAGGCACCTCGAGATTTATCGGTGCGGGTACGCCCTGATAAACGCGGCCAGCCAAATCAAATTTGGAACCATGACAAGGGCAGAAGAAACCGCCTTTCCATTCCGAACCTAAATCAGCTGGCGCTAGCTCAGGACGGTAAGTCGGTGAACAGCCTAAGTGGGTACAAATACCAACAAGGACCATTACTTCTTCACGGATTGAGCGGGTTTCATTTTCACAATAGTCGGGTTGTTGTTTTGCCTTGCTACTATCTGGATCGCGCAAGCTCTCGTCTAAAGTCGCCAGTGCATCAAGCACGTCTTCACTACGACGGTAAATCCAAACCGGCTTACCCCGCCATTCAACTGTCAGTAATTGCCCGGTTTCTAATTGACTGATATCGACCAGAACCGGTGCGCCGGCTGCCTGTGCTTTGGCACTTGGCTTGATCGATGATACAAACGGAACGGCGACCGCGATGGCGCCAGCACCGCCGACCACACTGGCTGCAGCGGTCAAGAATCGCCGTTTGCCAGTATCTACGTTGTTACTCATCAGATGCTTATCCCCTGATACTGATTAATGCGGTGTCAGGTATGCTGTTATTAAGGCGCACTTACTGACGTTAAATCCACGGAATTTTAACATAGCCGCTGCCAATTAGGATCAAAAAAGCCCGCTTAAGCGGGCTTTTTCAAGAGCACAGGTAAAAGTAGTGCGTTATTCAACTGCTTTTTGTGTTTTTTTCACCAATCTTTTTAGTGCACCTTTGGGTTTAGAGTCGACGATTGCTTGAAGGTTAGTGGGTTCTCCAACAATGATTGCCCCGCCCATACCAGCACCCCAATGAGGATCACACTTATAAAGATATACACCCTCTACAGTTAAAGGTTGAGTTTCAAAGTTTTCACCCATTTGGGACATGAAACCCTCGGCACCTTCTGGAAGATATTCTGTGACACCTTTTGAGTCAGTAAATTTAGTATTAACAAGGTGACCATTCATTCGATCCCATTTAACCGTGTCACCGGGTTGTATTTTAATGACTAGTGGGTCAAAAGAAGTCAAAGATGCATTGACGACATGTGTTTCTGCCATTGTTGCTGCAGAGAACATAGCGGATGTGCCCATCAAAATACCAGCCATTGTTTTAGCAAATTTCATAGTTGTTCCTCTTAACATTTCTTCAAAGGTTTTCTTTGTTCGCTGGGTGAATGATACAAAAAAAAGCTGAACACCCACTGAACAGTGTGTTATTTCACTTAATTAATAGAATTTAACCATCAATTTGGAGGGTAATTTTACCTTCAGTTGTGGGAATTTGTCTAAATAAAGGGCTTCTGTTCTTTGTTTTTGTTAGGGGGGAAAGTCACGTTGTGGCTATTTAACATTAAAAATCATAGTGTTATTTTATTGCTTTTTGTTGCGCCATTTTAAGTGTGTGTGATTTGACACAGGATAGAGTCCCGACATTTGTTCTGGAATCACTTTTGGGTTAACAAACAGACGTAATGGCTGCATTTGGTTATAATTAGACTATTTAACTTGAAATAACACATGCATCGCCCTATATCAGCTCTTGCTTGACTTAAGCGTAAGTATGATGGAGAAAAATCATGCCTTTCTATGAATACCTATGTGATCAGTGTGGTCATGAGCTGGAAGCGCTGCAAAAAATCAGTGATGCACCATTGCGTGAGTGTCCCGCATGTCAGCAACCCGCTTTGAGAAAACGCATTTCGGCAGCGGGATTCCGGCTTAAAGGTCAGGGGTGGTATGAAACTGATTTTAAATCGGGCGAAAAACGTAACCTTGCTGACTCAGGTTCGAAAGGTAGCGAGACAACCACTAATTAAGTGGTAAACCAGCATAAGCCAAATGGCGAGCGGTGTTTTTTAACTTGGCTTACTGTAGCCAACTATATTTTTAAATCAATTTAAACTGGAAATATTATGCGAAGTCACTATTGCGGCGAGGTCAATGAATCGCTGACCGGTCAATCTGTTTCTGTTGCTGGCTGGATGCACCGCCGCCGGGATCATGGCGGGGTGATTTTTATTGATCTGCGTGATCGTGAAGGCTTGGTTCAGGTTGTCTGTAATCCAGAAGATGCGGACAGTTTTGCTGTGGCCGAAAAAGTTCGAAGTGAGTATGTATTGCAAATTGAGGGTGTTGTCCGGCCTCGACCTGCAGGCAGTGAAAACCCGGATTTAAAAAGTGGTCAGATCGAAATCATTGCTAAGTCGGTGACAATCGTAAATAGCGCTGAAACGCCGCCATTTCCGCTATCTGAACAGATTGATGTCAGTGAAGATGTTCGTTTGAGACATCGATACATTGATTTACGTCGCCCTGAGATGCAGCAAAAGTTGCGTTTCCGCTCAAAAATCACCAGAGAATTGCGTCATTATTTGGATGAACAGGGGTTTCTGGATATAGAAACGCCGATCCTGACCCGGGCAACGCCGGAAGGTGCGCGTGATTATCTGGTGCCAAGTCGAACCCATCCCGGTGAGTTTTTTGCTTTGCCACAATCGCCACAGTTGTTTAAACAATTACTGATGGTTTCAGGTATGGATCGCTACTATCAGATAGTGCGTTGTTTCCGTGATGAAGACTTACGTGCGGATCGCCAACCCGAATTCACCCAGTTAGATATTGAAACGTCATTTGTCTCTGAAGAAGATCTGATGCAGATGATGGAAGAGATGATTCGTAATCTATTTGCTAATGTTTTAGAAGAAGCATTACCAAACCCGTTCCCACGCATGGCTTATTCTGAAGCCATGGCACGTTTTGGCAGTGACAAGCCGGATCTGCGTATTCCATTAGAGTTGGTTGAAGTCAGCGATCTGATGCAATCCGTTGATTTCAAAGTATTCTCATCACCAGCGCAGGATGATAATGGCCGGGTTGCTGCGTTGAGGGTGCCGGGAGGTAACGCCTTAACGCGGAAAGAGATTGACGATTACACCAAGTTTGTTGGTATTTACGGTGCGAAAGGGCTTGCCTATATCAAGATTAATGATCTCAGTGCTGGCCGAGAAGGTCTGCAATCGCCAATCCTGAAGTTTTTGCCAGATGAGGTCGTTGAGGCGATTTTGCAACGTACAGCAGCAGAAACAGGCGATCTGATTTTCTTTGGCGCCGATAAAGCCACCACCGTAAATGAATCTTTAGGCGCGTTACGGGTCAAAGTGGGACATGATCTGGACATGGTTGAGCGAGGCTGGAAGCCACTTTGGGTTGTTGAATTCCCAATGTTTGAATGGGATGAAAAAACCAAGCGCTGGTATGCTTTGCACCATCCGTTTACAGCGCCACGTGAAGCGGATTTGGGCTTATTACAATCGGATCCGGGCAAATGCTTATCACGTGCTTATGACATGGTGTTAAATGGCACGGAGCTGGGTGGTGGCTCAATGCGTATTCATCATAGTGATGTACAAAAGCAAGTGTTTGAAATGCTGGATATTGGACCAGAAGAAGCGGAAGAAAAGTTTGGCTTCCTGTTACAAGCTTTAAAATATGGTTGCCCACCGCATGGTGGACTGGCGTTTGGTCTCGACAGGCTGGTAATGTTAATGACAGGATCCGCGTCGATCCGGGATGTCATGGCCTTTCCGAAAACACAGTCAGCAGCCTGTTTGTTGACCGATGCGCCCGGAAAGGTCGCTGAAGAACAGCTTAAAGAGCTAAATATTCGTCTGCGGAAACCGGTGCTTGCCGAATAGGCAGGCAGCCGGCCAACTGCAGCGTTGAGTGTAGAGAGGTGAATCATGGCAGTTGATGTAATCAGTAGCCCGATCCCGTTTGAAGACTATTTTTCGCTTGATGATAGCGAGTGTGAACAGCGAATTATCGAAGCGAAGCAAGCCCTAGGTGAGGATCTTGTTATTTTGGGCCATCATTATCAGCGCAACGAAGTATTTCGTCATGCTGATTATTCCGGAGACTCGCTGAAATTATCCCGTAATGCTGCCTCATCAGATGCGCGCTACATTGTCTTTTGCGGGGTGCATTTTATGGCGGAGGTTGCTGACATTTTGTCCCGGCCGGATCAGATTGCCATTCTGCCAGATATGGCAGCTGGCTGTTCTATGGCAGATATGGCCAACCGAATCAATGTGGACAAAGCCTGGCAGGAAATGTCGGCGGTATTTGATCCTGATACCCTGGTCACACCGATTACCTACATTAATTCTGCAGCAGACTTAAAATCATTTTGTGGCAAGCATGGTGGTATCGTCTGTACCTCGACCAATGCGCCGCATGTGCTTGATTGGGCATTTTCGCAGCGCGAGAAAATTCTGTTCTTTCCGGATCAGCATCTCGGTCGTAATACGGGCTTCAAAATGGGCATTCCACTCGAAGAAATGGTGGTTTGGGATTTTGACAAACCGATGGGGGGCTTAACCCCAGAAGCATTGAAAAATGCCAAGATGATCCTCTGGAAAGGGTTTTGTTCTGTGCACCAGATGTTTCAGCCCGTACAGATAGATAATTTTCTGAAAAAATATCCAGAGACCAAAGTCATTTCTCACCCGGAATGTAGTTTTGAGGTCTGTCAAAAGTCGCATTATGTTGGTTCGACAGAATACATTGTCAGAACTATTGCTGAGAGTGAGCCGGGAACCCGCTGGCTGGTAGGGACAGAACTGAATCTGGTTAATCGCTTGCACGAGCAATTTTCAGCAGAGGGCAAGTCTGTCCACTTTATGTCACCAACGGTATGTATGTGTTCAACCATGTTCAGGGTTGATCCTCAGCATTTGTTATGGGTACTTGAAAACCTGCTGGAAGGCCATGTGGTCAATCAGGTTTCCGTTGAGCCAGATACGGCAGCTCAAGCCAAGCTGGCTTTGCAACGCATGTTGGATCTGCCAATATAATCGGGAGCCGCATCATGGATGCGAAACAGACCAAGGTTGGTAAATACTATCAAGTCCAGCCCAAAGATTTGCCGTTGAGCTGTCCTTTACCTGAGATGGTTTTATGGAATTCACATCCGCGCGTTTATCTCTCTCTGGAAGATCGGGATGAAGTGCGCTGCCCTTACTGCGGCACACTTTATAAATTGGCTAAAAAATGATGTCTCAGCTGCAGGTTGCCGTCGGCGTGGTCATCAATGAAAATGCGGAAATTCTGATTGCGCATCGGCGCCCTGATCAGCATCAGGGAGATTTGTGGGAGTTTCCTGGCGGCAAACGTGAACCCAGCGAAAGTCGTGAAGCAGCATTGACGCGGGAATTGTTTGAAGAAGTGGGTATTAACGTCATTTCGGCAACCGAGCTTACCCGAATCAGGCATGATTATGCTGATCGTCGAGTTACCTTGGATGTGTGGTTGGTGACGGAATTTGACGGTGAGGCGCATGGTCGAGAGGGTCAGAAAATAAAGTGGTGTACCTTAGCGGCTTTGGCTGAGCACGACTTTCCCGCAGCCAATGCACCAATCATAACTGCGCTTCAACAGTGTGAACAGCTCAGTGTTTCTCGTAAGGAAAAGCCGGATCTTCCGGTGGAGTGACAGACTCGCCCGCAATCCGGTGATTTTCTGCTGCCCAGTCACCCAAATCAATCAGCTTGCAGCGTTCGCAACAGAAAGGTCGCCACTTATTCTCAGTTGACCAAGCTACTTTTTGACCGCAATTCGGGCATTCAACTTGGGTAACCATCATTACATATTGCAACAGCTGAGTCGGAACGGCACATCTTGGTTGATCTGCTGCGGTCGCTGATTAATATCAAATAACATAAAACGCACGGTAAACCGATGTTTGCCACCACTAATTTCAGGGAAATAGGCTGCCTGTGTGTTGATCATGACGCGAATTAACTGACAGGGCTGGTTACCATCGAGTGAGCGTTGGAAAAAACCGTTCTCAGCCTGGGCATCACTAAACCCAGTACTGCCACGAATCAGTCTTAAACTGATATCAATGGCGGCTTCAACTGCAACAAACTGCTCCAGCCAATAGCGTAATTGATTATGCCGATCAGCCAGAGGCGTGTGCTGTAACCAGTAATGATAAGCGGGTAAATCAAAATCACAGGTACCGCCAGCAATACTGGAACGCTGACGAATACTGTATAAAAACTCGTTTTCTTTTAACGCCTGGCCAATACCGGCTTTACGAATTTGCAAGGCATCCAGCGTTTGATCCAGCTCGGCCAACAGCAGATCGAGTGCCTGACGATCAACGCCGGGCGTATTTTCAAGTGCAGATAAGGTCGTAACCAGTCGCTCAACTTCTTTGATAATCTCAGCTTTTAAATCACTGCGTTCAAAGATGCTCAAGACGTT
Source organism: Methylophaga frappieri (assembly GCF_000260965.1). NCBI lineage: Bacteria > Pseudomonadati > Pseudomonadota > Gammaproteobacteria > Thiotrichales > Piscirickettsiaceae > Methylophaga > Methylophaga frappieri. Next base: position 2,215,472 of record NC_017856.1, read on the forward strand.
GAGCATGGCATCAATAGCTTCACGGTGACTGAAAATCTCATCGCGTTGGATGCTGTGATGAATACGAGCGAATAAAAACTCCAGACGCAAGAAAGTCCGAATACGCTCATTAAGGGGCTGTTCGTAAATAGTCGTTGTATTCTCAGACACGTCAGTTCATTGGGCTGGTTTATTAAAATGACAGTGTTGCCGATATACCTTCAGCAACATTTCAACCTGTGATGCTAATGCATGCTGGCTGTGATTGTTATCAATGATGTCATCAGCATAGTGTAATCTGCGTTGCTCATCAATCTGTGCATTAAGGATCTGTCTCGCCAACTGGGGGGAAATCGCATCCCGTTGTTGTAAGCGCTGTTGTTTCACTTTATCGTCAGCCGTAATCACTAATATTCGGTCAAACAAATCCTGCATTTGTGCTTCTATCAGTAATGGCACCGCAATGACGACCAAATCTGCCGTTGCATTATGCATTTGCGCTATTATCGCTTTTCTAATCGGCGGATGCAGGATCTGTTCTAATTTAGACCGTGCCGCTTCATCCGTAAAAATCAATTCTCTCAATGCCTTACGGTCCAACTGGCCATCATCCAGCGCATACTGGTTGCCAAACGTTTGCAAGATACTGCGCCAAGCTGGCTGATCCGGCGCAGACAATTCTTTTGCCAGCCTATCTGCATCGATAATTTTTGCGCCGCCTTCGGCTAATAACTTGCAAACGGTACTTTTGCCACTAGCCGCGCCGCCAGTGAGGCCAACCCTGAGCATCAGTCAAGCCAGTCCTGCCAGCCGTAAATAGGCATGATTAAGTTGTTCGCCCCATATCAAGGCCAGCCAGCCAGCTGCAGCCAGATAGGGGCCAAACGGGATCGGCTGACTATGTTGATGCTGTTTAAACAGGATAAGGCAAATTCCAAGCACTGCCCCCACTAATGACGACAAAATAATAATGACGGGTAAAAACTGCCAGCCCAGCCAAGCGCCTAAAGCCGCCAGTAATTTGAAATCACCGTAGCCCATGCCTTCTTTGCCCGTAATCAGTCGAAATAGTTGATAAACCAGCCATAGCGCCATATAGCCAGAGATAGCGCCTATCACTGCCGAGGTCAGATCCGTAAAAACATTAAATAGGTTGAATACCAACCCCATCCAGAGTAGCGGCAGGGTTAAGTTGTCAGGTAACAGCTGTTTATCAACATCAATAAAGGTCAGCGCAATCAATAGCCAGGTGAGTAATAAAGCGCCAAGGCATGCCCAGCTAAACCCAAAGTGAGCCGCTACAATCGCCGACAAAACACCAGTTAATAATTCGATCAGTGGATAGCGAATCGAAATCGGCGCCCGACATGCCCGGCAGCGCCCACCAAGGATCAGGTAACTCAGGATAGGAATATTATCCAAGGCGGGAATAGCCTTGCCACAATCAGGACAACGAGAACGAGGGCGGCTCAGTGTCAGTGTCGATTGTGTCGGGGCCTTGGAATCCATTAGCTCATGACATTGTCGCTCCCAGTCGCGTTGCATGATAAGGGGGATGCGGTGGATGACGACATTTAAAAAGCTGCCAATCAGCAATCCTAAAATAGTGGCTGTTATTACAAAAGCCAGCGTTGAACTGACTAGCAAATCGACAACCGGCATTACACCACCGCGCCAAGCTTGAATATCGGCAGATACATGGCAATAACCAGCGTACCCACAACCACACCCAGAAAGGCCATAATGAGTGGTTCAAGTAAGGCGGTCATGTTATCGACGGCATCATCCACTTCGCGCTCGAAGAAATCAGCAACTTTCGCCAGCATCGAGTCCAAAGACCCCGATTCCTCACCAATCGCGACCATTTGAATCACCATATTGGGAAATAACTCGGTATCAACCATGGCTTTGTTAAGCTGTGTTCCGGTTGCCACATCATCGCGCATGGCGAGTGTGGCATCGGTATAAACTATATTGCCCGTCGCACCGGCTACAGATGTCATCGCATCTACCATTGGCACCCCCGCTTTAAACATGACCGAAAATGTCCGGGAAAACCGGGCGATGGCACCTTTGGTCATCACCTCGCCGATAACCGGCAATTTGAGGGTTAAGCGATCCAGAAAGTGTTGTACTTTGCGAGAGCGTTTCTTGGCCATCATAAAGCCGACAACCGTGCCAATCAGCACCCCGAATATCAGCCACCATTTCTCTTGGAAAACCTCAGAAATCGAGATAACCAACTTGGTCAGGCCAGGCAGATCAGCGCCAAATCCGGTAAACAAAGATTCAAACTGAGGAATAACAAAAATCATCAATATGGCGGTCACGATGAAAGCCACGACGATAATGGCAGCCGGATACACCAATGCTTTACGAATTTTGGCTTTAAGGGCTTCCGTTTTTTCCTGATAGGTGGCAATTTCGTGTAACAACGCTTCCAGCGTGCCTGATTGTTCACCGGCATTGACAAGGCTTACGTAGAGGTCATTAAAGTGAAGCGGGAATTTTGATAAAGATTCGGCAAGACTAGTGCCTGATTCCACATCTGCCTTAATGCTAAGAATCATCTCTTGCATGGAGGCATTCTCATGGCCTTCGCCAATGATTTGCATGGATTGCATTAACGGCACGCCAGAAGACATCATGGTGGCCAGCATTCGGCTGAAAATGGCAATGTCGGCGGGTTTGATAGGCGGTTTTCTTGGCGCAAACAAGTCCTTGGGTTTCTTGCGCACTTTTAACGGTGTAATGCCCTGACGGCGCAGATCGGCACGAACTGCTTGCACACCTTCTCCCGTCATCTGTCCTTTGACCCGCCGCCCTTGCTTGTTGGTGCCCTGCCAGAGATAAAGCGTCGGCGCTGGTTCTCGTTTTTTCTTCGCTGCTACCGCTTGCGCCATGACCTATTCCTTAATCACGCGATTAATTTCTTCCAGACTGGTCAGGCCTGCCGCCACTTTTTTCAGTCCAGATGCCCGTAAATCATCAATACCTTCTTGTTCAGCCTGATCGGCCAGTTGGATGGCATTACCATTTTCCATAATGATGCGACCCATTTCTTCAGAAACAGGCATTACTTGATAAATCCCCACGCGGCCTTTGTAACCGGCAGTACAGGAATCACACCCGACGGCTTTGTACGGTTTAAAACCGGTATCGACTTGTTGTTGGCTGAACCCTTCTGCTAGCAAAGTTTCCGCAGGCACATCCTCGGGCTGCTTGCACTTGGGACACAATCGGCGAGCCAGCCGCTGTGCAATGATGAGCGATACGGCAGAGGCGATATTAAAGGCGGGCACACCCATATTGGCAAGTCGTGTCAGGGTTTGTGGCGCATCATTAGTATGCAGAGTAGAGAACACCATATGACCAGTTTGTGCCGCTTTAATCGCAATTTCAGCGGTTTCCAGATCCCGGATCTCACCGACCATGATGACATCGGGATCCTGACGCAAAAAAGCCCGCAAACATTGTGAAAAGTCGAGGCCGATTTGCGGATGTACATTCACCTGGTTAATGCCGGGCAAGTTGATTTCTGCGGGGTCTTCAGCGGTTGAAATATTCCGATCATCGGTATTGAGAATATTCAGAGCCGTATAGAGCGAGACGGTTTTACCGCTACCCGTCGGGCCAGTAACCAGAATCATGCCATAAGGTTTATGCATGGTATCGAGAAAGATTTGTTTCTGGTCTTCCTCATAACCGAGCGCATCAATACCCATCTGTGCACTGGTTGGATCCAGGATCCGTAATACAATTTTTTCACCAAACAGCGTTGGGATGGTGTTGACCCGGAAGTCGATGGCTTTGTTTTTGGATAATTTCAGCCGCATGCGACCATCTTGAGGGACTCGTCTTTCGGCAATATTCATTCGCGATAGCACTTTTAAACGTGCTGCAATACGGCCACTTAAAGCAACCGGTGCGGTCTTGGTCTCATGCAAAATACCATCAATACGAATACGAACCCGGTATTTATTTTCATATGGCTCGAAGTGAATGTCCGAAGCGCCTGCTTTGATAGACTGGGTCATGATGCCATTGATGAACCGAACAACGGGGGTGTCATCAATATTGCTTTCGGTAATGTCAGCAGAACGATCAACCTCGTCATCGGGACCAAGATCAATATCATCAAGGTCTGCATTGGCAAATTCGTCTAGTTGTTGTTCGCGTTTGTCTAAGGCTTTTTCAATACTTAGTGCCAGTTTTTGTTCATCAACCAAAACCGGATAAGTATTTAATGCCGTGTTAAATTGAAATTCATCCAGCGCCTGCAGATTAGTGGGATCTGAAACGGCGACAAATAATCGTTTACCCCGCTGAAATAAAGGCAGCGCGTTATGCTGGCGAATCAATTTTTCCTGAAACAAACTGGTCGGCGCCAGTTCCAGATTCATGGTATCGATATCAAATAGAGGAACACCGAATTCTTGAGAGGCAATATCCGCGATTTTTTGGCTGGATAACAGTTTGTGATTAACCAAATAGGTAACCAGCGATTGCTTCGCTTGTTTGGCCGCCATTTGCGCAGATTGGGCTTCTTCTTCCGAAAGCAGGCCTTCATTTACCAGCCGCCGGGCCAGACCGCTTAATCGAATCGGTACGGATGTATTTGCCATGACTCGCCGTGATTCCTTAACATAATGCTGTCGCCGATGCAGCAATAGTAGGGGAGTTAGGCGATAATTTCTAGTTTCTGATTCAAGCAGATAGTTAGGATCGCGTATAGTTTCTGCGATGTCATTTACCGGGGAAGCACTGATGCAAACATCTTCTGGCTGGCGAACGCTGGCACTTATCCTATGCACGGTTAGTTTACTGACTGCCTGTGGCCAAAAAGGCGATTTATATCTGCCTGAAGGCAAAGCACAAACAATTGAGGTGGCGTAACAAAGCATGGCTATTTTTCATTACCACGATGGGGAGCTGTTTGCTGAAAATGTCGCGGTTGCGGCCATCGCGGCGGCGCATGGTACGCCGGCTTATGTTTATTCTCGGGCTGCTTTGGAACAACATTGGCGGGCATTTGATACCGCGTTTGCGGCGCAACCGCATTTGGTGTGCTACGCCGTCAAAGCCAACTCCAATCTGGCTGTTTTAAATGTGCTGGCGCGGCTTGGATCTGGCTTTGATATTGTGTCCGCCGGTGAGTTAGCCCGCGTGCTGGCAGCAGGCGGTGAAGCAGAGCGGACGGTATTTTCTGGCGTGGGTAAAACGGCGGAAGAAATTGCCTATGCCTTAACGGCGAACATCCGCTGTTTTAATGTGGAATCGATTGCCGAACTAGAACGCATTAATCACGTTGCTGGTGAAATGAACAAAGTGGCGCCGGTCTCCATTCGCGTTAACCCAGATGTCGATGCGGGTACACATCCCTATATTTCAACGGGACTCAAAGAAAATAAATTTGGCATTGATATCAATTTGGCACCAGCGGTGTATCAACAGGCAGCGGCAATGCCCAATCTGGATGTGGTTGGTGTGGATTGTCATATTGGTTCACAACTAACCAGTGTGACGCCATTTGTCGACGCTTTGCAGCGGGTTTTAGGCTTGATTGATACGCTCGAGCAACAAGGCATTTCCATTCATCATCTGGATATTGGGGGTGGGTTGGGGATTCACTACAAAGATGAAACGCCGCCGACACCGGCTGCCTACGCAGCAGCGATGCAGTCTCTATTGCAAGGCCGGTCATTGGAGATTTTACTGGAGCCAGGACGCGCTATCGCCGGGAATGCTGGCTTGTTGGTGACACAAGTAGAATATATCAAGGCAACGGATGAGCGACGGTTTGCGATTGTGGATGCGGCGATGAATGATTTGCTGCGCCCATCGTTATATCAATCCTGGATGGCCATTGATCCGGTTCAACCACGTCAGAGTGAGGCGTTAAACTACGACATCGTAGGGCCAGTTTGTGAAACAGGTGATTTTTTGGGTAAAGACCGCAGCCTGGCAATCGCCCAAGGTGATTTATTGGCAATCCGCTCGGCTGGCGCTTATGGTTTTACGATGAGTTCAAATTATAATTCGCGCCCACGTGCCCCTGAGATCATGGTCGATGGTGATAGCGTTACTTTGGTTCGTGCGCGTGAGACAATCGAAAGCCTGTTTGCCAATGAGCAGATTTTGCAGGACTAAATGATGTTGAAATTCAGCAAAATGCACGGATTGGGTAATGATTTTGTCGTTATTGATGCGATACACCAAGACATTTCGTTGACAACAGCGCAGGTTCAGTTTCTGGCGGATCGGCACCGGGGTATTGGTTGCGATCAAGTGTTGCTGGTGGAAAAAAGTCAGCTTGAAAACGTCGATTTTCGTTATCGGATTTTTAATGCCGATGGTGGAGAAGTGGCGCAATGTGGCAATGGTGCGCGATGTTTTGCCCAATTTGTTCGTGACAAAGGGCTGACCGATAAAGCGACCATTGCGGTAGAAACGTCGGCTGGCATTATTTACCCGACATTGCATGCCAATGGCAATATTTCAGTTGATATGGGACAACCGCATTTTTTACCTGCAGAAGTCCCTTTTAGTGCAGAAGAACCGGCTAACACCTATATGCTGACGGTTGCGCCAGGTGAGCAAATTGAGATTGCGACACTGTCAATGGGTAACCCGCATGCGGTGATCTTGGTGGATGCGGTCGAGACCGCGCCGGTTGATACGCTGGGACCATCAATTGAATCACATCCACAGTTTCCCGAGCGGGTGAATGTCGGCTTTATGCAGTTGTGTGATCGGCAGACCATCAAGTTACGGGTTTTTGAGCGTGGCGCCGGTGAGACCAGTGCGTGTGGTACCGGTGCGTGTGCTGCCGTGGTCAGTGGCATTCGGCGGGGTTTATTAGCGCGCCAAGTCACGGTACAGTTAAAAGGTGGTTCGCTGTTAATCAATTGGCCTGATGATGATGCCAATGTCATCATGACGGGGCCAGCAACACAGGTGTTTGATGGAGAAATTGCGTGGGCAACCCTGAACCTTCTCTAAGCGCTGAACAGGTCAGTGCTTATTTAAAGCAGCATCGAGATTTTCTAATCAGTCAGCCTGATGTGCTGCAGGAATTGACCTTGGGGGATAGCCCCGATGGCACGGTGTCATTGGTCCATTTTCAGCGCAAACAGCTGGAACGAAAAACGCATCAGCTACAAGAACAACTCAATGCGTTACTCGAAAACGCAGAAAGTAATAATCAGCTCCAGCAACGGGTTAATGCGCTGATCTTGGCACTCATGGATTGTCAGGATGGTGAAGCCTTGCTAACCACGCTGGTGACAAAATTACATGAAGAATTTCAGGCGGATGCGGTATCACTGCAAATTTTTAGTCAGGAAACGATGCTGACTTTGCCGGATTTGAATGCCAATGTTGCGGTTATTCACCCCGATGATCCTCAGCTGAAAGCGTTTGATCATGTGTTGGCGAATCAGGTGCCGGTTTGTGGTCGTTTAACCAAAAAGCAAAAGCAAACACTGTTTGGGGAACAGGCCGAATCTGCCAACTCAATCGCCTGTCTGCCATTAGGGCAGAAACCTTGCGCAGGGTTACTTGCCATTGCCAGTCAGGATGCCAATCGATTTCACGCCGACATGGGGACAGAATATCTGCAATTTCTTGGTGATGTCTTTATGCGGCTGATGCGACGGTTTTATTGTGGACAAACAGCCTGATCTAAATGCGCCGTTACAGCAATTTCTGGATCATCTTGCCCAGCATCGCCGGCTGTCGCAGCATACGGTCACTAGCTATCAACGTGATTGTCAGCAGCTAAGTCGCTGGTGCCAGCAGCAAAAGATTACACACTGGCAACGTCTTAAACCGGTTGAGTTGCGTCAGTTTGTTTCAGGATTACATCGGCAGGGTCTATCTGCCAGAACGATTCATCGTCTGCTTTCTGCTGTCCGTAGTTTTTACCGGTATTTAATCCAAATATCGTTGGTTGATCACAATCCGGCACAATCCGTTCAGGCCCCTAAAACCGAGAAGCGGCTACCGAAAACATTTGATGTGGATCAGGTTTCGGCATTGCTGGATTTAACCCCTGATACCACCTTTGTTGCCTGCCGGGATCGCGCCATCATGGAGTTATTTTATTCTTCCGGATTGCGGTTAGCTGAGCTTGCGGCGTTGGATTTGCAAGATGTCGACTTTGCCGAGCAGCAACTCTGGGTACATGAAGGCAAAGGCGGCAAAGATCGTATTTTGCCAATGGGTAGCAAAGCCATAGCGGCATTAAAAAACTGGCTTGATAAACGTGAACAGCAGCGGTTGATAACGTCGACCGCATTATTTATTACACAGCAGGGTAGGCGACTGGGCGTGCGTAGCATTCAACAACGACTCGCCTACTGGGGTAAAAAGCACGGTTTGTCACAACACGTTCATCCGCACCGGCTAAGGCATGCTTTTGCGTCTCATATGCTGGAATCCAGTGGCGATTTGCGAGCGGTTCAGGAGTTATTGGGCCATGCGGATATCAGCACGACGCAAATTTATACTCATGTTGATTTTAATCATCTCGCCAAAGTCTATGATTCGGCGCATCCGCGTGCCAAGAAGCGTGACCGGTCCTGAGCCGAAGCAATATGCCGACATCAACGTAAAACAGCACATTTGACGATGCGGGAGTCATGAACTCAATGCGCTTGTTCCCAGCTATCACCGATACCCACACCAACTTCTAGCGGGACTTTTAACGCTGCTGCCTGAGTCATAAATTTTTCGATTTCGCGCTGCGCCAGTTCAACCTGCGTCTCCGGAACCTCAAAAACCAGTTCATCGTGTACTTGCATAATCATTCGGATACCGGTGTCGGACTCACTCAGCCAATGATGGATAGCGATCATGGCGCGTTTAATAATGTCTGCGGCACTACCTTGCATTGGCGCATTAATCGCTGTGCGTTCTGCATACTGACGTCGTAAACCATTACTGGAATTAATTTCGGGCAAATATAAACGCCGGCCAAAAATGGTCTCAACATAGCCATCTTTTTTGGCTTGTTCACGGGTGTGATTCATATAATCACGTACGCCGGGATAACGCTCAAAATAGGTCTCCATGTAACTGGCAGCCTGATGACGCTCGATACCAAGCTGAACAGACAAACCATGTGCAGACATGCCATAAATTAAACCAAAGTTAATGGCTTTGGCACTGCGTCGTTGATCACTTGTGACGTCTTGCGCTGCCACGGCGAAAATTTCTGAAGCAGTATGCCGATGAATATCTTCACCTTGCGAAAAAGCAGTCAGCAAACTCTGGTCACTTGATAAATGCGCCATGATGCGCAGTTCAATTTGCGAGTAATCGGCGGCCAGCAATTTGTATTCAGACTCGGGTACAAAGGCTTCACGAATACGCCGGCCCGTTTCTGTTCGAATAGGAATATTTTGCAAATTAGGATCAGACGACGAAAGTCGACCTGTCGCCGTCACCGCTTGATGATAGGAGGTATGAATACGACCGGTTTGCTGATTAACCTGTTGCGGCAGCTTGTCGGTATAGGTTGACTTGAGCTTACTCAGACTGCGGTACTGCATGATGACTTTAGGTAATGGATAGTCTTGATCGGCGAGATCCTGCAGCACATTCTCAGCCGTTGACGGTTGACCTTTGGGGGTTTTTTTCAGAACAGGCAGACCCTGTTTTTCGTAAAGAATTTCTTGTAATTGTTTCGGTGAACCCAAGTTAAAGGGCTGCTCAGCAAGTTCGTGAGCCTGCTTTTCTAATTGTACGATGTCATGTGCCAGCGTATCGCTTTGTTGTTGCAACATGAAAATATCAATATGCACGCCATTGCGTTCCAGTGTGTTTAAAACAGGCAGAAGCGGCATTTCGAGTTCACGGTAAACGGTTTTCAGTGAGGGAATAGCTTGTATCTTCGGCCACAGTTGCTGGTGAAGTTGCATGGTAATGTCGGCATCTTCACAGGCATAGGGTACCGCCTGCTCCAAAGCAATCTGATTAAAAGTGAGCTGTTTTTTACCCTTGCCTGCGATATCCTCAAAGTGAATGGTCTTTTGGCCTAAATATTTTTCGGCAAGCGAGTCCATATCATGTCGGGTTGCCGTACTATCAAGGACATACGATTGCAGCATGGTGTCGTGAGCAATGCCTTGCAAGTCGATATTATGATTAAGTAATACATGCCGATCGTATTTCAGATTCTGCCCCAGTTTGAGGATGCGCGCATCTTCCAAAATGGGTTTTAACGTTGCTAATGTCTGATCAAAGTCCAGCTGATCCGGTGCCCCGGGATAATCATGAGCTAACGGCAAATAAGCCGCTTCACCGGGATGAATGGCAAAGGACAGGCCAACAAGTCGCGCTTCCAGATAATTCAGGCTGGTGGTTTCTGTATCAAAGGCAAACAGGTCCGCTTTTTTCAGTCGCTCAAGCCATTCAGACAAGTGTTTTTCGCTGGTAATAACCTGATAATCGGTTTTTTGGGATGATTCGGGGGTGTTTGTCGTCATCGCATTGGCCGAACTCTCCGAGGTGATTTCTTGCCGCCAGGTTTTAAATTCATACTGTTCAAATAATGTTGACAGCGCCTTTAAATCCGGTTGTTTTATCGCCAGTGTATCGAGGTCGACGGGCAAATCGACATCCAGCTTAATCGTCGCCAGATCATAAGAGCGTGGTAAATCTTGTAAGGCGGCACGGAGCTTTTCACCTAATTTACCTTTTACCTCATTGGCGTTCTCAATAACGCCTTGCAGGCTGTGATATTGATTGAGCAATTTACTGGCTGTTTTTGGGCCGACGCTTTCAACCCCCGGAATGTTGTCCACTTTATCGCCCATTAAGGCGAGGTAATCGATGATCTGATCTGGTTTTAAGCCAAACTTTTCTTTGACAGCGGCAATATCGGTTTTCGTATTGTTCATGGTGTTGACCAGCGTCACGTGCTCGCTGACCAGTTGCGCCATATCTTTATCGCCAGTTGAAATAACTGTTTCAATACCGTTTTGCGTCGCTTGCCTGGCAAGCGTACCGATGACGTCATCGGCTTCAACACCATCAATAACGAGCAGCGGTAAGCCCATCGCGGTGACGATGTCGTGTATTGGTGTAACTTGTTCACGCAGATCATCCGGCATGGGCGGGCGGGTCGCTTTGTACTCGCTGTATAAGTCATGGCGGAAGGTTTTGCCTTTGGCATCAAAAACCACCGCCATTCGTGAAGGCTGATAATCCTTAATGAGTTTACGCAGCATGTTTACGACGCCATAGATTGTCCCTGTTGCCTCGCCGGCACTGTTGGTCAATGGCGGCATCGCATGATAGGCGCGATAAAGGTAAGAAGATCCATCGACGAGAATCAGCGGAGCGGTAGATTGGGTCATATTTCACAAAGCCTGTCAGCTGGGCATTCAGATTGCTTTAATCATGCTAACGGAAATGCTATCTTTAGCGAAAACCATCTGGAGCACAGCTATGTTGAACAAAATTGCTATTGTAGGCGCACTTGGCGTCTTAGTCACAGTAGCTGTCTGGGCGAACGAAGAAATAATGGATCAGCCACCGCAGTTGCCTGAACGGATGGAAAGCGGTGACAGTATTGAGCCGGACATCAATATCATCCAAGAAGATGATAGAACAATCGAAGAATACCGGGTCAATGGCCAGTTATATATGGTGAAAGTGACGCCGCTTTTGGGGCCTCCCTATTACCTTATTGACACGGATGGAGATGGCACGTTGGAAAGCCGCAGTCAGGATCAGTTGGATGCCCCAGCGGTACCAAACTGGATTCTGCTGGAGTGGTAAGACGCTACTGAAGTAAGTTTACATGTCTGTTTACACTGAAGTCGGGCGTACCGCGCTTGAACAATTTCTTGATGATTACGATCTGGGTAAGTTGATTTCCTATCAGGGCATCAGCGCCGGTATCGAAAATACCAATTATTTTGTTACCACCAGCCAAGGTGAATTTGTGCTGACCTTGTTTGAGCAGCATGAGTACAGTGAGTTGGCGTATTTTCTGAATGTGATGACGTTTTTCTATCAACAGGGTATTCCGTCAGCCCATCCTGCTGCTGACAAACAAGGCAATTACCTGAAAAAGTTGGCTGAAAAACCGGCGGCACTGGTTAATCGTCTGGCTGGCGGTACCGTGGATACCTGGTCCACACCAGCACAATGTCAGGCCATTGGTGACAGACTGGGACAGATGCATTTGGCCGGACAGCAGTTTCCATCCAGACGTCCTAATAGTCGAGGGGCGCATTGGCGTAAAAAGACGGGCAAAGCGTTGATACCGCATCTGGATTCGGCCACAGCCGACATGTTGGCGGCTGAACTCGCATTTCAACAGAATTATGCCGATTTGGATTTACCTTGGGGTGTCGTGCACTCTGACCTGTTCCGCGATAATGCCTTGTTTGACGGTGACCAACTGTCCGGTATTATTGATTTTTACTATGCCTGCGATGACTATCTGCTTTACGATTTAGCCGTGGCAGTCAATGATTGGTGTGTTGCTGAAAACGGTCTGCTGGAAACAACGCGCTATCAGCGATTAATGCAGGCCTATATCCAACGCCGCCCCCTGACTGCGGCGGAAATAACGAACTGGAATTTGATGCTTCGTGCTGCTGCATTACGTTTCTGGCTGTCGCGACTTCAAGATCAACTTTTCCCCAGAGAAGGCGAACTGACCCAAATCAAAAACCCGGATGCGTTTTTGGCCATTTTGCGTCAGCATCAGCAACAGATATTTCCTGCAGATGGATTCGCGCCCAGCTGATGCGTGTCTTAATCATCAAGCTCACCTCAATGGGCGATTTGATGCATGCTTTACCTGCCCTGACTGATGCTGTTCGAGAATTTCCCGGAATCATCTTTGATTGGGTTGTAGACGAAGCCTTTGCTGAAGTGCCTCAATGGCATCCGGCCATCCGAAATATTATTACTACCTCACATCGGCGCTGGAAAAAATCGCTTTGGAAGACATTACGCGATGGTGAGTTGCGTCATTTTTATCGGCAACTGAATACAAGCGATTATGATGTCATTGTCGATATGCAGAATAACTTGAAGAGTGCGCTGGTCAGTCTGTTAAGGCGTGGACCGGTTGCCGGCTTGGATAAAGCATCGTGTCGGGAACGGCCCGCCCATCTCGCCTATAAAGTGCCGATCCACGTCAATCCACAACAGCATGCTGTCGAGAGAATGCGCCAAATCATGGCGCAAGCATTGAATTATCCCTCGCCAACGACACCGGCCGATTATGCCGCTGACTTTACGAGCTACGCTTTACCTACGCTCGATTTCAGGCTTGCCGATAATTATTTATTGTTTGTTCACAATGCCAGTTGGCTGAGTAAAATGTGGCCGGTAAAGCATTGGCAAAGACTGGTTTTACTAGCTGTTGAAGCCGGTTATCAGGTACTAATTCCAAGTGGCAATCAGGCAGAGTATTTACGCGCAGAGCAAATTGCCATGGTGAGTGGTCATGCCTATGCATTGCCTAGATTGTCATTGAATCACATGGCCGCGCTTCTCCAGAATGCTACGGCTGCGATTTGCAGCGATACCGGATTAGCCCACTTGGCAGCAGTCGCCTCAACGCCAGCACTGACGTTATACGGCTCAACTGATCCGAATTTGATTGGGACTTTTGGCCAGCATCAATCGCATTTGGTTAGTGATAAAGCCTGTGTGCCCTGTTATAAACGCGGTTGTCCACGGCCAGAGGCAGAGGCCGGTTTGCCAGTGTGTATGCAAGAAATGGCGCCGGAGTCGGTTTGGCATGGACTACAATCGCTTTTACCCGCAAAATAAGCGTTTATCTGCAAACACAATAAACGCATGAAACCGTCTTTTCCTGAATTTTTTAATGCACCGATAATCGTCGTCGGTGATGTCATGCTGGATCGTTTTTATTTCGGCAAAACGCAGCGCATTTCACCGGAAGCGCCGGTACCGATAGTGAATGTGGAGCGTCTTGAAGATATTCCGGGCGGTGCTGCCAATGTGGCAATGAATATTGCGTCGCTGGGTGCGCGTTGTCAGTTGTTAGGGATTACCGGTGAGGATGAAGCTGCGGTGGTTTTACAGCAACGACTGGATGCGGTGGGCATCGACTGCCACTTTCAAAAAGGGGCGCGGTCAACCATTATCAAGTCACGCATCATTAGTGCGCATCAACAATTGCTCCGTATGGATTTTGAAACGCCATTTACGCACGACGAGGCGAAGCCGTTACCTAATCTCAGCGCGCCATTATTCACCCAAAATAAAGTGCTGATTTTGTCTGATTACAATAAGGGCACTTTAGCGCAACCGCAACCGCTGATTCAGTCTGCAAAAGCCGCAGGGTTGCAAGTGTTGGTAGATCCAAAAGGTAAGGATTTTTCTAAATATCGCGGTGCCGATTTAATTACACCGAATATGGCCGAGTTTGAATCCGTAGTAGGGGCAATTCATTCGGAAGCAGAATTATTAGAAAAAGCACGGCAATTAATTATCGATCTAGAGATTGCGGCGTTGTTAATTACGCGCAGTGAACAGGGTATGTCGCTTATCCATGCGGATGGCCGTGAATTGCATTTGCCGGCAATTGCCAAGGAGGTGGCCGATGTCACGGGCGCCGGCGATACGGTTATTGCGACACTCGGTTCAGCATTAGCAGCGGGACAAAGTCTGCAGCAAGCCGTTATTTTGGCGAATGTAGCGGCCAGTATTGTGGTGAGCAAACTTGGTACAGCGACGGTAAGTAGTCCTGAACTTCAAGCCGAGTATCAACGACATCAAGGTGCTCATCACACGGATCATGCCATTGCTGGGGCGGTCACCACGGAGCAACTTAAAACAGCCGTCGCGCAAGCCAAACAACGTGGTGAAAAAATCGTATTTACCAATGGTTGTTTTGATATTTTGCATGCAGGCCATGTCAGTTATTTACATGAAGCCAGACAATTGGGCGATCGCTTGATTGTGGCAATTAACACGGATGCCTCGGTGACGAAGTTAAAAGGACCGGGCCGGCCGATTAATACGGCAGAGCGTCGTCAAACGGTATTAGCCGGTTTAGCTGATGTGGATTGGGTGACTTGCTTCGCGGGTGACACCCCTGAAGCACTGCTTCGAGAAATTCAGCCTGATATCTTGGTCAAAGGCGGCGATTACGATAAAACGGGCGTTGTTGGCTGGGAAATTGTTGAAGCTTATGGCGGCGAGGTGAAGGTGATGGGCTTGGTAGAAAATTGTTCAACGACGGCCATCGTCAATAAAATTAATCAGCGATAATTGGCTTGCGATTGAGTCACGCATAACATCATTTGGAAGTAAGTTGAGCAAAAAGTCCCCCATCGAGATACCAACAGATCTGACACCACTGGAGAAAATTGAATATGTCTTCAATGACTTGGTGCAATGGTATGGCGATGCTGAAAAGAAAGAAGTGCGGGTTGCAGCCAAACTATTGCTGGTGTCCCTCGAAAAGTTTTCTCAACATGCCGGCCCGGACTGGGCTGATTTAGTTGGCGAATATATCGATATTCTTAAAAAGGATCCGGAAAAATTTCAAAAGATCCTGGAGGCCAACCGGGGTGAACTGAAAGGGCGACCAGATAAAGATCGCTACCATTGAGTTAGCTGAGCAGAAATTGACTGTATTTTTGCTCGTTTTTAAGCAAGTTTGCGAATTTTCGCGTTTGTTTCGGTAAATGAATCACGTCATCGAGAAACTGTTTTTTGCGGCGTTTTTTGGTGAACTCTGCGGGTTCAAAAAAATGGTGAGCATTGTCAAAAGACAACACAAAGGGCGCATGTCCTGCACGCATTAAGAAATAGCTCATTATCAATGAGCCGGTTCGATGATTACCTTCTAAAAATAACTGTGGCTGGCTCAAAATCAGTGTGAATACCCCGGCAGCCCGTTTCCAGACGGAAGCACTTCGATGAAGCGATAGCCAATCATTTATGGCGCCAATACCGTTATTTTCTGAGCTATAGAAGTGTGCTTTTGTTGCCTCAAACTGAGCAAGGCGTTCCGTTTCAGAAATTGCGGCGGTATGGCAGAGGACAGTTTGATTTAGCGCCAGAAGATGTTCTGAATGCCCGTAGGCAAACAAGTCCATATCATCGGCAAGATACCGATCCAGCAACGCATAGCCCGCCAATAGATTATTAATTACTTCATCTGATGGCGGAGTGCGCTTGACCGATAACGTCGCATTAATCTTATCGAAATTCTTTTGCGTTTCCTGCAATCGCAATCGAATGGCTGGCAAATTCATTCTTGGCGAGGCTAAGGTTGGTTTCCGCTCAGTTGCACAGGTGGGTTGAAGTGATTGCATTGCTCACAACAACCCATCGCTGACGTCAGTAAAACACAACTTAGCTGAACTCGCCGTTGACGTAGGCACGCGTTAACGCTTGGTCGGGAGATTCGAAAATTTTGCGGGTTTCTGCCATTTCAACCAAGTGACCGGTGCGGCACCCTTTAGAAATATCCACCCCCATAAAGGCGGTCACATCGGCAACACGCATGGCCTGCTGCATATTATGGGTGACTAGTGCCACACTATAATGCTCTTTGAGTTCGACCATCAGCTCCTCAATTTGACGAGTCGCAATGGGGTCCAAAGCCGAGCAGGGCTCATCCATCAGTAACACATCAGGCTCTGTGGCAATTGCGCGCGCAATACACAAGCGTTGTTGTTGACCACCTGATAAAGACAAGCCACTGTTTTTCAGTTTGTCTTTGACATCATTCCACAGCGCAGCACGTTTCAGAGCACGTTCTACCATTTCGGCTTCATCGCCTTTAAAGGCATTCAAACGCAGGCCAAACGCGACATTGTCGTATATGCTCATAGAGAAAGGGTTCGGCAGTTGAAACACCATACCGATGTAGCGTCTTACGACAACGGCATCAACTTTTTTCCCATAAATATCATGGTTGTGATACTGGATACTGCCTTCGAAACGGAAAGAATCAATCAGATCATTCATCCGGTTCATGCTACGAAGTACCGTACTTTTACCGCAGCCTGATGGGCCGATAAAACCGGTCACCTTGTTTTTTTCGATAGGCACAATGGTGTCTCGAACCGCTCGGAAGTCGCCGTAATAAATATTCTTAACTTGACAATCCAAAACAACGGGGCCGGTTGGCTGATAAGGTTTGGCGATAAATGAGCCAGTGTCAGCGTGATGGTTCATAGGGTTACCTCAGTTTTATTCTCTGAACTTGGAGCGACCAATGATGCGCGCCAAAATATTGAAGAAAAGCACCAGCATGACCAGCACCAGAGATGCCGCCCAAGCGAGCTCAATCTGGTTTTCAAACGGCATGCCGGAAAAGTTGTAAATCAAAATAGACAGGGATGCAGTAGGCTCCGCTAATTCAGCCATGTAGTAGTTGCTGAACAAGGCAGTAAATAACAGCGGCGCGGACTCTCCGGCGGCGCCTGCCACAGCCAGAATAACGCCGGTAAGAATGCCGGGTAAGCCTGTCGGCAGCACGACTTTAAAAATGACCTGAGTGCGGGTGCAGCCCATACCAAAGGCCGCATCTTTCATACGCTGCGGGACTTGCTTCATCGCTTCTTCCGCAGCCAGAATAACCGTTGGCAACATTAATACGGCAAGCGCCACGCCACCTGCCCATGCGGAGTACGTTCCCATGGTGACAACCAAGACAGCGTAGACAAAGACACCGGCGAGAATCGATGGAAAACCGGTTAACACTTTAGCTAAAAATCGCGACGTAGTTGCCAGCTGGCTTTTTGGATTTAACACCCCGAGATAAATGGCCGCCAGTACGCCAATTGGAATACTAATTGCTGCGGCAATGCCTACCATGGTGAGTGTACCGAGAATCGCGTTACCAAATCCGCCACCCATTTCAAAACCAGCCGGTGGTAAGGCAGTCAGTGCCTCAATATCCAGACGGGTGCCGCCTTCCACGATCAGCATGAAAATCACAGAAAACAGCGGAATGCTGGCGACAATGCCCAGAAACCAGATCAGGCCAGTGAGTAAGGTGTTTTTTAGTGACCGCCATTCGTACACATTTTTTTCAAGAGAGCGTAAATCGATTCGAGGCGGTAATGTCGCCGTTTTGCTTTCCAGACTCATGATTTACCCTCAAATTTACGCATGGTCATTTGTTGAATCATCAGACCACCGATATTGACTAGGAATGTAATTAACAGCAGAACCAGTGCCGCGTACATGAGTGCTTCAATTTCGATTTGACTGGCTTCTGGAAAAGTTGACGCAAGCAGTGAGGCAAGCGTATTAGCCGGTGCAAACAGAGAAATGCTGATGTTGTTCATATTACCAATCAACATTGCCAAGGCCATGGTTTCACCCAGTGCGCGACCAAATCCCAGTACCAACCCAGCCAAGATGCCCGAGGAAGCGGTTGGCAGCATGACTTTCAAGATCACTTCCCATTTGGTGGCGCCCATTCCAAAGGCCGCCTCTTTAATTTTGTAGGGAATACGTCGAAACGCATCGGCTGAAATAGCGGCAACGGTGGGCAAAATCATAATGGCCAAGACCAGTGCGGCTGGCGCTAGACCCGGACCGCTTAACTCGGTTCCAAAAAAGGGAAACCAGCCCAGGTGTTCATGTAACCAGTTTGCGCCCGGGCGTAGAAGTGGGATAAGCACATAAATACCCCATAAGCCGTAAACCACGGAAGGAATGGCAGCCAATAATTCGATAATTGTGCGAAAGCTGACCGAGAGTTTAGCCGGCATAAAATCCTGAGTCAGGAAGATAGCAATTGCCACACCTAATATTCCGCCAATCAGTAAGGCGAGTAACGAGCTGTATAGCGTGCCCCAGATTTCGGGCAGAACGCCAAACTCACTTTGATTAACATCCCAGGTGGTGCCAGTGATAAACCCGATACCATGTTGCTGTACCGCTGGCCAGGCTTGTGACCCTAACTCGATAATAATGTAGGCCACCAATAGAATAATAGACAGCGCACAGAACAGAGCAAAAAATCGAAAAATACTGTCTTGCAGATAGTCGCTTGCTGATGGCGGTGCTGACAACGTCATATCACTGCTATCAGATTTGAAAGGATCATAAGCCATGCTGTTTTCCAAAATAGGGGAGCAACCCGAACAAGTATCGCCGCTGCCCCAAACGCAACGCTGCAAGTATCGTGTGAGATACTTGCAGCGGGGATAGTTGCTTTTGTTTGTTCAACGTCCTGTTACTGAATCATTTTTGCCGCATTACGGACTTTTTCGATGACGTTTTCTGGTAACGGGATATAACCCAGAGAATCAGCGGATTTCTGGCCAGTCGTCACCATGTATTCGATAAGATCACGCATGACTTTGGCTTTTTCATCGTCCATGTCTTTATAAACTAATAACCAAGTAAATGAGGCGATAGGATAGGCTTCTTCACTAGAAGGATCCGTTACCCAGCCACGCAGATCCGGCACATCGCTGTTTGGCAGGTTAGTGGTCGGGAAAGGCGTGCTGGCTAAGGCTTGAGCACCACTTTCTGAACCGGCTTCAATAAAGTTGCCTTTTTGGTTTTCCAGTTTGGCTGTTGGCAGTTTAGTCAGCTTGGCAAAACCGTATTCCACATAGCCGATGGCGCCCGGCGTTTGTTTAACCGTGGCAGCAATACCGTCATTTTTAGGGGCTTTAACAAAGGTACCAGCGTTAGGCCAATTTGGTGATTTGGCGGTACCAACGGTTTCTTTAAATGCATCACTGATGGCCGATAAGTGATTGGTAAAGACGTAGCTGGTACCACTGGAATCAGCACGAACGACGACAGTGATGCGCTTTTCAGGAAGCGTTACGTTCGGGTTAGCCGCTTGAATTTTTGGGTCATTCCATTGCGTGATTTTACCCATGAAGATTTCAGGGTACACATCGCGTGGCAGGTTCAAACTGGTCACACCGTCGAGATTAAAGGTGAGTACGACTTCGCCAGCCGTCATCGGCAGCAAAATTGTTCCTTTATTAACCTTAGCGATTTCCTCATCTTTCATCGCGGCATCGCTGGCCGCAAAGTCAACGGTTTCGTTGATGAAGTCGCTGATACCACCACCGCTACCTTTTGATTGATAGTCAACGCGAACACCGTCATGTTCTTTGCTGAAGTCTTTAAACCATTTGCTGTAAATCGGGGCAGGGAAACTGGCACCAGAACCAATTAATTTCATGTCAGCCTGGGCTGTCAGTGAGGTCATGGCACCCATCAATGTGCCCGCAAGCAACAGTGATTTAGCCTTGTTTGTGAATAACTTCATAACGACTCCTGATTGATGTTTGCGTTCAATGACGCAGGCAAAGTAATCAGTGAGCAGGGTAGGAGGAAACTGTTAAAGAATTATGACAGTGTGAAATAAATCAAATTGTTATTACGCCAAGAAGTAATCAATACCTTGCCAACAGGTCGTTTGCTTTAACGATATTATCGGTTAAATGGGCGAGATTAATCGTACCGATAATGATGCTTGCGACAGCGGGATTGGCAAAGTTCAGTTTAAAGCTTGCTTGAATGGCATCGTCTTGATTCGGCAAGTGACCACTGGCAAAGGCTTTTTTTATGAAAATCGCCTTGTTTTGCTCGGCCGCAGTATCCAATACAGCTTGTTCATCCTGATAGGCCAGATTATGCGTCACCATCACAATATCGGACTGGTGCAATGCCTGTAAGCCACCGGCAACGGTTTTTGTTGACATACCCACCGCTTTTATCAGTCCCTGCGCTTTCATCTCATTCAAGGTATCCAACGCATGGTGATGGTGAATAATCGGCAGATCCTGGCCATCTGAATGAATCAAGACAATATCCAAAGTGTCCTGATTGAGTCGCTTGAGGCTGGTTTCAACGCTGCGCTGTAATCCGCTTTTCGAAAAGTCAAAGTGAGACTGACTGGTTTCGGGATCAAAATGCTCGCCGGCTTTAGTACAAATGACAAAGGGATGCGCTAATTGAGGAAGTAAATGGCCGAGGCGAGTTTCACTGTTACCATAAGCTGGCGCGGTGTCAATCAAGTTAACCCCCAGATGCCACGCGGTATCAAGCAACTTGAGTGCCGCCTCATCATCGGGGATAGTAAAGTTGTCCGGATATTTTACGCCGGTATTTCGGCCCAGTTTCACCGTGCCAAGACCCAGTGCCGATACCACCACATCGGAATCGGCAATACGGGTTTGTTTTAAAGCGCTCATGAAAACGCCCTATCCCATAATGGCGTCGCAACCGTTGCTTGGGGTAATACCGTCACTTCGGGATAAGAGTGCTGATTTGTTGACGCATTTTGTAGCGTTGAGATGAGTTGATCACTTAGATCCGGGGCGAGTGCTAATTTGGTTGGCCAGGCAATGTGCAGGTTGTCATGGCTTTCTACAAAGGCGCTGTCCGGTCGGCTGAAGCCTTTTTGTTTGGGTTCGGCGCGATTGATATTCACCGTTGCCCAGTCGAGATCGGGTAACGATACCCAGGGCATAATTTGTTTAAGCAATGCCTGCGCCTCACGGATTAATTTGTCCGGCGATTTACCCACACCCTGCTCGGCAATATTACCGCCCAGATACCAGACCATATTACCGTGTTGATCCGAGTGGCTGGTGATCGTCGCTATTGGTTTGCTCCCGGAGCCAAGGCTATGCGCATAAATGGCGGGCAAAGGCGATGACGGATCGGCCGATTTGCAGAGCAGCATTTGTAAAGGTCTCAGCTGCATTTCAGGCCGCTGGATATGGTGATGTGATAACAACTCACCGGTGCCTTCGCCGGCAGTGACGATAAAGTGCTGCGCCTTAATTTGGAGCGTATCGCCAATCGCCAGACGGTGAATGCCTTGTCCTTCCCGAATAAATTTCAGGGTTGCCGCCCCGGTATGCAATATCCGGTGTCCATAGTTTTGCTGGAAACAACCTAATAAACTGGGCACATCCACCACAGGTTCATCAAGCGCATACAAGGCACCTTTAAATCCGGGATCGGCAAAGATGCCATTTCGTGCTGATTTAGGGATTGCTTGCATACGGCTTTGCAACGCTTTACTGGCAAAAAATGACACCAGTTTTGAGGATAAACGTTGTGTCGACCACAATAATTGATGATCGGCTAAAATCTTCGCCTGAGATAAATTAATCTCACCCGAACCATGAAAACAGGCTTGCCATCTTGCCGGCATGGCACTGATCGCTTGCGCCGCATTGGATAAAACGCCATTTAACGCATATTTGCTACCGCCGTGGATGATGCCTTGTGCAGCAAGTGTTTGCGCATGGCCAATTTGATGCGCTTCCAGTAATAACGCATGATAGCCAAGCTGGTTCAGACGGTGATGCAGCCATAGTCCGGCAATACCGGCGCCAATAATGACAATATCCGTATCGATGGCCGTTGACGTCATGAATGGAGTTGACTATCTACCGCTTCACATAACCAATGCCCGATAATTAAATGGCCTTCCTGGATGCGAGCGGTTTCGGTACTGGCAACACGGATACACTCATCAGCCAAAGTATGGAGAGCACCGCCATTCTGGCCTGTAAAAGCGACTGTATAAATGCCGACAGACTGTGCGGCGCGGACGCCATTAATCACATTCTGACTGTTACCCGATGTGGAAAAACCAAACGCCAAGTCGCCGGGTTTGGCCAAGGCGGTTATCTGGCGATCAAAGACAGTATCAAACGCATAGTCATTACTATGCGCCGTCAAAATTGAGGTATCCGTTGTCAACGCAATCGCCCCTAGTGGACGACGGTCATCTTTGTATCGAATGACAAATTCTGCTGCCAAATGTTGTGCATCCGCGGCACTGCCGCCATTGCCGAAAAACAAAATTTTGTTTCCGGCTAAAACACAGTCACAAACACGTTTTAATAACGCATCTAACTGTGGCGCCAGCTCAAACAGGCTTTCAACCATGCGCTGGTGACGTTGCAAAGTGGCATCAAATGACACGGCATACCTCGATTATTTCAAATCAATGTTAAACTGAACGACAATATTTCGCAGTGTGCCGTTCGCATTGTGACTCTATTCTAGTGGAGCGCTCGTACCTTGTCAGTTTTGAGTGCAGTCAGTTAGGAACAATGTATGCAACTTGCTTTTGCCATCACGGAATATTTTCCGTTCGGTGGGGCGCAGCGTGATTTTATTGCCGTTGCCAAAGCGATGGCTCATCGCGGACATCAGATAACGGTTATCACTGCAGCTTGGCAGGGTGACTTTCCCTGTGGCTGGCAAAAAGTCATTGTTAGTAAAGCACAATTTCGAACCAATCATGCGCGATTACGAGCGTTATCGGATACGGTTTTAGCTTTTCAGGAAAATCATACCTTTGATGCCATTATCGGCTTTACCAAAATGGCCGGACTGGATATCTACTTTGCTGCAGACCCGAGCTTTGTTGCGACACGGTATCACGGTATCAAAAAATGCTTACCGCGCTATCGGGTTTATGCACAAATAGAACAGCAGATGTTTGCTAATAAAGCCTTAAAAGTCTTTTTTCTAACCCAAGATCAACGCCTACAATATCAACGCTATTTTTCCGTGGCGGCGCAAAATCAGCAAATGTTACCGGTGACTGTCGAACCAGAATTTCATTATGACCCAGTGCGTTACGATGCTGGCAGGCGTTGGCGTCAGGAACATCAACCGGAATCGGGACGTCAGGTATTGTTATTCGTCGCGGCAGATTTTCATACAAAAGGTCTGGATCGCGTCATCCGAGCTTTACAGCAACTGAGTTCAGAAGAGCGCGAAAAATTGGCCTTATGGATCGTTGGCAACGGAAAACAAGCGAAATATGACAAGGCGTTAGCCGCGTTAACGGGTTTGCACTACACCTTTTGGGGCGGACAAACAACGACGCATCATTTCTACTTCGCGGCGGATGTATTAGTGCACCCTGCCCGGAAGGAAGCGGCGGGCATGGTGATTGCCGAGGCGTTGGCTGCCCGGTTACCGGTCAGAATTTCATCTGTGTGTGGTTACCGTTTTCTGGCTGAGGCGGATCCTGCGTCGCGAATATTACCTGTCAAAAACAGGGTTGCTGCCCTGGCGCAAGAGATTAGACAAATCAGCCGCATGCCTTTACCTCTATCACGTGGTCAAGGCGGCAATGGCATTAGTCGTCGGCCCCGTGCCGATTTCTGTGCCGATCAGATTGAGGCATGGTTACGTTGATGAAACCAGAAGTCTATCTTCGTGAAGAGTTAAAGGCTGTCTTGGCGGGCCGCTCGCCATTTGACTTCTTTAAAATGGTTGAGGGTGATATTTACAGGGATAAAGAAGGCCGGCGCACACTTCGGTTTATTGCTGAAGGCAAACGTTATTTTGTGAAATATCATCAAGGTGTCGGCTGGCGAGAGATATGGAAAAATCTGTTGCAGGCACGGTTACCAATTATCAGCGCGCGGAATGAGTGGCAGGCCATCCAAACTCTGCATCGCGTTGGGGTGGATACCATGACCCTGGCAGGGTATGGGGAAACGGGCCTCAATCCAGCCCAGCGTCGCTCGTTTGTCGTCACTGATGAATTGACCCATACCATGAGTCTGGAGTATCTCGGTGAACAATGGCAGCATAATGCGCCCAGCCTAAAAAGTAAGCGCTTACTAATAGACAAATTGGCAGATATGACCAGGCGCATGCATCATGCCGGCCTGAATCATCGTGACTATTATCTCTGCCATGTTTTGCTGACCGAAACGTTTGCACAGACGAATACGATTTCTGAGCAAACGCAACTGTTTTTGATTGATCTGCATCGTGCCCAGCAACGTAAGCGCGTACCCGCGCGCTGGTTAATCAAAGATTTGGCGTCACTGTATTTTTCGGCGCATGCGGTATCACTGACCAAGCGGGATAAGCTGCGTTTTATTCGAGCTTACAGTGGCTTGTCATTACGATTTTGCCTGACCCATGATCGCCGTTTTTGGCATAAAGTGCAGAAACGGCGTGATGCCTTAATGGCCAAATGGCAGCGACAGCATGACTAAATTAGCGCTTGGAGACTTACCAGACTTGCCGGTTACCCTGACATGGCAAGAGCAGTCAATTACCTTGCAGCAAACATTACGTTACCTGCCTGAGAAAAGATTAGTCACGAAAGCAAGGTGGCATGACACGCCCCTCTTGTTGAAGTGTTTTCGCCGTAATCGACAAGGGAAAAGGCAGTGGTTGGCCGAACAAAAAGGGCATCAACTAATGCAAGAAGCGGGGTTAAATGCGCCCGCGCGGCTTTTAATGGAAGCTGATTTGGCGGGTTGTTATGCGATTGCCTATGCCTGGCTGGAACGGGCGACACCGCTGACCGAGCAGGATTTAACCGTGCCAGAAAAGTGTCGAAAAATCTGGTCTGAACTCGCTAAATTACACGATGCTGGTCTGATACATCAGGACCTGCATTGTGACAATTTGCTGTTTGTCGAGGATCAGTTTGTGATGGTCGACTATACCGCGGTGTTGGCACAGAAGCAGCCCTTGTCTCTGGCAATGCGACTGGAACAGGTCGCCCTTTTGTTAGCGCAGTTTACCGCGGAGGGACAAGACAGGCTATGCCAGTCTATTTCGGTCTATCAGAACAGCTTACAGTCTGATCAGTTATTTGCTTTTGCTGAGCAATTACCGGCAAAACGGAAACAAATTGAGCAACAGCGTCATCAGACGTATCTAAAAAAATGCTTTCGGACCTGCACGATGACCGCCTATCGGCATACCCTGACCTATGAGTATGCATTCCAGCGCGAGTTTTGGGAAAAACGGCATGATGACTTTATCACGCAGCTGGATACGCTAATTGCAAATGGAGAGTTACTCAAACAAGGTAACTCGGCAACGGTGGCGAAAGTGGACCTGGATGGTCAGGTGGTAGTGATTAAACGTTACAACCTGAAGTCAGCATGGCATTTTCTTAAACGGTGCTGGCGGCCAAGTCGCGCTGCCAATGCCTGGCGTTATGGTCGACTGCTGACTTTGATTGGCTTGCCGACACCGACGGCACTGGGCTTTGTTGAAAGACGAATCGGGCCATTACGCTGTCGTGCTTACCTGATTACGGCGTGGCTGCCAGGCCAAGAGTTATCGGCGCGGTTTCCTGATAAAGAGCCTGGTGGCGAGATTGCCAAACAGATTCAGGCACTGTTCCAACTGTTATTACGTTACCGTCTGGTGCATGGTGATTTGAAGGCCAGTAATATTCTAATTGATGACCAACAGCAACTTCAGCTGATCGATCTCGATGCCATGTCTCAATGTGAAAACAACCGGCAATTTGCGCGTGGCCATCATCGTGACTGGCAACGTTATCAACGTAACTGGTCAGAATGATGGAAAAGCGGCGATAAGTTGAGACTGAATTTCAGTTAAACCGGGACGGTGATAGCTGTTCACAATGTGTTCGGCTTGATGATGGATTTCGTCAACTGTCAGGGCTATAGGCGCCGCTGAAATACCAAAATTAGTGTAATAATCGGCAAACTTGAAATCACCACCTCGCAAGTCATTCGAAAGCTGAATACGTGCATTAGCAATGCCAAGTGCATCGGCAGCAATTAACCCATGCATGGCCGATGAAAAAATAACCTCACAGGTTTGCAGTCGTTGCAGAAACATGGCGGGTGGCAGAAAAATATCAATCAAGGTGACATCAGCATAGCGATCACAAAGCTGCGCTAATAATGGATGGGATTTGTCTTTGTAATGCGCAACCAAACCAACAGTAAACTTTTTTGTTGGTTTTGAACCCGACAATAGCAGATGAGCAAGGAGTCCGGGATCACCGAGTGGTGTGTCTGGGCCGGCGCTAATGATGTCTCGGCTAAGCGCACCTCGGATAGCATGATAATGGTGGCGAGATTGATGCGGCTTTTTCGCTTCAATAAACCCGCTGCCCCAAACCGATAGCCGACGGCTAAACCAATGTTCAGGCAAACGATGCAATAAACTGCCGATAGCGATCAAGTCGCATTGTTTAACGGGGGCATAAACGATTTTGCGACCCGAGATAATTTCACAAATGCGTGGCGAGAGCGCATCCCCAAAATTGGGCTTCGAAGCTGACCAGTGAAGTTTAAGGGGGGCCCGCACGATGCGACATTCACACTGTTTTAGTAACGAGAATATCTTCCATAACCAGATACTGCAGATCGGAACCAAAAAACATATTCAAGGCATCGATTGGACTACACACCATCGGTTCACCGCGCCGGTTGAGCGAAGTATTGAGCACCACCGCATTGCCGTTTCGTTTTGCCAATTCACTTATCAGATCGTAATAACGCGGATTGGTTTGCGCCGTCACAATCTGTGCCCGAGCCGTGCCATCCTCATGCACCACTTCCGGGATGCGTGACTTCCAGCTTTCTGCGACATCAAAGGTAAAAGTCATATACGGGCTAGGATGGGCAGTCTGTAAAATCTCTTCTGCCACGGTATCCAGCATACTGGGACAGAATGGGCGCCATCTTTCTCGGTACTTGATTTGGGCATTGATGCGATCGGCAACGCCCGGGTGACTGGGTGACCCCAGAATACTCCGATTACCCAGCGCGCGCGGGCCAAACTCCATGCGTCCCTGAAACCAGGCAACGGGATTACCTGCATCAAGCAGCTGCGCCGTCTCAGCGGTCACATTATCCAGTTTTTGCCATGTCACGGGTTGCGTGTAGGCTTCACAGGCATCAATACACTGCTGCGTCGTGTAAGCAGGGCCAAGATAGGCATGTTGCATGGGTTCGATGATCATCCCGGCTTGAGTGGCGGCGTAGCTGGCCGCGCCAATAGCGGTACCAGCATCGCCAGCAGCTGGTTGCACGAAGAGCTCTTTGACACCGGGCATGGCAATGATGCGCTGATTTAATTTGACGTTCAGTGCGACACCGCCAGCATAAGCGATTTTGCCGGTTTCTTTGATAATATCGCCCAGATAATAATCAATCAGATGCAAGGCACATTTTTCCAGCAATGCCTGAATGCTGGCGGCGTAATCAATATACGGTTCGTCTTTTTCATCGCCTTCGCGCATTGGCCCTAGCCACTCAATCAGGGCCGGGCTGAAAAAATAGCCTTTGCCATTTTTCTTGAAGCGCCGAAGCCCCACAGTATTGACCAGTTTGGTATTGATGCGGAATTGGCCATCTTGGCAGTCAATCAGGCGGGAAAAATCAAAACGGTCTGGGTCGCCATAGGGGGCCATGCCCATAACCTTAAACTCGCCATCGAGCATTTCAAAGCCCAGATACTCTGTTAATGCACCATATAGTCCGCCCAACGAGTCCGGGTCATAAAATTCTTTGATTTTGTGAATCTGGCCGTTTTCACCATAACCAAAAAAAGTGGTGGCATATTCGCCTTTACCATCAATGCCAATAATGGCGGTTTTTTCTTTAAAACCACTTAGATGATAGGCACTGCTGGCATGAGCAAGATGGTGTTCCACCGGCACAAACTTGACTCGGTTGGCGCCAATGCCAAGGTCATCCAATAATTGCATGACGTGTTTATGATTCCGCCAATAGCGGCGATTTCCGTTGAACAGTGCCAATAATGCACGGTCAGGGGCATACCAGTGGCGTTTTGCGTAATGCCAGCGAGCGGGTGTCGTCAACGGAATTTCAGCAAACGGGAAAGCGACCATATCAATTTCATCTGGACGGATTCCAGCTTGCTGCAAGCAAAATCGGGTTGCTTCGTAGGCCATTTTGCCTTTGGCATGTTTGTCACGCAGAAAACGCTCTTCTTCAGCGGCAGCGATCAATTTGCCATCGATATAAATTGCAGCGGAGGCATCATGCCCGACGGCGCCGGAAAGTCCTAAAACAATCATAGTGAGTCAATATTCCAAAATAATGCGGTGAGTATAGCAAGACCGCCTTTGCAGCGGTTAAACGCTGGCCGATTATTGATTCTGAACCTGATACAGCGTCGCGCTGTCACCCCGGTCACTTTCCTGATGGTGCAAGACTGTTAACGATAAGTCGGTTGGAATCATTGCAGGGCCAGGGCCATGACGATTTTTGCTGACAATTAACAGATAGTCCGTTTGCTTGTTGAGGGTTTGCAAGCTGTGTTGTGTGATACGAAGTCGATCGCCGGCATACTGCTCCAGATAATAGGCACTAAACACATCCAGTGTTGCGACCCGACTATTGTCAGGTAATGTTGTTGCTGCCCATTTCGCCGTTGCGGGGAGATAAGACTTGGAATGACTTTGATAAACTGCATCGCCAAGGCTGTAAAGCAACAGCATGCCGATGATGAATAAAGGCACACGGCGCTTATTTTGGTAGCACTCATCAATAAAACCGCTGATCTTTGGCAATATCATCAAAAACAGACTGGTAAATGCCATCACACCGTAACGCGTTGTCATCAAATACGTATTCAATAACAACACATATAAAATTAAGCCATTTAAAAACAGGAAGTAAACAAGCGCAATTCGCTCTGTTTGGGGTAGCGGCGGACTCGGATAACGACTCGCCATTACCCACAGAATAAGATAGCTCACTGATAAGCCGAGTAAGATCTCACCAACAATGATGCCAAACAGAGCGCTAGCCAAAAACAAGCTGGCAGCATCCTCACTGACCGGATGCAGAATTTTATCGGCAATGAACTGACGGTTTTGTTCAAACAAAAACATAAACCGACTACTATCGGTGTAGTCAGCAATTAAGGAAAGTCGGCCAAATACCTCACTCCAGCCATCACTCAAGACAAGCAGTATCATCGCCCCAAACAGCGTTATTAGCGTCAAACCATAGAGTGAAAATATCTGTTTCGGCCAGCTGACTTGGCGTGATTGAAAACAAGCCAAAAGTGGCATTGCCAATAACAGAAATAGCGCCTCGATTCGAAATAAAAAGGCAATGAACGTATAGGCTTGCCAATACAGTCCATGGTGCAAAGCCCCTGTTCGCAGAAAATTGAGAAAGTGCAAAAGAGCCAGACTGACAAAAGCCCAATAGCCTACATCGCGCACAATAAAATCACGGTAATTATTCAGGCTTAAAAACAGCAAAATCAGTATCGCTGCAATGGCCAGCTGACGGCTGGGAATAATCAGCTTGGCACTTATGCGCAGTAAACTATCAGTAAATAAAACAAATAAAACAATATTGATGATGCTGGCACTGAATTGTGCTGATAGCCCTGAAATAGCGCTGAGAACTGCGGTCAAAATGGCATAGAAGGGCCAATCGTACAGATCGGCCATGGCTTGAAACCCGCCTTGTAACAGTGCCTCAGCCATCTGTACGTAAAGAATGCCATCTTTGTTGATGATGTCATCTGTCAAAAAAGCTTCTACAGACAATAAGGCACTACATAGCGCAACGAACCAGCGTAATTGGCTGAGTGAGAGTTGCTCAAATTGAATACGAGGCATGGCGGGCACTTATTTGTCCAGATCCGGGTTGGCCAGAAGTGACACGGCATCAATGCCGCGTAATTTGTTTTTAATTCTACGGTGGTTACGACGATTATGTTTTGGATTGCGTCGCAACTCAGGATTTAAAATCGAGGTAGCGTGGTTCAAATGATCAATATATTGGCCCAGCTCAGACGAGGGCAGGAATTTCATCTCATAGCCATGATCGCGCATCTTCTGATGCATGACTTTACCGGCAGTGGCATCACCATCAGCAAACCCCGTTGCTAATTGTTGAATAATATCGGTTTTATAGATGGCGCAATGGCTGCGAAGATAATGTAGGCTGGAATCCAGCCGTTCTGGTCGATAACCTTCATAGCCAAACCATTTATGCAGGGCATACTTCCAGCTTTGTTCAAAACGAATGCCCAGTTGCCTGAGGCGGGACTTTGATTCCAGCTTCCATGAACCAACACCTGCGACATTAGGCGAATCAAACTGCGCCAGTAAAAATTCCAGCCAGTCGCGACGCTTGATAAAGGTATCCGTATGGATGGATAAGACGTATGGGGTGGTGACCTGCTTTAAAGCCAAATCCAATGCACGTGAATGGGCTTGAACCCCAGTTTCGCCGGGCACAGCTGGTCGTTCTATCAGGGTTATCCATGGCAGGCTGCGTAAATACTCTGTTGACTCGTCGTTAGAATCGTTATCGATGACAATGACATCGGCCAGCGCCGGATCGGTATGGTGTCGAATCAGGCGAAGACAAATTTGCGTAATCAGCAGGGTTTTGTAATTCGGGACTAAAATGGTGACCAGTTTTTGCGACATACAGATAAATCACTATTAAACGAAAAATTCTGGCGCTACTTTATCAGGCGTCAGTTGCTGCATGCATTTATGATGACCTTGTGGGCAAACCCGCTGAAAGCAAGGACCACAATCCACCTCTATCTGTTTAATTTTTGCCAGCGTTGATAATGGTGGTGTAAATGCCGGGGAGGTCGGCCCGTAAATAGCAGTCAAAGGTTTACCTAATGCCGCTGCAACATGCATTAATCCGGAATCATTTGAAACGACCTGATCCGCTGTCGCCAGTAAATCGATAGCTTCTGCCAAGGCTGTTTTTCCCGCCAAATTAAAAATTGAATGACCAGCCTGTTCACTGGTCGCGGCAACAATTTGATCGGCAACCGTTCTATCCGCCTTGGAACCAAAAATCATGACCTGCCAGCCGGCGGCAATGGCCTTGTCAGCCAGTTTTGCATAGTACGTGGCAGGCCACTGCTTTGCCGGGCCAAACTCGGCCCCGGGACATAAAGCCAACCGGCGCCTTGCTGGAGATTTGGTCGGGATAAAGTGGTCAGGCTGATCACCCGCAATCATGGACGGTGCCTGCCAGTCAGGTTTTTGGTCAGCGGTGCGCGCGGGGCCGGCCAGAGATACAAATCGTTCGACCATTAAGGGTAAAGCCGATTTATTCAGTCGACGCAAATCATTCAATAAGCCATAACGCATTTCACCGCGCCAACCAGTGCGTTTGGGTACTTTCGCAAACCATGGAATCAAGGCCGACTTCCAGGAGTTGGGTAGCACAATTGCCTGTTGGTACTGGCCACGCAGGGTTTTTCCGATGTGCCAACGTTGACCAATCGCCATCATGCCATGGCCAACAGGCATATCGATTGCCTGACGCACTTCTGGCATCCGCTCCAAAAGTGGTCGGGTCCATGCGGGTGCCAGGACATCAATTGAGGCTTGCGGTTGAATCCGTTTTAGCGCTTTAAATAACGATTGTGCCATTACCATATCGCCTACCCAGGATGGGCCGACAATCAGGATCGCAGATGAGTGTGGCGCGCCCATGAGCCTCAATGCATCATGCTATGCGACAGATAAATAAAAATGACGCCAGCAGAAATCAACAAGGTTTGTTGTAAGGTTTCGCTGGGCCGAACACGTGAATGCAGGCCAGGGATCAAATCGGCAACGGCAATGTAAATAAAGCTCGATGCTGCCACCACCAAGACATAAGGTAAAAGCTGTTCCATTTCAGCCAGTAAAAAGTAGGCGAATACCGCACCGATAACGGTTCCCATGCTTGACAAGATATTGAAATACAATGCCTTTTTGCGACTGTAGCCACTGTGCAATAAAATGACAAAATCGCCTAATTCTTGTGGGATTTCATGCGCAGCAATAGCTAATGCGGTGACAATACCGAGGTGCACGTCGGTCATAAACGCAGCAGCGATTAAGATGCCATCGACAAAATTATGAATCGTATCACCAATCAGAATCAGTGGTCCTGCGGCCTTGCCATGATGCTGATGGGCATTGTCGTCGTGATGATCGTGACCGAGTTCAGGAATATGCTCATGCCCATGATGGCTATGGCAGTGCCGCCATAACACCAATTTTTCCAGTAAAAAGAAACTCAGTAAGCCCAGCAGCAAGGTGAGCCCCAAGCTATGTGCTTCCACTGCAAATTCGTGCTCAATAGCATGGGGAATTAACCCTAAAAAAGAGGCGCCAAGCAAGGCACCAATGGCAAAACTGACTAGATAAGGCACAGCATGGCTGCGCGCTTGCTGAGATAACAGTAAAAAGCCAGCGGCAAATCCAACGCTCAGCAAGCCACCAATCAGACTAAAAAAGACTATCCAGACAAGTAAATCCATAGGGTCACGTCAGTTTATAAATAGTCAGATCATACCTTATTCAGGGGTGATCCAGATAAGAGATGCCATTCTGCCTGTCACGCCATCGCGCCGATACGAAAAAAACTGTTCGGGTGATCCTAGGGTGCAGGCTTGTCCGCCATAAATATGCGAAACGCCTGCAGCACGAAGACGATACCGGGCAAGCTGGTAAATGTCTGCCAAATGATGACCGGGCCGGTTAGCTTTGAATGCCGCTTTTGCTGTCGCATTGTGTGCGATAAAAATGTTGCGGACTTCATCACCGACTTCAAAGGCAGCAGGGCCGATGGCGGGGCCGAGCCAGGCATAAAAATCGCTGGCTGGGTGATTCAGTTGAGTGAGTGTTTGCTCAACGATACCATTAGCAAGTCCCCGCCAACCCGCATGTATTGCGGCCACCTGTTTGCCATGACGATGACTTAACAAGATGGGAAGACAATCTGCCGTCAGAATGGCGCACACCTGGTTTGTTTGGCTGGTGATAATGGCATCCGCCTCAATGCCGCTTCGCCAGTCACGACTCTCGATGACAGTGCAGGAATGCGTTTGTTGTAACCACATAGGCGTGTTGGGGAGGTCAGCATTAATTTGTAATGAGTGACGATTATGCTGAACGTGTTGCGGCAGATCACCGACATGATCGCCAAGATTCAGACTATCAAATGGTGCTTGACTTATCCCGCCCTGTCGCGTGGTCGTCAATGCCCGAACAGTAGTGGGAATGGGCCAGTCAGGCGTAAGCCAGGTGTTAGCTTTCACTGCGTGGAATATGCAAATAGTCACGCCAAGCGGCATACAAT
Organism: Methylophaga frappieri; assembly: GCF_000260965.1. Lineage (NCBI taxonomy): Bacteria > Pseudomonadati > Pseudomonadota > Gammaproteobacteria > Thiotrichales > Piscirickettsiaceae > Methylophaga > Methylophaga frappieri. The sequence continues at coordinate 2,249,317 of NC_017856.1, forward strand.
GTTTCGTCACATGCAGCACAAGTTGAGCGTGTTTGCAGGTCGCGGATAAAAACGTCGTCATCCTGTAAGGTGCAGGCAAAACCACCAGCTTCTTTTAGAATCAGTTGAGCCGCGGCGTAATCCCATAAGTGCTGTTTACCATGCAGATAAATATGGGCTCTGCCAGCCGCAAGCCAACACAATTCCAAGGCAATGGAGCCTAAGCTGCGCTGTGAGCCATACGGCTTTTCTTGAACCAGTCTTTGCGCTAGCGGCGCGGGCAATCGTTTAAAATCGACAATCGCCAGACATTGATTCAAGGTCAGTCCGCTAGGCTCCGAGCGTAATGGTGTTTGATTACAAAAGGCACCTTGGCCCTTTGCTGCAGCAAAGCATTCATCTAGTGAGGGGTCATAAACGATACCATGAGTCACTTGGCCCGCTTCAACCAATGCCAATGAAATCGAAAAAAAAGGCATGCCGGCGGCAAAGTTACTGGTGCCATCAATGGGGTCTAAAATCCACAATGGACCCTCTTCGGCAAGCATGGCCTGCTGCTCGCGCAGCGGCATTTCTTCGCCCAGCAATCGTGAGCCTGGGTAGAGCTGAATAACAGCCTCCCCCAGCTTTTGCTGAATCACTTGATCAGCCAACGTGACGACACTGCCATCTGCTTTGTAGCGGCGTTCGACCGTGTTTAAAAGTGGCATGAGTTCTTGCTGTACAGTCAGCGTGACCAAACGTTGTAATTGCAGCAAATCAATTTTCATAAACCAAGTATAGCAGTGATTTGTCAGCCTGCAGCCTGTAAACTGCGCTTAATTAAAACTGCCCCAGTCTGCTATGAGAACATTGCGTTTTTACTATCCTGGTCCCTATTTGTGGGATGCCGAGTTTGAATTACCTGCAGCGATTTGTCGGCATGCGGTGCAAGTATTACGACTCAAAGCGGGCAGTGAAATTCACTTGTTTGACGGTGTGGGTAATGAATATCTTGCCGTACTCACCTCGGTAGATAAACGATCCAGTTGGGCTCGTCTGGAGCGCCAGTTAGCGGTTCAAAACGAATCACCATTGGCGGTCACCTTGTTGCAAGGCATCTCGCGTGGGGAAAGGATGGATTACGCGATTCAAAAAGCGGTAGAACTTGGCGTCAGTGACATTGTGCCGGTGGTGACTGAACGCTGTAATGTATCGCTTTCTGCAGAACGTGCCGAAAAACGACACCTTCACTGGCAAGGCGTTATGGTCGCCGCCTGTGAACAAAGTGGTCGGGCGGTGTTGCCGGTCTTGCAGTCGGTGCAGCCATTAGAAGAGGCTATTCACACAACAAAAGGCACTTGTCGACTTGTTTTAGACCCGCAATCAGGGCAGTCAATGCAAGCATTAGCAAAGCCTGAAGCTGTGACGCTTCTAATAGGACCAGAGGGAGGGCTGAGTGACCGGGAAGTTGCGCAGGCAGTTGAGGCGGGTTTTACGCCAATTCAATTTGGGCCGCGCGTCTTACGGACGGAAACGGCCTCAGCAGCGGCGTTAGCGGTTGTTCAGGCTTTGTGGGGAGATTTGGCATGACTGACAGCAGCATCATTTTAATTTGTTTGGCGGTAATAGGTTGGTTCTGGTGGGATAGCCGCGGCGTTGCCGAGCATGCAACGCGCGTCGCTAAACAATATTGCCAATCAATGCATGTCAGCTTTCTCAATGATACGGTGGCTTGGAAGAAAGTCCGTCTCAAGCGTAATCCGAAAGGTCGGGTGACACTTGAGCGGAGTTATTTCTTTGAGTTCACCAGTGATGGCAGTTTGCGCTATCGGGGAGAGGTCGTGATGTTAGGCAAACGGGTTAAATCTGTGAGTCTTGACCCTCACCGCATGGCAGGTTAATGGTACTGATGTCGACACCGCCGCAAGTGATGACGCGCCAGTCTGCTTTACAAAAGGCCATTGAAATACTGGGAACACAACCGATTGCTCGCCAAGATGCCGAAACTTTACTGTGTCATGTACTCGGCTGTACGCCCACCAGTCTTATCAGTCACAGCGAATCCTGGCTGACCGAATCACAATGGCAGCAGTTTCAGGCGTTGCTTGGCCAGCGTCAGCTTGGTCATCCGATCGCATACTTAACTCAGGAGCGCGGCTTTTGGGATATGAATTTACAGGTGTCGCCGGCGACATTGATTCCGCGTCCTGATACAGAGTTACTGGTGGCGCAAGCCTTAGAAAAAATCCCGAAAAATGCGTTTTGCGCTGATATTGGTACCGGCACCGGTGCGATTGCCCTGGCAATGGCGGGTGAACGCCCTGACAGCTATTGGCTGGCGTGTGACTTGTATGCAGCGACCTTGCAGATTGCAGTGGCAAATGCACGTCGCAATCAACGTGATAATGTACATTTTGTGCAAGGCGATTTAGCCAACATGCTGGCCTGCGAAAGTCTGGACCTGTGTGTCAGTAACCCACCTTATATTGCTGACGCTGATCCGCATCTAATGCAAGGTGATTTACGCTTTGAGCCTCGCCATGCGCTGGCATCAGGGCAGGATGGCTTGGACGCCATTCGGTTACTTGTTCAGCAGGCTTACCGTGTCCTCAAACCACAAGGCTGGCTGATGATTGAACATGGCTGGCAGCAAGCCGCGGCCGTTCAGGCGTTATTCAGACAGGCCGGATTTACTGAAATCACGGCTTGTCAGGACTTTGGTGGACAGGATCGGCTTGTGATTGGCCGCAAAAGACGCGTCGATACGGTAAAATCAGACTCATGAATGACCAGCAGTTGTTACGTTATGGCAGGCATATTTTGTTGCCGCACCTGGAATATGAGGGTCAGCAACGCTTGCTGGCCAGTCGTGTCATGGTTATTGGTCTTGGTGGTCTTGGGTCGCCGGTGGCTTTATATCTGGCTGCAAGTGGTGTCGGCGAGCTGGTTTTGGTTGATGATGACACGGTCGCGTTGTCGAACCTGCAGCGACAAATTCTGCACCAAACAAACTCAGTCGGTGAGTTAAAGACCGTTTCAGCGGCAGCCCGTCTGTCCGATTTGAACCCCGAAATTAAATTGCAGTTAATTCCCGAGCGGCTCAATGCCGCGCGCTTGCGAGCGCAATTGGCAAAGACTGATGTCATGGTGGATTGTACAGACAGCTTTGCCAGCCGCTTTTTGCTGAATCAGCTCTCTCAAGAAACAAAAACGCCTTTGGTCTCTGCCGCCGCAATCCGCTGGGAGGCGCATATCACGGTGTTTGACCCCCGCGAGGCAACGGCAGGCTGTTATCGATGCTTGTACAATGATGAACAAGCCGATACCGAACAGCGTTGTGCCGAGAGTGGTGTGTTATCACCTTTACTGGGCGTCATGGGGAGTTTGCAGGCCGTGGAAACGATTAAATTACTGACGGCCAGTGGTCAGACCTTAACGGGACGAATGCTGGTCGTGGATGCGTTAACAATGCAGCTGCGGGAAATTCGCTTGTCGCCCGATCCTGCTTGTCCGGTTTGTCAGTCGTCAGGAAAAAAACTATGACAATAAAACAGAGTGTGCGGCTTTCTCGGCCATTGGTAAATGCCTTACTTCACGAGGCGCAGATTTCATCAGACAAAACGATTGCGGGTCTGGTGACGCAAAGAGAAAGCACGTTTCGTTGCCAGCCAATTCAGGCGCAATCGGATGGTGCAGGGGTATTTTTCGCCATTAGTGCGGCAGAGCGGCGTGTGGCGATTCAAGCCGCGGAACAACAAGGTGGCCAATTGTTTGCCGTCTATCAATCTTATCCGAAAGCACCGGCTTTGCCGGCGGTAACCGATGCTGACGTAGCTGGCCTGCCAGAAACGTTATATCTGGTTATCTCGCTGAATACGAAAGGTGTGTTGGAAATGCGTGGGTTTCAACGGCAAGCAAACCAACTGGAAGAAGTGGATTTAATGATATGAGTGATTACAACGAAGCAGCGTTGATAGAAGCTGCTGACATTGCCCTGCAACATGCCCGTAAATTGGGCGCCAGCGAAGCGGAAGTCGGCGTTTCCTTTGGCCGAGGCCTATCAATCTCGGTTAGGCAGGCCGAAATCGAGACACTTGAGCATAATAATGACACTGGCTTAGCGGTAACGGTGTTTTTGGGGAAAAGTAAAGCCTCAGCCAGCACGTCCGATTTACGCCCTGAAGCCATTCAGGAAGCGGTTGCAATGGCTTGTAATATTGCACGCTTTACTCAGGAAGATGCCTATGCTGGCTTGCCTGAAGCCAGTTTGATGGCGACCACCTTTCCGGATCTATCGCTTTATCATCCGTGGGATATTAGTCCTGACGCGGCGATTGAATTGGCGATGCAATGTGAGCAGGCAGGTCGCGATGTAGATAGCCGTATTTCCAATTCTGAAGGCGCCAGTGTTTCTACTCATGAAGGACTTCGTGTGTATGGAAACAGCCATGGCTTTATTGGCAGCAGAGCGTCCAGTCAACACAGCATTGGTTGTTCGTTGATTGCCAAGGATGCTACCGGCATGCAGCGGGATTATTGGTACGATCAGGCCCGCCGCGCAGCGGATCTTCAGGATGTCGTTACGATCGGTAAACGGGCGGCACAGCGCACCTTGGCACGCTTATCACCACAAACGGTGACTACCGGGCATTACCCGGTGTTATTTTCAGCAGAGATTGCCGGCAGTTTGTTTGGTCAGTTGATAGCAGCAATTCGCGGTGGTGCGTTGTATCGTCAATCGAGTTTCCTGCTCGATAAACTGGGCAAACAGATTTTTCCTGAATTTATGCACATTCATGAGCAGCCACATTTACCGACCGCCATGGGTAGTGCCAGCTTTGATGCCGAAGGGGTGGCAACGCAGGCGCGCGATATTATTCGAGATGGCATTTTGCAAGGCTATGTGCTCGATACCTATTCCGCCAGAAAATTGGGCATGCAAACGACGGCAAACGCAGGCGGTGTGCACAATCTGACGGTTGCGCCGGGGCCAATGGACTTTGAGGGCTTGCTAAAACAAATGGACACTGGTGTTATCGTCACAGAAACCATGGGCATGGGGACCAATATTGTGACTGGTGATTACTCTCAGGGTGCTGCCGGTTTCTGGGTAGAAAACGGAACAATCCAGCATGCGATTGATGAATTTACGATTGCGGGCTCCTTGCAATCCATGTTTAAAGATATTGTTGCGGTTGGCAATGATGTGGATTTACGTGGCAATACGCGCAGTGGTTCCGTTCTTATTCAACAGATGATGGTAGCTGCTTAGGGTTGCTGATTTATTGCGCCAAGTCGTCAATTAAGCATGTGATATCAGTTAAATGCGCAACAGCAAATAAGCGGCTCAGTGTTTCGCGTAGTTGTTTGACCTTATGGCTATTGTGTTGGCGTAATGCAGTCAGTTGTTGCTGTAAATCGGTTGATTTTGACCATGTCCCTGACTTGACCGGAGCAAGGTGGCAGTGAAAAACATATTGTTCCTCGGCGGCGATCGCCCGCCGAAGCAGGACTTTTCCGGCTGGACTTGCTAACGGTGGATCAGTCTGAATTTGCCATCCTTGACCCGCATTTCGAAATACAACAATCAAAGCGTTCCAGCTTTGTTGTTGTTCGGTCAGTGGTAATTTAATTTCTGCTGTGAGTCGGCCAGCGTGATCATTGATGGCGGACCAAAGCGGCATTTTTTCTGCTGCCTGGTTGATTTCTGAACTGGCGACAGATTGAAGGAGACGATTATTTTGACTGTCCAAACCAAAATATAACAAGGTGTCATGTAGATGTTGACGAAGGGTGTCAGCAAAAAGACGGCTCGTAGTGTGCAGGAATTTATCTGCATGACAAAGCCGTAAAGTAGGTCGATTTTTGCGCATGACATCGATAAAAAACGTATTAACGGCAGTCGTGCAACTTGACGTAATACGTTTGAGCCCAAGGCGTGTTTGCCCCTGCCATTGTGACTGATTTCGAACTTCATAGGGTAAGTTGGTCAGTTTGAGTTTGGTTTGCCCCTGCCAACGAACAAAATCGAGATTAACCCGGCTGCCAATGGTCAGGTTGATGTGACTTGGAATTTGTAAAGAAACCCCTGCAATCGAAACTTCTTCAGAAACATATTCACCAACATGATCGGGTAAGTGCAGCCGCACTGGCGTCCGAATTTGGTAACGTTCCTCATGACGTTCAAGGTGCAGAACCAAGGGTTGCGGCTCAGGCATGGTTTGGCTTTTTTCAAGCAATTTCTGGGCGGCATGGGATGAGCTACGACGCTTGATTAGAGCAATCAACCCATCAAGTTGTGTGATTTGAAAAAGATGTTGGCATTGTGATAGCTGCGCCACCAATTGCGAAGTGGTCTCAGGTTGAAGCTCCTGTAATGGAAGAAACGCCTGCTGAACAGTATCGGTGTCGAAGGTTGTTGGCTGTTGTTGAACCCAAAACAGTTTATCCTCAACCGTCAAGCTGGATAACCATGATGACAGGTCATCATGATGTTGCAGATCGCGGATCTGCAGTTCCCCAGAGGGGGTAAGCACCATGATGAAAGATTGACTGGCATTCCACGTCTCAAATGTGGATTTTTGCTCGGAAAGCAAGGTAAAGAGATCATTAGCCAGCGTCTTCATTTCTGGCTGAGCATGAATAAAAATTGGCCGACTTGCAGCATCGGGACACCATAACAAGAGCTGCGGCAAAGACTGGCAATAAAGACGAAGTAAGTATTCGCTGGCAAGATTACTTAAATCATTGTCCAGATCTAATAGGTTTTCAGCATGTTGTTGGCTTATCCAGTCAGTCAGCCAATTCTCTAGTACTTTGTTCTTATCCGGATTGAGAAGAATAACCGCTTGGGTGTAGCGCGCATCGTGTGAGACCTTAAGAAGACGACAAGCAATATCGGTCAATAAGCCTTCGGGCGCACTTTCCTGGAGAGCAGGTAAACTTAACCATAAAGATTGGCCCGCTGAAATCTGATGGGCGCGTCGCATTGATATCCGAATAGCCGTTGCGCTGATATTCAACGTGCCGGCATGGTATTGCACTTCACCGGTATCTATTAAGACGCTGGTAGTCAAGTTCAGTCTCGGTTCCTGCCGACTGATTAAATGATCAAAAGAAACCAGGTTAATGTTGTTTGCGGGCTGCGCGATTGCAACGGAGCGCGCTGTCTGCTGAGCTCCATTATCCTGTTCCAACAAGCGCTTTAACGCCTTTTGCCATCGTTCGTAAACACCAATTGTAAATTGATTGTGATTTTGCTCTAACAGGCTTTTAAGCAAGACATAGCTACGATCATCCAGATAATGAACTCGGTCACCCATTTGATAAGCCTGACACTCTCCGGGGACACGTCCACGGAGATCGATGTGGCGTAAGCAAGGTTTTTGCAGGCGCTGACGTTCCAGCTGCTCCAGAAAAAGTTTGTTTTGTTCGCGGCTAGAGGATTGCGCCATACATCAGTTAAGCCACTCAGCTGGCGTTTTGGCCTGAATACTGAGGGCGTGGATGGAGGATTGCATCATATCGCCAACCGCGTCAAAGACCAGACGGTGACGTTTTAAGGGTAATAATCCTGTAAATGCTTCGCTGACAATCAGGATTTTGAAATGGCCACCGCCTGTATTGCCAGCATGGCCCGCGTGCAAATGACTTTCATCGATGATTTCCAGTTTATCTGGAGATAAAGCCATCAATCGCTGTTTTAATTTCTCTTCGGTACTCATGGTAAAACCGGCCGAAAAGGCTTTACTGTCACTTGTGCGTAGACATCTGCTTTCACATAGGGATCATCATTAGCCCAGCGCCGGGCCTCATCTAAATCATCAAATTCTGCAACAACCAAACTCCCGGTAAAACCTGCTTCACCGGGATCTTCAGAATCCACCGCCGGATGCGGGCCGGCAAGCAATAGTCTTCCTTGTTGTTGTAATTGTTGTAGCCTTGCTAAATGATCGGGCCGCGCCGCCAGTCGTTGATTGAGACGGTTAGGCTTATCTTCACTGATGATCGCATACCACATCAGTTTGAGCCTCCAGATTTAGGTAATTCTGTGGCATGTTTGGCTAGATAGAGTGACTGGGCAACAATGAAAACCAAAGTTAACCCCAGCATGCCAAATAGTTTGAAGTTAACCCACGTTTCTTCTGAAAAACCATACGCAACATATAGGTTTAAGATGCCTGAGCCAATAAAAAATAAAATCCAGGCAATATTCAGTCGGTTCCAGATGGCCGCTGGCATCTGCACGTGTTGCCCCATGAGTCGTTCTAATAACGTTTTATCGGTAAACAATTGAGCGCCAATGAATCCGGCGGCAAACAACCAGTTGACAGCAGTAGGTTTCCACATGATGAAATCCGGATTTTGCAGCCATAAAGTCGCTGCCCCAAGCACCGTCACAAGGACAAGGGTAACCAGGTGGACTTTTTCAACTTTACGATAACGCAACCAGCTGTAGCTGACTTGCATCAGTGTCACGACCATCATTACAGCCGTTGCGGCATAAATACCGGCAACCTCGTAACTTTGACCATTAAATTCATAGGTTCCGCCGCCGAATTTATAAGCGACAAAAAATAAAATAATCGGTAGAAAATCGTTGAGTAATTTCATAATTGTATTCTGAGCCTGCGAGAATCTGCATTCTAACGTAAAATTGACTTTATGACTGCCAGCCAGCTTATCTATGACCTGCATTGCCATTCAAATGCTTCCGATGGTGCCTTGCCACCGGCAGATTTGGTCCATCTTGCCGTTGAAAAAGGGGTTGATGTGTTGGCGTTGACGGATCATGATGGAACGGAAGGAATAATGGCAGCAAGACAGGCTGCTGCCAGTTTGCCAATTCAACTTGTGGCTGGCTTGGAAATATCGGTTACCTGGTCACAAACAACCATTCATATCGTGGGTTTACACGTCGATATTAACAATACGATGCTGCAGCAGGGACTAGCTCGACTGCGGGATTATCGACGTGATCGAGCGTTGGCGATAGCGCACAGACTGGATAAAGCCGGTATTCCTGATGCGTATGCCGGGGCCAGTCAGTATGCGTCTGAAACCATGTTAGGGCGAATGCATTTTGCGCAGTTTTTGGTCGATCAAGGTCATGCCAAAGATACCCGCGACGTGTTTAAACGTTTTTTAGTGCGAAATAAACCGGGCTATGTGCCTGGAAATTGGGCTGATCTGGATCAGGCACTTGACTGGATTCATGGTGCAGGCGGCCAGGCAGTCATTGCACATCCGGCGCGATACAAAATCACTGCAACCAAATTACGTCGATTAATCGCTGACTTTAAAGCCTGTGGTGGCGAAGGCTTTGAAGTCTGCTCAGGTAGACAACATGCGGATGAGGTGCGACATCTGGCAACCTTGGCTAACCGACATGAACTATTAGCGTCCTGTGGCAGTGATTTTCATAGCCCGGCACAGAGCTGGACGGAATTGGGCAAAATAACGCCTTTACCTGCATCAGTGACCCCGATCTGGTCCAACTGGCCAGTTAGACATTAAATTGGAATTTTTATGAGTCAGTTTTTTCAGATCCATCCTGACAACCCGCAGCCCCGTCTTATAAAGCAGGCCTGTGAAATGATCCGTCGTGGTGGGCTGGTCGTTTATCCAACCGATTCTGGCTATGCCGTTGGTTGCCATATCGGTGATAAAACTGCCATGGAACGTATTCGTCGCCTGCGACAACTCGACGCAGATCATAATTTCACACTGGTTTGCCGGGATTTATCTGAGCTCTCTGTTTATGCCCGGGTAAACAATGCGGTATTTCGTTTAATCAAAGCGCATACACCGGGGCCATATACGTTTATTTTACCGGCCACCAAAGAAGTACCGCGTCGTTTACAACATGCCAAGCGAAAGACCATTGGCTTACGTATTCCAACGCATAATATCGCCTTAGCCCTATTGGCAGAATTAGATGAGCCGCTAATGAGTTCGACGCTTATTCTGCCCGGCGAAAGTCAAGTGATGACTGAGGCAGATGACATTGTCGATGCGATAGGAAAACAGGTTGAGTTGATTATTGACGGTGGGGCCTGTAGTGCTGAGCCAACGACCGTCGTTGCCTTTACTGAGGATATGCCGGAGGTGATTCGAGTCGGACAAGGCAATCCGCAATCGTTTGAAAGTGCATGACGACAGTGGTTTGGTGGGCGGTGCCCTTTATCATCATCTGGGTAATAGGACTGCTGGCTGCCCGGGCTGACTGGGGGGGAGCGCATGTCAACTGGCTGGATGGTTGGACCCGAATTTTATGCCGCTGCCTTCACGGCTTGAAACAGCAGTCCTTGCCCTTACCCGAAACAGGGGGGGCGATCGTGATTGCCAATCATGTGTCAGGCGTGGACCCCCTGTTATTAATTGCTGCTAGCCAACGGCCACTACGATTTCTGATAGCCCGTGAACAGTATCAGCGTTTCGGTCTTCAGTGGTTGTTTCGGGCTGCAGGTTGTATTCCAGTAGATCGTTCTGGCAGGCCAGAGCAGTCTTTGCGTGAAGCGCTGGCAGCATTACGGCATGGCGAAATTATCGCCTTGTTTCCACATGGCAAAATTCATCTTGACCACGATCCGCCACGGCCTATCAAAGCCGGTTTTGCTCGACTTGCGGCTTGGGCACAGGTGCCGGTGACAGCAGTACGAATAGATGGGGTTAAAGCACAGGGCTCAGTCTTGCTGGCACCCTGGGTGCCTGATAATGTTCAGTTAACGCATACCGTACTATCGACGGCTGATGAAGCAACCTTACTCACTGCAGCCAAGATGGCCATTGAAGTACCTCGACATCAATCTGAGCACACTTGATATTTTGCCCACCTGCCCCATTTTGCTAATTAACTTAGTTTTTATAGGGACTTTCGGTTATGCAATTCGATAAATTAACCAGCAAGTTTCAAGCGGCGCTTGGTGAAGCGCAAAGTCTTGCTGTTGGCAAAGATCACCAGTTTATTGAACCGGCACATTTGATGTTGGCGCTATTAAAGCAGCAAGGAGGCACGGTGCGCCCGTTGTTAGCGCAAAGTGGTGTCAATGTCACGGCCTACCAACAAGATCTGGAACAACAATTAAATCGTTTAGCGAGTGTGGAAGGAAATAGTGGAGAGGTCCATATTTCCGCTGATTTGAATCGATTGTTGAACGTGACGGATAAATTGGCGCAGAAACGGGGTGATCAGTTTATCTCCAGCGAATTGTTCGTGCTGGCAGCGGTTGCCGACAAAAATCATATGGGAGCGTTGTTGCGCCAGCATCACGCTTCAGAAGCCAGTATTAACGCGGCAATTGAACAACTGCGTGGCGGTGATAAGGTGACTAACCCGAATGCCGAAGAACAGCGTCAAGCATTAGAAAAATACACTATCGATCTGACAGCTCGTGCTGAAGCGGGCAAATTGGATCCAGTAATTGGGCGTGATGATGAAATTCGTCGCACCGTTCAGGTTTTGCAGCGACGCACCAAGAATAATCCAGTGCTTATCGGTGAGCCGGGGGTCGGTAAAACGGCTATTGTTGAAGGTTTGGCGCAACGCATCGTTAATGGTGAAGTGCCAGAAGGGATGAAACATAAACGGGTGCTCTCCCTTGATATGGGCGCATTGATTGCCGGTGCCAAATTCCGGGGTGAATTTGAAGAACGATTAAAAGCCGTTCTGAATGATTTGGCCAAGCAAGAAGGGTCGGTGATCCTGTTTATTGATGAAATTCATACCATGGTTGGTGCTGGTAAAGCCGAAGGATCGATGGATGCCGGCAATATGCTGAAACCGGCGTTAGCACGAGGTGAACTGCACTGCATTGGCGCGACGACCCTGGACGAATATCGTCAATATGTTGAAAAAGATGCGGCCCTTGAACGACGTTTTCAAAAAGTCATCGTAGGTGAACCCACGGTTGAATCAACCATTGCGATTCTGCGTGGCTTGAGCGAACGCTACGAAGTGCATCATGGTGTCGAGATTACCGATCCGGCCATTGTCGCTGCAGCAACCTTGTCACATCGCTATATCACTGATCGGAAATTGCCGGACAAGGCAATTGATCTGATTGATGAGGCCGCCAGCCGTATTCGTATGGAGATTGATTCCAAGCCTGAAGCCCTGGATAAGCTGGAGCGTCGGCGGATCCAACTTAGAATTGAGCAGGTGGCGCTCAAAAAAGAGCGTGATGACGCCTCAAAAAAACGGTTGGAAACGCTTGAATCTGAACTAAACAATCTGGATCGGGAGATAGCGGATCTTGAAGAGGTATGGAAGTCTGAAAAAGCGGCATTACACGGTAGTCAGCATATCAAGGAAGCCCTAGAAAAGGCACGGATGGAACTGGAGTCTGCGAACCGAACCGGTGATTTGGAAAAAATGTCTGAACTGCAATACGGACGCATCCCGGCATTGGAAAAACAGCTCGCATCTGCAACGGAAGCCGACGAAAAGCAACAATTCACATTGCTGCGCAATAAAGTTGGCGAAGAAGAGATTGCCGAGGTCGTTTCAAAATGGACGGGTATTCCAGTCTCAAAAATGCTGGAGGGTGAGCGTGAAAAACTGCTGCAAATGGATGCGGTTTTACAGCAGCGTGTTGTCGGACAAACGGAAGCCGTCAGTGCTGTTTCAAATGCGATTCGACGGAGTCGCGCCGGTTTGTCCGATCCAAACCGACCGAATGGATCGTTTTTATTCCTCGGCCCAACCGGGGTGGGCAAAACGGAACTGTGCAAGTCCCTGGCCAGTTTCTTATTTGATACACAAGACGCGATGGTTCGTATCGACATGTCCGAATTTATGGAAAAACATTCGGTGGCACGGTTGGTTGGTGCCCCGCCGGGTTATGTGGGTTACGAAGAAGGCGGTTATTTGACTGAGGCGGTTCGTCGTAAACCATATTCGGTCATTTTGCTTGATGAAGTCGAAAAAGCGCATCCGGATGTGTTTAATATTTTGTTACAGGTATTGGATGACGGCCGTCTGACCGATGGTCAGGGTCGCACCGTGGATTTCCGTAACACGGTAATTGTGATGACCTCTAATCTTGGCTCTAACGTGATTCAGGAGATGGCTGGCGAGGATAATTATGCGCAAATGAAGTCGGCCAACATTTCCGGCCAGAGTTTATTAATCGTGTAGATGATGTCGTGGTTTTTCATCCATTACAGCAGGCACAGATTCGAGCTATTACCGATATTCAGCTAGCGCACTTACGGCAACGGCTGGCAGAGCGAGACCTGACCCTGTCGTTGACTGATGCCGCTTTGGATCATATCGCTGAAGCGGGGTTTGATCCGGTTTATGGTGCCCGGCCTTTAAAGCGGGTGATTCAGCATGAGCTGGAAAATCAATTAGCACAGGATTTGCTGGCGGGTAAGTTTCGTCCTGGGCAAATCATTCAAGTCGATGCTGATGCACAGGGCCTGCAATTTCATCACGAATTGAAACACTAAAGTGTCTTGCCTCTCAATATGGCGCTGCGGTCTAAGGCAGCGCCATATTGACCTAATTTTGTTCTGACATGGCGGCGGTTGGTGGCGCCGTTTTATAATGCGTGACATACAAAGCGGTACCCGTCAGTAATAAGCCCCCCACCAGATTGCCCAGGACGACTGGAATTTCGTTCCAGAAAAGCCAATCACCGATGGTAATATCGGCACCCATTAACATTCCCATCGGGAACAAAAACATATTCACAACGCAATGTTCAAATACCAGACCAAAGAATAAGGCGATGGGCAACCACATGGCGATGACTTTGCCACCTACCGTGCTGGAAATCATGGCACCAACGACACCCACTGAGACCATCCAGTTACAGAGAATGCCAGCCACAAAGACAGTTAGCCAGCCTGCCCCACCATGTACGGCAAAGCCCAGTGTTCTGGCTTCTGCAGCTCGAGCAATCGCCTGACCGGCGGCGCCTGGTTCTTGTGAAAAACCAAACGTCCAGAAAATACTCATCAGCAATACAGTCGTTAACGCACCGAACAAATTACCAACCAGCACTAATCCCCAGTTTTTTAACATGCCCTTGAGGGTACAGCCCTGACGTTTATCAAACAGGGTCAGTGGTACTAGCGCAAAAACGCCAGTTAACAAATCAAATCCGAGCAGATTTAGTAAAACAAAACCAACTGGAAACACCAGTGCTCCAACGATTGGCAGCCCGGTCTGTACGGCTGCGGTCACGGCAAAAGCGACGGCCAGCGTTAAGATGGCACCGGCCATGTAAGCGCGAATCAGCACATCTCGCGGTGCCATTTTAATTTTGCTTTCACCCGTATCGACCATTTTTTTGGCGAACTCGTTCGGTGTTAAATAAGCCATAAGTGCTCCAAGACAGAAAGTAAACCAGTAAGCTAAATGCATCTTTTGTGCCGGTCATGAAATGCATTTCAAATCAATATGTTGGGGTGGCTGTGTTATCTGGATAATATTTTCTTGCACCAATTCAGGTTAGGGCTGTGAGCAGCTTGCACCATGAAATAGCAGCAACGCGATCAGGGAGGAGACCAATACCGGTCAGCACGGAGTTTATCAGCGGGCCTGCCGATATAAAAACCTTGAGCGTAATTGACACCGTAGCTGCGAAGCAGTGTTAACACTTCGTGGTTTTCGACAAACTCTGCCACGGTTCTGCGACCCAGCCCCGTCGCGACATCAATTAATGCCTTGACGAATAATTGGTCATCCGCATTGATATGCAAGTCCTTGATAAAAATACCATCAATTTTGATGATATCTACAGGTAATTCCCGAATGTAATTAAATGACGAAAAGCCAACGCCAAAATCATCCAGTGCAAATTGGCACCCTAATGTTTTAATGGTTTGCATCATGGTCTTGGCTCGCGCTAAATTAGCGACCGCCACGGTTTCTGTGACTTCGAAAATCAGTCCGGACGGCTCAACGCGGTATTGTCTAATCAGTGCTTTTAACAGTGGCAACAGTTCAGTAGAGTCAATCATTGCCGCTGATAAATTGATGGCCAGCCGGATAGCCGGTTTTTGCTGCTGTAACTCAGCCAGTTTTTTAATACTGGCTTCGACAACATAACGATCTATCTGACGAATCAGACCAGTTTGCTCAGCGATATCAATAAATTTTCCCGGCAGACAGGTTTCGCCAGTCGCCGGATCATACATTCGAATTAATACTTCGTAATGATCGATAGCGTTGGTGCTGAGTTCTAGGATCGGTTGAAAGTGCAGGATGAAAAGCTGATTTTCCAGTGCGTTTTCAATTTGATTTTTCCAAAAAACACGCGTTTCCAATGTTTGACGCGTCTGGTCGTCGGGTGAAAAAACATGGAAATTATTTTTGCCCGTACTTTTGGCCTGATACATAGCCAAATCAGCAAAGCTCATTAATTCATGGATACTGGCCCCATTGAGCGGGTAATGAACGATGCCAATGCTGGCAGAGACTTTGTGGCGAATACCGGCAGCTTCAAAATGAATTGAGGCCAACGAAGACAGAATTTTTTGCGCCAGAATTCTGGCCCCGGCATCATCACTTTCTGGCATCAGCACTGCAAATTCATCACCGCCTAAACGGGCGACCAAATCGGTAAAGCGGGTAATTTGTTTCAAGGTTTTCGCAACCATGTTCAGCAGCTCATCGCCGCTCTTATGGCCGCTGGTATCGTTGATATCTTTGAATTGATCTAAGTCCAGATACAGCAAGGTATTGTTGTGGTGATAACGTACCGCCGTGCGGAGTGACTTTTCAAACTCTTCAGTAAATTTACGACGATTGCACAAGTCCGTCAGGGGATCATGTTCAGCCAACCAGACAATCCGTTTTTCCGCTTCTTTTTGATGGGTGATATCCATACCCACTGATAAAATAACGGCCCGCTCATCATCATTTGCTAGTCGTGAATGCAGCCAGGATATATGTTTGACCTGTCCTCGACGGTCGATGAGTTCGGCTTCTTGGCTGGCCAGAGATAATCGACCCTCTAAAAGCTCCTGAAAACGTGCTCTTGCTTCCAGCCAGTTACCCGCTGGAAATAGTCGTGCAACGTCGGTTTCCAGTATGTCTTTTTCGGCATAGCCAGTGAGTTGTTGAGCAAACGCATTAATCAAGGTGACCTGTAATTGATCATCAATGGTCATGATCACCAATTGTGCGGTATCCAGTAGGCTCTTGATGAAGTCGCGTTCATTTCGTAGCGCATCTGATTTGCGTTGGATGAGCTGTGCCCGTTGAAACCGACCCTGAGCAAGCTGCTCCAGTTTATTGGTCAACTGCAAGCTGGCCTGGCGTAATTTGGCAATTTCTGGTTCGTGAATCTGAGCCGGTAATTCAGCAAACTGTTGTTTTGCCTGCTCATATTTTTGTGCCGACAGTAGCGGTAAGGTGTCGCCAATGGTGATGAGTTGTTCGTATCGTTGTACACGGCGAAAATAATGCACGCCGGAGAGCAACAGTGCCAACAGGACAAGCACAGCAAACGCTAGACTGAAATAGAGTCCTAAGTCGACGTGACTGGTTTGCGTCAATTGCCGACTGATTAAGTAATAAACGATACCCAGTGATAACGTGCCAGACAGGGCAATGGCAAAAAAACAGTTGCGTGCTGATTGCCAGTGAAATTGAAATTGCCGTCTGCCTGTCATGATCCTCTGATCCCCTATCGCCTCTTAACTAACGTCGCAGTCTGCTCTATTGTGGCCCAATTTGTTGGTCTAGACTCGTTGTTCACTTCGGCTGATTCGCCTCAAAACCCAATCAAAGCAACGCGTCGGCAATAACCATTTCAGCGTTGCCAGTAAATATGTGGGAAAAGTAACAAAATACCGTAATTTTGGCCGACGCGACTCAACAACATGAATGACTTTAGCTGTGACCGCCGCCGCAGGCAGAGTAAATGGCGCGGTTGGGCCTGATTGGGTTAATCTTTTTTCCATTGCTGCATAAATAGAGTGATGGGCACTTTGCTCAGGGAAAATATGCTTTTTGTACTGCAACATGGCATTTGCCCGAAAGGCGCTGGTAATCGGGCCAGGTTCAATCAAACTGATGGCAATATTGGTGCCATGCAGCTCTAGCCGTAAGGTATCGACCAAGCCTTCTAATGCAAATTTACTGGCGTTATAAGCACCCCGATAGGGGAGAGCCACTAATCCTAATACCGAGCTGTTATAGACAATACGCCCAGCCGCTTGACGTCGCATAATTTGAATAACCTGATTGGTTAATTGCTGAGTACCGATGACATTGGTGTTAAATTGGGCCATTAGCGCAGCGCGGCTTAAGTCTTCAACCGCACCGGGTTGTCCGTATGCCGCGTTGTTAAATAACACATCTATTCGACCATCCAGATGGGTTAATGCGGTTTTGAGTCCAGCTGCGATAACTTTATCATCATCCAGATCGAGCAATACGACGGTGAGCCCGGCATCCTGTAGTGAACGCAGATCAGCCGATTTTCTCACTGTGCCGACGACACGGTGGCCTCGGGCATGTAGCGAGAACAAAGCATCCCGACCGATTCCGGTGGCGCATCCAGTGATTAAAATATGTTTCGGTTTCGCCATTTTTTTCATATGCTGCACAAAACTTTGCGTAGAAAAGTGTAAATAAATCACTGACCAGGTCGATAAATCGGGTCAGGCAATCGAGGTGTGAGGCCAGAGAGTAAGATGCTGCAAGTCAGTGAAATCAGTCAGCAAGATTATGATGCGTTCAGAGGGTTTTTGGAACAGGCTTGCGGGATCCTGTTAGGGGATGGCAAGCAATATCTCATCATTAATCGTCTCGCCCGTTTATTGCGAGAAGAAAAGATTGCTTCGGTCGCCATGCTGTTAACGGCACTTGAGTGCAACTCGCCTCGACATTTGCGCGGTGCAGTTATTGATGCCATGACCACGAATGAAACCTCTTGGTTCAGAGATGGTGGCCCGTTTACTGTGTTCGAAAAGTACTTGTTAACTGAAATAGACAAGCGGCTCACGGGGCAGGGGCGTATCTGGTCTGCGGCCTGCTCATCCGGTCAAGAGCCATATACGATAAGCATATTGATTAATGAGTATTTACGAAAAAACCCGGACAGCGCACTAAACAATGTGCAAATTATTGGCACGGATATTTCACAAAATATGCTGACATTGGCCCGCGAAGCCTGCTATGAAGAAGCGATGCTGGCGCGGGGTATTTCAGCAACCCGGCGGCAGCAGTTTTTCAAGCCATCAGGTGAACAATGGCAATTGATAGATACGGTACGGCGGCGGGTTCAGTTTCGTGAGCAAAATCTGCTGGAAAGCTTTACGGGGCTGGGCCGGTTTGATGTGGTGTTTTGCCGTAATGTACTGATTTATTTTTCGGCGCAACGTAAAGCCGATATTCTGGATAGAATGGCACAGGCCATGAATCCCGGGGGACTTTTGTTTCTTGGCGCTTCAGAAACGATAAGTGGTTACAGCGATGCCTTTGAGTTACGCCGGTTTCCAGAAGGGGTTATTTATCAGCGTCGCTGATCGACTCGTCACGGGTTAATAATCTGGGAGAAGCCACGGTTGTCGATGCCGGTTGAAAGACGCCTCGCAGTGTAGCAATAAACGTCTTAATGGCACGAAAAAGACGTGGCAAAAGCCAGATAGTCAGCAACACAAAACCAACCAACAGAACAATAAATATCCAGGGCTGGGTCAGCGCCAGCCACAAACCGGCTATCACCAGCAGATCTTCGGTAATGGATGCCAGACTGTTACTAAAAGGCTCTGGGGACGTGTTAATCATCAATCGACTTCCTGCCTTACTGAGATGACTACTGGTGGCAAGCGCACCGCCAGTCAGCAACATCGCCAACTCTGTTGGCGCAGACAAATCGCCAACGATACCCGCTGCCAGCAATGCACCTGCCGGAATCCGGACAAAGGTTTGCAATACATCCCAGGCCGTATCAACACCGGGAATTTTATCGGCAAAAAACTCCACAAAATACAGCGTCATGACAACGCCAATGACCACCGGATCGCTTAAAATCTGTAGACCCGCTGGTAAAACAATGATGTCGTAGGTTTGCAGTAAACCGAGTAACAGCAGCGTTGCATACAGGTTAATGCCGCTGGCCCAGGCCACCGCCAAACTGAGTATCAGCAGACTGACAACGTCCAATCGCGCCTCCCGTTTGTTATAGTGATCACACTCAATCACAATGAACCTTGTCTGATGATACGCCGAAACGATCTTGTCGACTATTGCGATAACTTATTACTGCCGCAGCAGTTTCAAGACTATTGCCCGAATGGACTGCAAGTTGCCGGTCAGGAAGACATTGCGCATATCGTGACCGGGGTAACGGCAAGTGAAGCGTTAATCGATGCGGCGATTGCTGCCAAGGCGCAGGCGATTTTGGTGCATCATGGTTATTTTTGGCGAGGTGAGCCAGCAGAAATTACCGGGATCAAGCAGCGAAGGCTGAAAAAACTGTTGGCCCATGATATCAACCTGATGGCATATCACCTGCCTTTGGACGCGCACCCGCAACTTGGCAATAATGCGCAACTCGCGACCTTGATGGATTGGTCGGGAGCAGGGCAGATTAAGGGGACAGGCCAACCCGCTATTGCCTGGCATGGCAGTGTAACAAAGCCCTGTTCATTGGCGGAATTGACCGATACGCTTTCAGCCCGTTTGCAGCGTACACCACTTGTTATCAAGGGACATGATCGTCCTGTAAAAACAATTGGCTGGTGTACCGGTGCGGCGCAAGGCTATTTGGCGCAAGCAATTGAGATGGGATTGGATGCGTTTGTGAGTGGCGAAATATCGGAGCCAACGGTCCACCTTGCCCGTGAAGCCGGTATTCACTATCTGGCAGCCGGGCATCATGCTACGGAGCGCTATGGTGTGAAGGCATTGGGTGAAGCGATTGCCAAAGCCTTGCCGGTCACAGTGCAATTCATTGATATTGATAATCCAGTCTAATAGGGAACTGACAATGCTGACACACATGCAGGATTGGATAGATAAGGTACAACACTTTTTTCGGGTGACGCTCTGGCAGGAGGCCATTGAACAGGGCAGCCAAATTAAGCAGTTGGGCGTACGCCTGTTACGGGTTACCTATGTGATGGGACGAGAGCTGGGTACTGGGCAATTAAGTCTGCGTGCCATGAGTCTGGTATTTACCACTTTATTATCGTTGGTACCTCTCATTGCAGTGTCTTTTTCAGTATTGAAAGCGTTCGGTGTCCATAATCAGATCGAGCCATTTTTACTGGGTATGCTTGAGCCGCTTGGTACCAAAGGCGCAGAGTTGACCGCTAACATCATCGGCTTTGTTGAAAATATCAAAGTTGGTGTCTTGGGTTCTTTAGGTTTGGTTATGTTGTTTTACACCATTATCGGCCTGATTCAGAAAGTGGAAAGTGCCTTTAATTATGTTTGGCGGGTTGAACGGCCCAGGACGCTGGCTCGTCGTTTTACCGACTATCTCAGTGTGTTGATGATTGGGCCGGTGCTGGTTTTTTCAGCGCTGGGGATCACTGGCGCGGCACTGGATAATGATTTTGTGGTCCGCATGCAATCTATCGAACCCTTTGGCACATTGCTACTGCTGCTCAGTAAATTACTGCCTTATTTCATGATTATTCTGGCATTTACCTTTTTATACACGTTTATTCCCAATACCCGGGTCAAACTGGGAGCTGCTTTTACCGGTGCTGCGGTGGCCGGCATACTGTGGGTCACATTAGGTACGCTATTTGCCAAATTCGTCGCATCGTCGACGAATTACACGGCAATTTATTCCAGTTTCGCCATTTTGTTTTTCTTCATGATATGGGTTTATTTGGCTTGGTTTATTTTATTGATAGGCTCACAGGTAGCGTTTTATTTGCAACATCCAAAGCTGGTTCAGTTGGGCGGTAAAGCGCAGCAGTTAAGTCCCCGGCTGAGAGAGAAAGAAGGCTTGTGGTTGATGACCGCCATTGCCAGACGGTTTTGTCAGGGAGAACCGCCATTTACCCTGCAGGAACTGGAGCAAAAAACGGCGCTGAGCAGCGCCAGCTTGCTGGAATTGCTCTCCATTCTGGAGCAAGGCAGCTTGCTCACCGAACTTGCCGGTGAGGGTATTCGTTATGCGCCAGCCTGTGATGTGGCGAGCATCACCGCAAAACAGGTTCTGGATTGTCTGCGCAGTGCCGAAGAGCGCGATTTGGTGCCACTTCGGCATCGCAGTGAACCGTCCGTTGATAAATTATTGGCAGCGTTATTGTCGGCACAGCAGCAAGTGACGGCTGACGTCACCTTGCGTGAATTGGCGATAGGCAAATCAGATGACTGATTTTTCCGGGCTTGTCGGCCGGCGGATTTTACTCGGGGTGACGGGCAGTATTGCGGCTTATAAATCAGCAGATCTGGTGCGGCGACTTCAGGATGCGGGCGCTGAGGTCCGGGTAATGATGACTGAGGCTGCTTGTCAATTTATCACGCCGCTCACGATGCAGACCTTGAGCGGTTTTCCTGTTGCTTTGAATCTGCTTGATGCCGATGAAGAATCAACCATGGGCCACATTTCTCTGGCACGATGGGCTGACTGGATACTGATTGCGCCAGCGACTGCTGACACGTTGGCCAGGTTGGTACATGGCCGGGCAGATGATGTGCTGACAGCCACCGTATTGGCGAGTGAAGCGTCTTTGGCCGTGGCGCCAGCGATGAATAATAAAATGTGGTCTCACCCTGCAACCAAAGCCAATTTGACCACCTTGCAACAAAGACACGTCTGTATTCTGGGGCCAGCCAGTGGTGAGCAGGCCTGTGGCGAAACTGGAGAAGGCCGATTGTTGGAGCCTGCCGATATTCTGCAGCAGTTTGCCGCATACTTGCGTCCGCCCAGACTGGCAGGTAAGCAGATTGTGATTACGGCTGGCCCAACCTTTGAGCCTATTGATCCCGTACGTTTTCTAGGTAATCACAGCAGCGGCAAGATGGGCTTTGCCTTGGCCGCTGCGGCGGTGGATGCCGGGGCGACAGTGACTTTAATCAGCGGGCCGGTGAATTTGTCGACCCCCAAAGGGGTGACGCGAATTGACGTAACGACCGCCACGCAAATGTACTCGCAGGCAATGCAATGTATCGAAGCGTGTCATATTTTTATTGGTTGTGCGGCGGTAGCGGATTATCGGGTGGCACAACCTGCTAGCCAGAAACATAAAAAAAACAGTCAGCCGCTGAGCCTGAGTCTAATCGAAAACCCGGATATTATTGCGGCTGTCGCATCAGCCGAACACCGTCCGGCAATGGTCATTGGTTTTGCCGCTGAGACAGAAAATCTGGCAACGTATGCTAAAACCAAGTTAAAAACCAAAAAACTGGATATGATTGCTGCTAATCTGGTTGCACAAGGCAAGGTCTTTGGCAGCGATCAAAATGCCTTGCAGGTATACTGGCCGGATGGTGAAAGACAGCTGCCTTTGGCACCTAAAACTCGCTTGGCCCAAGATTTGATGGATTTAATCACTGAGCACTACCATGCAAAAGATACAACTTAAGTTATTGGACCCGCGTCTAGGCGATACGATTGCCTTACCAAATTATGCGACAACCGGTTCTGCCGGCCTGGATTTACGCGCCTGCCTTGAACAATCAGTCTGTTTGCAGCCTGGAGAAACCACATTGATCCCCACCGGGCTGGCAATTCACATTGATGATCCGACACTGGCGGCAGTGTTGTTGCCGCGCTCTGGTCTGGGGCATAAACACGGCATTGTGCTGGGTAATCTGGTTGGGTTGATTGACAGTGATTATCAGGGGCAAATTTTTGTGTCCTGCTGGAATCGGGGGCAGCATCCGTTTGATATTGAAATTGGTGAACGTATTGCGCAAATGGTGTTTGTCCCAGTCGCCCAGGTTGCTTTTGAACAAGTAGATGAATTTTCGGCGAGTGAGCGTGGAACCGGAGGCTTCGGACATACCGGAAGACAATAATGAGCGCCACGCCGCAGCTAAAAAAAGCATTCTCCCGACGATTTCATTCGACCGGTATTTTGTTTGGTGTTTTGCTGCTGTTGGTGGTTGTCTGGGCGATTAGGCAATTTGACTTAGATGCCCAGCAATCGCGCTATCAGCAATCACGTTACCTGTCTGATCAGCTGATTACGGAAAAAACAAAACGGGCGGCAAATACGATTCAGTCCTGGCATCAACAAGCGGGAAAAGTCGCAGAGTTATCGTCTTGGACAGCGGTCAAACAATACTGTTTGTTAGACGAGATTCCGCTTCAACCTGATGATGATTTATGTCTGCCGGTCAGTTTTATTACCCTCGCAGCGTTAAGGCAGGCTGATCAGGCTGGTACTGCACCGGTAGTGATGATCCAGTCCGAGTCAAAAGGCACTTATATAGAGTTGGTTCGCAAAGCAGGCGATCAATATCTTATCGTGGCGCTGCAGCCAGATTTACTAAAAGCGATGTCACAAACCTGGGCAGACAACGGGTATTGGGCACTGTATCAAGGAAGCAGTAATGCGAAGCCACTGGCAGTCAGTGGTGATCGCCAATGGATGACGCAGACGCCCGACCAAACGGCAGATATTCCGGGCAGTTATTGGCAGTTACGTTTCTGGGCTGGAGAAATGCCATCACCGCCATTAATGTCGCCTTTGTTGTGGTATATCGCTGGATTAATCCTAGCGATAGTGAGCTGGTGGTTTCTCGTGATTTTATTGCCTCCACCGCCCAAGAAGCGACCTAAGCGCGATATTAGTAAACCCGCTCCCGAAGTGATTGCTTCTTATGAGCCGCGAATTTTGACGGGTTATGATCGTGAACGTTATTCAGCCACTGAAGATACTGATCCAGAGTCGATGCAGGTCACCGTTGATAATGAGAATAATGATGCTGCAGAGACTGACATATCAACAGAGGCGGTGTCAGAAGCGAATAGCGATACAATCGAATACCAGCATTATGATGCCTTTGATAGTCCGCCGCCAGAAGAAGACAGTCGACCGGCGCAGACAACACCAGATGTATTGGATTTTGATTGGCAGGATGGCGACTCAAATGATGAGGCGCCCGTGCTTGACGAGGAACCACCACCCTCTGACGCCATGACGTCAAATCACGAGAAGCCTGCTGAGCCAGAATCCGAATTGCCCCAGCCAACCGATATTTCTTTAATGCCTGCTCTCGATGTAGCCATGCAAAATGATAAACGCGTTGATGATGATATGACGCCAGATCGGGCAGCGAAAACGGAAATTGACCCGGCTATTTTCAAAACATACGACATACGCGGCATTGTTGGCAGCCAATTGAACGAAGACATTATGTATCGTTTGGGTCAAGTGATTGGCAGTGAGGCGTTGAGCCGAGGGCAAAAACAGATTGTTCTGTCACGTGATGGGCGACATAGCAGTACTGCCTATGCTACTGCCGTGGCGAAAGGCTTGAATGCAACAGGCTGTGACGTCATTGATATTGGTGCCATGCCGACCCCGGTTTTGTATTTTGCAACACATCACTTAGAAACCAATTCCGGCGTGATGATCACCGGCAGTCATAATCCGTCTGATTACAATGGCATCAAAATTGTTTTAGCTGGTGAAACATTGGCCGGTGAGTCGATAAAAATGTTACGGCAGCGGCTGGCCTTTGATGAAATCCGTAGCGGTTCTGGTAATTATCTTCAACAAGCGGTCCATGATGCCTATATTGCCAAAGTGGCTGAACAGATTAGCTTATCCCGGAAATTGCAGATAGTCGTCGACTGTGGCAACGGGATTGCTGGGCCCATCGCGCCAGTTTTATTGGAGCGAATTGGCTGCAAGGTCACGCCACTTTACTGTGATGTCGATGGCGATTTTCCGAATCATCATCCCAATCCCGGTGATCCAGAAAATCTTCAGGCATTAATTGCGAAAGTCAGTGAGGTTGGCGCTGATCTTGGGCTGGCTTTTGATGGCGATGGCGATCGACTGGGGGTGGTCACTGCCAGCGGCGACATTATCTGGCCGGATAGGCTGTTACTGCTGTTTGCTCAGAATGTATTGGCTGAATATCCCGGCGAAACCATTCTATATGATGTGAAAAGTACCAGTCTGCTAAGAGAGCTCATCACACGCGCCGGCGGCAATCCAGTGATGGTGGCATCTGGCCACTCCCTGATACGCAAAGCGCTGCAAGAAAGTGGTGCCAGACTGGCCGGGGAGATGAGTGGCCATTTGTTTTTTGCGGATCGCTGGTATGGCTTTGATGATGCTTTATACGCGGCCTGTCGCCTGCTAGAATTACTGGCGGCTGATCCGGCGGGACGGCAGCGTACGCCAGATCAAATCTTCGCGGCACAGCCTCGGCGCAGAAACACCCCGGAAATACATATTCCCATGCCGGATCCGGCGACGCGCCAATTCATGCGTCGGTTTAGCGAAAAGGCCGTCTTCGCTGAGGCAAATATCAGTGATATTGATGGCATCAGAGCAGATTTTCATGATGGTTGGGGGCTGGTCAGGGCGTCCAATACGGTGCCGGGGCTGACCGTGCGTTTTGAAGCGGCAACGCAATCAGGACTCACGCGAATACAACAGTTATTTGCCACCCAGATGCGGCAGATTAAACCCGATTTGGATTTGCCTTTTTAACGGCAACATTAACCAGAGTTTAGTGCATGAGTATAAATCAACAGCGGGCAACGCAGATTGCTCAGGTTTTAACGGAAGCCCTCCCTTATATTCAACGGTTTTCCGGAAAAACACTGGTCATCAAATATGGTGGTAATGCGATGACTGATGATGCCCTGAAAAACAGTTTTGCCCGCGACGTCGTCTTACTGAAAGCGGTTGGCATTAATCCGGTCATTGTCCATGGCGGCGGCCCGCAAATTGGCGCCCTGTTGGAAAAAATTGGCAAGCAATCCGAGTTTATCAATGGCATGCGTGTGACTGACCGCGAGACCATGGATATTGTAGAAATGGTGTTAGGCGGACAGGTCAATAAAAGCATTGTTAACCTGATTAATAGCCACGGTGGTCGTGCGGTGGGGCTGACAGGCAAAGATGGCAGCCTGATTTTTGCAGAAAAAATGCAGTTTTCTGCCGGCGATCCAACATTGAATGCTTCAGAAGTCATTGATTTAGGGCATGTTGGCAAAGTCAGCAGTATCGATACTGGCGTTATCGATATGTTGATAAACAGTGACTTTATCCCGGTTATTGCTCCGGTCGGCGTTGGCAAAGATGGCGAGTCCTATAATATTAATGCCGATCTGGTTGCTGGCAAAATCGCCGAAGTGTTGCAGGCGGAAAAGCTGATTTTATTGACAAATACGCCAGGTCTGCTGGATGCTGATGGCACATTATTGACCGGATTAAATGCCAGACAAGTGAATGATTTGATTGAACAAGGCGTGATTTATGGCGGTATGTTGCCAAAAATCGGTTGTGCGCTGGATGCCGTGCAAGCGGGCGTTACCAGCGCGCACATTATTGATGGTCGTGTTCAACATGCGGTGTTACTGGAAATGTTTACCGATGAAGGCGTCGGCACCTTGATTCGAGGAGGCGGACGCTGATGACCGTGGAAGTCAAGTCCGCTCGCGCTGAGGTAAAACAGTCCCGTCGCCAGGCGATTCTTGAAGCGCTGGCCAATGAGCTGGAACAAAACCCGGGTGAACGTATTACTACAGCGCGCCTCGCCGCGAGCTTAGGTGTCTCTGAAGCCGCTCTATATCGGCATTTTCCTAGCAAGGCACGGATGTTTGAGGGGTTGATTGCCTTTGCAGAAGAGACGATTTTTGCGCTGATCGCACGGATCTTGGAAGAGGAAAAGAACGCACTGAGCCGTTGTGAAAAAGTAATTGGTTTGATGCTAGGGTTCAGTGCACGTAATCCGGGCATTACCAGTGTGCTGGTCGGGGTGGCCTTAACCGGAGAAACGGAACGTTTACGCATTCGGGTCAGTCAGTTGTTTGACCGTTTGGAAACCCAGTTCAGGCAGATTTTGCGAGAGCGTGAGCTGACCTTGACGCAGGCCGGCGGACGACCTGTTAATGAGACGGCCAATTTGTTGTTATGTATTGTTGAAGGTCACATGCAACAATATGTACGAAGTGGTTATCGGCAATCGCCATTGCAGGGCTGGGAAAAACAATGGCCACTGATTGCCATGACATTAAAGGATTATCAATGATCAATGTAGTGGTGGTAGGCGAAGCGACATTACGGGGCATTGACTTAAGTCAGGATGCGGATTTTCAGGTAACCATCGTCACCGCGACTGAACTGAATCACATTATTGCCCAAGTAACGCAAGCTCAGGCGAATATCGTGCTGCTGGATCAGCATCATGATGAGTTGCATGCGGAAGTCATCTGTTCATTGCTGGCCAGGCAGTATCCGGCGTCGCAGAGCTTGATTTTGACCGATACGCGTCCGGATTTTGCCATGTTGGCCCGTACCGGATTTTCAGTACGGGGCTATCTCACCTCAGATCAACATGCCTTGCTAGGCAAGGCCATCCGTGCGCTCCATAGTGGTGAAGCCTGGCTACCAAGACGGCTTGTTGCCGAAATGTTGAACCGGTTTGCAGCAGGTAGTTTGGCCGCGTGATATAACCCTGTTGACAGGTGAGCGATAACGTTCCTTGTCAACAATCCAATTAATCAATCAGGACAACCCGCTATGAATAAGCCAACCAAGCTTATTTCAGTCATTATGTGTGGTGGTGCCGGCTCTCGGCTGTGGCCTTTGTCTCGTGCCGAACACCCGAAACCGTTTATTGAAATGCCGGATCGGCAAAGTCTGATCAAAAAAGCAGCCTTGCGCGCTGC
The DNA here is from genome assembly GCF_000260965.1 of Methylophaga frappieri. Taxonomy (NCBI): domain Bacteria; kingdom Pseudomonadati; phylum Pseudomonadota; class Gammaproteobacteria; order Thiotrichales; family Piscirickettsiaceae; genus Methylophaga; species Methylophaga frappieri. Next base: position 2,277,063 of record NC_017856.1, read on the forward strand.
CGCATTGCCGGGCGCGGTCGAGCTGTTGGTGGTTTCCAATGAAGCACTGTTATTTAATCTTCACGATGAAATTGCCCCGGTGATTGCGCCGGACCAGAAATTAACTTATCTCTTGGAGCCGGTTGCCAAAAACACCACAGCGGCTATTGCTGCGGCCGTTCATCGGATTATTGCCGTGCATGGCGAAGATGCCACATTAATGGTGTTATCTGCAGATCATCTAATCGAAGACGAACTGGCTTTTGCCAATGCCGTGAATGAAGCCGTGACCTTATCGGCGCAAGACTATCTGGTGTCTTTCGGGATCAAGCCGGATCGTCCGGAAACCGGCTTTGGCTATTTGCAGATCACCGATGACAAAGTCAGCAAGTTTATAGAAAAGCCCCAGCGTGAAGAAGCTGAAAAACTGGTGGCATCAGGTGATTATTACTGGAACGCTGGTATGTTCTGTTTTAAAGCCAGTGTTATGCGTCAGGAATTAGCCGAGTACTGTCCCGCCATTTTGCAAGCTACGCAAAAGGCCGTCGCCTTGTCTGGTCAGATTCGGCTTAATGATGCGCTGGTATTACGGTTGGCGGCCGAGCACTTTCAGGATATTGAAGACATTTCCATCGATTATGCGGTCATGGAAAAAACCCGTCATGCGGCGGCGGTCGCCTGTGATATTGGCTGGCATGATGTTGGCTCTTGGCAGGCATTGAGTGAAATTTATGAGCATGACAACGATGGCAATGCAATTCGTGCTGAGGTGTGTCTGCATCAGGCAAAAAATTCGTTCTTTTACAGTGACGACAGGTTGATTGGCGCGGTTGGGGTAGAGAATTTGATTATTGTTGATACACCTGATGCGATTTTGGTAGCAGATAAAGCGGCCAGTCAGGATGTGAGGCAGATCTACAAGGCGCTGAAACAGCAGGATCATCCGACACATCGGTTTCACAACAAGGTTTATCGCCCATGGGGCAGTTATACGGTATTAGAGGTTGCCGACCATTACAAAATAAAACGAATTGAAGTGAACCCGGGCGCCAGCCTCAGTTTGCAATCGCATCAATACCGCTCAGAACATTGGGTCGTGATTGAAGGCACGGCACTGGTGATTAACGACGATAAACAATTGACGATTGCCCAGAATGAATCGACCTACATCCATGCAGGACATAAACATCGCCTAAGTAATCCATACACTGAAAAGCTAGTCATTATTGAAGTACAGACGGGTGATTATGTTGGGGAAGATGACATTAAGCGTTATGAGGATGTTTACGGTAGAGTCAGGAATTTACCTGCTTAACTCTTGAAAAAAATCACTTAGTCCCCAGCTAGTCAAACAGTTGTGTAACGGGTGCGGTACAATACCCCGTTAACTTTTTTGCGATCTTGGATATAAGCTGGCCGTATGGCACAAAAAAAACAAAAAACAGACCTCCATAAAGCTTTGGGGTTATGTCGACAATCGTTTCTGACCGCTGGATTTTTCAGTCTTTTCATTAATGCACTCATGCTGGTGCCTGCGATTTACATGTTGCAGCTTTACGACAGAGTCATTACCAGCGGTAGCGAATCCACCTTATTGATGCTGACAATTATTGTTGTCGTGCTGTTTATTACGTTGGGCTTGTTAGAGTGGGTACGGTCGCGAATTTTAATTAAAGTCGGGACGCGACTCGATCTATTATTAAATGCGCGGCTTTTCGATGCGACGTTTAAAAGTTCATTAATGACGGGAAAGGGCAGCTCGCAACCATTAGATGATTTACGGGGATTGCGTCAATTTTTAAGTGGTAACGGCATGTTTGCCTTTTTTGATTCTCCGTGGGTACCGATTTACATAGCGGTGATGTACTTATTCCATCCTTGGTATGGCACGGTTGCGGTTATTACGGTCATTATTTTATTGACCTTGGCATTAATAAATGAAAAGCGGACCAATAAGCCACTTCAAGAAGCCAATGTCATTTCTATCGAGCAGCGCGAACAACTGAACAAAAATCTGCGCAATGCGGAAGTAGTCCAGTCGATGGGGATGCTGAATGGTCTGCGCCAACGTTGGAATAGCTCTTCGGAAAAAATTCTAGAATTACAAGAAAGTGCTAGTAAAAAGGGGGGCAGTATCTCAACACTGTCCAAAAATATTCGTCTCATGTCCCAGTCCTTGATTCTAGGTTTGGGTGCCTATCTAGTGCTGGAGCAGCAAATTACGCCTGGTTTGATGATTGCCGGTTCTATTTTGCTTGGCCGGGCGCTGGCACCAATTGATCTCATGATTAATGCTTGGAAAGGATTCATCGCTGCCCGTGGTCAGTATGGTCGATTGAATGAGTTGTTGACTAAAATTCCGAATGAAGAAGAGCGGATGCCCCTGCCAGCCCCAGAGGGAAATTTACAGGCTGAAAGTATTATTGTTGTACCGCCAGGGGGGAGAGTCCCGGTCATACAAGGTGTCAATTTTGAGCTCAAAGCCGGCCAGTCGCTGGGTATCATCGGGCCGAGTGCGGCAGGTAAATCGACGTTGGCCCGCGCCTTATTGGGTATCTGGCCTGTTGCCAACGGCAAGGTTAGGTTAGACGGCGCTGATGTCTATGACTGGAAGCGTGAGGAATTGGGTCCGTACATCGGTTATTTACCTCAGGATGTTGAATTATTTGATGGCACGATCAGCGAGAATATTGCCCGTTTTGGCGAAGTTGATCCGGCGGCTGTTGTTGATGCAGCCAAAAAAGCCGATGTACACGATATGATTCTTGCCCTTGAACAAGGTTATGACACCAAAATATCAGGTACCGGCGGCGTATTATCCGGCGGGCAACGGCAACGGATTGGCCTTGCCAGAGCGATTTACGGTAACCCGCGTTTAGTCTTGCTGGATGAACCCAATGCCAATCTGGATGACAAAGGAGAATTGGCTTTGGCTGGAGCGATAGAAAAAGTCAAAGCCCATGGTACGACCTTAATCATTATTTCTCATAAAAAAGGCATTTTGGGTCAGCTGGATAACCTGTTGATGATGCGTGATGGTTATCAAGTGGCTTATGGTTCGAAAGAAGATGTGATGAAGCATATCCAGCAAAGTACGCAAGCAATCAAAAATACTGCAACAACGGCCCAATCATGAAAGATATAACTGAATTTAACAGCGACGCGACGCGGGCTAAAGCGGAGCAGTCCCAATCGTCACTTTCTGTTTCAGACCGGCCTTACCGTTGGTTCGGTGTCTTGGTGTTGTTGCTGACATTTGGGATTTTTGGCGGTTGGGCTTATACCGCCAAAATAGACAATGCGTCACTAGCGCCGGGCTTTGTCAGTGTTAAATACAATAGTAAATCAGTACAGCATTTGGATGGTGGCATCGTGACAGAGCTGAACGTCCGTGAAGGTGATCTGGTCGAAGCGGGAGACGTGCTGATTGTATTGGATGATACACAAATTCGAGCTCAGCGCGATATTACGATGGGACAACTATTGTCTTTGAGTGCTTTGGAGTCGCGTCTCATTGCAGAGCAAACCTGGCAGGAAAAAGTTGATTATCCCGAGTTGTTGCAAGTCGCTGATGATCCGCGGGCGGCCGAAGCCATGATGGTTGAAAATGAAATTTTCAAGGCACGTCGAGAATCCATGACTGGTGAAGTCAAAGTGCTGGAACAACGTATTCAACAATTACGTAATCGGCGCGTGGGTCTGGAAGCGCAACGTGACAGTAATGAAAGGCTGACCAAGTCCCTGACCGAGGAAATCGATGAGTTGCGTGATCTGCTCAAAGAAGGATTCGCTGAAAAACAACGTCTGCGCGAGCGCGAGCGTCAGTTTAATGAGGCGGAAGGATCTATTGGCGAATTGACTGCCGAGATTGCGGCCCTTGATGTTCAGATTGGTGAAACCCGACTGGAAATTCTGCAATTGCGTAAAGAACGCAGTGAAGAAGTTGCCACCCGGTTGGCAGAAGTTCAAAACAGTCTCTTTGATGTCCGTGAAAAACTGACTGCTCAGGAAGATGTATTGAGAAAAACCCAGATTCTAGCACCGGTCACAGGCAAAGTGCTGGGCTTGGCTGTCCATACAATTGGTGGGGTTATCGGGCCGAGAGAACGAATCATGGAAATTGTGCCTGAAGACGAAGAGTTAGCCATTATTGCTAGAGTGAATCCGATAGATATTGACCGTGTGTCGGTTGGTCAGTCAGCCGAAGTCCGGTTCAGCGCTTTCCACTTTGGTACGACACCACGCATGTTTGCAGAAGTGGTTAAAGTATCGCCAGATCGGATTCAAGATAGAGACAGTAAGGAGGTTTATTACGAAGCCCGTCTGGAAGTGACAACCGAGAGTTTGCTGGAGATGAATAATTTGGTCGTTTTACCGGGTATGCCGGCCGAGGTGTTGATTTCATCCGGTGAGCGCACTCTCTTTGAATATCTGTCCAAACCGGTGACCGATGCCTTCTCCCGTGCTTTTTTAGAAGAATAGCGAGCCTAGACTATGTTGCGAAGACCGTCTTTTTTTCTAGTCATACTTCTTACAGTCAGTTTTTCAAAGCAGATATTGGCGCAGGATCTGGTCGCCATCTATCAACAGGTTGAACTGTCTGATCCTCGTTTGTTGATCGGCCATCAAAATTACCAGATCGGCGAAGCCCGACAGCGGCAAGCCTTAGGTGAGTTATTGCCACAGGCCAACTTTAGCAGCAGTCTGACCAGTACAGAGCGGGAGGTGGATGACCTCGACTCGTTCGAGCAATTTGGTGGTGAACGTTATGCCATCTCCGTGCGTCAACCGTTATTCAATATGGAGCGGTTTCGTTCATGGCAACGGGCCAAATCCGTTACCGAACAGTTTGGTTATAAACGTGACGATACGGTAGCTAAGGTAAGGCTGGATACAATTGAACGTTATTTTCAATATCTAAAAGCCAAAGATGAATTAAACCTGATCACTGAAGACAAGGCTGATACCAAACTGAGACTCGAACAAACGCAGGCATTGTTTGATAAAAATCTGGTCCGCATAACCGAGTTACTGGAAGTCCAGTCGTCGTTGGATTTACTGGAAGCACAGGAAATTAGCGCAGAACAAACGCTGGAAATGGCGCGCGAAAGTTTAATTGAAATTACTGGCCAGCCAGTCAGTTATGTGGCCCAGTTGCGGGAAGAGACGAACTTTGCCAGACCGGAAATGAGCGTTGATGAATTACTGGATCGGGCCATGCTGCACAACCCGGCGCTCAATGCATTAGGGTCGGAAATTGATGCCGCTAAAAAGAATATTCAAAGTAAACGTGCGCAGCATTTGCCAACGGTCAATCTGGAACTGAGCAAACAGGAAACCGACATTGGTTTTGATAACACGCAGACACCGAAAAGCGACAGCGAAGTTATTTCATTGAGTATTAATGTGCCGATTTATTCTGGTGGTGTCACTTCAGCGCGTGTTGAAGAGTCTGCAAGACAGCTAGTTGTCAGTCAGGCCACATTAGATCAGACACGTAGAGAGATTATCAAAGAACTCAAAGATATGTTTTTCGGCATGCGCTCGACCCTGAGACAGATTGAAGCGACTGATAAAGCGATTACCTCGGCCAGTAAATCCCTGGAAGCCATGAATCGCGGCTTTGAACTCGGAATGAGCACAATTTCTGATGTTTTAGATGCGCAAAAAGAGTTATTGAGCGCCAAACGCAGTCACCAGCAAGCACGATATGATTATGTCATTACTAGAGCCAGACTGGCTTTTCTCTCTGGTGGAATGGATGAGCAGGTGATGGCTGAAATTAACAGCTGGTTAGACTGATCCTTGAACATACTTCATGTTTATAAATGTGCCTTGCCACTCAGTACCGGTGGCATTGAGCATGTGATCGAAGAGCTGTGTCAGCAGACCATCAAATTCGGTCACCGCAATACCATTGTTTGTCTGTCCGATAAGGTTGCCGACAAACAAACGATGGATTTGCCCTACGGACAATTAATCGTATTTCCACAAAATGTCGAAATTGCTTCCTGTGGATTTTCCCTTTCGTTGCTGAAGGCATTTCGCCAACTGGCGCAACAACATGATATTTTGCATTTTCAGTTTCCCTGGCCGTTTGCCGATGTATTGGCAATGCTGACGAATCGGCCTTATGTTGTCACCTATCAATCCGATATTGTTCGTCAGCGTGGCTGGTTGAAGCTGTACCGGCCATTGATGAAACGTTTTTTATCCCGCGCGGCAGCCGTGACGGCCAGTTCGCCTAACCTGCTTAAAAATAGTCCGGTATTAAGCCAGTTAACCAAAACCCCCGTTGTCATTCCTAATGGCATTGGGGACGAAATACCCGCATTGGATACGGCCTTGGTAGCGCGTTTTTCGGCTCAGTTACCGGATAAATTTATCCTGTTTATTGGCGCTTTTCGCTATTACAAGGGCATTGATACCTTGATTGAGGCAGCCGCCAAAACAGCAGTACATATTGTGATTTGTGGTGATGGACCGTTGCGTCAGACTTTCGAATCGCAAATTGAAGCGCAACAACTGGATAACGTAACATTATTGGGCTTTGTTGAAGAAGGCGAAAAAAATGCCTTGCTCAGTTTATGTACCGCGCTGGTTTTGCCTTCAGGTTACGCTTCGGAAGCGTATGGGATGGTATTGGTTGAAGCGGCCAGAATGGGGAAACCGTTAATTTCGACTGAGCTAGGCACGGGGACAACCTTTATTAATCAGGCCGATAAGACAGGGCTAGTCTTGCCACCCGGTGATGCTGAGAAATTGGCGTCAGCCATGACCTGGTTGAGTGAGCATCCCGAGCAGGCCACAGAAATGGGCCAAGCCAGTCGACAACGATTTGCTGATCACCTCACAGCAAGCCGCATGGGCGTGGCTTATGATGGCCTTTACCGCAGCATCATGGCGGCTGTCTGACCGATGTCACAGCGGCCTGCCCAGACAACAACAAAGGAACCGACATTGAAAACGGCGATAATTACCGGGATAACGGGCCAGGACGGCGCTTACCTTGCAGACCTGCTACTTGGCAAAGGTTACCGCGTGATAGGCACCTACCGTCGCAGCAGCTCCGTCAACTTCTGGCGTCTGGACATGCTGGGCGTTCGCCACCACCCGGATCTGCAACTTCGCGAATTTGACCTGACCGACCTCAGCAACTGCATTCGGCTGTTATCAGACAGCCAACCAGACGAAGTCTACAACCTGGCAGCACAAAGCTTTGTTGGCGTCTCCTTTGAACAACCGTTGACCACTGCCGACATCAGCGGTATTGGTGTCTTAAACCTGCTGGAAGCCATTCGCATCGTTGACAAAGGGATCCGCTTTTATCAAGCCAGCACCTCCGAACTGTACGGCAAAGTCCAACAAATCCCCCAAACCGAAGACACCCCTTTTTACCCGCGCAGCCCCTATGCTGTTGCCAAACTGTTCGGTCACTGGAGCGTTGTCAACTACCGCGAATCCTACGACCTGTTTGCCAGCAGTGGCATCCTGTTCAACCACGAATCCCCATTACGCGGCAAAGAATTCGTCACCCGCAAAATCACCGACCGGGTTGCCCGCCTGGCCGATGGCGACCCGGCACCGTTACGGCTTGGCAACATGGACGCCAAACGAGACTGGGGCTATGCCAAAGAATACGTTGACGGCATGTGGCGCATGCTGCAACACGAGCGTGCTGACACCTTCGTACTGGCGACTAATGAAACCCACTCCGTGCGTGACTTTGTCAGCTGGGCATTTGCCGCTGTTGACAAACACATTGACTGGCAGGGCAGTGGTGACACCGAACAAGGCCGAGACAGTCAAACGGGTCAATTACTGGTTGAAGTAGACCCGGCATTTTACCGTCCTGCGGAAGTCGAACTGCTGATAGGCGACTATCGCAAGGCAAAAGAGGCACTGGGCTGGTCGCCGCAGACCGACGTTGCGCAGTTATGCAAGATGATGGTTGACAGTGATCGGCAGAAGATTGCCAATGGGGTGTCGTTTTGACGATCAGATCGGTGAGACAAGCAGACCTGTTGGTAGATCAGGTGACACCTTAAGGCGAGGAAATCAGGCTTATGCTGCGTTCAATCTGGCATTATCGCGGGTTCATTTTTTCCTCGATTCGACACGAGTTCAGACTCCGTTTTGTGCGCAGTAAACTGGGCGGGCTATGGATTATTATCAGTCCCTTGGCGCAGATCGCTATTTATGCCATCGTCTTATCCAGCGTGTTGTCTGCCAAATTGCAAGGCGTCGAAAATACGCATGCCTATGCTATTTATCTGATTACCGGCATTTTTGCCTGGAGTTTTTTCTCGGAAATCATGAGCCGGTGTCTGACGGTCTATCTCGATAATGCCAATCTGATTAAAAAAATCCGCTTTCCAAAGAGTGCGCTGCCCATCATTATCCTCGGCGGCAGCCTGATGAATAGTCTATTTTTATTCATGGCTGTAGTCGTTATTTACATGATCATGGGGCATTATCCAGATATACATTATTGGGCGCTCATCCCGGTCACGCTGGTGATGATGCTGTTTGCCATGGGCGTGGGGCTGATTTTAGGGGTGTTAAATGTGTTTATCCGCGATATCAGTCAGATCTTCCCGATACTGCTGCAATTAGGCTTCTGGTTAACACCGATTATTTATCCGATTAATATCTTGCCCGAGTCAGTGCAGTATTTGGTGCAATTTAATCCGTTATTTCATCTGATGGACAGCTATCATCAAATCATGGTGTATCAGGCGTATCCCGATTGGCAATCACTGGGCGTGATGCTGCTCATCAGCTTGGGCTTATTAGCGCTTGCAATGACCTTGGTGCGGCGATCCGGCCCGCAAATGGTTGACGTGTTATGACCTTATTATCGGTCAAAAATCTGAGTAAAACCTATGTGCAATATCGATCTGAGTTGCATCGTATCGCCAGTTGGTTCGGTTGGCGCAATGCGCCGGTAACCACGATACCGGTATTGCAGGACATCAGTTTTGATATCAGCCAAGGGGAATCGGTAGGCATTATTGGTCAGAATGGTGCCGGTAAATCCACTTTGCTCAAGCTGATTGTTGGCACTTTGCAAAAAACATCGGGTGATATCAACCAGTATGGGCGTATCTCTGCGATTCTGGAATTGGGCATGGGCTTTAATCCGGATTTGACTGGCAGGCAAAACGTACGTCATGCGGCAGGTTTGATGGGGTTTCATCCCAATGAAATTGAGACCATGCTGCCCGACATCGAAGACTTCGCTGAAATTGGTGACAAATTTGATGCTCCGGTGCGGACGTATTCTACTGGTATGCAAATGCGGGTGGCGTTTGCGGTAGCCACGGCAGTGCGGCCAGATTTGCTGATAATTGATGAAGCTTTATCAGTGGGTGATAGCTATTTTCAGCATAAAAGCTTCGATCGCATCAAAGACTTTACCCGGCGTGGCACTTCTCTGTTAATTGTTTCGCATGACATTAACGCTGTTTTATCCTTATGTAATCGCGCAATTTTATTGGATAACGGCAAGCTGCTGCGCGATGGTGAGCCGGAAATGATTATGGATTATTACAATGCCATTATCGCTAAAAAAGAACGCAGCAAATTACAGGTGACACAAGTTGCCGATGGCCGGCAGCAGATCATTTCCGGGACGGGAGAAGTCCGGATCGAAAAAGTCCGACTCTGTGGAGAGGATGGCGCTGATATCAGCAATGTGCCCATTGGCGAACAGGTCACGTTGGAAGTCGCGACTTATGTCGAACAAGCGGTTGATGAGCTGGTGGTGGGCTACATGATCAAAGACCGACTGGGTCAGCAGGTCTTTGGTACGAATACCCACTATCTCAAAGCGACGTTGCATGATTTGAAGCCGGGCGACACACCGATTATTCGATTTACGTTTGAGGCCAATATGGGCGCTGGTAGTTATGCCGTCACTGTCGCCTTGCATAGCAGTGAAAATCATCTCAATGATAATTATGAGTGGCGTGATATGGCGCTGGTTTTTTCTGTCATTAGCCTGCAAAAACTGACTTTTTTTGGTTATAACTGGCTACCACCGACGGTGACGACCACTACCGATAAATCAGCGTAAATCATGTCTTGCAACGTGATGAACGATCAGTAAAAGGGTTGGGTTTACCACCATGCATATTTTGTTACTGACTACTTATCCGGTCGCAGTGCCTCGACATGGCGGGCAGATTCGGGCAGCAGAAATTGCCCGCTTTTATCGTCAGCAAGGGCATTCAGTGCAAGTCGCGGGTGTGCTTGGTTCGGCAACCTATGCATCGGCACCCGGCTTTGTGCCTTTCCCGGATGAAAAACAATTGAATCAATGGGCGGATCCGCTGTTTCTGATGGAAGATGTCGCCATCGGTGAACACTTTTTGAAAAATGATGATGCCTTTGCCGCCCTCAGTCGTGTCATTCAACCCGTTCCTGATGTTATTCATGTCGAACAACCGTGGCTAATGGGCTTTGCTCAGCGGTTTATTCAACAAACGCACGCTAGTGCTCCGTTGATTTACGGTTCGCAAAATATTGAAGCGCCATTGAAGGCGGCCATTGTCAAAACCTACTATGGTCAGCAGATCGCGGAAAATCAGGCACAGCAAGTCAGGGCGATGGAAAATGCGGCCATTGAAATGGCGGATTCGGTGAGCTGTGTTTCGGAAGAAGATGCGCTGTACACGCGGCAACGCACGTCAAAACCGGTTGTGGTTGCACCCAATGGGGTCACAGAATGCCATGCCGATAAAGCTGCCTTTGCCGCTGCGGCCAAGATGAGCCAGGGTCGGCAATATGCGTTGTATTGTGCCAGTGCGCATCCACCGAATATTCACGGTTTTTTTGACTGGTTAGGTGGCAGTAACGGTGCGTTAGATCACGACCAGCGTATTATCGTCGCAGGCTCTGCCGGGCAAGCCATTCAGGATGATGACCGTTTTCATCAATCGCCGGGGTTACCAGCAGTCTTTATTCAGGCCGGATTGGTTGATGACAGCACGTTAGCAGGATTAATTGCTGGCGCACATGCCATGATTCTGCCAATTAGCGCCGGTGGCGGCACTAATTTAAAAACAGCCGAAGCCCTTTACAGTGGACAACATGTGTTGGCATCGCCAAAAGCCATGCGCGGATTTGAGCCTTTTGAAAACGATGCCGGTGTGGTCATTGCGGAATCCGCCGGTCAATTCAAGCGACAACTTCGCCACATGATGGCACAACCACCCTTGCAGCTTGATGCAACAGCACGTCAATCACGTCAGTCATTACGCTGGTCACACTGTTTGCAACCCTTGGGAGATCTGATTTCATGAGTCAACCCGTTATCTGGGTCAACATTACCACCAGCTATCACTGGCAACGTGCCGCGGTTGGTATTGTGCGCGTTGAATCAGAATTGGCTAGTCACTTACCGTCTGTGTTTTCGGATGCGAAAGTGAAATATTGCATTTGGGACAATGATCGTTTTGTCGAAGTTACCCAGCGCAAACATCCGCAAAAACAGGCAAAACCGGTCACACCAACAGCGGCACCACAAGCGTATCGAAGTCCGCTTAGTAAACGCGATGCTCTAAAGCATATTGCCGCTGGTTTTCTCGCGCTGCTACCGGGACGTTGGCAACCCTTTGTTCGTCGAAGCTTAATTCGGATGAATCAGTTGCGACACCGGGTAATACAACGTTGGCAGCAGTGGCGTGCCATGAAAGCCAAACCGGCCCCAACGCGACCGGCTAAAGCCAAGACAGACCCAAAGCCGACCTCTACGATCTTTGCGCCAGGAGAGGTGCTGATTACCGTCGGACTGGACTGGAATTACCCGTATCGCCCGGAACTGCGCAAACTGAAAGCACAACAAGGCCTGCGTATCGTCAGTTGTTGTTATGACCTGATACCAGTCTATTATCCGCAATACTGTGTCGGTGATGTCGCTTCTGTCTTCAGCGAATATTTTCTGGATATGGCGCGGCTGTCGGATTTAATCATGTGTATTTCCGAGCAGACTCGGCAGGATTTGCGCAGTCACTTGCTGGATGCCGGCGCACCGTTGCCGCCGGCAGAGGTGTTTCGACTCGGTGATGACAGTGTTGCCGAAACCGTCGACAAGCCGCTTGATGACGAGATAGCGACCATCATGGCAGCGCCCTATATCCTGTTTGTCTCTACCATCGAACGACGCAAAAATCATCAAGTGTTGTATCTGGCTTATCATTTGCTGGCGAAAGCCGGTCATATTAATGACATACCACAAATGGTCTGGGTGGGGATGCCCGGCTGGGGCACGTCAGAGTTACTGGAAGATGTGCGTTTGGATCCGCTGCTGAAAGGCAAAATCACGTTATGTCATCATGTCAGTGATGCCGCTTTGGCGGCACTTTATCAGCAGGCGACATTGACGGTATTCCCGTCTTATTACGAGGGCTGGGGATTGCCGGTCGCAGAGTCATTGGCGCATGGCACACCAGTAATCAGTTCCGATCGTGGCTCACTGCCCGAAGTCGGCGGTGATTGGGTGCAATATTGTGACCCGATGACGCCACAGGCTTGGGCGAATGCGATTTTACATTGGTCGCGTAATCCTGCTGCTTTGCAGGACTGGCGCGACCAACTGCGTGCCGCGTATCGGCCACAACCCTGGTCGGCGGCAATCACCGAAATTGCAACGTCGATTCAAGCCATATTGGCGCAACCTGCTATCAGTCATACTGGCTACGCGGGTTACGACATGACTTGCTTGGCAGGTTATCAGGCGGGTTCAACGATTATCAGTGAACAACCTGCCAATCCGCTTTGTCGCAGTCGGGCTTATCGCCTTGCCCCCGGCGGGTATCAACTGACGATTTGGGCCGATGCCACTACGCAACAAAATTTGAGTGTGCGCTTAATTAGCGATGATTTGGTGTTGCTTGAAGAAAATTTGCCATGGGATAAGGAAACCAGCGAACAATCATGTCGCTTTCAAGTTGACTCAACCGCTATGGTGCAATTACTGATTGGCCATGATGGACCGGCGTTAACCTGCCGACAGTTTCGCTTTGAACCGGTGACAGACTGATGGGCTATTTGCGCCTGTTTCTGGCCTGGCTGGTGTTATTGTCACATATCAACTGGCGGGTGGATGGTCTGAATCCCGGCGTATTTGCTGTGGTCATTTTTTATCTGCTGGCCGGCTCTGTGGTGACGCACCTTTGGCATGATGTGATGACGCCCGGCCCCGGTAAATTGCGCCGCTTTTATCAGGATCGGTTTTTACGCATTTATCCCATGTATGCCTATGCCATGTTACTGACTTTGCTGTTTTTGCTTTATACGGGGTTCGGTCAGCCACAATACCAGCCACTGGCCTTGTTCAATAACCTGATTATGATTCCACTGAACTATTACATGGTGATCGATAGCACCGTTATGACTAATCCGGCCTGGAATCTGGTGCCACCGGCATGGTCTTTGGCTGTTGAGGTGCAGGTGTATCTGTTATTGCCATTTTTACTGTTGCGCCCGGCGTGGGCAGGGCTGGCCTTCGTCGCCAGCCTGATAGTCTATATGCTGGCGAATCTGAGCCTGATTCAGCCGGACTATTTTGGTTATCGGTTATTACCCGGGGTGTTATTTATTTTCCTATTAGGTTCTATCTTGCAGCGGGCGCAGCAGCAACCTCGCTGGTATGGCTTTTTAGCGTTTTTTTGGCTGGCGATGGTGCTGACCTACGTTGGTTTTGCCTGGACACAGCAATTTCCAGAAGCCTATACCCGTGAGACCTTATTAGGCGTCATCATTGGCTTACCTTTGATCGCGGTACTGAATCACTGGCGGCCTAGACTGCCCGGCAATGGTTTTGCCGGACAGCTGTCCTATGGGGTATTTGTGCTGCATTTTCTAGTGATTTGGGGGCTGGCGCACTGGCAGGGTCATCACTTTAATAGCTGGCAATATGCTTTAGTGGTCACGGCATTGACCGTTTTATTGGCGCTTCCCGGTGTACTTCTCCTTGAAAAACGCATCAACCGGTGGCGATTTGCGCATAACTGAACCTGTTTATTATCAGCAGGACATGACAAAATACGCCGCAACATAGCAGGCAAACAGATCAATCCACGTTTCTGCGCATCATCTCACAGCAAGCCGCATGGGTATGGCTTATGATGGCCTTTACCGCAGCATCATGGCGGCTGTCTGACCGATGTCACAGCGGCCTGCCCAGACAACAACAAAGGAACCGACATTGAAAACGGCGATAATTACCGGGATAACGGGCCAGGACGGCGCCTACCTTGCAGAGCTGCTACTTGGCAAAGGTTACCGCGTGATAGGCACCTACCGTCGCAGCAGCTCCGTCAACTTCTGGCGTCTCGATATGCTTGGCGTTCGCCACCACCCGGATCTGCAACTTCGCGAATTTGACCTGACCGACCTCAGCAACTGCATTCGGCTGTTATCAGACAGCCAACCAGACGAAGTCTACAACCTGGCAGCACAAAGCTTTGTTGGCGTCTCCTTTGAACAACCGTTGACCACTGCCGACATCAGCGGTATTGGTGTCTTAAACCTGCTGGAAGCCATTCGCATCGTTGACAAAGGGATCCGCTTTTATCAAGCCAGCACCTCCGAACTGTACGGCAAAGTCCAACAAATCCCCCAAACCGAAGACACCCCTTTTTACCCGCGCAGCCCCTATGCTGTTGCCAAACTGTTCGGTCACTGGAGCGTTGTCAACTACCGCGAATCCTACGACCTGTTTGCCAGCAGTGGCATCCTGTTCAACCACGAATCCCCATTACGCGGCAAAGAATTCGTCACCCGCAAAATCACCGACCGGGTTGCCCGCCTGGCCGATGGCGACCCGGCACCGTTACGGCTGGGCAACATGGACGCCAAACGAGACTGGGGCTATGCCAAAGAATACGTTGACGGCATGTGGCGCATGCTGCAACACGAGCGTGCTGACACCTTCGTACTGGCGACTAATGAAACCCACTCCGTGCGTGACTTTGTCAGCTGGGCATTTGCCGCTGTTGACAAACACATTGACTGGCAGGGCAGTGGTGACACCGAACAAGGCCGAGACAGTCAAACGGGTCAATTACTGGTTGAAGTAGACCCGGCATTTTACCGTCCTGCGGAAGTCGAACTGCTGATAGGCGACTATCGCAAGGCAAAAGAGGCGCTGGGCTGGTCGCCGCAGACCGACGTTGCGCAGTTATGCAAAATGATGGTTGACAGTGATCGGCAGAAAATTGCCAATGGGGTGTCGTTTTGACGGAAACCGTCTGGATTACGGGTGGCAACAGCTTCACCGCAGGCCATTTATCGCCTGCATTAAAACAAGCGGGCTATCAGGTTAATCAGACAGCGATTGATATTACCGATGCTGCGGCTTGTGACACCTTTATTAAGCGCGAGCGACCGGACTATATTATTCATCTGGCGGCGATTTCATTTGTCCCGGCCGGGCAGGATGCCGAAATTTATGCCGTTAATACACTCGGCACGGAAAATGTGCTGAAAGCAGCCACTATTGCGCCGCCTAAAAAAATCATTTTGCCCAGTACCTCGCATATCTATGGGCGTCAGTCGTTGCCGGTCATTGATGAAGCCGTCGCACCGGCACCGGTCAGTCATTATGGTTGCAGCAAACTGGCGATGGAATATCTGGCCGCCAATTACCAGCCCAGCCTACCGATTCAAATCGTGCGGCCGTTTAACTACACTGGCCGCGGTCAGGCAGCGCAGTTTTTAATACCCAAACTGGTCAGTCACTTTGCCCGCCGTGCTACCACCATCCAACTTGGTAATATTGATGTCTGGCGTGATATTTCCGATGTGCGTTGGGTGGTTCAGGCTTATCTTGGCTTACTGACAGCGTCGCCACAGGGGCCATTAAACCTGTGCCGTGGTGAAGCGATCAGTATTCGCGAGATGCTGACAATGCTTGAGCAACTGACCGGCCATCAAATTAAGATTGAACAGGATCCGGCGTTAATGCGTCGCGATGAGTTACCCAGACAATGCGGCAGCCAAATACAACTCCGCGCAGCATTGCCACTGCTGCCGGAGCCGCTGCCCATCACCGAAACGCTTGCCTGGATGCTCGCTGTCTGAAGGGGCTTAATAGGAAAAATAGGAACCGCGTCAAGAATCAGCTACACTGCCCTGATAACGAAAAACAGGGCAGGGAGCAACGTTGACCACCGCTTTTTATCGCGCTTTTGAAGATGCCTTTCGCGGCAGTGCCTCGCTGATTAAGCAACGCCTGCAAGTCTATCTCCCGTATCTGGAAACGTATGCCAATCGCTCGCCAGCGGCAGTCGGGTTGGATTTGGGCTGTGGTCGGGGTGAGTGGTTATCGCTGCTGCGTGAGTTAGGTATCGAGCCACGGGGCTGTGATCAGGATGCCGATATGCTTGCGGGTCTGACAGAGCAAGGCTACGACGTGACGTGTCGAGATCTGTTTGCCCACCTCGCAGAAACAACGGATGCCTCGATTGATATCCTCAGTGCCTTTCATGTTGTGGAACATTTGACCACGGCACAGCTTACCGACTTGTTACAACAGAGCCAACGGGTCTTAAAACCGGGTGGCATGCTGATACTGGAAACGCCGAACCCGGATAATATCCAGGTTGGTACCCATTACTTTTATCTTGACCCAACTCACCTGACGCCGATCCCATCAGCACGACTGCAATTTATGGTGGCGTTTTACGGTTTGAAACAAACCCATACGCTGGGGCTGCAAGAACCACAACACTATCCCCTCGCTGAAATTGATAGCTTAAGTCGGGTTTTTAGTGGTGTCAGTCCCGATTACGCCGTCATTGGCTATCAACCCGATCCGGGCAAAGCCGACACGGAGTCGTATCAATCCGAAGCCGGGCGAAGCCTGAATGATGTGTTAACCCACTACGACACCAACCAGCAGACGCGATATCAGGTGCTTGAGCAACAACTTCAAGCCCAGCAGACGATAGTGACCGCAATCCAAACACAGCATGACCAACTGATGCAACGCAACGCGCAACTTCAAGAACTTAACCAGGCGCTGCATGATGAATGTCAGGACATCCGAAAGCATCTGCAGATGATCTTTGACAGCCCCTGTTGGACATTGTGTAAGCCATTACGCTGGTTAAAGCGACAATGCCGGCAATACTGGCAACAAATTCGAAACCGCTAACGCCATTCAACCTATTATATGAAGGTTTCATAGCATGCGTGATTGCCCAGGCCCACTGTGTTTGCGCAAGTGAATCCGCAAAAAAGACAAAATTACGCTTTTACAGCAGGGTGTTAGCGCTTTTTTTTAAACCGATTTGTGACTGAATTCACGGTTATTAACAATCCAATAATGGCATCCGGGACTGCTGTCTGACCAGCTGTCATCCGGTTAGGCCGGATCGCCATAGCCTTTTCCGGGCATCACGGTCAAAGGTCGCTGTATCAAGAGTTTGACTTAATTAGCAAAATTGAAAAAAAAGTGAAAAAAATGTGTCTTGTCATGTTATTCGACACATTTATTTGCTATGATCAGGAGCAGTGACTCGCCGAGGCGGTCACCAAATGCGATGCGCCATGGTAGTAACGCAGTTGTTGGACGCTTTCACGAAGGTGTTGACATCAGATACATACCTCGTGCATGTTATCACTCGCTGATATATTCACGCACCCGACTCCTATGGTGGAGTCAACAAGAAACTTTTTAATCAGGAGATTGAAATGGCCTTAACTCAAACTCAAGTATCTGAGCTTTACGTCGCGATTTTTAATCGTGCATCGGAAGGCGAAGGTAATGCCTTTTGGCAGACCTTTTCTGCCACAGATGATGTGTCAGAAGTTGCCAACATCATGCTGGGCACCACCGCTGCGCAAGACTACTTTGGCAGTGCATTAGATAATGACCAGGATTTTGTTGAGTGGATTTACCAAAACACATTCAATAAAACCATTGCTGACGATCCAGACGGTATCGCTTTCTGGGTTCAAGAATTAGCGGATAATGGCGGCGACCGTGGTGCGGTTGTCGAAGCGATTATTTTCGCGGCTAAGCAACCTGAAAATGCCGGTCCTGCACAAGACCAGTTTTTAAACCGGGTTGCTGTGTCTAACTACGCAGCACAAAATCTGGATGAAGCACCTGCTGATCTGGGCTCACTGCGTTTTGATGACGAGCTGATGGTATCAGACGACGATGCCACCGTAACTGCGGCACAAGATTCAATTGATGATCTGGCTGATGAAGAGCCTGTTGATCCAGGTGTGCCGGGTGATGAATTCCTGCTGACGTCAGGTACCGATCGTTTTACTGGTACAGCCAATAACGACTTCTTTGATGCGCCAATCATGCAAAACCCATTTGCGGGTGGTGTATCTAACTCACTGTCAACGGCTGACCGTTTAGACGGTGGTGCGGGTACCGACACGTTGTATGCTGAGTTGGTTTCTGAATTTGTTGGTACCGACACCAGCACTATCACCGATGTTCAACCACGTACAACCAGCATTGAAATCGCTGAATTTGAAGCGTTGGATATGTCTGGCGAAGGTGAAAATACCGTTGTTGTTGATGCGTCTAAAATGCTGGGCGTTCAAAAAATCGGTTCTGCCTACTCAGACGGTGACTTGGTTATCGAAAACCTGACGACACTGGCTAACGATGGTTCGACCATCCGCAACACGTCAGAAATGACCATCACCATGGATCACACTGACAACTTTAACTCTGATGAAGATGCATCAGACCTGACAGTTTTCTTTGATGAAGATTATCTGGTAACAGGTCAGCAAACCTCAGGTGCGCAGTTATTGGTACGTTTGGTTAACGCGGTAGAAAACGAAGCCGGCCGTAACTCAGTTGAAAAATTCAACAACATCGAGTTTGCCGTTGGTGAAACAGTGGTAACCGTTGATATCTCAGCGATTGCTGCTGATGACACACTGGATTACACCACTGTTTACCAAGCGATCGTTGATGCGATTAATGCCCAGCTGGATGCCGACGGTTTCTCTGACGTATCTGCTGCCTTGGCGCCGGTTGAAAATGCGGTATTCTCAATCCCGGTTGCTGGCTTCCAAGCAGGCGACCCTGCAGGTCCTTACTTCCCGATCATCATTTCAAATGACGGTCCAGAGCCATTGACTGGCGTATCGATTGATACAGCAGAAGATGCCAGCGACACTGACTTGAACAACTCGTTCTCGACATTTGATCCAACCACTGAGATCACACCGATTTCGGTTGATGTTGAGCTGCACAAAGTCGGTCAGGACGGTGACGGTGGTAACCTAATCATTGGTGGTAAAGATCAAGACTCTATTGATGATGATGTTGACCAAAACGACGGTATTGAAGTATTCAATATCGAAGTATTGGGTAACGAAGATCGTCCATCGAACCTGGGTTACATCACATCAACCAATGGTGCGCTGCGTACCGTTAACATTGATTCAGAAACCCGTACAGATGATTCTTACGCGGCGCTGACTGTGCGTGGTTTATTGTCAAATGAACTGCAAGGTCAAAGTGCGTCTGCACCATTTGGCGGTACACTGACGAACCTGAATGCCAACACCTTCTTTGGTGATTTGTACATCGGTACCGTTTTTGCGGCACAGAACATTGATACGTTCAGCGCAACGGGTGGCGGCGATGTGTTCTACAACGCAGAGAAAGATGATAACGGCGTATACACTTCAACCGTGACTGGTGCGGGTAGCGATACCATCATCTATGACATTGACGGTGACTCAGTCGATACCATTGGTGAAGGCTTTATGGTCTCTACCGGTGCGAACGGTGATTCAATCGAAGTCACACTGGATAGCGGCGTATCCCAATCCACCATGTATCTGCTGGATAATCTGGATATCAGCACCGGCAGTGGTGATGATTATGTCTTCGTCGGTGGTATTGCCAACGTTGATGTGATGGCGGGCAGCGGCAGTGATTTCGTTGAAATCGATACTGCGGGTGTAAGCGGTGTAACAGGTGGCAGCACAGGCACGTGGGAATTTGGTGATATCACTGGCCCACAAACCTTCGGTGATGCCTTCGGTCTGCAAGGTGGCGGTCGTGTCTTGTATCAAGCGCAACTGACGGCCATGTTTGCCGGCTTTGAAAGCACCGTTACTGTTGAAACCACTGCGGCCAACAACTATGTTGCCACGCAAATCGATATCAACAATGCGATTGCTGATGCGATTGACAGTAACCCGGAACTGGCGCGTTTGCTTGAAGAAACGCTGGGCACCGGTCTGCAAACTATCAATGTTGCTTCGCTGGTAGAAGGTCTGAATGACTTTGCCATCAGCTTGTATCAGCCAACATTGGTCGATGCCGGTGCAGGTTCTGGTGCTAACGGTACAGCAGGTCCAGGTGAATTGACGGTGACTAACACTACTGTCTTGAATGATCTGGCTGAAGGTCTGATTGCAACGCAGCAAGAACCAAACTCTTCGTTGATGAGCGATGCCGATGGTATCCGTACTCAATTTAACGAAGATGCCGGTTCACTGCTGCAAGACGGTTCAGTCGGTACCGGTGGTATCGCTGGTCTGGGTACCATTGCTTATGATGGTGGCGAGATTGGTCGCGGTCTGTATGAGTATGAAGCGCCAAATGGCGGTGGCAGCGGTAATGGTGGCGACATCAACTACTCTGAAATTGACATGGGTACGGGTGCCAATGACCTGCTGGTATTAAGCTCAGCTGATTTGAGTGCCAACACCATTCAGATCACCGACATCTTCGGTAAAGTGTCTGTCGTTAACTTCTTCGATAGTGGTGAAGATACATTCACTTATGAAGAAGACGATACGGTTGGTACTCAGTTGGCGGATGTCGGTATTCACCGTCTGGACTTCACCGCATACCTGACCAATACCATGGATGAGTCTGACAATACACCGAATGACTTGTCTGAAATGCGTATTGCCACGGCGCTGGAAACCGACGTGACCGATCTGGGCGCGAACGAAGTCGCCGTTGTTGACTTCAACTTGGTTGACGGTTGGAATGGTGCGACAACGAACTTGTCATTCGCGACCCTGACTGCATCACAATTACTGGCAGAGATGAATGCTGCTGGTGGTGCGGCTTCAGAAGGTGCGAAAACAGATCAAGTTCAGGATATCAACCAAACTATCGTCATGGTTGAAAACAACCGTAATGCAGGTGAGTACAAAGTATTCAGCGTTCAATCCGATGTGGATAACGCTGGTACAGATGGCTTCACCAGTGCAACACTGCTGGGTACGCTGGACTTCGGTTACAGCATCAGCCGTGGTGAAACACCAACGGATGTTGATGAAACTGATGGTACTATCGTGACCAATGGTGACACGTTGAGTAACATCAACCTGACCGGTTCGGTGGATTCAGATGCCCACTTTAACGATGTCTTTGGATTGACTTCGGTTGCTCCATAAGATGGTGTAAATGGTCATCTGACAGTCGTGACTTGTCATGGCTGAATGAACCAAAAAACCCGCTCTGGCAACAGGGCGGGTTTTTTTATGCTTGTATTTTGGTGATATTCGCCAATCACGCACATCCTATGATAGGGTTTAAAACAATCGGTTTTACAAGGCCGTCGACTTGACTGCTGCACAGAAATGACGCGCAGTTAAGTGTCAGCTCACCCTATCTAACAGGAGTACAGAATGGCTTTATCACAAACGCAAGTATCTGAGCTTTACGTCGCGATTTTTAATCGTGCATCGGAAGGCGAAGGTAATGCCTTTTGGCAGACCTTTTCTGCCACAGATGATGTGTCAGAAGTTGCCAACATCATGCTGGGCACCACCGCTGCGCAAGACTACTTTGGCAGTGCATTAGATAATGACCAGGATTTTGTTGAGTGGATTTACCAAAACACATTCAATAAAACCATTGCTGACGATCCAGACGGTATCGCTTTCTGGGTTCAAGAATTAGCGGATAATGGCGGCGACCGTGGTGCGGTTGTCGAAGCGATTATTTTCGCGGCTAAGCAACCTGAAAATGCCGGTCCTGCACAAGACCAGTTTTTAAACCGGGTTGCTGTGTCTAACTACGCAGCACAAAATCTGGATGAAGCACCTGCTGATCTGGGCTCACTGCGTTTTGATGACGAGCTGATGGTATCAGACGACGATGCCACCGTAACTGCGGCACAAGATTCAATTGATGATCTGGCTGATGAAGAGCCTGTTGATCCAGGTGTGCCGGGTGATGAATTCCTGCTGACGTCAGGTACCGATCGTTTTACTGGTACAGCCAATAACGACTTCTTTGATGCGCCAATCATGCAAAACCCATTTGCGGGTGGTGTATCTAACTCACTGTCAACGGCTGACCGTTTAGACGGTGGTGCGGGTACCGACACGTTGTATGCTGAGTTGGTTTCTGAATTTGTTGGTACCGACACCAGCACTATCACCGATGTTCAACCACGTACAACCAGCATTGAAATCGCTGAATTTGAAGCGTTGGATATGTCTGGCGAAGGTGAAAATACCGTTGTTGTTGATGCGTCTAAAATGCTGGGCGTTCAAAAAATCGGTTCTGCCTACTCAGACGGTGACTTGGTTATCGAAAACCTGACGACACTGGCTAACGATGGTTCGACCATCCGCAACACGTCAGAAATGACCATCACCATGGATCACACTGACAACTTTAACTCTGATGAAGATGCATCAGACCTGACAGTTTTCTTTGATGAAGATTATCTGGTAACAGGTCAGCAAACCTCAGGTGCGCAGTTATTGGTACGTTTGGTTAACGCGGTAGAAAACGAAGCCGGCCGTAACTCAGTTGAAAAATTCAACAACATCGAGTTTGCCGTTGGTGAAACAGTGGTAACCGTTGATATCTCAGCGATTGCTGCTGATGACACACTGGATTACACCACTGTTTACCAAGCGATCGTTGATGCGATTAATGCCCAGCTGGATGCCGACGGTTTCTCTGACGTATCTGCTGCCTTGGCGCCGGTTGAAAATGCGGTATTCTCAATCCCGGTTGCTGGCTTCCAAGCAGGCGACCCTGCAGGTCCCTTACTTCCCGATCATCATTTCAAATGACGGTCCAGAGCCATTGACTGGCGTATCGATTGATACAGCAGAAGATGCCAGCGACACTGACTTGAACAACTCGTTCTCGACATTTGATCCAACCACTGAAATCACACCGATTTCGGTTGATGTTGAGCTGCACAAAGTCGGTCAGGACGGTGACGGTGGTAACCTAATCATTGGTGGTAAAGATCAAGACTCTATTGATGATGATGTTGACCAAAACGACGGTATTGAAGTATTCAATATCGAAGTATTGGGTAACGAAGATCGTCCATCGAACCTGGGTTACATCACATCAACCAATGGTGCGCTGCGTACCGTTAACATTGATTCAGAAACCCGTACAGATGATTCTTACGCGGCGCTGACTGTGCGTGGTTTATTGTCAAATGAACTGCAAGGTCAAAGTGCGTCTGCACCATTTGGCGGTACACTGACGAACCTGAATGCCAACACCTTCTTTGGTGATTTGTACATCGGTACCGTTTTTGCGGCACAGAACATTGATACGTTCAGCGCAACGGGTGGCGGCGATGTGTTCTACAACGCAGAGAAAGATGATAACGGCGTATACACTTCAACCGTGACTGGTGCGGGTAGCGATACCATCATCTATGACATTGACGGTGACTCAGTCGATACCATTGGTGAAGGCTTTATGGTCTCTACCGGTGCGAACGGTGATTCAATCGAAGTCACACTGGATAGCGGCGTATCCCAATCCACCATGTATCTGCTGGATAATCTGGATATCAGCACCGGCAGTGGTGATGATTATGTCTTCGTCGGTGGTATTGCCAACGTTGATGTGATGGCGGGCAGCGGCAGTGATTTCGTTGAAATCGATACTGCGGGTGTAAGCGGTGTAACAGGTGGCAGCACAGGCACGTGGGAATTTGGTGATATCACTGGCCCACAAACCTTCGGTGATGCCTTCGGTCTGCAAGGTGGCGGTCGTGTCTTGTATCAAGCGCAACTGACGGCCATGTTTGCCGGCTTTGAAAGCACCGTTACTGTTGAAACCACTGCGGCCAACAACTATGTTGCCACGCAAATCGATATCAACAATGCGATTGCTGATGCGATTAGCAACAATCCAGAGTTAGCGCGTCTGCTGGGTATTGACATGGATGAAGGTGCACAAGGTATCGATGTGAATTCATTGGTGAGAGGTGAAAATCACTTGGCAATCAGCCTGTATCAACCGGCCTTAGTCGCGGGTCCTGGCCCAGCGACAGGTGAAGTTGTTGTAACAAGCGACAGCGTGTTGAATGCGATTGCTCAAGGTCTGATTGATACTGAACAACAAGTAGATTCAACTAATCTAGATTCTGCTGGCGATATCCGTGCTGCCTTTAATGGTGATGCGGGTTCAATTGTTGCCGATGGTACGGGTTCAGGCGCTGTTATGCTGGGTACTAATGAACGTGGTGTTTACGATTATCAGAATCCAATTACTGGTGGTTCTACTGATATCGCTGGTGGGCCAAGTACGCGGAACTACAGTGAAATCGATATGGGTACCGGTACGAATGACTTGCTGGTTCTGGACTCAAATGATGAGAGTGCCAATACGCTGGTGATCAGTGATACTTTCGGTAAAGTATCGGTAGTCAATTTCTTCGATGGTGCCTTCACTTACGATGCTAATTCAGTTGGTTCAGACTATGCTGATGTGGGTGTGCACCGTTTGGACTTCACCGCGTTTTTGACTAACACATCAGATTCGTCAGCGAATACGCCGAATGATTTGTCAGAAGTGCGTATTGATACCACGCTGGATGCGGTCACTGACCTGGGTGCCAATGAAGTGGCGATCATCAACTTTGCTACCGTTGATAACTATGACAGTACATTAGGTGACCAAAACTTCAGTTCACTGACCGGTTCACAATTGCTGTCACTGTTCAATGAAGCTGGTGATGCGGCATCTGAAGGTGCGAAAACTGATCAGGTAGGTGATACGAACCAATCTATCGTACTGGTTGAAAACAACCTGAACTCGGGTGAATACAAAGTATTCAGCGTCCAGTCTGACGTAGACAACGCTGGTACCGATGGCTTCACCGGTGCGACCTTGCTGGGAACCATTGACTTTGGTTACAGCCTGGAAGGTGGTAACACTGAACTGGGCAACATCAACCTGACTGGTTCAGCGGAGTCAACAACAGACTTTGAAGATATCTTTGGCTTAACGCCATGAGACTTTTCTGGTCGACCTCTGACAGCGGTTGCTTGCAGCCGCTGGCTGAATCGAAAAACCCCGTGCTGGCAACAGCATGGGGTTTTTTATGGTCGATGCCGACCTATTGATTGAAAAAAATGACTGACACTATGATAAGCTTTGTGTTAAAAGATGTTTGAAAATGCAACCCACTTTATCTGCGCCGCCATCGGCATTGTCCCCGCAAGCACTCAAAAAGTTGCAACAGCAGTGTCGGCAATGGCCGCGACGGGCCGATCTGTGGCAACAGCTGGCGCGACACAGCCAGCAGCAAAAGCAATTTAGCATCGCTGCCAGTGCCTATGCGCATTTGAGTAAGCTGTTGCCAACAGTGCAACAGGCCAGTACTTGGCAACAAGCCGGCGTCTGCTATCAGCAGGCCGGTGATTACCCACATGCTGTTAGCGCCTACCAAAAAGCCCTGCATCAGGATCCCGATAATGCACAGTTGCGATTATTGTTGATGCAAATGGCGCAGCAGACGGGCGATCAGCAACAAACCCGTCAGCAGGCCGGTTGGCTGGCTGAAAATGCCAGCAGCATATTGCTGATTCAACAGGCTTATACGGTGTTAAATCAGTTAGGTGATACGGCAGCGGCGGCCAAATTAATGGTGCGTGCCATGAGTTTGTTTCCTGAGGCTAAAGTTCGCTGGTACAAAGACTTGAGCACGTGGCAGCAAGATCTGCAATGGGACGCGGTACGCATCATGACGCGCGCGTTATGGCAACGCTATCAGGCGCCTGACGCCGCAACCTATCTGGATGAGTCACCATTCAATCATGTCTCGTGGTGTCAGGATGAGGCCATTAATTTGCAGCAGAGCCAGGCGGTATGCGCCCGTTTGTTTGGGCGTATCGACCGACAGATAAAAAGGATGCCAGCACTGTCGCAGCGTCGATTGCGCATTGGTTATCTGAGTAGTGATTTTTGTAATCATGCGACCCTGCACTTGTTTCTGGGTGTATTGCGCGAACATGATACATCCCGGTTTGAGGTGGTGGCTTATGATCACAGCCCCATCGCTAAGTCTGATAACTATCGGCAATTATTTGAACAGACGGTGCGCCATCGCGTCGCCATCCATGACATGACGGATGCGCAAGCGGCGGCAAGGATCGAAGCAGATGGTATTGATATTCTGGTCGATTTAAAAGGCCACACCAAGGACAATCGGTTGGCTATTTTGGCGCATCGTCCTGCGCCGGTTCAAGTCACTTATTTAGGCATGCCGAGAACATCGGGAGCGGATTTTATCGATTTTGTGATTGCCGATCCGATCGTGGTGCCAGATACCAGTCGTGTGCACTATAGCGAGGCAGTTTGCCGGCTACCGGAAAGTTATTTTTGTACCGATAATCAACGCTTTATTGATACAACATCCAGTTGCCGCGAGGACCATGGTTTACCTCAGGAAGCCATTGTTTTATGTAGTTTTAACCAACTTTACAAAGTCACCGAGGCCACTTGGCAAAGCTGGTTGTCTATTTTGGTACGGATACCGGAAACCGTATTGTGGGTATTGGCACCGTCGCAAACAGGACGCGTTGTGTTGCAACAAAGTCTGGTTGCACACGGGATAGACTCGCAGCGGCTGATCTTTGCGGATAGAACGGGACAAGCCAAAAATCTGGAACGAATGCAGCATGCTGATCTGATGCTGGATACGGAAATTTATAATGCCCATACCACGGCAGTGGATGCCTTATGGGCAGGCGTGCCAATAGTGGCTGTGAAAGGTGGCCATTTTGCTTCGCGGGTGTCGGCCAGTTTGCTGCAGGCATGTGGCTTACCGGAGTTGATCACCCATAACCTTGATGAGATGGCCGATCTGGCCGTGGCGTTAAGTCGTTCGCCGGCAACATTACAAGCCCTAAAACAAAAACTCCGTGAACAGCGTCGCGTGCAACCGTTATTTGATACCGTCCGCTTCACGCGACATCTCGAAATGGCGTATCAGCACATGGCGGCGCAGCACCTCGCTGACAAGCCGCCGGTGTCCTTTGATGTGCCACCGCTGCCTGCCAGAACGACTTCGTTTATGACCGATCCACCACGCCGCCGAGTCCAACAGGGTCGGTAGATGTGCTGAGATAAGCATCGGTATTTTCAGTCAGGTTGTCTTTATTCGATAGGATAGTCCGCCAAGCAACCTTTGGTATAACAAAAGGGACAAACAAAGGGTTTGCAGACGAATCTATCATGTCGGTTTTATAGCGCGTCTGGCATTATGGGACGACAGTAAGCATCCGCGCCGGCTTGCCAATTAATCAATTAGGAGAAAAATGATGCCAAAAAAATTATTGACCATACTGACCAGCACTCTCTGGCTGCTGTTGAGTCAGGCCGTGATGGCCGAGATGACGCTTGATGCGGCTAATTCGCATCTTTATTTCACGTCGATTAAAAATAATCAGGTTGCTGAAAATCATCATTTCACGGCATTGTCGGGCAGCGTCAATGCCACAGGCGAGGCGCAGGTAACGATTGATTTGAGCAGTGTGGAAACGCTGATTCCGATTCGCAATGAGCGAATGCGAGAGATCTTGTTTCAGGTGCAATCAATGCCGACGGCAGAGATCACGACCCAAATTGACATGGCAGCAATTAACGCCATGCAACTTGGAGAGCGGACGCGAATGACGTTGCCGTTAGAGATTTCGTTACAGGGGCATAGCGTCACGATGGATGCTGACTTGCAAGTTGTCAAAACCCAGGCGAATTCTGTACTGGCGACGACGATTCGCCCTATTTTAGTCAAGGCCGCTGATTTTGGACTGGAAAACGGCATCAAGGCGTTACAAAAAGTGGCTGGGCTTGATGCCATCGGGTTGAGTGTGCCGGTATACGCAACGCTGGTTTTTGAGACTGAGTGACGCCAATTCACCCTTAACTTACCGCGTTGACAGCATTATCACACGAGCGAGTGATGACTAAGCGGATGAAAAGGGGATCAATGGTGTAACAAAATGGTCATAAATTGCTAAACAGTAGAACTTTGACTTTACTAATTTGGTCAATTTAGGTACATTCGATCTTGGTGCAAGAAAAGGATTTTTACTCGCCCAAGGTTGGAAATGTGTTAAGGCCAAATTAGGGATTTGGTTAGTTGTCATTCGCTTGTCGGTGACATGCAAAGGCCAAATGCTTTAATCCCAAGCCCCGCATGGTTTATCATGTGGGGCTTTTGTTTATCTGGAGAATGAAAAATGTCCGAACAATCTAAAACAATCACTATTGATGGCGTGAGCTACGAGTTAGACAACTTGTCTGAAGACGCTCGCGTGCAAATTCACAATGTACAGTTAGCAGATAACGAGATTCAGCGTTTAAATGTCCAATTAGGAATGGCCCGCACTGCACGATCAACGTATGTTGCGACCTTGAAATCTCAGCTACCTGAAGACGTCAGCAAACACTAATCCGCAGGCAATCAAACCTGGCAGTCTTCTTGATGATAAGGTGACATGATGAAACTGATTAGGCTCTATACGGCTGAAAACGCGCAGCGTATTCTCGATGCAGCGCGTGAGCTTGAACTCAAGGATGGTCGGGAGACTGCCAAGGGCTACGCAAAGAATATTAAAAATAATCTTCAGGCGGGCAGCTCAAACCCGAAAGCAGCGCCTTTGTTGGCACAAATTCAAAAGAATCTGTACGACGATGCGCGCTTTCGTTTTTTGACGTTTCCCAAACTGATATTGAGCTTAAGGTTTGCGCATTATCCGGCTGGTGGCAAATATGATTGGCATTTTGATAATGCGCATATGGATGCTCGCCGCGCGGATTTGAGTTTTACCCTGTTTTTAAATGACGATTATGAAGGGGGCGAACTCGAGATGGATTTCGGCCACTTCAAAAGCAGAGTGAAAGGAAAAGCGGGCGAAATTGTTATCTACGATACGGGTGTCCGTCATCGTGTTAATCCAGTAACCAAGGGCGAGCGATGGTGTCTGGTTGGCTGGGTTCATAGTTTGATTCCATTGCCTGCTGACCGTCGGATTGTGCAATTGCTTGGTGAAGAGATGCAGGCTGTCAGAAAAGCACGCGCGTCGGCTGCAGAGGATCAGGAAGGTGAGGATGGTCCTTCGGCCCTGCATGAAATTTATCAATATTTGTGCAGACGCTTTTCCGGTTAATTCAGATGCAATAGCGGAGGATCGAGAAATATGACCGAATCAAAGCAACCGCACGTTTTCGCGATTGACAGTCAGCAACATGCTAAAGCCGGCTGGCAGCCGAGACATGGCTTTGAATTTGCCAAAACCTTTCACATCTCCCCGATTGTCGCTGATGAACTGGCGCATGTCATGGCGACCATGCCGGTGGCATTTATGCCGATCAAGCAAGGTGAGTCATCCCGCTGGTTAATGGTGGCCGTGTTGTCGCCTGTGCCAGGAAAAAATGATTTCCTACATCCCAATGGGCGTTGGCTGGGCGGTTATCTACCGGCGACCTTTCGGACTTATCCGTTCAAGATGATTCACACTCCTGAGGGCAAAAGGGTACTGGGCTTTGATAGTCGCAGTGACCGGTTTGTTGCGCAGGCAGAGTCCGGCGATCAGCGGTTTTTTGATGACAATGGGGCGTTGACACCGCAAACAGAAAAAATTGTCCGTTTTCTGGAAGTGTATGAAAGCAGTCGTGATGTGACCGAAAAAGCGATTACCGCCTTGGCAGATGCCGGTATTTTGAAACCTTGGCGCACGATGTTGAAAAATCCGGAAGAAAACCCGGATTATTTGAAAGAGCTGTTTATCGTCGATGATAAAAAGCTCAAGGCATTGGCGCCGGATACGTTGGCGGCGTTGGCCAAATCCGGGGCGTTGGGGGTGGCGTATGGTCAATTACTGTCTTTACCGCGCCTATCGGTATTCAGAAAATTAACGGAACTGCATAATGAAATCGCCAAGCAGCAACAGCCAGCCGCTGTAGATGAAGTTGATCTGGATGCGTTGTTTGGTGAGGATGGCGACGACACCTTTAAGTTTGATTAAAGGTCGCCAGCGTCGCTGAGGATGAATGCCTTAAAGCGGGTTTTTAAAACGGTGGCAGGATCTTGAAGTTATTTTTTGACGTTGATGTGATTCGTGCGCCACTGACCGGGATTGGTCGATATGCGCTGAATCTGGCGCAGGCTTTCGCCACACATCCAGAGATAGCGTCGCTGCATCTGGTTCGTCAAGGCAAGGTGTTATCGCCGACGGCGCTATCGGCACCGGTAGCGCAAAGCCGGTCGGTGACCACGCAGCTCCGGCAATCGCTTGCCAGTAGTTCATTGGGACCAATGTTACGCAGTGGGCAACAAAGGCTTGCCGATCAACGTTTGTGGCGACAAACGCGGCATCAGACCGGGGCGGTTTATCACTCGCCGCAATATCAACTGCGCCGCTTTCATGGGCCTCGTGTGAGTACGGTGCATGATTTGTCTTTCCTGCGATTTCCTGAATTTCACCTGCCGGCACGCGTTAATTATTGGCGTGATATGGTCCATCAGACGGCAAAACAGGCGGATCACATCATTACTGATTCCGCGTTTCAAAAACAGGAAATCATGGCTTTGCTCGGCGTGGAGGCGTCACGGATCACGGCGATTCATCTTGGTGTTTCTCCCTTTTTTCAGCCCGTCACTGGGCCGCAACAGCAAACAGAGCTGGCGGCGTTTGGATTGACGGCAGGTGGCTTTAATCTGATGGTGGGTACGCTGGAGCCACGAAAAAATCACCAGCGGGTGATCCAGAGTTTTATGAATTTGCCATTGTCCATGCGGCAGGCTTTTCCTCTCGTGATAACCGGCGACCCAGGCTGGTTGTCTGCTGATGTACAAAAGCAAATCCAGCGCGGTCGTCAGCAGGGCGTGATTCGCTATACCGGTTATGTTGATGAGGTGGCGTTGCGCGCGCTGTATAGCGGTTGTCGTTTATTTTTATATCCTTCTTTGTATGAAGGCTTTGGCTTGCCTGTTTTAGAGGCGATGGCATGTGGTGCCTTAGTCATGACCTCACAGCATTCTGCCATGGCTGAGTTTGCTGACGGCGCGGCGATATTGGTTGACCCGCAGGAAACTGACGCGATAACGACAGCCTGGTCAGATCTGCTTCTGGATGAAACGGCAGGCCTGTCGCTACGCGCACAGGCCCGACAACGCGCAGCACAGTTGACCTGGCAACAGTGTGCCGACGCAACTTGCAAGGTGTATCATCAACTAGGCTGAACGACATCAGCGATTATTAACGGCGGGAGTCCGGGATGGTTGCGACAACTGAAGATTATCGTTTGTCTGTTTATCAGGGCGCTGATGATGCGCGCTATTCCGGCGTGGTTAAAATTTTTGCTGAGGGCATTGTTGGCTCTGGCAGTCTGCTCTACGGCGGGCAGATGATTTTAACGGCAGCGCATTTGTTTGATGCCAACCCTGATTCGGTTGAGGTGCGCTTTGATGCCCCTTTTGGCAGCAGCACTACCATTTCTGCCAGTCTGCTGACGATTTTGCCTGCCTATGATTCGGTTTCCCAAAATTACGATGTGGCACTGCTGACGTTGGCGCAACCGGCGCCTGATTATGCCCGACGCTATGATCTTTATCGGCAGCGCGATGAACTGCATCAGGTGTTTGATCTGGTTGGGTATGGCAGACCGGGCGCGGGGGCCGAGGGCGTGACCAGTGAGGTTCCAACCAGTGCCGAGCGGCTGGTTGCACAAAATCGCTTTGATACCGATGTGGGTACGCTGGATTTATTTACCTTTGATCAAATGAGCTGGGGACCCGTCGCGGGGACGCAACTGGTCGCCGACTTTGATGATGGCTCAGTTGCTTTGGATAGTCTGGGGCAATTGATGGGCGTTAATGATCTTGGTCAGAACCTTTTGGAAGGACTGATTACGCCGGGCGACAGCGGTGGCCCGGCTTTTATAGATGGACAGGTGGCGGGTGTTGCCAGCTATATAGCTCGGTTTGCTCAGGGCGATCAGTATCTGGATACCAACGAAACCATCGATAGCAGCTTTGGTGAGTTGGCATTCTGGCAGCGTGTGAGTAGCTACACGCAATGGATTGATACTCAAATTCAACAGACCTATCCGGATGCGCCGCAACATCCTGAGGAGGTTGTGACAGCGGTTCTTGAAGGTGATCCGGGGTCGGTGCAGCGTGCTTATTTTCTATTGCAGTTTACCGGTGTGGTTGCGCCGGGTGAATCAGTCAGTGTGGCTTATCAAACCCGAGATGGCACTGCGCTGGCAGGGGAAGACTATATTGCGGTTGCCGGGCGTGCCGTGATTTATGGCAGCCAGCAACAGACCGTCATTGCGGTCGAATTAATCGAGGATGTCACGGCCGAATCGAATGAGCACTTCTGGCTGGATATCAGCGATCCGCAAGGGGGTGTGCTGCCCGGTGGTGCCTCGGTTATTAGTGCGCAACGGCTCATTTTGGATGACGATCAATTGATTGCCTGATGCCGTACAGCATCGCGGTGACAACCCATTTTTCTGTGTGCTGAAAGGTTGATAATGCGGGCGCGGCGACACAATTTTAAAAAAATTTCATTGATTAGTACCAAAGTACAGTAGTCAGTCTGCTTTGCACGGTGCAAACTCCATCATCAGGATAGCTCTACTCACAACTTTTATTTGGTTTCAGGAGAAACATCATGGCTACAGTCATCGGTACAGTTTCAGTTCTTGTCGGTTCCGCCACCGCCACCGCCTTGGATGGCACGATTCGTAATCTGCAAGTTGGCGATAAAATTTATCAACATGAACTCATTACCACAGGCGCAGCCGGGGCGATTGAAATAGCCTTCCTGGATGGTAGTCAGCTGGATATGGGACGCAGCTCACAAATGCTGTTGGATCTGGATGTATTTAATCCGGATGCACCAGTGACAGAAACAGCCGAGACGGTTATTGATGACGATGTGGCGGCGATTCAACAAGCGTTGTTGGATGGCGAAGACCCATCACTTTTGGCTGAAGCAACTGCCGCGGGTGCGGGTACCGGTGTTGATGGCTCCGAGGGTAGCACTGTGCTGGTATTCCGGAATTACCTGAATCCGGAAGTGACGCCAACCAATGGCTTTGAAACGATCGGTGTATTTAACGAATTTGATGCACCACCAGAAGACATTAATCTGCTGGAAGATGATGTTACGCCAGAACCAACCCCTGAACCGACGCCAGAACCAACTCCTGAGCCAACGCCAGAACCAACTCCTGAGCCAACTCCTGAGCCAACTCCTGAGCCAACTCCTGAGCCAACTCCTGAGCCAACGCCAGAACCAACTCCTGAACCGACGCCAGAACCAACTCCTGAGCCGACGCCAGAACCAACTCCTGAGCCGACGCCAGAACCAACCCCTGAGCCGACGCCAGAACCGACTCCTGAGCCAGAATTTGATCCACCAGCGGGTCAACCAGTCAGATTAGAAGTTCAGGAAGACGAAATTACCGATACCGCAACCACCACGGTTACCTTTACACCGGGTGATGGTGCGCTGGATGGTTTTGGTATGACTTTAAGCCCTGCCACGACAGTGAATGTCGATGGATTACCTGGTCCTGAATTGGATTGGAGAATTGAAAGCGGTCAGATCATCGGCGCATTGGATGGCACGGATGTCATCGTTGTCAGCCTGAGCAACCCGAACTTTGGTGCGGGTACCGTTGATGTCAATGTCCAACTGCTTGGCCCATTGCCACACCCTGATCCCGATAATACGGATGGTTTGAGTGACTCAGTGATCACTATCACCGGCATTGGTGTCTTTACCAGTGATACCAATGGTTTGTTAGGCCATGCTCAAGTCACAGTTGATGTGATTGATGATGTACCTTCTGTTGCCGAACAGGTTGAACCTGTACGTGCGATGGTTGAAGAAGATGGTATGTCTTTGGCGACTGGCGATAATAGCGAAGGTAATAAAGCAGCAAGTGGTGATAGCAATAGCGATGATGAAGTAAGCGGTGTTGCCGGTACCCTGAGCGCTTTGTTTGACTCTGGGGCGGATGCACCACTGACTATCAGTTTGTCTGATGACACCAGTGCGCTGCCAACGCTTTATTCCAATGGCACAGCAATTACTTACAGCGTCAGCCCTGATGGCACGACGCTGACTGCAATGGCTGGTCCGGTTACCGTGTTCACGTTAACGGTGAATGCAGACGGCTCCTATGAGTTCGATCTGCAAGCGCAATTAGATCACGTTGATGATGGCAATAATGACGAAAATATAGCGCTGCAAACCAGTGCACCGGGTGTTGAGCCAGTGACTTCGGTGAATGGCATTGACTTCAGTAGTGTTTTGACCGCGACGGATGCCGATGGCGACAGCGTCACCGGTGCCGGTAGTCAATTGTTTGTGATTGCCGTTGAAGATGATGTTCCGGTTGTCACAGTTCAAGGGGTTAATTTCTTCAGTGAATCATTTGAAGGCTTTTCAACCCAAGGCAGTGGTTTTGATGTTGTTGGTTTAGGTGGCGGCAACGTCTCTGGTGATGCCGGCCATATCTGGACCGTCAACGAAGCAGGTATTGAAATTCAGTTTGGCAACACCGGTGGTGCTTCACCATCAGATGGTAATGTTCATGCAGAACTGGATGCAGATCCTAATGGCAATAGCCTGGTGCAAATTTCCACCGAAGTCATGTTGCCGACCAGCGATATTACGCTGAGCTTTGATTACCAGCCACGTCCGAGCAGCCAAGATGATAGCGATATGCTGGTGTCTTTGGGTGGTGTTGAAGTGACGATCCTGTCTGATAGCGCAGGTAATGTCAGCTTTGCCGGTCTGCCAGCTGGCGTTGAAGGTAGTTTGACATCGGTCAGTGGCGGTTGGACCAATGTGGTTCTGAAATTTACCGGTATGGATACCAGCAGCCCACAAACTTTGCTGTTTGAAGGTCTGGGTAATGCGGATACGTTAGGGGCTTATCTGGATAACATCAATCTGTACGGCAACAGCCTTTTGGTTGTTGACGAGTCCGGCTTGCCTGGTGGTAATCCAGAATCAGGTGATGTGGTTAGTGCCTCTGCAACGCTGGATCTGAGTGGTTATTTCCTGGGTAGCGTAGGTGCCGATATTGAGGGTACCGAAGAATTCAGCTTGACTTTGGCAGAGAGTGAGGAGCCGATCGGCAGTGGTTTGTTTGCCGTCGATAGCAATGACACGCAATTTGCAGGCGATGATGGTGATGGCTATGGCCAGGGTGAGGAAATCGAGCTGGTACAAGTTGATAGCACCACCATTGCCGGTATGCTGGATGGCAATACCTACTTTACTATCAGCGTTGATCCTGCAACCGGTGTTGTGACACTGACCCAAGAAGATAACGTTTGGCATCCAAATGTGAATGATGCCGATGAAGCCGTCTCATTGATTTTAGATGCGGGCACGATTGAAATTAATTACAGCCTGACTGATGCGGATGGTGATACGGCAACAGGCAGTCTGGATTTGAGCCAAGGCGTATTTGGCTTTGAAGATGATGCAC
Organism: Methylophaga frappieri; assembly: GCF_000260965.1. Lineage (NCBI taxonomy): Bacteria > Pseudomonadati > Pseudomonadota > Gammaproteobacteria > Thiotrichales > Piscirickettsiaceae > Methylophaga > Methylophaga frappieri. The sequence continues at coordinate 2,312,800 of NC_017856.1, forward strand.
CGGTTGCAAACCTGGATCCAGAAGCTGCCGTGATAGCGACGGTCGAAGAAGATGGCATGTCGTTGGCAACATCGGATAACAGTGAAGGTAACAAAGCGACGGTTGATGATAGTAACGATGACGATGAAGTGACTGGTGAGGCGGGCGCGCTGACAGCGTTGTTCAGCGCCGGTGCCGATGCGCCGGTGACCATTAGTCTTTCTGATGATGTCAGTGGTTTGCCAAGCTTGTATTCAAACGGGAATGCGGTGAGCTACAGTGTGGTCGGTAATGTGCTGACTGCGACAGCTGACGGTGTGGATGTATTCACATTGACCGTGAATGCCGATGGTTCTTATGCGTTCGATCTACTTGATCAACTAGATCATGTCGATGATGATACAAACACTGAAAATTTCGCATTAGTCACGGATGACGGTTCAGTCAACGGCATTGATTTCAGCAGCATTCTGGTGGCGACCGATAGTGACGGTGATGCTGTCACCGGTGCTGGTGAAGGCCAGTTTGTCATTAATGTGCAGGATGATATTCCGGTTGTTGAAGCGACAACGGATTTGGCTGTTAACTTCTTCAGCGAATCATTTGAAGGCTTTGCGCCAAACCTGAGTGGTAATGGCTTTACCGTTGTTGGCGTTGGTGGCGGTACGGTGTCTGGGGATGCCGGCATTGTCTGGAACGTCAATGGCGCGGGTCTTGAAATTCAATCCGGTAATGCGGGTGATGCCTCCGCCTCTGATGGCGATGTGCATGCCGAGCTGGATACGGATAATAACGAGACATTGCTGACCCAGCTTTCTACGGATGTCGAACTGCCAAGTGCCGATGTCATTCTGAGCTTTGATTATCAGCCGCGGCCAAATCATGAAGATGACAGTGATATGTCTGTCAGCTTTGGTGAATACAGCTTCAACGTGAATTCAGATGCCGGTGGCAATGTCACCGTTGAGGGTCTGCCTGTCGGTGTAACGGCAGAATTGACTGAAGTGGCTGGTGGCTGGACCACTATCACACTGACATTCACCGGTATGGACACCACTTCACCGCAAACATTGACCTTTGAAGGGTTAGGAGACGCCAACGAATTTGGGGCTTACCTCGACAATATCAATATGTTTGCATTGCCAGTTCTGGCGGTCGACGAATCAGGTCTGGAGAACGGTAATCCTGAAACGGGTGCGGTTAGCTCTGCCACGGCCAGCTTTGATTTCAGTGGCTACTTCACCAGTAGCGTGGGTGCCGACGAAGACGGCACGACAGCTTACAGCCTGTCACTGAGTGGTGAAAATATTGTAACTGGTCTGTATGCCGTTGATACCACAGATACGTCTACTGCTGACACCGATGGTTACGGTCAGGGTGCAGAAATTGTCCTGAATGAAGTCGGTGGTGCCATTGTCGGCTCTGCTGATGGTGTTGATTACTTCACCATCAGCGTGGATAGCAACGGTGTTGTAACACTGGAGCTGCTGCAAAACATCTGGCATGACGACACCACCGATAGCGACGAAGCGATGAGCATGTTGCTGGAAGCGGGAACCTTGCTGTTGAGTAAATCGGTGACTGATGCGGATGGCGATACCGTCAGTGCGGATCTGGATTTGAGCGGTATTGCTTATCGGATTGAAGATGACGCACCGATTGTTAATGAACAAGCCGAAGCGGTTACGGCGAGTGTTGAAGAAGATGGTATGTCGTTCTTAACGCTTGATAACAGCGAAGGCAATAAAGAGGCTGGTGATACCAACGATGATGACGAAGTCAGCGGTTTAACTGGCTCACTGTCCGCGTTGTTCAGCGCCGGTGCCGATGCGCCGGTGACTATCAGTCTTTCTGATGATGTCAGTGGTCTGCCAAGCCTGTATTCAAATGGTAATGCGGTCAGCTACAGCGTCAGCGGTAATGTGCTGACTGCGTCTGCTGGCGGTCTGACCGTATTTACCCTCACGGTCAATGCAGATGGTTCGTATGTATTCGATCTACAGGATCAGCTGGATCATGTTGACGATGATACAAACACTGAAAACGTCGAGTTAGTCACGGATGGTGGTTCAGTCAGCGGCATTGATTTCAGCAGTATTCTGGTTGCGACCGATAGTGACGGTGATACTGTTACCGGTGCTGGTGAAGGTCAGTTTGCGATTGAAATTCAGGATGATATTCCTGTCATGACCAATAATGGTGTCATTACCATTAAACACGACGAGTCAGGTGAGGCTCAAAATGAAGACCCACAATTCACTTTAAGCGGTGCGAATATCACGGCAAGTGATCTCATCTCACTGTTGGGCCTGGATTTACCGTCGCTGGGATTGTTTGACCTGGATCCAAATGGCGATGGCGTTGAGATTGCTACTGAGCTGCTGGGGGATGGCAATCTCTTCGGCCTCAGTGTGCAAACCAACACCAGTGCGGTGCAATACAGCGGTGGGGCCGATGGCATTAATCTCGTTAGTCTGACCGATGCTGAGGGCAATGTTTTTGATGGGACAGATACTGGCTTGCAAACCAGCAATGGCGATCAACCAATCTATCTTTATACTCTGGATGCCAGCATATTTTCTACCTTGCAGGGCATCCTCAGTGGGTTTGGCATCAATATCAGCAACAGCGAATTTGGCCAGGTTGGTGCCAAGGTCGTCGTGGGTCTGACCAATGATGGCGGTCTGGATCAATACGGTTCGATTGCCGATATGTTGCAAGACGCGGCATTTGTGTTGGGATTGAAACCGGGTGATAACGGCGACGGTAGTGACGATGCCTTGTTACTGCTTCAGTTGAAAGCGATTGAGCATGCGGATACGGAAAGTAATAGTGAACAAGCCGTTCTTGACCTGATTCACTTCTCTGTCACCGATAATGATGGCGATACAGTCACCTCTGACAGCGGTATCCAAGTTGTCTTTGAAGATGATGGTCCGTCTATCGAAGTTGGAAAAGTTGACCAAGCAGGCAAACAGCTGGAAGTCACACTGGATGAAACCGTCGGTGATGATCGCGCTGCCGCTGGTGAGGTTGTCAATGGCAATACTGACGATGCCACTGGGGTACTTGCCCAAGTGAACACACAGGTTGTTGGTGGTCTGACAGCGCTGTTCACCATCAGTGGTGCGGCAGGTGCAGATACGCCGGTTGTTGATACAGGTGTCCTGTCACTGGAATTGTCTGATGAAGGATTGGCAACAAACCTGAGTGCGACAGATGGCGGTGCCATTTCGCTGTTCACCAATGGCGGCAACATCGAAGGCCGTGACACTGACGGCGACGTCGTGTTCTCAATCTCGATTGTTGACATCGCTGGTGTGCCTCAGTTGCAAACGACATTGTTTGAAGCCATTGCACATGGCGATACCAGTACCTTCGATGAAGCATTAGGATTACTGACTGAAAGCGGTAACTTGAAGCTGAGATATGAGGTTACACGGACCGATGCGGATGGCGATACCGATACCGCTGCGGCCAATATTGTGCTGGCGAACCAGAATCGTTCAAGAATTACCTTTGAAGATGATGGCCCAAGCATGACTGTTGAGCAGCCAGAGCAACCGTTGTTGTTGACCGTGACCAATGAGGGTGGTAGCGCAGGGTATAACAATACCTTTGGTTACTACATCATGAATGGTGATGGTGAGCCAGTGAGCGGTCAAATCATCTGGGCGAATGTGCAAGGTAATCTCTCTGATGAAATCACTATCAATGCCGATCCGGCAACGGTTGGCTACTTCATTATTCCTGATGGCAATGATTTAAATAGTGGTCTGGCCAATGGCGCAGAGGTCACGTTTGCCAAGGATGGGGAGGGTAACTGGCAGGTATTACTGGACGGTACTCCTCTGTCTGGTGAGTTAACGAATGTCCGGTTTGATAATCCGGCATTGAATGAAGATGGTGCGACTGCGGTGCAAGATAACGCTGAGCCGGGCAATCTTAATTGGGAAGACAAACATTCTGGTAGCGATAATGACTTTAACGATATCAATATCAATGTTGTGGTCACCCCGCTTGGATTATTAACCGTTGATGAAACGGATATTGGCTCGCCAGATGCGGCGCAAGTGCTTGACTTGTCAGGTAGCTTTGCATTCGACTTTGGTTCAGATGGTGAAGGCAGCGTCGCCTACGACTTGGAAGTAGGTTCAGCGTCTACCGGTGTGTTTGATACAGAAACCGGTTTAGAGGTTGCGCTGCGTAGCGGCGTTGGTGGCATTATCGAAGGCTTTGTTAACGATGGTAGTGGCGATCAAATCGTGTTCACTGTCAGCGTTGATGGCGATGGGGAAGTTACCCTGACGCAATTGCGCGCTGTGATTCACGATGATCCGACGGATGCGGATGAAGCAACCTCACCAGTGGTAATTAACTCGGGGGCGCTCTATCTGAATGCCACCGTGACTGACGGTGATGGCGATATGCTTTCTGACGGTATTGACCTTGGCAGCTTGCTGGCCTTTGAAGATGATGGCCCAGTTGCCGTTGATGATGTGGATACTGTTGTTGATGGCGTCGCTACCGGTAATGTGGTGACTGCGGTTGATACCACGACTGATCCCGCTGGTGTCGATGACTTCGGTAGTGATGGTGCGGGTCGTGTTACCTCAGTCAGCTTTGGCGATACGGTGGTATTGATTCCAGAAGATGGCTCAGCCGAAGTTGAAGGTGAATTCGGTACTCTGACCCTGAACGCAGATGGCAGCTACAGCTACGAGGTTGATCCGAGCAAATTGCCAGAAAATACCGAAACCGTTGAAGGCTGGACGAACACAGGCAGCAATATGACGGCCTTTGAACTGGACGAGTCGTTCCTGACTGCAGATGGTAAATTCAGTGATACCGGCACGGGTGCGATCACGACAGGCGGTAACGCGCCAGGCTTTGGCGTTGGCGGCACTTCTGGACAAAATACTTCTGTCCCAGATCAAATTAATTACTCTGACAGTCTGAGTGAAGCACTGGCATTCAAATTTGATGGTCCAGTACTCTCAGCGTCGGTGCAGTTCTCTAATCTGTTCCAAAATGAAAATGGTGGTGAGGCGATGCGTTGGCATGCCTTCGATGCCGATGGTAACCGGATTGGCAGTGGTATTGTCAGCAACAATGATGATGCCAATGATCCGTATGCTTCATCCACGCCATTTGCTATGGATGATAATAACGTTGGGTCATTTACTATCGGTAATATCGGTGCCTTTAACACGCTGGTATTCGAGTCAGTACCGTACAGTGATGATGGCAACGCTGCTGCCGATAACTCGGACTACTTCGTCAATATTAGTGAATACGAAAGTTTTGCTCTTGGCGATAATAGCTATCAGGATCAGTTTGGTTACAGCATCGTGGATGCTGATGGCGACAGTGCCGCTGCAACGTTGACCATTAACGGTGAGGCCGGTGTACCGCAAGGTGAGCTGACGCCGTTTTCGCCAGTAGCAGCTGATAACACCTATCAAGTTGATGGTGTTACAACTGGCAATATCATCACCGATGATGACAATAATGGTGGTGCGCAAACCGGTCGTGATTATGACAACGACACACCAGTCCTGAACCTGTCTATTCACTCCGTTATTTTTGATGATGGGGATGACAATACGGATGACGTCACGCTGATTGAGGCGGATGGCACGGTCATTGAGTTGAACAACGGGACATTAGTTATCAATCTGGATGGCAGCTATAGCTACACGCCAAACCAAGGTGCTAATGAGGGTGATGTGTTTGATTACACCTTGATCGATCCAGATGGTGAAATCAGTGCCCCAGCCACCGTCACGTTGCTTGCTGAGAATGATGAGCCAACAGGTGGTGAAGCCAATGCCGTTGTTGATGATGAAGGCTTGGTGCCTGATGGTATTGAGGGTGGTCTTGGTGATGAGGTGATGTTACCGGATGCGGATAGTAACGAAGCAACCTTCATCGGTACATTAGGCTTTGATTACGGTGACGACACACCGGGCACGATCGACTTTGCGGCGATGCATGAACAAACCGCTACAATCGGACAGGAAACAGTCGAGTTTGCTTGGGATGCCAACAGTGCAACTCTGACGGCAGCGGGTCCAAGAGGCAACTTGTTTACGGTTGAAATTACCGACCAAACAACCGGTGCTTATCAGGTGACACTGCTTGATAATGTCATGCATGACACGCTGGATGGTCTGCAAGGCGACGATACCGAAAACAACCATCAAGTGGCACTGACTTATACCGTTAATGACAGTAATGGTGATGATGTCACGGGTACGCTGACCATCGATTTTGATGATGATATGCCAGCGGCACAATCGGATTCAGAAAGCATCACGGTATCAGTAAGCGATATTAGTGTCGGTAATCTGACTTCTGCCTTTAGCAACATTGATGGTGGTAATGACACGGCACTGGTCGATGGTACCGGTGGCGCACTTGATGAAGTGAGCTGGGGCAATCCAAATGGCTCTAATTATCAGTTTGATGATAATGATGCCTTGATTACCAACAGTCCGATTGTTGTTAATGATGATTTTGCTTTGGGAGCGTTCACCCACAATAACTTCGTCATTGATGTCAGTGATTCAATTGATAGCGTTGATTTGGATGTGCAATTTACGGTTGAAATTGATGGTTTCGATGTGGTGGTGAATCACACGATTACCTTCAACCACGATGAAACGCCGAATGATAGTGATGACCCACGCGATACCATCAGCATTGATGGCAGTTCGGCAACGCAAACTATCTCGGTTGGTGGTAAAACCTATGAGTTGCAGATTCTGGGCTTCTCAAGTGGTGGCGTGCCGGTAACGGAAGTTATCACGGAGGAAAACGCGTCAACCAGCTTTGATTTGATTGCCAAAATCGTGTCCACTGATGACCTGCCTGTTGTGACAGGGTCGGTAACGGGTGAATTCGGTGCCGATGGGCCGGCAGAACAAGGCAGCCTGATTTGGGAAGGCGAAGTGCAAGGTGAGATCCAAGGTGACTTTGGTACGCTGGAAGTCGAAAGTGATGGCAGCTACACCTATACCTTGAGTCGTGAGGCTCGGGATAGCCAGCAAGTTGATACGCCACGCGTAGAAACCTTCACTTACATCACCATGGATGATGATGGTGATCAAGTGTCTAACACGTTGACTATCAATATCGATGGCGAGCAAGCTGAGACGGTGCCTGATGATGAGCCAACTGCGGGCGACAGCACCGCCACTGTGGATGATGAAGGTCTGCCAGGTGGTATTGAAGGTGGTCCGGGTGATGAGGTTATGTCGAATGCAGATCTGGATGATAACGAGTCCACTTTTGCAGGCACCTTGAATCTGACGCCAAGTGTGGATACACCAAACAGCATCAGCTTTGCGGATATGAATGATCAGCTAGTCAATTTAGGCCAGGAAACGGTTCTGCTGTCTTGGAGTGGGGCAAATAAAACGCTGACAGCGACCAGTACGACTCAAGGTCGTGGCGAGATCTTCAAAGTCACGCTGGATGCATCTAACAATGGTGACTACACCGTCACCTTGTTGCAAAACGTGTTGCATCCTGATGATGGTCAGAATGATGAAAACAACGTCGAAATTGATCTGACCTATGCCATTGTCGATAACGATGGTGACGATGCGACGGGCACATTAACCATCAACTTTGATGATGATGTACCGACCGCGTCTTCAGATTACGATTCAGAAGACGATGCGTTTGTTGTTGACATCAGTGAAGGCAATCAAGCGACAATTGACGTCGATATTGACTTTGGTGCCGATGGCGAAGCTGAAGAAAATGCGGTGACCTTCACGCAACCAACAACAGGTTCAGTGACTTACGAAGACGGTGAGTTTACTTATACCTACGATGGTGAAAGTGAGAGTGGTGCAGACAGCTTTACCTTTAGCGTGACTGATGCCGATGGCGATACCATCACTGAAACGGTCTATTTGGACGTGCAGGTGCCGGTGCCGGATGTGTTGTATGTTGGCACTAATAGCGACAACACCAAAACCACACCAGCCGGTAATGATGTGCTGATTGGTGATTTGGGTGGTCGTGACCAGCAGTACACGCCAGGTATGGATTACAGTATTGCCCTGATTGCAGATGAGTCAGGCAGTATGGAAGGTAGTCGTAATACCTTGCTTAAAAATGCGCTTGAAAGCTTTGTCAATGATTTAGCTACTCATGATGGGGAGATTAATATTGCCCTGATTGGTTTTGCAGAGTCAGCGTCCTTGAAAATTTCAGTCAGTGATTTATCCAACAATCCGAGCGGATTGAGTTCATTATTGACTGCGATTGATAATCTGGATGCAGATGATGGCACAAACTATGAAGCGGCATTCGATTCTGCTGTGAGCTGGTTTAACGGGCAGCCGGGTGATCATGAGTTCATTACTTACTTTATGACAGATGGTAATCCGACATTTAGTAATAATGGTGATAATGGTGAAGGCGACGAGACCGAGTACCGCGATTTGTTGGATGCTGTCGAGGCCTTTGCCGGACTGAGTGCCGTCAGTGAGGTCAATGCGATTGGTATCGGTAATGGTATCAACAGTGACTATCTGCGTTTCTTCGATAACACCAGCACCACGGGTAATGCAACGGAGAACTTTGGCAGCACGACCAATACAGTGGTGTTAGCAGACTTTTCAGGCAGTAATCATCCATTGGATACAACTGGTGATTGGACTGAGTCTGGCGACTCAGACGGTAGCATTGGTCGTAATGATGGCGTATTTCGCATTACAGATCGACGCAATGATGGTTCAATCGTTGTGACTAGCCAAGCTTTTGCTGTTGCGGTTGAAGATACGATACTGCGATTTGACTATGGAACAACGAGTCTTGAAAGTTTTGATGGTGACCAAATTAGCTGGTCTCTACAACGCCAAAACGGAGCTAATTGGGACACAGTATCAGGTAGTGGTTTATCTCAAAGCTCAGGTAGTCGTGTAGAGTCTTCCGAACTTGACGTTGGTAATTACCGCTTGGTTTATGAGGTTCAGGCAGGATGGTGGGAAAATAATGAAACCTTGTATCTCGATAATATCGAACTAAGAGAACCGGTATCTCTCGATGTTTCAGGCCCGGTCGGCGAAGTCAAAATCATCAATTCAGCAGCAGAATTAACGGCTGAGCTGGAAAGTGGTTCCTCTACGGATGAGTTACTGTTGATGGGCGATGACATCCTCACCGGTAGTGATGGCAATGACATTATCTTTGGTGACACCTTGTACACCGGTAATATGGGTGCAATCAGTGGTGAAGATTACCAGGGTGTGATTGATTATCTGACTGCGCAAAATAGTGGTACCGCGCCGACAGATGAACAAATCATGCAGTTTGTCCGTGATAACTATCAAGATTTGTACAACGAGGCACCATCGGCTGAAGAAATCGCTGCGGCCGGTGAAAACATTCTTGAAGGTCGTGGTGGTGATGACATCCTGATTGGTGGAGCGGCGGAAGATACCTATGTATTCAGCATGGATGAAGACACGGGTGATGACACTATTGTTAACTTCCAGCCGGGTACGGATGTGTTGAACTTCAAAGACGTTATCGCGGACGATGATGTTAATGATGTCATCACAGGCGCTGCCAATAATGGTGATGATGTGACGTTGACACTGAAAAATGGTGGCAGTATTACCTTGCAAGGACTGGGTGATGGCACAACCAATAATGTCGCTGACCTGGAAACGTTGCTGGGTGGTGCTAACATCACGATAGACCACAGCTAATCTGAGTCTGACCCTTCACAAGCCCGCGAGCAATCGCGGGCTTTTTTTTGCCTGTGGCAAAGACATGCTGTGATATAAGACTGACATGAACGAAAAAATTTTTGTCTCGATTGCCAGTTATCGTGATCCGGAGTTGGCAGCCACGGTAACGGATTTGTTTGCCAAAGCCGCGTACCCAAAGCGGTTGCATGTGCAAATCTTGAATCAAATCGAACCTGAAGACACAGATTGTCGGATATCAGCGAATCCCCAAGTGCAGGTGGATCAAGTGGCTGCCAGCGACAGTTTGGGGGTGTGTTGGGCACGGCATCATATTCAACAAAAATTACCTGCCGATGCCGCCTATTATTTGCAAATTGACAGCCACATGCGGTTTGCAGCCGATTGGGATGTGCAAATGATAGCCATGCTGCCGGCGTGTGCGTCGCAAAGGCCGATCTTGTCTTGCTATCCGGTTGCTTACACGCCCCCGGATCAGTTAGGCAAACCGATGATTACCCGATTAAAACCGAAAAAATTTAACCATCACGGTATTGTGACGCTGGACTCGGAAACCACGCCTTATAGACAGCGTCCGGCTTTGCCAGCCTTATCAGCGTTGGTGGCGGGTGGTTTTATTTTTGCACCAGCGCAAGCGTTTCGCGAGGTGATCTACGATCCGTATTTATACTTTATTGGTGAAGAGATAACCTTGTCTGCACGTCTGTGGACGCAGGGCTGGGATAGCTTCGCGCCAAATGAGGTGCTTATTTATCATAATTATCAGCCTGAGCAACGGCCACGACATTGGGATGATAATCAGCGCTGGTCAGCCTTAAATCAGCGAAGTATTCAGCGGGTGCATTATTTACTTTCTGCTATGCCACCGACGGATCCTGCTGCACTGATCGAAATCGCGCATTACGGACTAGGTCAACGCCGAACATTAGAAAATTACCAACGGCTTATTAATGTGCGTTTTGCGGATGGCATTGCCGTTTAAAACGTGATTCGTCAAATAAGTTATAAACCGGTAATCTTAAAAATCTGACAAGGAGGTGTTCGATGGCAAGACTTCGCTTTCCACATGTTTATGGCACGAATAGTCATGATGAGTTTATTACTGGTGACAATCAGATAACTTTTGGTTATGCCGGTAATGACAGCTTCACGTCATACTCTTATACAGATTATAACTTTATGGTTGGTGGCAAAGGGGATGACCACTATTAAGCGAGCTTTAACTCAGCCATCACCATTTTAGATACCGGCGGGCGTGATACTTTATATGCGTTTGGTATTGCGGTAACTGATCCAGATGTTTATGTCGCCACTATTAATGGCGGTCAACATGTGTTGGTAAAAAATATTCGTAATGGCGATCAGGTCGCTATAGTAAATTGGCGCGATCCGGATTATCGAATTGAAACGATTGTTTTGGCTGATGGCACATTTAGCTACAACCAGATAGTTTCTATCATCTACGATAGCCCAAACTTTCTCGGTGATTATACGGTTGCCGAGACGGCCTATTATGGATTTTTACCACTTGGGACGAGTGGTAATGATTTAGCGGAATTTATTAATCACGCTTTATACTTTGAATCTTTGGGGCCGCCATTACCAGAAAGCCCGATTCCGGTTCTCGATACAGTTGACCAAGATGCTGCACTGCGCATTATGGAAACCTATATCGCTTATTTCAATCGCGCTCCTGAGCATAGCGGCTTGAATTATTGGTTGGAAACGTATCAGCAACAAACGGCAAGCGGCGTTTCTGCTGACGCGGCTATATCTGAAATCAGTAATGCGTTTTACGATACGTCGGTCGCTTATTTTTCAGATGTTAGTGGTTTTACCGCAGACATGCCAGACATTGACTTTGTTGCGACAATTTATGCCAATGTATTGGGGCGGCCAGATGCGAGACAAAATGATCCCGAGGGTATCAATTACTGGCTAACGCAGTTTGATCCTGACAACCGTGCTGCGCTGGTAACAGATATTATCGATACAGCAAAGGCTGTCATCGCCAATGCGCCTAACGATCCGGTTTCTATTTATGTTGATAATTATTTGAACAATCGTTTAATCGTCTCAACATATTTTGCTGAGCAAGGTGTTTCTGAAAAATTAACCGGGGATCAGGCTATTCAGGCAGGAATTGAAGCGTTGGTAAATATTACGGATGACTTTAGCAGTGTCGAAGCAACGATTGATTTTCTTCAACAGCAGTACGGTGACCCACTAATTATTTAAACTGACAACTTGTTTCGAGTGGCAGTTTTAGGCTAGTTAGTTTTCACCAGCAGTCAGCGGCTTCGACTCCGGGATCAGCGTTTTCGATCTCTTTTACACCAATGTGATTCAGGGTTAAGTCGCCACAACGATCTGCCGTTTGCGCACCTTGCGGAACGGCGGAAAGAGTAAAACTGGTTGCAGTGCTGGCATCAATCGCCAAGGTGTATTGCTCCAGATCATTCTGAATGGCAGCAGGAATATCAGTGTCCGCATCCGGATAGGTGTAGTTTTCGGTATAAAACCGTTCCATGTAGTTGGCCAGTTCAACCAATGCTGCCTGTGCAGTAGCACGGCGGGTTTCGCGGACATTTTCGATATAGGAGGGGTAGGCGATTCCGGCAAGAATACCGATAATCACGACGACGATCATCAATTCAATCAACGAAAAACCACCCGAATGTCGCTGTGTTTTGACCTTATTCCTCATTGGGCAACATCCATAAATCAGTAATGACCAATTGTCCGTTATCATCCAGCCCGGTATTGATACCAACCCGCATGCCAGGTTGCAGTTGCGGCCCTTTTTCGCCAATCGGAAAGAGGGTATGGGTTTTCACGGCAGGGCTAAGTTGATATTCAATAAAATCAATATGAACACTTGGCGCTTCTTGTTCAGTATCAACCTGATTCACGGTACCTGCGATACGGTAATCTGCAGCCCATGCCGACCATGACAGGCCAAGCAGTAGCAATCCAATGCCTTGATGTAATCGTTTCATAAGCGCCTCGCTTATTGAATAAACTGTAATTGACGCCATGACTGACGTCCTTCGTAGCCCGGTTGCGGTCGGGTCACGATGCTTTCGATATTATTACCACCGGCACCGCGATCACTCCCACTCAGAATGATGCGTTCCTGGCCATCAGCCGTTCGAATAACCGATGGGGTACTGGTAATACCGATATTGGATTTCCGACCAGAGGTCGACACGCATGTGCCACGACAGTTGCCATCTTCGTCATATCCAGTGGGATTATCCGGATCGTCTGGATCAACATTAAGGCTGTATAGATCTTTGATATCGTCTACAGTGCCGTCGTTATTTAAATCAAATGGCGTAAATCGTAATCGCGAACCAGAGTTAATATCCAATTGCATGACCCAACTGTCGCCGCCAAAATCACAGGGATCATCTGACGGTAACAAGGTAGTGAAAATAACCCGGCCACCGGTCACTACCGAGCCACTGATTTGCCGTTCACCATTATTGACGCCGCCATAATTGAAATCCATATACCAGCCTTTATGCGTGGTCCAATTCACTTTATTGTCGGAGGTAACGCGATATTCTTCACCATTAACCGTGCCTTCATCAATAATCGTCTGACTTAACAAACTGCTGCGATTAAAGGCAATCGGATTGGGTTCTGCAGAAGTTTCAGGTTTATCCCAAACCGCATAGTAACTCTGCGTGGTCTGGCCAACACTATTGTTATCGCCAACTTCCAAGTATTTACCAGTACCAAACATCACCAGACTACCGGCACCCGTAATATGCCTTACCACATTGACAGGCCCCGTAATGGCTTGTCGGTTATTGGCACCACAATTACCATCACAGGCACGGAAAACTGGCTCAGGCGAACCATTTCGGCGTGAAGAAAAATCCCATGAATCAGCCGTTTCGCCGGTCATGTCCAGTTTCCAAAGGTTACCGAATAAATCACCGGCGTAAATATAGTCGGTAATGTAATCGCCATTGACGTCCACAGCCGATGGTGTAGCAAGACCATTTGGCCGGCCATTATCGGTTGGATCCTGTTGTGAGCCGACACCAGTGTCAAATGGTTTAATCAGACTGCCATCGGCAATATTGACTAGATAAAAGACGCCATTGCCGGTGAGGCTATCCCCACCATTGCCGTTATTATCGTTGTCCACGGTATTGTTATAGCCAGAGGTAAATAAGGCTGCCCATGTTCCGTTTTTTAGGCGAATGATACTGGGGCGAGAGAAAGTGTAGCCAAGATCACGGTCATTGGCATCGCTAAACTCCCATAAAACCTGAGCGGCGCCACCTGCCTCATTTTCATAGTCATTGGGATTAGTGACATCCAAGGCAAACATGGCCTGACCGCCACCACCCAATCCCGAAACCAGAATACTCCGCCATTGTCCACCGATAAAGGCATCGACAATTGTGGGGGTGCCATCGACAAAGTAACGGTGAGTAAAATTAGGATTGGCCAAATCTGCCAGACGCGGGAATACCGCCCCCGGAATATAATTAAATAACTCACTTCCGTCGTCTGCATCAAACGCATGCAGCATGCCATCATTGGCACCGACGTAAATCATCGGCGTCCGGTTGGCGTTGGCTTCTTTGAATTCAGAGTAGGGTTCGGCATTTTCTGCCGCGCCTTCGCCCCAATAATCCCGGTAGCGCAGGCTTGGTTTACCCACAAATTGTGGCGCAGAATTGACTATGTCGCCCAGTAAACTACTCCGAATTCGAAAGCGACCATTTTGTTTATCTAACTCAACATCCTGATTGCCGCGAACATATTGCAGAATAGCCCGCTCGCCTAATTGATCGCGTTGCGTCTGAGTTAATCTTCCCCACCGAAAACGCTCACCATCGCCATTACTCCAAGTCAGAATATTCCGGTTGTTCCAACTGGGTATCAGTGAAGAAGCCTCCCACTGAGCGGCTCCTACACCAGCATCGGTAATTGGCAGGGACCGCAATTCACCACTCCAGTTACCACTATCAAAACGGGCTTGATAGACGCGCGCATCGCCCGACACTGTGCCCGAATTCAAGGCGACAGAAGAAGAGGAAGCCGTACGATCAGAGATATCGTTGAGAATGCTGGTTAATGCATCGGCAAACTGATCCGGATCGGCCGCACTAAAGAAAGAACCTCGGCTGTTAACAGCCGCATGCCAGAGGTCATCAATGTTGCGCTCACTATCTGCCGATGGGGAAGGCCACTCTAATGCACCGCTAGTTAAGGCAGGTAAGTCGGTTGCCGGATTTAAGGTGCCGGTGACACCAAGGCCAACCGTAAAGTTAACCAGATGCTGCCAAAAAGCCGGATTACTGCCTGAAATAGGCACTTGATTCTCAAGGTCAGCGCGTAAGTCCCGTTTCCAGTAATGCATTGCAACGTCCGCCAGGGTATTCGAGGAGTCATCTCGATAGGGACGTGTTGGCGTGTATTGATACACATTATCCTCTGGGTCACTGTGTTCAGAGCCATTATTGTTGTCGCTGTTGCCCACGCCCGGGCTGTTGCCATTCCAATAACCATCCGTCATCAGAATATTAAAGCTTTGCCGACAGGCCAGATGATCATTATTCAAATTGGTGCCAGGCGTTCGCGCCCAAGGGCCGCGGTTATCATCTCGCTCAAAATATTTACCCACATTATCAAGCGCTGTCCTTAATGGCGTACCAGATGTCGGGATACTTTGTCCGTAAAGATAAGTATTAAAAAAATCACGCCGGTCATTGCCGTCAAAGGTTCTCAAGCCGCGAAGAATGGCTCGACTGCTATTGACGCTATCAATCGTTCTGCTACCGGTATTAATGGAGGCATAACCGACACGCATATTAGTGCTTTGCCGGGCGAAAGCTTTACCAACGCCTGCTCGAGATAACAAAATCCGTGAACGGTAGTATTGAAACCAGTTAGCGAAGTTTTGAATTTCTTCATCACGAGTACGGCTACCACCGCTGGGCTTCGAAAAGGTGGTACCGGCGCTTGTGCCACTGGTTATTCTGACTCGATCATAATTATCCCGATCTGATCGGGAGCCTGTACCGTCATAGTTATAGTAGGTAATGGGCCAGAAACTATGATTCCCCCAACACGGATCACCATAGGCTTCATTTAAATTTCCTGCTCGGTACCAACAGGCATATTGAGATTGCTGTGCCAGCAAATCCATAGACCCAGCGCCGGTATTCAGCGGGTTATAATACACTTGACGCGGATTAGCGTTCGCCATCAATGAGCCATCGTGATTTCGCCAAGGCTCGTAATCAATATCCGGGTTATAGAAAATGACATTGTTTGCAGCAGAGCGTTGATAATAATTATGAAAATTATCATCATCAAAGTTAGGAATTTGATTGGTGTAAGTACTACTTCCATAAACGTTGTTGGGTGCCGGAAACAAATAATTCGCATAGCTGCCACGGACACTTTCGGGCATCATCTCAAATTGCATTGAACCGGAGTCGTCCATGGTGAACATGACATTGGGCTCAATCGCACCACCGAGGTAAAGCGGCGTATTCGCCAAATCGAGGTCAGCCGCCGCCGTATAGGTACTGTGTAAAAACAGGGCGGTAAAAAGTGAAATCAGTAAAGATTGTTTAGCCATGGTTAGTACCTCTTGGCAACAGTGCTCTGTAATAGCACCCGGGATTGGTTAGAACCGCCGGTGGCTCGCGCTGTAATACGATAAAAAGAGCGTCCCGTATCCCGGTTACCATCTTGGATGACCTGATCATCAGGTATTTCAACCAAATATTCGATAATGGTCATAGGGCGTGTGGTCACATTCGTGATATCGGCGCCGTACTGAACCCCATTATCTTGCCACCAGACAGTGCCGCGGGTTGGTTCCTGCCACCACGGCAAATTATTATTCCAGTTGGCATCTAGATCACCTTGTTCGGAATTCCAGATGCGATTATTACCATCTTCAGTCGGCAATGGGTCATTAGTCTGCGCATCCAGCCAGGCTTCGGCATCACGCAAGGCCGTTTCGGCAGCTTGAAAGGCGAGCGCCATATCGCGAGAATTACCGGCCATTTTTTCTTCGAGCAGACTGGTACGCATTGCCGCTAAGCCAATAATGACCAAAATCACCAGAATAATCAGGCTGATAATCAGCGCTGCCCCCGATTGTGCCTGTTTTGCTGAACGCATCATGGTAGCCGGTTCCTGAGGGCAATGGTTTGGGAATAGACTTCACGGATACGGTTATCATTGGCGATGATGTTATTGCCATCGAAGGTGTATTCTTGTGGTTCCATGGTCAGGTTATCTGTCGCAGAAACCATCAGCAGCTGAATCTCCAAACTGACCACATTTTCCCAGTTACCGACGTTATTTGCGGTGCGATATTCATCTGCCATGCTGTCCAGATTGGTATCAATACCATATAAAATCTGCATATTTTCAACACCTTCAACTAACTCTTGAGCCTCTTGCCCCGATGGCGCTTCGCGCATGTAAAGAGAGGGCACTTGCGGACGAGGAGTTGCTGGTGGCGTACGTAAGAAAAAACTACGTGTAACAATTCGGTTTAACTGGGCATTTTCATAGCGTTTGCCTAATTGGGTTGTTGCATTGCCCGGTGTTGTCGTTGGTGCATTGCCCGGTGTTGTCGTTGGTGCGGCACTGGATGCGTGACTGATTGCCGAACCCGCGGCGGTAATTTCGAATACAGCGGCGTTCAGGCAATCCGAGACCACCACGATGTCATTGACCTCGAGATCGCCTGCGCCGCCAACGTTGAGGTCACCGGAACCGAACGCGTCACCATCCTGATCAAAAACGGGAATAGTCGGCTCCAGAATGGTCCGGAAAGTAATGAGATCAAAGACTATAGGATCTTCAGGATCTGTAGTGATAAAATCGGGTTTTGCCGGTAACCAGCTATTATCACTGGCTTCATTACCAAGCACATCTATGCCAAAATCCCATTCAAAATCAGTTGCGTTGTTTAAACTGTTGGCAAGCGGAATAGCGGCACGGCTACCACAGCCTCGATAGCCAGTGTTAAGCGCAGATTGACTGATCAATTGGACCGCTAAACGGGCGTTTTCCTGAAGTCGGGATTTCGCTTCTTGGACGCGATACATCTGCCGGGCCCCAATAAAGATTTCGATGACCGCAAGAATTACGATCGAGCTTAATACCAAAGCAACCATCAGCTCAACCAGTGAGAAACCGCGAGCGTTTTGACGAGACGAGATAATCACAGTGCCCCCTCATAACTGAAAGTGGTTGCGCTCAAATTGCCACTTGATTGCGCTTCTGTCCATTGAATATCAATGGCGCATATGATTGCTCCCTCAGGACTTCGTCCATCACAATCAATACTGCCATCGCCCTCAGGTAATTCTTCTTCGAGCAGAACAAGCCATTGACAGATGTCTCGTCTGACTGCCGGTGATGCCGGGCAAATGCCATCGTTCGTATTCGGGTCGACATTGAGTGCGGTATTGTAGGCATCATCTCCAGCTGCTTCCGGATCTCTAGCTGCTTCCGGGTTCGCTCGCATACGCTCCAGAATATCACTGGCCATAATGGAGGCGGTGCTTCTGAATTGTGCGGATTGATTGGTCTTTAATGAACTGCTTTGCAAGTAGGCCAGTGCCAGCACACCCAGCGCCAGAATGAAAACGGCGATCATGATTTCCAGTAAGGTGAATCCTTTCTGTTTCATGGGCAATCTCCAGCCTCAGCTTCAGTCACTGGACGTCCAGTTAAGTTGATAACAATTTGGCGTGAAAGTGGCGGTTCACCACTTTGCTCAAAAAGCCTAAATATAATATCTTTTCTCTCATCTACGTGGCCGACCGCCCGACCATTTGGTAAATAGCCAAGAGTAGTGGCCAAATTACAAGTGAGTAACATCATATTGCTGTTAATTGACGGTTCGTCCCGCAGAATACAGTCCTCTTCAATGCTGCAATCTGTATTCGACTCAACACCATCAAAAACGTCGTTGTTTTCAATTTCCCAATTGGTAAACATCAGCCAACCATCTTCCCAATCATCTCCTTTTCGTTCTAAGAATACTGGAACACCACGCTTAACCGCCTCACTTCGGGCGAGTTGCAGTGATGCGACCAGGTTGTTGGCTTCAGTGCTCAGGCGATTATCTCGAACAATATTCAGAAAGGCCGGTGCAGCAATGGCAGCCAAAATACCGACGATGGTCAACACAATGATAAGTTCGATTAAGGTAAAACCCGCATGTCGGGTGATGTTGCTACTCATAAAATGAATCCCTGCATTTACTCTCTGCTTTTAGCGCGAAACTGCTTACAGGTCAAGGTGTTAATCAATCATGCGAGCCGAATTGTTAGCTAGTTCGCAAAAAAAATGCCGTGCCTTTTTCCTAAAAGCGGCAAAGCCTGCCGCTGCCGCTAAATTATAACGGATTTAAATGGATTAAGCTTTTGATAAATAATAAAAAAGTAACTATGGCACGAATGCTGCTGTAATCAAGCCAAATCAAAATGAGGGAAGTGGGATGGCAATCAACTTTGATGCAGCACTCGGTATCCATGCGGAGGCCTTGCGTGTGCGTTCCCAGCGGGCTGAAATGTTGGCAACTAACTTGGCTAATGCCGATACCCCTAACTTTAAGGCCCGTGATATTGATTTTCAGGCGGCACTGAAAGCGGCAAATGCCGATCAACAAAGCGGCAAATTAGAACGAACACATCAGCAACATTTTCAAGTGAATGCCAATAGTGTGGATAACCCGGCAATTCAATATCGGACGGTGATTCAGGACTCACTGGATGGCAATACCGTTGATGAGCAAGTAGAGCAGGCACAATTTATGCAGAATGCAGTGCATTATCAGGCGACGCTGGAGTTTCTGGGTGGCAAGTTCCAAAGTCTGACCAAAGCATTACGTGGAGAGTAATTATGTCTTTATTTAGTATTTTTGATATTGCTGGCAGTGGCATGAGTGCCCAGTCGCTACGCCTCAATACCACGGCAAGTAATCTGGCGAATGCGGATAGTGTCAGCAGTAGCGTCAATGAAAGTTATCGTGCTCGTCAGCCGATTTTTCAGGCGGTGCTGGATAGCTTTGACAATGATTTTAAGCAAGGCAGTGTCAAAGTGCACGGTATTACTGAAAGTCAGGCGCCTATCCGGCAAGAATACAATCCAACCCATCCGATGGCGGATGACAATGGCTATATTTATCACGCCAATGTGGATCCCATTGCCGAGATGGCCAATATGATGTCGGCCTCTCGTTCTTATCAGAACAATGTTGAGATCGCTAATACATCCAAACAATTATTGCTGCAAACCTTGCGGCTGGGTGAATAACAGGAGACTGGCCGATGGCAATTGATGGCGTGGGCAATAACCCCTATAACTTTCTTAATGGCACACAGCAGACCAGCAATGACGATGCGAATAGTGATCCCGGTGCGCTGGCCATGTCTGACTTTTTGTCGCTGATGACGACGCAGTTGATGAATCAGGATCCCCTAAAGCCAATGGAAAATGGCGATTTTCTAGGTCAGATTGCGCAATTCGGTACGGTTAGTGGTATTGCCGACTTACAAGAATCTTTCTCCAGCTTTAGTAAAGCGATGCAGTCGGATCAGGCGTTGCAGGGTTCTTCGCTGGTTGGTCGCAGTGTATTGGTGCCGTCATCCATTGGCACGATGGCGCCGGATACCCCCTTAAAAGGGCAAATTAATGTGGCTGAGTCGGTCACCGATTTGAAAGTCAATATATACAGTGAGGCTGGTGTGCTGGTGGACACGATTGAGATGGGGTCAGCCTCTGGCTATACCAATTTCACTTGGGACGGCTTTGATTCCCAAGGTGAGCCAATGCCTGCCGGGGTCTATCAGTTTCAGGCGACTGGCACGGTAAATGGACAAAATACGGCTTTTGCTACCGCGACCGTGGCACGTGTTGATAGCGTGCTGGTAGGTAGTGGTAGTCAAGGCTTGACGGTCAATCTGGCGGGCATTGGTTCAGTGCCATTTAATGAAGTTCAAGAAATCATTTAAGGAGTATCGGCAATGTCATTTAATACAGCATTAACCGGTTTGAATGCGGCCACGGCCGATCTCAACGTGAAATCGAATAATATCGCCAATGTGAATACCATTGGTTTCAAAGGCTCACGCGCTGAGTTTGGCGATGTGTATTCCTTATCGACATTTGGTAACAGCCAGACCGCGATTGGTAGTGGTACGGTTCTAAATAATGTCGCCCAGCAATTTAATGCCGGTAACCTGGAGTTAACCACCAATTCGCTGGATTTGGCGATTGGTGGCAGTGGTCAGGGCTTTTTTGCCTTAGCGCCAAACTTACAAGATAACAATGTGTTGTACAGCCGCGCCGGTGCCTTTATTGTCAACCGTGAAGGATTTATTACTAATAGCTCAGGTCAATATTTGCTTGGTTTTCCTGTCAACAATGATGGCAGTGTGACCTCTACCGCATTGAGCAGTTCAAACCCGGTTAGATTGCCTGCTTCAGCAGGGTCACCACAGGCAACGACGGATGTGGAATTAGCTACCAACCTGCCGTCAACGGCAACGGGTATCGATCCGTTGGTGACGCCTATTGATCCCAACGATCCGCTGACCTACACCAATTCAACTTCAACCACGATTTATGACTCGCTTGGTAATGAAAATAATCTGACCTATTACTATCAGAAAACCAATGTGCCCAATGAGTGGAATGTGCAGGTTTATATCAATGATCCACCCGGTACTCCCACCTTGCTGGAGTTTGATGACGGAGTCGGTGGCACAGTCAATACCAAAACCTTAACTTTTGATCCGGCAACGGGCGGACAGTTGGATGCCGGTGTCAGTCCTACCGAAACTTATACCCACACGGGGTTGAGCAGCGGGGCGGTCGACTTGGAGTTTGTTTTGGATTTTAGTGGAACAACTCAAAATTCAGGGGCATTTACGGTACTGGATACCGATCAGAATGGGTTTGCCACAGGTCGATTAACTGGGCTCGATATCAATGAAAATGGTTTGGTGCAGGCAGAGTATTCCAATGGTCAAACCGTCAGTATCGCCAAGATTGTTTTGGCAGATTTTCCTAATCCGCAAGGTTTAAAACAAATTGGTAATACCGCCTGGGAAGCGACCCAGGATTCGGGTGAAGTTCGGATTGGTGAAGCCGGTACCGGAAGTTTTGGTCAGATTCAGTCGGGGGCGTTAGAAACCTCAAATGTGGATCTCACGAAAGAATTGGTCGGTCTGATTACTGCACAGCGAAATTTTCAGGCCAACTCCAAATCGATAGAAACCAACAACGCCATTACACAAACGATTATCAACTTGCGATAACGGTTAGTGGGGAGCAATACAGTCTATGGATAATATGATTTATCTGGCCATGAACGGCGCGCAGCAAATCATGCTGGCGCAAGCGGCAAATGCCAATAATCTGGCCAACGTCAATACCACCGGATTCCGCCAGGATTTTGAGCAATTTCGGGCGATGCCGGTTTTCGGTGAAGGCTTGCCGAGTCGTGTTTATGCCATGACTGAAAGACCACAGACGGATTATCAGCAGGGCTCAATGATTTCGACCGGTAGAGAGCTGGATATTTCGGTACAAGGCGAAGGCTTTATTGCCGTGCTGGGTAAAGATGGTCGCGAAGGCTATACCCGGGCTGGTGATTTGCAAATCAATGAAAACGGTCAATTGTTAACTGGAACCGGCTTGCCAGTTATGGGGGATGGTGGTCCGATTGCGATCCCGCCGGCAGAAAAAGTTGAAATTGGTAGTGATGGCACGATTTCAATCCGACCAATCGGCAGTCCTGAAAGTGATTTGGCGATTCTGGACCGGATTAAACTGGTCAGGCCAGACTTGAATGACGTGTTTAAAGACAATGATGGCTTGATGCGGCTTAAAAATGGCGGAGAAGCCCCCTTAGATGCCACCGTTACCGTGGCATCCGGCACATTGGAAAGCAGTAATGTGAATGCCGTCAGTGCTTTGGTCAATATGATCGAGCTACAAAGACAGTACGAAATGCAGATAAAAATGATGGCGACCGCCGATGAAACTGGTGCCGCATCAGCAAGATTGTTACAACTCGGCGCGTAATCCATTTATTTAGCGCTATTTATATTTCAGGAGTCACACCATGAACCAAGCCTTGTGGATTGCCAAAACTGGTCTGGATGCACAACAAACCCGGATGTCGGTTATTTCCAATAATCTGGCGAATGTGAACACCACCGGCTTCAAACAAGATCGGGCCGTATTTGAAGATTTGCTCTATCAAACCATACGTCAGCCGGGGGCGCAGTCTTCAGTCGATACCCAATTGCCATCCGGTTTAATGATCGGTACCGGTGTGCGCACCGTGGCGACTGAAAAACAACATTCGATGGGGAATATTATTCAAACCGAAAACGCCTTGGATATTGCGATTCAGGGACGTGGTTTTTTTCAGATCCTGATGCCAGATGGGGAAATCGCCTACACTCGCGATGGCACTTTCCAGCGTAATCAGGACGGTGACATGGTGATGTCAAACGGCTACTTATTGGAGCCAGCCATTAATATTCCGGAAGATGTGCAATCGATTACCGTGGGTATTGATGGGACGGTCAGTGTGACGGTGCCCGGCGATAGTAATCCGGTTATCGTCGGTGAAATTGAGCTGGCTGATTTTGTCAATCCGACTGGGCTGCAACCGGTCGGTGAAAATCTGTTTCGTGAAACAGCGGCCAGTGGCGTGCCGGTTGCTGGTGTGCCGGGGCTTGATGGGTTTGGTACGACTATCGGGGGGGCGTTAGAAACCTCCAACGTCAATGTGGTGACGGAACTCATCAATATGATTGAAACGCAACGTGCTTACGAAATGAATTCAAAAGCCATTTCCACTGCCGACCAAATGCTGCAATACGCCAGTCAGAATCTCTAATTGAAGTTGTACTCCAGCCGGTAAAGATTGCCTAGCGGCAATTTTTACCGGCTTTTTTTTGATTTCTCATTTGCCTGCCAGATGTGGTGCTGAGCGATAGTTAAAACGGCATCTCAGAGATTTGGCACAAAGTCTGCTTTGTAGATGTTAGCGATGTGATTGGAGCAGGCAATGAACACAATTTTTTCCCGGACTGGTTTGTTATTCAGCATTTTATTGCTGGCTGCCTGCGCCAACGATTTGCCGAAACGAGACCCTGCCTTTGCGGCGGTACGGCCAGTGGCAACGCCGGTGCCTGAGCGGTCTGATGGGGCTATTTTTAATCCGCAAACCAACATCACTTTGTATGAGGATTACAAGGCGGGTCGCGTCGGCGATATTTTGACGGTAAGACTGGAAGAACAAACGGATGCTGAGAAAGAGACAGAAACCACCATCAGCAAACAAAACGGCTACGCCATGCAAAACCCGACCGTATTCGGCACAACGCCGCAGTTTAATTTACCGGGCGCCTTACCGCTCGCCAGTACGACTGACAATAATCTAGCCTTCAACCTGAATTCAAACAGTGATTTTGAAGGGGAAGGTGAAAGCGAGCAAAACAACTTCCTGAGTGGCAATGTCACCGTTTCGGTTGTCGAAGTATTAGCAAACGGTAATTTGCTGGTGCGCGGTGAAAAAATTGTCACTATCAATCAGGGCAATGAATATCTGCGTTTATCCGGCATTGTCAGCCCACGAGATATTGATGCCGATAATACCGTGTCCTCAATCCGTATTGCCGATGCCCAAATTGCTTATACCGGTGATGGGGCAACCGGTGATGCCAATGTGATGGGCTGGTTGAGCCGATTCTTCGCCAGTTCCCTGATGCCTTTCTAAGAGATGTGAAACATGAGAAAAATACTGGTATCCCTATTGGTTTATTGTTTGTTTTCCGGCACCGCGTTGGCTGAACGGGTTAAGGATTTGACGTCTATTGCGGGAGTAAGGGCTAACCAATTGGTCGGCTACGGATTGGTTGTGGGCTTGACTGGCACCGGTGACAAAACGCAGTTTTTAGCTTCGGGGCAAACACTTCGAAGTATGTTACGCGAGTTGGGTGTGACGTTACCGCCAGGCGTCAATCCGAAGAGTAAAAATATTGCCGCGGTCACTGTCCATGCCGATTTACCCCCATTTGCCAAGCCGGGACAAACCATCGATATCACCGTGTCATCACTAGGTGATGCCACCAGTTTACGTGGCGGTAGTTTAATTATGACGCCGCTAAAAGGGGCTGACGGACAAATTTACGCGATGGCACAGGGCAATTTGGTGGTTGGTGGTTTTGGTGCCGAGGCTGGCGATGGATCGCGCGTCACCGTCAATGTGCCAAGCGCCGGGCGCATTCCAAATGGCGCCACCGTTGAACGTACCGTCAATAATGCCCTTAATATGGGGGATCACATTGTTTTAAATTTACACCAAGCTGATTTCACGACGGCGAGCAGACTGACTGATGCGATTAATCAGACCCTTGGAACCGGCACAGCGTATTCGCTGGATGGCAGTTCGGTTCGGGTAAGTGCACCACGCAATCCTTCGCAGCGTATTCCTTTTTTATCGATTGTTGAAAATATTGAGTTAACGCCGGCCGAGGCTGCCGCTAAAGTCGTGGTGAATTCACGCAGTGGTACCGTGGTGATTGGTCAAAATGTTCGTGTCAGCCCCGCGGCAGTCACGCATGGCAGTTTATCCGTCACCATCTCGGCTGATCCGCAAGTCAGCCAACCGAATGCTTTGTCGCAAGGGCAGACGGTGGTGACGCCCAATTTTGATATTGAAATTTCTGAAGAAGATAGCCGGATGTTTTTGTTTAATCCGGGCGTGACATTGGATGAGATTGTACGGGCGGTAAATCAAGTCGGCGCCGCGCCAGGCGACTTGGTGGCAATATTGGAAGCACTGAAACAGGCGGGTGCCTTGCGTGCTGAATTGGTGGTGATCTGATGACGATGGCAACCACGCGCCATACGACGCTTGATTTTCAAGGTTTAAATCAACTGCGGGCTGCGGCAAATGAGACGGCACCCGCGGATCAGACCTTACGTCAGGTGGCCGCTCAATTCGAGTCGTTGTTTGTCGGCATCATGTTGAAAAGTATGCGTCAGGCGCAGCTTGCCGATGGCATTTTTGATTCACAACATAGCAATACTTATCGCGAAATGGCGGACCAACAATTGGCGATGGATTTGTCTGCCAGCGGCGGGTTGGGTTTGCAGGATATGATTCTGCGTCAACTGGGTGGTGAGATGGCCGGAACCGGCTCAGCACTTGGTGGGCAAACGTTTAGCGCCGACAGTATTCAAACCAGAAGCGTGTTACCACGATTACTGGATCGGGTGAAAGAGTTGAACGCGGTTGCCACACAACCTGAATCGGATTCAACTCAATCTCTCAATGAGGAAGCAAGTCGGCATCCAAACGATACCTTGCCGACACACTTTTCGACGCCTGCGGAATTTGTTCGTCATTTATGGCCACTGGCTGAACAAGCTGCTGCTGAGATTGGTGCCGCACCTGAAGCAATCATGGCACAGGCTGCCTTAGAAACCGGCTGGGGCAAACATATTTTATCGGATCGGCAAGGTAGCAGTTTTAATCTGTTCAACATTAAAGCCGATAGTCGCTGGCAAGGTGAGTCGACGGGTAAAAATGTACTCGAATTTATTAACGGGCGGCCAGTGCAACAAGCATCGGCATTCCGTCGTTATGACAACTTTGCCGATAGTTTTGCGGATTATGTCGATTTTCTGCAGCAAAACCCACGTTATCAGAGCGCATTAAACCATGCCGACAATCCACACCAGTTTGTTGAGAAGCTGCATCAGGCGGGTTATGCCACGGACCCGCAATACGCCAGCAAACTGAAACGCATCATGCAAGGTGACACGTTAGCCCAATCCGTTGAGGCAAGTGACTTTATGCGTGTTACTCAGTCAATAAGGAACAACTAAGATGAGTCTGCTGAATATCGGAACATCTGGACTGCTCGCCTCCCAAGGTGCCTTAAAAACGACCAGTCATAATATTAGTAACATCAATACGGAAGGCTATAACCGGCAGCGTGTGAATCAGGTCACGTTACCAGCCAATTTCACGGGCAGTTATTATTTTGGTAACGGCACGGCAATCAATAATATCGAACGCCTGTTTGATCAATTCTTAACGCAGCAGATCCGCTCGACAACCTCGCAAGAGCAGAGTCTGGCAGTGTTTACCGAGTTTTCTGGACAAATTGACGATATTCTCGGTTCAGAAGAATTATCGTTGAATGCCGGGTTCGATAGTTTTTTCAATGCCATGCAAGCGGTAGCCGATGATCCCACTTCCATAGCCGCTCGGGAGGTATTACTGACCGAAGCAGAAATTCTGGCTAGCCGTTTTAATACGCTGGATAGTCAGTTATCCGGATTTAACCAGCAAATTAATCAAAACCTTGAAGCGAATGTCCGTGAAATTAATCGATTGACAGCAAATATTGCGGAATTAAACCGGGCGATTGTCGATGCTTCCAATAGTGGTTCATCGACCGGTCTGCCCAACGATTTATTAGATCAACGCGATAAATTACTGACCGATTTATCCAAGTTGGTATCAGTGAATACGGTGGAGCAAGATAACGGCTCGTTGAGTGTTTTCATTGGCAATGGCCAATCGGTGGTGCAGGGATATTCAAACATTACCTTAAGCACCTTGCCAGATCCGACCGACAGCACACGCCTCATTGTGGCTTATGGGCCAAATAATATTGATGTCAGTGCGCAAATCAGTGGCGGCCGCTTAGGGGGATTACTGACGGTTCGCGGTAATGTGATTGATAAAGTGCGTAGTGAGATTGATGCACTGGCGGTCGGTTTTACGCAAACCATGAATGCCCAGCATACCGCCGGTTTAACGCTGAGTGGTGCCGCCGGTGGCAATTTATTTGAACCTTCGGATCCGCTTGGCACGCCGCCAGCCAATGCGGCCAATATTCGTGTCGCGATAAGCAACCCTCGTGATCTTGCTGTTGCCTTTCCGGTTGCGGTTCAAACAACGGCAACAAATGCCGGTACTGGAGCGGTCAGCATTGCCGTTGTTGATGGCAGCGATCCGGCTTTTAATGCGGCGAGCGCGTTGACCGGCAATGCATTACTGACCTTTGATGCCACCACCAACGAGTATACGGTGGATTACAACGGGGAAACGGTCACTTTCACTTATAACCCGGTTACGGATAGCGGACGTGAGTTCGATTTAAATGCGCTGGGGCTCACCTCAGAATTACCGCTGACTATCGTTTTACAAGGCGTACCGGAAACGGGTGATAGCTTTTCGATTGGCAATAACTTTACGGGCGGCAACTTTACCGCAACCGGCGATAACCGCAATGCGCTAGCGATGGCGCGCTTACAGGTACAAAAAACATTGGATCCAGGTGCGACGGGGTCGCCAACAGATAGTTTTAACGATATTTACGGCAATCTGCTGGCAGATATTGCCACCAGAACACAACAAGCTGAAAGCAACCAACAAACACAAAAAGGGCTTTTGGAACAAACGATTGCCCGAGCGCAGTCCGTTTCCGGCGTTAACCTTGATGAAGAAGCCGCCAATCTCATCAAATTTCAACAGTCTTATCAGGCGGCAGCCCAAGTGATTTCTGTGTCAAATACCATCTTCGACACGCTGATCAATTCTATATAGGAGACGCTGATGCGTATCTCAACCACCCAGATTTTTGATCAGAATTTATCCGCTATGTTGGAGCAGCAGGCCAATTTGGCAAAAACCCAGAATCAGGTTTCTTCCGGCAAACGAATCACCCGACCTTCAGATGATCCCGTTGGCGCTGTAAGAGCGTTAAACCTGCAACGCGAACTGAATATTACGGAACAATATCTGGCAAATGCGACTATCGCGACGAATAAATTACAAAGTGAAGAATCCTCGCTGAAAAGTGCTGCCGATATTTTGCAGCGCGTTCGCGAGTTGGCTGTGCAGGGCTTAAACGACAGTAACACTCAAGATGATCGTAAAGCCATTGCTGTCGAAATCAGACAGTTAAATCAACAATTATTGTCTCTGGCCAATGGCCGAGATAGTAATGGTGATTTTGTGTTCGCGGGCTTTGCGAATAGCACGCAACCTTATGACGGTATTTTTGGCAGCTATCAAGGTGACGAAGGACAACGGAATTTACAAATCAGCACTGGCGTGACCGTGGCCACCAATGATCCGGGCTCGGCTGTGTTTGAAACGCCGGTTGCGGATACGCGAATTGATCTCGCTGGGGTCACGGGGGCGATAACCGTGGATATTGTGGGAGACAGTAATGTGGATAGTACGTTTGCCCCACTGACATTTGGCTTTGCCGAAGATCTGCTGAATCCCGGCACTTTTGATCTGACAATAACGGACACCGATGGCAATACGGTGACCTTGCCCTACCAGGCAGGTGACACCTTGGACCTCACCGAACTAAATGGTGAGTTTCCAAATTTATCACTCCGGCTTGATGGCGCCCCCAATGATGGTGACGCACTAACGATTGAACGGAGTCTTTCAGCCACCACTCAACCTGTTTTTCAGACAATTAGCCATTTTGCCGATGCGCTGGAAAATGATGCTGTGGGACCAAACGATTCCCCCAATAATGGGCTGTTTCTCAGCAATCTGTCTGCGGCGCTCGATAATATCGTCGACAAGCGCGCGCAGGTAGGCGGCCGGTTGAATGCGATTGAGCAACAGACCGCTGTCAATGACGCGGTCAGTTTTAGTTTGAAAAGCAGTATTTCGGAAATTTCAGATTTGGATTATGCCGAAGCCATTACCCGACTGACCAAAGAAGTAACCAGCCTGCAGGCAGCACAGCAAACTTTTGCCCAAGTCCAAAACTTATCGTTATTTAACTTTATTTAAATAACAAAAAGTTGGCGTGGTCCTTGCTAAATAATCCCTACGCATGGTGAGTTTTTACTCTCAAGTGACTGAATATTAATGCCAAACAGCTTTGGCTAAATACTTATTTCAGAGGCTAAGCGGGATGTGATGTGGGGCCTCTGCTAAATCAGGAGATTTATGTTATGCCACAAATCATCAATACCAACATCGCTTCGTTAAATGCGCAGCGAAATTTGAATACATCGCAAGAGTCGCTGGCGGTTTCACTCGAACGACTCTCATCGGGGTTACGGATTAACAGCGCTAAAGATGACGCTGCTGGTCTGGCCATTACAGAACGGTTTACCACCCAGATTCGTGGTTTAAATCAAGCGATTCGTAACGCTAATGATGGTATTTCTTTGTCGCAAACCGCCGAAGGGGCGTTGGGCGAAATGACCAGCAATTTGCAGCGAATCCGTGAACTGGCGGTTCAGTCTGCTAATGCGACCAACTCAGATTCTGATCGGGCAGCGCTGGATCAAGAGATTCAACAACGGCTATCTGAAATTGATCGTATTGCCTCGCAAACCGCATTTAACGGTCGACGAATTCTGGATGGCACCTTCGGAAATGCTAATTTTCAGGTGGGTGCCAATGTCGGCGAAACCATCCGTCTGGAGCTGGAAACCAGTATGCGCCTCAACAGTATTGGCGCGGTTGCGGTGGCTAACACCTTAGATTTAAGTGGCCTGATTAGCGATGGTGTTGATGCGACGGCAGGCAGTTATACAACCGGATCGCTGGCGGCGCTGGTCGGACAAGACCTGTCGAGTGCTGGCACGGGTGGTGTTTCTCAAACGCTGACAATTCCGAATGATGGCACTAACCCAACGGCATCTGATTTTTCGGTCAATAATGCAACGTTTTCTGTTGATGGTTTAGCCGTCACCCTGAATACCGATTATAGCGGTGCGACGGATGCAACGGGTATTGCTGGGGATATTGAAACGGCATTGAATGCCTTGGCAGGTGCTGGCACGTATTCTGTTAACGCAACCGGCTTTGATATTGAGATCACCAATAATCTCAGTGCGGATGCGGTCACAATTTCTGCCGCCAATGCCGAAGCAACCGCATCGGGTTTGGTTAATGGTACTGGCGCTACAGGCACAGTTGGCACGGTGACCTTTGATGTTGATGGTAATACCGTCACTTTGGATGGCACTTATGCCAGCCTCGCTGATCTGGTAGCCAAGGTGCAGTCCGATCTGGATACGGCGGCGGCAGGCACCTACAGCGTTGCCGTTTCCGGAGCGGGAATTGAAATCACCAATATTGCAACGGGTGTGGCGTCAACTGCCGCGGTGGTTGATGGCTTTACTGGTGTCGGCTCAAGTGCCTTTGATAATGGCACAAGTGTCGATGGAACTGATGCTGTGGCGGGCCAAAGTATTACTGTTGCAGATGATTTTAGTATTCAAGTGGGAACGACCGATGCGGTTGCCGTTGCCAACGGTACCTACACCAGCGCTCAAGACTTGGTCGATGAAATTAATGTGACCTTAGGCAGTAATGGCCGCGCCAGTTTGAATGATGACGGTACAGTCAGCATCACGGCGCTTGATGTCATTACCGTCAGTGGCGCCACCGGTCTGGTTACGCTGGGATTGGATGAAACCACGGAACCGGCTGGCAATATGACCGGCGTGAATGTGCTGAGTGTCGAAGCGGCCAATGAAGCAATTAACCGCGTTGATGCAGGTTTGAAAGCAGTCAATGATTTGCGGAGTACGTTTGGTGCAATTCAGAACCGGTTTGAATCGACGATTGCCAACCTGGGGTCAACGGTTGAAAACTTGTCGGCCTCGCGCAGTCGGATTCTGGATGCCGACTTTGCGGCGGAAACTGCTAATCTGACGCGTGCCCAGATTTTACAACAGGCAGGCACCACCATTTTAGCGCAGGCCAATGCCTTGCCGCAGAACGTCTTGACATTGCTGGGCTAAGCCAACCGCGCAATAGTACTTTTTAAACCCGCTTACTGGAAACGGTAAGCGGGTTTTTCTTTGGGCGAAAGTTGCCGGTTTTACTATGATCTCAAGTCAACCGGCAAAAATTGCCTGTTAGCAATATGTGATGCAGCACACGCTTTTCTGAAATAAGTTAAAAATTTGTTCATGGAACCTAAAGTTTAGTTCAGCCGGGTCGTTAACCACTCCGGAGGCAGTAAAGATGTCTGGAATGTCTAACTGCCAATAATGAAACGGGTAGGTGCCCGACTTCCCTTAGGAGAAATCACCATGGCTCAAATTATTAACACTAACGTTGCCTCACTGAATGCGCAGCGTAATCTGACCACTTCACAATCGTCTCTGGCTGTCTCGTTGGAACGTTTGTCTTCAGGCTTGCGTATTAACAGCGCGAAGGATGACGCGGCAGGTCTGGCTATTTCTGAACGGTTCACTACGCAAATCCGTGGTTTGAATCAGGCGATTCGAAATGCCAACGACGGTATCTCACTGTCACAAACAGCTGAGGGCGCACTGGGCGAAATCGGTAACAACCTGCAACGTATCCGTGAACTGGCGGTGCAATCTGCAAACGCAACCAACTCGGCTTCTGACCGTGCCGCATTGGATCAAGAGGTTCAACAACGTCTGGCGGAAATTGATCGTATCGCCTCGCAAACCTCATTCAACGGTCGTAAAATTCTCGACGGCTCCTTTGGTAATGCGCTTTTCCAAGTCGGTGCCAATGTGGGTGAAACGATTTCTTTAGATTTGAATACCAGTATCCGTCAAGCTGATATTGGCGCGATTGCTTCTGCAACTACGGTGGATTTAGATACTTTGGTTGCTGAAGGAACAACTGGTGTTGCTGGTTCATACACCACTGGTGATTTATCAAGTCTTGATTTCTCGACTGCTGCCGTACCGTTTGCTGGTGGTTCAGCTTCTACTACAGGCGGTATTTCAGTCACTGACTACCAAGCTGGTGCAGCGGTGACGTTTGATGTTGATGGCATTGGTATCAATCTAAATGCTGATTACACAGACCTTGCGGGTGTTACCCAAGAAATCCAAGATCAGTTAGACGTAGCAAATGCTGGTGAGTACGTAGTGACTGATGATGGTACAGACATCACGATCACTAAAACTGCAACAGCAGCCAATCCAACTGATGCCGTTGTTATCGATAATGGTACAGGTACTACCGAAGCGGAGTTCACTGGCGCAACAGGTGCTGCTGGTACGGCTGAAGTCGTAACAAGTAATTTAGTATTTGATGTTGATGGTGAGACAGTTACGTTAGATGGTGATTATGCTGACATCGATGCATTAGTAACCGCCCTTCAAACTGAGTTAGATGGTTTGAGCGGTGGCGCAGGTGTGTACACAGCGGCTGCCGTTGATGCTGATAGCTTCAGTATAACAAGTGTTGCAACTGGTGCTAACACAGCTGTTGTTGATAACTTTCAAACCACCTCTATCACAGGTGCTTCTGGTGGTACTCAGGTAGCTGGTGTTGATGATACTGCTGCTCTGACACTTACTATTAGCGATCTGACGGTTCAAGTTGGTGACGGGACTGCGGTTGCGGTTGCTAATGCGACTTACACTTCTATTGATGATTTGGTTGCGGCAATTAATACGTCATTGGGTGGCAATGCAACAGCAAGCCTTGGTGATGACAATGTGCTGACTATCACCAGCTCAGAAACAGTTACAATCGCTGGTGGTGATGCTGGCACGGTATTTACCGCAACCAGCTTTGCAGCTGCCGGTAGCCTGTCGACGGTTGATGTTAATGATGTGACAGCGGCTAATGATGCTATACAGCGTATTGACTCTGCATTGACTTCAGTCAGTGACCTGCGTAGTACTTTCGGTGCGATTCAAAACCGTTTTGAATCCACGATTGCGAACCTGGGTTCAACCGTTGAAAATCTGTCGGCTTCTCGTAGCCGGATTTTGGATGCGGACTTTGCGGCAGAAACTGCAAACCTGACCCGTGCGCAAATCCTGCAGCAGGCGGGTATCTCCATTCTGTCACAGGCAAATGCTTTGCCTCAGACAGTACTGGGCCTGTTGGGCTAATATCCTGATGGTGTCCGTAGACTGCTGCGGACACCTCCTTTTATTGAATTAGAAGGAGTCAAAAAATGGATATTAACAATCTGAGTTCATTGCCCCCTGCTGGTCAAAAGACCAGCGGGGATTTGGCATTGAAAGTTGATAACCGGGCTGCTGAAGCTGGAACAGATGTTGCATCAATACAAGCAACTTCGCAATCAGCGCAGGCGGGTGGCACCCAATCAGAAAATGCGGCACAAGAGGTCTCGCAAGCGGTGTCACAAATTAATGACTATGTTCAGAATATGCAGCGATCACTGCAATTCAGTGTTGATGAACTGAGCGGCAGAAATGTCGTGACGGTTATCGACAAAGAAACAGAAGAAGTGATTCGGCAAATTCCGTCAGAAGAAGTCTTGTCCATTGCAAGATCGATTGCGTCACAATTTGATGATGGGTTGAGTTTGTTCAACTCGCAGGCATAGTTGCCGCATAGGAGCAAATCATGGCAATCACGGCAGGTGGCATTGGTTCAGGCATTGACGTTAACGGATTGGTATCTCAACTGGTTAGCGCAGAAGGCGATCCGGTTACCCAACGCCTGGATAATAAACAAGCATCAATTCAACAGGACTTGTCGGCGTTTGGCACATTGAAATCAGCGTTGTCCCGATTTCAGGATAGTGTCAAAGCATTACAGACGCCGGATAACTTCTTGGAACGCAACGCCACTTCTTCTGATGAGTCTCTGTTTACTGTTAGCGCCGACAAGGATGCGGTGCGCGGTAGTTATGCCATTGAAGTACAACAATTAGCACAAGCTGCTAAGGTGCGCTCTGACAGTTTTCAAGCCGATGAAGCTCTCGGAACGGGAACACTGACGCTGTCTCTTGGCAGTGACAGTTTTGAGATAACAATCGATCCAGAAAATAACACCCTGGCTGGCATACAACAGGCGATAAATTCGGCCACCGATAATCCGGGCATTTTGGCGTCGGTTATAAATCTAGATGATGGTAATCAGCGTTTAATTCTGACCTCCGAAAAGTTGGGTGAGACAAACCAAATTACGCTTTCCGCTAGTGATGACAATGCCAGCGATGGCGTGGATCTTGGTCAATTACAAACTTTGACCACCATTAATGCGGCACAAGATGCTCAGATATTAATTGATGGACAACAGATCAGTCGTGATAGCAACACAATTGATGATGTGATTGATGGTGTGACATTTACGCTGCTCAAGGCGGATACAGAAACGGTTGCCACCGCTAACATCGAACTGGATAACAGCGCAGTTAAGTCGCGCGTTGAAAGTTTTGTGGCCGCCTACAATACGCTCAATACCACGATTAACAATCTGTCTTCTTATAATGCAGATACGGGGGCGGCTGGCGCTTTATTAGGCGATTCCGCATTAAGAGGCGTACAAACGCAACTGCGCCAAACGTTGACCAGTGCCATTAATGGTGTCGACATCAGCACGTTGGCAGAACTGGGCGTGACCACCAATCAGGACAACGGAAATCTGCAGATTGACAGCGAGCGTCTTGATAATGCCATTAATCAGAATTTCAGCGCTGTCGCGGATTTATTTGCTTCTGAAAACGGTTTGGCAGTGCAATTGGCTGGCGTGCTGACACGTTATACCAGTACAGACGGTATTCTGGATTTGCGAACTAATGGCCTGCGAAATCAGCTGGAAGATATCGGTGATTCACGAGAACGACTTGCCTTGCGACTTGAGGGTCTGGAGGCACGTTATCGTGCACAGTTTACGGCGATGGATACCTTGGTCGCCCAGCTGCAAAGTCTGAGTGGCTATCTGGATCAGCAGTTAGCGAACTTGCCGCTTTCGAATATCAATCGGGATCGATAAGCACATTTAATGCAGCAACGTATGAACTTGAATTGCTGCAAAATCAAGCCTATGGTTAAAGATATTTAGCCGGGAGCCGATAATGATTATGTGTTTGGATCGCCACTGAAATGGAAAAGGACAAAAACATGAATTCCAATGTTGCAATGCAGCAGTATCGCCAGAATCATATTCATGGTGGCGTCGAAACGGCGACACCGCATCGATTGGTGCAAATGCTGATGGAGGGTGTCCTTGAAAAGCTGCTGGCAGCAAAAGGCTTTATGGCTTCTGGCCAGGTAGCCAAAAAAGGTGAGCATATCAGTTGGGCTATTTCCATTATCGACAGTTTACGCGCCTGCTTGAATACAGAAGTCGGTGGTGACGTCGCCATTAACCTGGGACGCTTGTATGATTATATGGAAGCGCGGTTACTGGAAGCCAATCTCAAAAATGACGCAACGATGATTGATGAAGTCGCGTCGCTGATGATTGAAATCAAATCCGGTTGGGATGCGATTCCTGCTGAATTTCATGGCGAACCGGGCGTCAACCGATAAATGTCATTAACTGTCGCACAGGTGGAACAAGCCTGTCAGTTAACCCGCGAACAGATAACCAGAGCCCAGGCAGCAGATTGGGATGCCTTGCTGGCGGCAGAGCCAGCTCGTCAACAATTAATAACGCAGCTCAATACTGACGTCGATAACCAAGATATTGATCCGTCATCACTGGGTGACTTGCGTGAAAGTTTTGAAATGCTGCAGTCACTGAATCAGTCGTTGCAATCGCTATGTCAGCAGCAGCGGAGTGAGATGGCAAAAAAAGTCGCAGACTTTAATCAGGGCAATAAAGCGCGTCAGGCATACGAAGATCGTTGAATTTTTCCCGTCATTTTTTTGACAATCAGTCAGGTGGATGCTTAACTTCGTCTCTCTAGAGCAGAAAGCCATCCTTTCTGGTATCAATTGTTCAAGATGGGAGCCTGAATGAGCAGTAATCAAGTGCTGGTTATCGAAGCCGACGCCAATCGTCGCGAGACCTTATCGACGCTAATCACATTTATTAACTGTCATCCGGTTCTGGTCGCGCATCCACCGGAATGGGGAGCCGCAGTCGATGACCTGGATAATATTGCCATGGTTATTATCGGGGATTGTGGTAGTGACCAACAGACAAGAGAATTACTTCGCTTGCTGGTCAATCATGAGTCCCGGCTACCGGTATTTACCCTCGAACACGAACAACAAGCAGAGTCTGATTTCCCTGGCATCATTGGCGCTTTGCAATATCCAGTCAAATATCCCCAACTTAGCAATGCCTTGCAACAGGCGACGGTATATCGTGGGCAACAGGAGAAAGCAGATCGCGCGCACCTGAATTTTCGTTTGCTGGTGGGTAACAGCCTGGCAATGAAACAGGTGCAACGGATGATAGATCAGGTGTCCGATTCAGAAGCAAATGTTTTGATTCTGGGTGAATCCGGCACAGGGAAAGAGGTCGTTGCGCGTAACTTGCATTATTTTTCTTCTCGCCGTGATAAACCTTTTGTGCCAGTGAATTGTGGTGCGATTCCGGGCGAGTTGTTGGAGAGTGAGCTTTTCGGTCACGAAAAAGGCGCTTTTACGGGAGCGATTACGGCGCGCAAAGGTCGATTTGAACTGGCTGAGGGCGGCACTTTGTTTCTGGATGAAATTGGCGATATGCCGATGCCGATGCAGGTGAAATTGTTGCGTGTCCTCCAGGAAAGAACGTTTGAACGCGTGGGTAGTACCAAAACACAACAAGCAAATGTCCGGGTGATCGCCGCCACACATCGTAATCTTGAAAGGCATATTGCAGATGGCTTGTTCCGTGAAGATTTGTTTTATCGGCTGAATGTGTTTCCGATTGAAATGCCAGCATTACGCGAGCGCCCGGAGGATATTCCGTTGCTCGTTTATGAAATCATCCAGCGTATCGAACACGAAAATCGAGGCTCAGTCAGATTAACGACCGCCGCCATGGCCGCACTATGCCGCTATAACTGGCCAGGCAATGTCAGGGAATTGGCCAATGTGATCGAAAGGCTAGTGATTTTATACCCGTACGATCTGGTTGATTTTGACCAATTACCGGAAAAATATCGAATTGCAGGTGAGGCCTTGCCAGCGCATGTCAGCGCAGTGATAGCAGCCCGTCCGGAACCGGCATTGGCTAGACAAGTCAACAAAGAGCCTGCTTCGACTGAGGTGGAAGCCGAGGTGACAACCCTATCTTCCCCAGCGATCGCGAATGCATTACCGGAAGAGGGGCTGGACCTCAAAGAACATTTGGCACAATTGGAATTTTTCTTGATCCGGCAAGCGCTGGATGATGCGGCCGGCGTCGTGGCACACGCGGCACAACGACTCAAAATGCGGCGTACAACACTGGTTGAGAAAATGCGTAAACATGGTATCCAGCGTGAAGGTGAATAACAGGATGGTGAGTCATTTTTTTGACTAAAAGTTATCTAACCAATTGTAATTGTTGGTAAAAATTTAAGGGCATATTTTTTGCAGACAGTAGTAAAACCTGATACTGGAGTCAAAAAGTATGCGTGCCAACTGGACTGAGCCTTACCCGCCTTATCGAAAAGAGACGACCTTGACGGTTGTCGAGACCGATGACAGTCGTTCTGCCAGCCGAATGAGCCGATTGCTAACCGTGTTACCGGCAGGTGTAATTGTTCTTGATGCTGCAGGTCGAATTCAGGAATACAATCCGGCAGCGATTGATTTGCTGGGTAAGCCATTGCAATACGAACCTTGGATCACGGTAATTAACCGAGCATTTCAACCTAGACCAGATGATGGTCACGATGTGTCTTTGCGTGATGGTCGCCGCGTCCATATTTCAACCAATCCGCTCGAAGGTGAACCGGGACAGATCGTGTTACTTCAAGAGGTGACCGAAACGCGTCGTCTGCAGAGCAAGGTCTCACATCTGCAACGGTTATCTGCCATGGGTGAAATGGCGGCACGGTTAGCCCATCAGATCCGTACTCCTTTATCATCGGCCATGTTGTATCTGTCGCCGTTATTGAAAGCAGAATCAGGTAGCACACAACAACGCTATGCGCAGCGCCTGCATGACAGTCTCAGCCATATGGAGCAGCTGGTTAGAAATATGCTGGCCTTTTCGCGTGGCGATATGGCCGCGCCAGCGCCTGTTTCGGTTGCAGAGTTACTCGAAGAAACAGCACGCCAGTTTCAAAATAATATGGCTACGGATCACTATCAGTTACAACTGAATAATCAAGTGAACGATGGCTATGTTTTTGGGAGTCAAACGGCGCTGTCCAGTGCCCTGTTAAATTTATTGAATAATGCGCGTGAGGCGTGTGGTGCAGCAGGCCAGATTATCCTTAGCGCCGAGTTGATTCGGGATGAGGCTGAGCAATATTGTATTGAAATCAGTGTCGAGGACAATGGGGTCGGTATAGCTGAAGCCGATTATGAAAAAATCCTGCAGCCCTTTTATACCACTCGGTCGGCTGGTACGGGGCTGGGGCTGGCGGTGGTGCAATCGATTGCCAAGGCACATAAAGGCATATTGTGGCTGGATAGTGAACTGGGCGAGGGCAGTACCTTTAGCCTACGTTTGCCGGTTTATCAAGCGGTTCAATCATCTCGCGAATCTGTTTGCCAAGGAGCGGCCGTATGACTCAATCAAAAATAATTGTTGTCGAAGATGATGCTTCGTTACGGCTCGCTGTTTGCGATACGCTGGAGATGGCTGGTTATCAGGTAATTGCTATGGAGGAAGGACAAAAAGCACTGGAGCAACTTCGCGTTGATGGCGTGGGGCTATTGCTCAGTGATTTGCAAATGCAGCCCATGGATGGTCACACGTTGCTAAAAAAAGCACGCAAACTGCAGCCGGCATTACCCGTGGTGTTGATGACCGCTTACGGTACGGTAAAAAGCGCCGTTGATGCGATGCAGGACGGGGCTTGTGATTATTTGATGAAGCCTTTTGATGCCGATGAGCTGCTTGCTCGGGTTGCGCGCTATATTCGTACAGTTCCAGCCACGAATGAGGTTGTTGCCGAGGCACCAAGTTCACGACATTTGCTTGGACTTGCTGAACGTGTCGCTGCCAGCGATGCCACGGTTTTGCTGAATGGTGAAAGTGGCACAGGCAAGGAAGTGCTTGCCCGTTATATTCACCGCCATTCCCCGCGTCATGATGCACCTTTTGTGGCAATTAACTGTGCGGCAATCCCAGAGTCAATGCTGGAAGCCACTCTGTTCGGCTATGAAAAAGGGGCGTTTACTGGTGCCAGCCAGGCCTATGCAGGCAAGTTTGAGCAAGCACATCAAGGCACCTTGTTGCTGGACGAAATTTCTGAAATGGATTTATCGTTGCAGGCCAAGTTGCTGCGTGTTTTACAGGAGCGTGAAGTCGAACGTCTTGGTGGCAGGAAGGTAATTCCGTTAAATGTACGCGTCATTGCCACCACCAACCGAACCTTAAATGAAGAAGTACAGGCAGGTCGGTTTCGTGAGGACTTATTCTATCGGCTTAATGTATTCCCCCTGCAATTATTACCGTTGCGTGAACGGCGTGAAGATATTCTACCGTTGGCGAATCAATTGCTGAACCGGCATTGCCAACAACAGCAAACACCTTTGCCGCAACTGGGTGAAGAAGCACAACAACGTTTGCTCAGCCACGATTGGCCGGGCAATGTGCGTGAGCTGGATAATGTCATGCAGCGTAGTTTGATACTACAACAAGGCAACCTGATCACGGCGCAGGATTTAGCATTTCAGGCAATGAGTCAGAAAATGACGGTGTTGCCGGATGTCAGCATGCCGACAGCCGCGCTGGCGGAAGATAATATTGAAGGTGATTTACGCCACCATGAACAGCGCCATATTTTGGAAACATTGGCGCGCTATCAAGGTAGCCGGCGTAAAGCAGCCAAGGATTTAGGGATTAGTGAGCGCACACTGCGTTACAAAATATCCCGGTTTCGTGAGCAAGGTATTGCCATTCCGGGTAAAGCTGGCAAGTAATCTGCATAGCAGCTTAACAGCGTCATTTTTTCAGCAGGAGTTACCACGATGATTAATGCGATTGATCCCAACCAGCTACTGACCCAGTTACGTGCCATGCAAGCGCAGGCGAGTCCTGAACAGGTTCGCCCACAACAAGATTCAGCGCCGTCTGAGCGCCTTGATTTTGGTGATGTCATGAAGCAGGCAGTCAATCAGGTAAATAGCTTGCAACAAAGCTCATCGGCATTAAAAACCGGATTTGAGATGGGTGATCCGGGGATTGAACTCAGTGATGTCATGATTGCATCGGAAAAAGCGGGT
This sequence comes from Methylophaga frappieri, assembly GCF_000260965.1. NCBI lineage: Bacteria > Pseudomonadati > Pseudomonadota > Gammaproteobacteria > Thiotrichales > Piscirickettsiaceae > Methylophaga > Methylophaga frappieri. The sequence continues at coordinate 2,353,620 of NC_017856.1, forward strand.
GTCGCTTTCGAAGCGACAGTACAGGTGCGAAACAAATTGATTGAGGCGTATCAGGAAGTCATGCGCATGTCGATTTAACCTGTTCATCTTAGTAACTGAGAAAAGCTTATGGAAAATGCGCCGGTAACCACTGCGTCACGTTCGACCAATACCCCTTTGGCAGTCATGCAGAGCAATATGGCGCAGCAGCCAATCGTGAAGCAAATCCTGTTTCTGGTGGCTATCGCTGCCAGTATTGCGGTCGGGGGCTATGTACTGATGTGGTCACAAACGCCGTCTTATCAAGTCTTGTTTTCGGGGATGGCAGCACAGGAATCTGCCGAACTGGTTGAAACATTGAATCAGATGGGCGTTGATTACAAACTGGACCAGAATAGCGGCGCACTGCTAGTACCGGCATCGGAAGTTCAAAGCCTACGCCTGAAACTGGCAGCAGAAGGCTTACCCCGCAGCTCAGCGCAGGGCATGGAAATGCTTAATCAGGAACAAGGATTCGGTACCAGTCAATTTATAGAACAGGCTCGCTATCAACGTGCCATGGAGCAGGAGTTGGCGCGCTCCGTCAGCGAAATCCAAAATGTCCGCTCGGCGCGGGTTCACCTTGCCATTCCCAAGCAGTCAGTATTTGTTCGAGATCGTCGTCCACCAACAGCCTCCGTTGTGGTGAATTTGTTTGCTGGACGTAGTCTGGATCAAGGGCATATCAACGCAATCAGTCACATGGTTGCCTCCAGCGTGCCTAACATGAATAACAGCGATGTCACCGTGGTGGATCAGCGCGGTAATCTGCTTAGCCAGCCTGAACGTGATAGCAATGTCGCACTCAGTGATAGTCAACTCGACTATACCCAGAAATTGGAGCAACACTATATTCGACGTATCGAGGCTATTCTTGCACCAATGGTCGGTCTTGATGGCGTGCGGGCTCAGGTTGCTGCTGATGTTGATTTTACCCTGACAGAGCAAACGGCCGAAAGCTACAACCCCGATATTGCAGCAATTCGCAGTGAGCAATTAACCGAAGAAGAGCGGGTTGGCAGTGCGGGCGCAATTGGTGTGCCCGGCGCGCTGACTAATCAACCGCCTGGTGGTGCCATTGCTCCCGAGCAAACAGCACAAGCAAACGAGGATGACGAAACGACAACGCAAACAGTGGTGCCCGGCGCCAGTACCTCACGAACAATTCGTAATTATGAGTTGGATCGTCGTATTAGTCATAGCCGCATGGCGCCAGGTGCTATTCGAAAACTCAGTATTGCCGTTCTGATTGATGAGCCCGTCAATGCACAAGGCGATCCCCAGCCATTACCGGCGTTACAATTGACCCGAATCTCGGCTTTGGTTCAGGATGCCGTTGGCTTTAGTGAGGCACGTGGCGATAGCCTCAATATTGTCAGTGCGCCGTTTAAAGCGCCGGTTGAGGCAGAGCCTTTACCTGAAATCCCACTTTGGGAGCAGGCTTGGTTCTGGACCGTGGCAAAACAAGTTTTAGGTGCGCTGGTGGTGTTGTTTTTGATATTCGGTGTGATACGGCCTGCATTTAGAGATATCAGCAAAGCGCCGGCGAAAAGCCAAACCGATGCGGTTGACGACGATACCGAGTCAGCGCGTAAAGCGGTGGCTGCTGGTGCTGGCGATGAAGAGATTGCTAAACTGGCTGGGGGTTCTGAAAAAGTGGAGGCGCAATTGGATAATGTCCGCAGTCTGGTTCAACAGGATCCGGCATTGGTTGCGCAAGTCGTTAAAAACTGGACAGCGAGTGATGCCTGATGGCCGAGCAAAGCCGTAAATTAACGGGCACTGAAAAAGCGGCAGTTTTCCTGCGCAGTATTGGCGAAGCAGATGCGGCATTAGTGCTGAAGCACATGAATCCCAAGGAAGTACAGAAAATTGGTCAATCGATGGCAACGTTGACTAATGTGACCCGTGATGAGGTGCGCAGCGTATTGGGTCAGTTTGTTGAGACCGTGGAAAAAGAGACCGGACTGGGTATTGGCTCGCATGATTATGTGCGCCGAATGTTAGTCGGTGCCTTAGGAGAAGATCGCGCAAGCAGCCTACTGGATCGGATCTTATCCGGGGGCAATACTAATGGCCTTGATCAACTTAAATGGATGGACGCCAGAGGGATTTATGAAGTGATCCGTCTGGAGCATCCTCAGATCGTGGCGATTGTCTGTTCGTTTCTTGAAGCCGATCAAGCGGCGGCTGTGTTGAATTTGTTTCCAGAGCGCGATCAATCGACAATTTTGTTGCGTATTGCCACCCTTGAAGGAGTCCAACCGGCGGCGTTGAATGAGTTAAACGAAATTCTGGAAAAACAGTTTTCTGGTAATGCCGGAACGCAGACGGCAACGGTTGGCGGTCCCAAAACGGCGGCGGATATTCTCAACTTTGTTGATGGCAGTACCGAAGCGGCTATCATGGAAAAAATCAAAGAAGCCGAGCCGGACCTGGGGCAAAACATTGAGGATCTGATGTTCGTCTTCGATAATTTGATTGATGTCGATGACCGTGGCATACAGACGTTGATGCGTGAAATTCAGACGGATCAGCTGCAACTGGCACTGAAAGGTGCCGATGAAAGTCTGAAAGAAAAATTCCTGAAGAATATGTCGCAGCGGGCAGCGGAAATGTTGCGCGATGATTTGGAGGCGATGGGTCCGGTTCGGGTCAGTGATGTTGAAAGTGCCCAGAAAGCAATATTGTCTACCGCACGCAGCTTGTCTGATAAAGGCGAAATCATGTTAGGCGGAAGTGGTGGCGATGACTTCATCTGATGATGTGTTAATCACGCGAGAAACGCATATTCTGTCAGAAGAAGAACTGGCTCAGGCTTATCAGCGCTGGCAGGCGCCGAGTATGACGGCGCCGGGCGAGAAATCGACATCGCAGCCAAAGCCCATCACGGCCGTAGAGCTTGAAAAAATTCACGAGTCAGCGCGCGAGGAGGGCTTCAAGGCCGGTTATGAAGAAGGCCATGAAGCGGGTCAAAAAGCGGGACTGGCTGCGGGTAAGAAGACAATTCGTGAACAGGCTGCACAATGGCAGGCACTGATTGATCATTTAAATACACCATTGCAAGCGCTGGATGAGGGGATTGAACAAGATCTGCTTATGCTGGTGCAGACCATCGCCCAACAGGTGGTTCAATACGAACTGCAATGTCAGCCGGAGCGCATACTTGAAGCAACCCGTTCTGCTTTGGCTGCGTTACCCGTCAATGACCGAAAGCTAAAAGTATTTTTAAACCCGAAAGATATCGAACTGGTTCGTGAAGGCTTGTCGATCGATGCGGAAGATAATCGCTGGCAATGGCTAGAAGATCCCTTGTTGTCACGGGGTGGCGTGCGGCTTGAGACAGCCGATACGTCTATTGACGGCAGTATCGAGACCCGAATACAGCGAACCATTGAACATATGCTCGGTGCGGTGCCTGATCATGGCACAACCTGAATTTGGTCTCCGTCGCTGGCATCAGCAGATCCAGGATTATCAACAGCGATTAATGTCATTACAGCCGGAAGCGGTCATGGCTGTTGAAGGTCGGCTGACACGGATGGTCGGCATGACTTTAGAGGCCGTGGGATTTCAGGCACCTATTGGCAGTCGCTGTGAAATTCAGGCTCGCGGACAGCCGCCTGTTGAGGCAGAAGTGGTTGGTTTTCATGACGATGTCTTGTACCTGATGCCAACGGGTGATATCCGCGGCTTAGTGCCGAATGCCAAAGTCAGACCTATTCAGAATGATTCCCTGATACCTGTCGGCGAAGCCTTACTGGGGCGTGTTGTTGATGGTGCGGGCAAACCACTGGATGGCAAAGGCGCAATTAAGGTTAAGGATCGTGTGCCACTCCATGGTCAACCGGTCAATCCACTGAGCAGAGCGCCGGTAAGACAACATCTCGATGTCGGGGTACGGGCGATAAATGCCTTGCTCAGTGTCGGACGGGGGCAGCGGATGGGGCTGTTTGCCGGAAGCGGCGTTGGCAAAAGTGTGCTGCTCGGCATGATGACCCGATTTACCGAAGCGGATGTGATTGTGGTGGGGCTGATTGGTGAGCGTGGTCGGGAAGTTAAAGAATTTATTGAAGATATTTTAGGTGAGCAAGGACTGAAACGTGCGGTGGTGGTTGCTTCTCCAGCAGATCATTCTCCTTTGATGCGGCTGCATGGCGCGATGTTGGCGACCAGTATCGCTGAGTATTTCAGGGACCAAGGTAAGCAAGTCCTGCTGTTGATGGATTCCTTGACTCGTTATGCGCAGGCGCAACGCGAAATTGCCTTGGCTATTGGTGAACCACCAGCAACCAAGGGCTATCCACCCTCAGTTTTTTCATTATTGCCGCAACTAGTCGAGCGCGCAGGAAATGCCGGTGAAGGACAAGGGGGTATAACTGCCATTTATACCGTGCTGGTTGAGGGGGATGATCAGCAGGATCCGGTTGCCGATTCGGCGCGAGCGATTCTGGATGGTCATATCGTGTTATCCAGGCAACTGGCTGAGTCCGGCGTGTATCCAGCCATTGATGTCGAGGCATCGATCAGTCGGGTTATGCCTCAGGTGACCAGTCGTGAGCAATTGCAACAAGCGCAATTATTTAAACAGATTTATGCAACCTACCGGCAGAATCAGGATTTGATTAATATCGGAGCCTACAGCGCTGGCAGTGACCCGCAAATTGATCACGCGATTGAAATGTATCCAAAGTTACGCAAACTCTTGAAGCAGGACATGCATCAAGCGCATGATTGGCAGGCAAGTCTGTCTACGTTACAGCAAACGCTGCAGACAAATACGGCAGGGGGACAAACTGGTTCGATTGGTCAGCCTGTCACGGCAAGAAAATAATGCTTTCGGGAAAAATGTATGACGCGCGCCCAAAAGTTGTTACCGGTTATTGAACTGGCAAAACAGGATGCTGAGGCGACGCAGCTAAAGCTGGCTCAAGCGAATCGGCAGCTGCATCGTGAACAGCAGCAGTTACATGAGCTGCAACACTATCGTGAGGAGTATTTGCAGCGATTTCGTCGCGTTGATCCGCAGATTGTCTCAGCTCGCAAAGCACTGGATCTGCGCGCATTTCTGGTGCAGCTTGAACAGGCGATTGTATTGCAGGAGCAACAGGTACAAAAGCAGCATAATCAGGTGCTGCAACAACAGCAGGCCTGGCGTCAGGCACGTCAGAAAATGCAAGCTATGCAAACCCTGATGGAGCGTTACCAGCAACATGAAGTACTGTCCGCATCGCGTCGAGAGCAAGTCTTAAATGATGAGTTCAGCGTGAGTTTATGGCGGCGCCAGCGTAAGCGTTAATTTTTTCAGTAATCACACTACGGAATTTCGGGGTTGGGTCGATAACCTGACTATGCAGGATAGCCAATATAATCAGATTGCGTTACCAGAACGGCTGACCATCGCTGAAGCGCCAGCTTGTTACGAGCGCCTTGTAGCGGCCTTGGTCGCTGGTCAGCCAGTTTCGGTGGATGCGAGTCAGGTCACGCGTGTTGACGCGGCCGGTTTGCAGTTACTACTGGGTTTTGCCAGGCAGGCGCAACAATTATCGCTGCCTTTGCAATGGCAGGCCATCACGCCAAGTCTGCAAGAGGCGGTAGACATTGCCGGTCTGCATGACGAGATCGTTTTTAATCTTAACAAGCAGGAAGAACATGATCAGAATATTGACGGTCGATGATTCGGCTTCATTACGCCAAATGATGATGATTACCCTGCAAAATGCCGGTTTTCAGGTTACGCAGGCCGAAGATGGTCAACAGGCAATGCTGTTGGCCTCGTCGCAGCCATTTGATCTGGTATTGACCGATTACAATATGCCAATTATGAATGGTCCGATGCTCATTGAACGGTTGCGTACCTTGCCTGGTTACACCTACACGCCCATGTTATTGCTGACAACAGAAACCGCAGATAGCAAAAAAGCCGCTGGGCGTGCTGCCGGGGCGACGGGGTGGATCCAAAAACCTGTGGATGGTCACAAGCTTCTCGACACCATCGATAAGCTGCTTAACGGTTGAGATACTATGGCAACCAATGATGTCCTTGCTCGCCAATTATTTGATGAAGAGAGTCGGGATTTATTGACTCAGATTGAACAAGACTGGCAGCAGGCAAAACCCGCTGATCCGGCGTGGCGCGCACAAATGCAACGTCAGTTGCATCAATTAAAAGGCATGGCCGTCAGTTTTCAACTCAGCGAAGCGGGTGATTGCTGCCATCAGTTAGAGTCGTTGCTGGAAACGTTTACCCAGACGACGCTGAGACCCCATCAGGTGGTGCAGATCAGTCAGTTGTTATCGCAACTTCACGATCGGATATTAACGCCAACTGCGGCTGTCCAGACGACGGAAGTCAACCAACCGGAAATTTCTGCCTGGCAAAGCTGGCAGATACAGTTTGAGCCAGCAGCTGATTTTTTTCGCCATGGTCAGGATCCGTTATTTTATCTTAAACAGCTGTCCGAGTTAGGTGAAATGGTGGCCGAGCCGCACTTTAGTGCCCCGGACTTTGCTGAATTTGAGGTAGGTCGTTGTTATCTGCAATGGCATATCCAGTTGCGCACAGCCAGTGATGAAACCGCCATACGGGCCATCTTTGACTGGGTGACAGACCGATGTCATTTGCAAATCAGGCCGATGACGGCGCAAATGGGACAAATGCCATCAACCACCGCAAACCGACATCAGGAAAAAGACCAGCTGTTGTCCTTGCGTCGCCGCCAGGATCAATGTCATCACCTGCTGCTCCAATTGGAGAACAGTCTGGGCAGCCTCCCACCAGCGAGTATGATGTTGTTGAGCCAGTTACGGCAGCTGGGCCAGCAAAATCGACTTGATGTGCAGAAGCTTTTACTTAGGCCGTTGCAAATCGCCTATCAGCGGCTGCCTTCCCTATCGCATACCCTGGCAGGTCAAACCGGTAAACAGATTACACTGACGGTGCCAAAAACGGACTTCCTGATACCGCCCGAGGTGGTAGAAACGTTGGGTGATGTGCTGATACAACTCCTGCGTAACGCGGTTGCTCATGGTATCGAAAAACCGCGACAACGACATCAGAGGAATAAGTCTGAGACGGGACAAATTAAAATTCGACAGACTTTAGATAAATTACAGCTGACCTTGTCTGTGCAGGATGATGGTTGTGGCTTGAATGAGACACAAATTCGCGCCGCGGCGTCGGAGCTGAACCTGCCAGAAAATACTGCTGCCAGCACGTTGATTTTTGAGGCGGGACTGAGTACTGCTGACGCGGTAGATTTAATTTCAGGTCGTGGCGTCGGGTTGGATTTGGTACGCCAGAAAGTCGCCGATCTTCAAGGTCAGATCCAGGTGACCAGCACACCTGAGCAGGGATGTGAGTTTGTGGTTAACGTCCCGTTACAACGAACAATTCTAACCTGCCAACGCGTGACTGTGGCGAGCTTGAATTATTTGTTTCTGGCAACGGATATTGTCGCAACCTATCCTTTGCAAGCCTTTGAACAGCGTCATATTACCGGACGTGGCTGGTATGTACAGGTTGAGCAGACCTGGTTGCCATTATGCGACTTGCGCCAGCGATTACAGCTCTCTTCAGAAACCAGTGCGGATGCCATCATCGTGGTGTTAAAAGCCGGCAAGCGCCGTCTGGCCGTCACCGTCGACCAACTGGATACACCAACCGCATTTTGCTTGTGTCGCGCGGATCAGCATTTACCGTTATCGCCAGCGGTTGTTGGCTTGGCAACGACTGCTGAGGGATTACCTGCTTTGTTGCTGGATGTCGGACTATTATTTTCGGAGCGATCATAATGGCAAGTTCAGCATGGATGTTATGCCAGCGGGCAGGGTTTTGTTTTGCCATCCCATCAATATGGTCACGTGATTGCCTGCCGATGCCAGCGATTGCATTGTTACCGGATCCGCCCCCAGCTGTTCGAGGACTTTGGCATTATGATGATGAAGCGATTCCAGTGCTGGATTTGTCAATGATCGACCAGCCTGCAATTCCAACGGCGTCACATATCGTGATGATATCCACGCCAATGCGGGTAGCACTTTGTTGTGATTCTCCACCCGTGTTTTCAAATAAGCAGGCAGACGCGGGGTTTATTGAGCAGGAAGCATCTTACCAGGTGCTCGACAGCGGTTTTATACAGCGCATTTTAACCGGGGATGGGCCGGGATGACCAACGTTTCACGGGTCATTGCTGTCATGAATCAAACCCATGATGTCGGCAAAACCTTTATTACTGCCAATCTTGCTGATGCGTTACATCGTCAGGGTAAATCGGTACTGGTGCTGGATATGGATCCGCAGGCGGATCTGACACGCAGTTTTGACGTGCCATCATCGCAATTTGGCGTATCAGCATGGTTGCGTGGCGAGCGATCATTTGAGCAGGTCTCCCGTAGCTTACGGGATGGATTGACACTGATTCCGGCCGATACGGCGTTAACCCAATTTGATCAGCAGACTGAAACAAAGCGCCAATTCGGTAACCGATTATCGACTTTATTACCCCATTATGCCGGTCAGTACGATTTGGTGTTACTTGACTGCGCCGCCATATCCGGTTTGTTAGGCAGTAATGCTGTGCTTGCTGCTTCCGACATGCTGTTGCCGGTGACCGGTGATGCCACCGCACTGCAGGGAATGCTGGACATGTTGCCCGTAATCCGCCGAGTTAGTTTGCATCGACACAAAGCCTTGCGCGTCTGGCTGTGTTTGAACCGGTTACCCCGTGGCAGTGATTATGCAGACAAACTGACGGCGATGATGCGTAGTTATTTTCCTAAACGCTTGCTACAGACCGTTATTTATGAGGCTGATACCGCGCAGACCACTGTTTACCAGTCCTTGGCTCAAGACTTGTTAGCAGGCCGGACTGCCTAGAGATTTTTCAGTTACAACGGTGGCGAGAGAAAAGATAAACCAGCCCTGACAGCGCTATGTCGACCAGAGACAGTGAGGCATGACGGTAATGAGTTCATATTCTGAGCAGAACTTTCTGAGTATGAATGGCACCCTGTTTGCATAGTCTACGCTGAGATAAATTCAGGATTACGTGACATGAGCATGTTGCAGTTATTGAACACCACGACTGATGTGGGCAAATCGGCTGGCGATAGCAAAACGAGTAAAGCAGATACGTCTGCGGCAGAAGGGTTTCAAGCGGCTTTCAAACAAGAATTTGATAGCAATAAACTGGTCAAAGCTGCATCAGAAAAAGAATCTGGCGGGCTTGGTGAAGCGGCAATAAAGGATGCGGGTCAAAAAAGCGGCAAAAAATTGCCGGCTGATATGGCTAGCGAGAAGGCGGTTGAGGCGAGTGCGAAAACACGGCCCGGTAATGACCTGCCCGATGTAGCCACAGATGAGGTGATGACCGAGATTGTGTCCCTGTTAAAAGCAGCAGGCATATCAATTTCACCGGAACAGGCTGCCGAGTTGCTCGACAGTGATATGCAAGATATTGAGTCACTCCGGTTGGTTTTTGCCCGTGATTCTGATGACTTGTTGATGTCAGATACCGAGTCAGATCAGGCTTTGGCATTGGTGCTACAGCAACTTACTCCCCTCATGACTGAGCAAAAGCAAGCATCTGCCACCCCATTCTCTGTGATGGCGAGTACGCCAATGCCTCTCGCCGTGCCACAATCTGCTGCGACGGCCCTGGCAGACGTGCTGGCGCCGATATTGACGTCCGTTGAAGAGAGTGGATTAACCGTAAAAACGGCAATGCAAAATTGGTTGAACCAGCAAAATATGGATAAGCCGAACCTGACCGCTGCACAGATAGCGGGATTACTGGTGGCGCAGTCACGCCAAGTGCAACCTAGCTCTGACCAAAGCAGTCTGTCTGGCGGTGCGATAGCCACCATTAGCAATTCTGCTCCCGCTGCGAGTTCCGGCGTAGCGGCCATGACCACGTCATCCACCACGACATTTACGGTACAACCCCAACTTGATAATACGGCATGGGGTCGCGTTGTTTCCAGCCGGGTGAGTTATATGGCCAAAGAGGGTATACAGCAGGCAGAATTGCGTCTGAATCCAGCCAGTCTGGGACCAGTTGAAGTCCGGTTGCAACTTCAACAAGATCAAGCGAGCGTGACATTTCTGGCGCAAAATCAGGCAACACGTGAGGCGCTTGAACAAGCTTTACCCCGTTTACGAGATAGTCTTGCGGAGCAGGGCCTATCTTTGACGCAAGCGGATGTTGGTCAGCAACAAGCGGATCAGTCTGCGGAAAGAGAAAGCAGTATGGAAAATGCGCATTTAACTCAAGTTTCAGTCACAATTGACGATAGTCATGGTGAGCAGGAAAGAGAACCGGATTCAGTCATCGAGCATGATGATGGCAGACTGAGCCTTTATGCTTAAAATAATAAGGCAGCTAAAACACGAAAGGCAGGAGAGAGTGTGTGTTTAAACTAGAAAATTATTCGCTTAGAAAGCGCATGTATATTGTGGCAGGATTTGGCATCATCGGTTTGTTGCTGTTTGCCTTGCTCAGTTGGTACATGCAGCGTCAGGCACTGACCGCTGAGTCCAAACTGCTATTCATTCTGGCCTACTTGGTTGTCAGCGGCGGCTTGTTAATGTTTGTGGCACATTATATCGGTCGTTTTGGCGACAAGCGTGCGACAACGTTGGTAGCCGGTATTCAGAATATTAAACAAGGCGATCTGACTCAGAAAGTCGCTATCCCGGGACGTAGCGACTTTAGCTGGATGGCTTTTGAGCTGGATAGTGCACGAAAAAATGTGGCTAATCTGGTGCATACACTGACTGGCGGTATTGAACAATTAAATACCGCGACAAAAAACATGACCTCGATTAGTAAAGAGACGGTATCCGGGGTTCTCAAACAACAGGCGGAAACAGACCAAGTCGCGACCGCTATGAATGAAATGACCGCATCAGTGCAAGAAGTGGCAAGAACTGCGTCAAATGCCGCTGAAGCGGCACGCAATGCGGATAATGAAGCTAAAGCGGGTAAAAAAGTTGTGCTGCAAACCATGACCTCCATTGATTCGCTGGCCAGTGAAGTGGAAAAAGCCGCCGATACCATCAGCAGTCTCGAAGCAGATATCAACAACATTGGTGCCATCATTGATGTCATTCGTGGTATCACGGAACAAACGAATTTGCTGGCTTTAAATGCGGCGATCGAAGCGGCCAGGGCGGGGGAGCATGGTCGTGGCTTTGCGGTTGTCGCCGATGAAGTTCGCACGCTGGCTTCTCGCACGCAATCGTCAACCCATGAAATTGAAGAAATGATCGAACGGCTTCAAATTGGCGCCAGAGAAGCAGTGAAAGTCATGAATGACAGCCGTGAAAAAGCCAGAAATAGTGTCGACATGGCTGAAAGTGCCGGTGCGGCACTGGATACCATCACTGCGATGATCAGCACAATGGATGAAATGAGCGCACAAATTTCGAGTGCGGCAAATGAGCAGTCGGCCGTTGCAGAAAATATTAACCGGGGCATTGTTGAGATTAGCCAGATTGCCGATCATACCGCCGATGGTGCGCGTGAGGCATCAGCAGCAGTTGATACACTAAACAGCTTGTCCGGCCAGTTGCAGGAAGCCTCGGGCAAATTCAAAATTTAATTGCTGAATAACCCATATTGTGAATAAGCCCGCTGATGCGGGCTTTTTTTACAATAAAGATTGGTTAATTTGTGCCAATGCCGCCTGAGGATTCGCCGCCTGCGTGATTGGGCGGCCAATGACCAGGTAATGACTGCCAGCGTTGATTGCGGCGGCAGGAGTCATGATGCGGTGCTGATCATCAGTCTGGCTACCTGCTGGACGAATGCCCGGCGTCACCAGCGCAAACTGGTCTCCCTGTTGCTGACGCAACAGCGCTGTTTCCTGTGCCGAGCAAACCACACCATCAAGACCGTTATCTGCCGCCATTTCTGCTAATTTACTGACAGTTCCTTGCATATCGCCATGCAAGCCGATGTGGTGGAAAGTATTGGCATCCATGCTGGTTAGCAAGGTGACGCCAATGAGTAGCGGTGCATCCGCGAAATCAAGCGCCTGCCTTGCCGCCTTGAGCATGGCCGGCCCGCCTAAAGTGTGAACATTGACCATCCAGACACCTAATTCGGCAGCGGCAGCGCAGGCACGAGCCACCGTGTGGGGAATATCGTGATATTTCAAATCCAGAAACACGTCAAAGCCACGTTGATGCAACGCGGTAACGATAGCAGGGCCACTTCGGGTAAATAATTCTTTACCGACTTTTAAACGACAGTCTGAAGCAGATAATTGATCGGCCAAGGCCAGGGCGCTGTCAGCATTGGGGTAGTCCAAGGCGACAATAATTCGAGGGTCACTCATAACTTGCTCATATGATTGTGGTGTGGATATCCTACCGGAACGGCATTTATTCCGCGCTAATGACGGCGAAAATGCTATCCTGTGCAGCTATTTTAGCTGAGAAAAACCAATGCAGTTTGAACAATTTGCGCAAGATGGGCTGGCCCGGCGAGGACGGCTGACTTTTGCGCGAGGTAGTATCGAAACACCCGCATTTATGCCCGTCGGCACATACGGTTCAGTCAAGTCAATGACGCCTGAAGAAGTCCGGAAAACCGGTGCTGAGATTATTTTAGGCAATACCTTTCACTTGATGTTGCGGCCCGGCACCGAGGTCATTTCGGCTCATGGTGATTTACATGATTTTATGCAGTGGTCAGGGCCTATTCTGACGGATTCTGGTGGCTTTCAAGTATTTAGCCTTGGTGACTTACGAAAAATCACTGAGCAAGGCGTGCATTTTCGGTCACCTATCTCTGGCGATAAAGTTTTCATGGGGCCAGAGGAGTCAATGGCGGTTCAGCGCGCGCTGGGCAGCGATATTGTCATGATTTTTGATGAGTGCACCCCTTATCCTGCTGATGAACATACTGCAGCAAAATCCATGCAGCTTTCACTACGCTGGGCCCAACGCAGCAAGGCGGCACATGGCGATAACCCTTCTGCTTTATTTGGGATTGTGCAAGGCGGTATGCATGAAACCTTGCGAACAGTGTCTTTGCAGGGGCTGGTAGAAATTGGCTTTGATGGTTATGCCATCGGTGGCTTATCAGTTGGTGAGCCCAAAGAGGATATGCTGCGAATTTTGCAACACCTCAGCGACAAAATGCCTGTAGACAAGCCGCGCTACCTGATGGGCGTCGGTCGCCCTGAAGATTTGATAGAAGCCGTCAGGCTGGGTGTGGATATGTTTGACTGTGTCATGCCAACGCGAAACGCCCGAAATGGTCATTTATTCGTGCATGACGGGGTGATCAAAATCCGTAACAGCCGTTTTAAATATGATACGAGTCCGCTGGATCCGGAATGTGATTGTGAAACCTGCCAAAATTACAGCCGGGCTTATCTGCATCACATGGATAAAACGGGTGAAATACTGGGGCCACGACTGAATACGATTCATAACCTGCATTATTATCAAAAACTGATGCGTGACATCAGGCAGAGTATTGTCGATGGGCAGTTTGCCGACTACCGGCAACAATTTTATGCCAAGCGTGGTCAATCATTACCAGATTAGTCTGCTATCAAGCCGTTGATTGAATATGGCATAATCGCTGTCTTTTAGAATCTGACAAAGGAAAAACGATGGATTTTCTGATTTCACCTGCACTGGCTGAAACTGGTGCTGCAGCAGGCCCAAGTATGCTGGACTTTGCTTTCCCAATCATTTTGCTGGTGTTGTTCTACGTGATGCTGATTCGCCCGCAACAAAAGCGAGCTAAAGCGCACCGCCAAATGCAATCTGCTCTGGCCAAGGGCGATGAAGTCGTTACCGATGGCGGGCTGATGGGCAAGATTCTGGAGATTAATGACAATGCCATCAGTGTTCAGATAGCCGAAAATGTTGAGGTTAAAGTGCGCCGCGAAGCTATCAGCGCTGTTTTGCCAAAAGGCACCTTGAAAAAACTGTAATTTATAGTTCGGTACCTGACTGTTAAACGGTACCGTAATCTGGATTTAGCAATGAACCGATATCCTTTGTGGAAAAACCTGTTGTTGTTAGTGGTGATAGCCACGGCGGTGATTTATGCCATGCCAAATTTATATGGCGATGATCCGGCAGTACAAATTTCGGCGGGTCGTCAGGCATCTCTTGATAATGCCTTGGTGAGCAACGTTGAAACGCAGCTTAAAGAGGCCGATCTCCCCTATAAAGGCCTGACCTTGGAAGATAATCGCCTACTAATTCGTTTTGCGGATGCGGACAGTCAATTAAAAGCACGTGAAATGATTGCCGGCTCGCTCGCAGAGCAAGACTATATCGTGGCGCTAAACTTGGCACCAACTACGCCAGAATGGTTAACAGGCTTAAAAGCAGAGCCGATGAATCTGGGGCTGGATTTGCGCGGTGGGGTGCATTTCCTGATGGAGGTGGACATGCAAGCTGTCCAGCATCAGGCGCTAACCGGGATTGCAGATGACCTCAGATTGTTATTACGGGAATCGGTCATCCGATATACCCGGGTCGAGGTAGAAGGCGATACCTTATTTTTGGGTTTCCGTGATGCAACCGAGCGTGACAAGGCAGAACAAGAAATCAGCCGCGACTACCCTGACGTTGTTGTGTCAACTGATGAGTCGGCTGACCGTCCCACCCTCGCCTTGAACATGACGGAAACGTTTTTGCGGGAAACGCAGACACTGGCACTACAGCAAAACATCACGACGTTGCGTAACCGCATTAACGAATTAGGGGTCGCGGAGCCAACGGTACAACAGCAAGGTCAGAATCGGATTGTGGTGCAATTACCCGGCGTTCAAGATACCGCGCAGGCCAAAAAAATCCTGGGTGCGACGGCAACACTGGAATTTCGGTTAGTCGATTTTGAAAGTGATGTGCAGTCGGCTGTAAACGGTCGCGTACCGGCTAATTCTGAATTATTTAATCACCGCGATGGTACGCCTTACTTGTTAAACAAGCGGGTTATGCTGACTGGTGAAAACATCATTAATGCTGCCTCAACGCTTGATGCACAAACGAATTCACCGGCGGTTTCGGTGACCATTGATGGTAAGGGTGCGCGGATATTCAGTAATGTGACCGGTGACAATATCGGCAACCCAATGGCCGTGGTTTTTATCGAGTCAAAAAGTGAGACTGAAGTCGTTGCTGGGGAAGAGGTTCGTGTCCGTAAGCAATTCCCGGAAATTATTAGTGTCGCGACAATTCGGGATCAGCTGGGTAAAAAGTTTCAAATCACGGGGCTGGATAGTACCACCGAGGCGCGGGATTTAGCGTTATTACTAAGAGCAGGTGCATTAGCGGCGCCAATTGAGATTGTTGAAGAACGCACTGTCGGGCCAAGTATGGGGCAGGAAAATATCGACAAAGGCTTTAAGTCCGTCGTTATCGGTTTAGTGCTCGTATTGGTCTTTATGGCTGTCTGGTATCGGGTGTTTGGCCTGGTTGCGAATCTGGCGCTTGCCGTTAACCTGGTGTTGCTGGTGGCGTTATTATCTATGCTGCAAGCCACACTGACTATGCCGGGTATTGCTGGTATCGTCTTGACGGTGGGGATGGCAGTCGATGCCAATGTATTGATTTTTGAACGTATTCGCGAAGAGTTGCATATCGGCAATAGCCCGCAGGCCAGTATTCGCGCCGGTTATGATAAGGCGCTGTCTACCATCGCCGATGCCAATGTGACGACCTTAATTGCTGCCGTAGTACTGTTCGGCTTTGGTACCGGGACCATCAAAGGTTTTGCTGTCACCTTGTCGCTGGGGATTTTAACGTCCATGTTTACTGCCATCATGGGTACGCGGGCTTTAGTTAATTTGATTTATGGTCGCCAGCACCGGCCAGCGCTGTCGATTTAAGGGTTGAGTCATGCATGTATTAAGCAAAGAAACCAATATCAATTTTATCGGTATTCGAAAGTATGCCTTGATCTTGTCAGCGTTGTTATTGCTGGTCTCGGTTTACGCGATTGTTACCAAAGGACTTAATTTTGGTATCGATTTTACTGGCGGCACGATGATTGAAATCGCTTATCCTGAGCAAGCGGATTTAAATCAAATTCGGACGACTTTAAGCGAAGCCGGCTACGATGATGCCGTGGTGCAAAATTTTGGTTCATTGCAAGACGTTTTGATTCGTTTACCAGTCATTGCCGACCAGAATATGGCTGATCTGAGTAATGAGGTAGTGGCTGTTTTATCCGCGAATGATAATCAACAAATTCAGGTCAATCGCGTTGAATTTGTTGGCCCGCAAGTGGGTGAAGAGCTGACAGAAGACGGTGGTTTGGCCATGATTTATGCACTGTTTGGCATTCTGATTTATGTGGCATTTCGTTTTGAATATCGGTTTGCGATTAGTTCGGTGTTTGCCTTAGTGCATGACGTGGTATTAACCGTGGGCTTTTTTGCCTTGTTCGAGCTGCAATTTGATTTAACGATATTGGCGGCGATTCTTGCTGTTATTGGTTACTCTCTGAATGACACCATTGTGGTATTTGACCGTATTCGTGAGAATTTCCTGAAACTGAGAAATGCCGAGCCACCCGAGGTGATTAATGTCTCCGTGAATGGCACACTGGGGAGAACCATCATGACCTCAATGACCACTTTGCTGGTCGTCATCTCGTTATTCATTTTTGGTGGTGAAGTGATTCATGGCTTTGCCATGGCTTTACTGGTTGGTATTGTTATTGGTACCTATTCTTCAATTTACATCGCCGGTAGCAGTATTTTGTTATTAGGCGTTAGCAAATATGATTTGTTGCCACCAGAAAAAGAGAATGATGATGCTGTCGGATCGGACGGTAGCCAAGTGTAATCTGGTCGGCGCCTGATTGTTGAAATCTGCTTTGGTCAAATGATGTATTAGCTTGCCGGGTGAGTGGCAAGCAGAATGAAGTGCATGATGCGCCAGCGACGATACAAAAAATCAGACCGCATTGTATCGAAAACAGCTTTCAACATGATCGTTGATCATGCCCGTTGCCTGCATGAGTGCGTAGATTACGGTACTGCCGACAAATTTGAAGCCACGCTTTTTTAAATCCTGGCTAAGCGCATCACTTTGTTTACTGGTTGCTGGGATAGCTTGTTCGTGCTGCCACTGGTTTTGTATGGGGGCGTGATTGACAAAACCCCATATATAGTGAGTGAAGCTGCCAAATTCCTGCTGTATTGCCATAAAAGCGCGCGCATTGACAATCGCTGAATACACTTTCAATTTATTGCGAATGATTCCTTTATTCTTTAGTAAGGCATCGATTTTGGACTGATCGTATTCGGCGATTTTGGTGTAATCGAAATTATCAAAAGCTTTGCGAAAGTTTTCTCGTTTGCGAAGGATGGTTATCCAGCTGAGACCGGCCTGAAAGGTTTCCAGTAATAAAAATTCAAACATCGTGCTGTCATCGCGTACTGGTACACCCCACTCTTTGTCATGGTAAGCAACGTAGAGCGGATCCGTTCCACACCATTGACAGCGTATTTTTACGGATTTCGGATTGCTTGCGGTCATGGTTGATTGGATTGAGAGTGGCGATAAAGCAAAGGATAATGGGTATTTTAGCGGGGTTGATGGGCAGGGTAACCAGCGTGGGCTTTCGCCACTGGTAAGGCAATGATCTCAGCAGAGGCAGGCTGGCAGGCATCATTGGCAGAACCCACTGACTCGACGCTAAGAATACGCAAGCCGGCGTAGTCACTGCGATAGCTCATAAAGGTCGCAAATTCTTCCAGCCCCTGCATGATCTGTCGTAACTCCAGTTCAGCGCTGCGCCCTAATTTAGCCATGTTGTTGCTCACTTAGATTATCAATCTCAAAGAGTGTATCGACCGCTATTCTGATTTCTTGAAAAAAAGCATGGCTGCAGTAATCGCGTGGGTTTGATACGCTATATTTTGTGAACGTAAAGTAAAATATCTTCGTAGCAGGTCATATCAGTTCAATAGCAGGGCTAGCCTTATGATAAAGTCAATATTGATCAGCGTTTTGATGTTGAATACGGCCGTTATGGCTGATGATCCCACCTATCGTTTATTTGCAACCAATGAGCGTGACAATACTTTATCTGTTATAAACAGCCAGACGCTGAAAGTTGAAGAGACTATCAATATTGGTTTGCGGCCAAGAGGCATCGGTTTTTCAACAGATCGTAAGCTACTCTATGTTGTTGCCAGTAATGAAAACAAGATTGTCGTTGTCGATCCGAAAACACTCGAGATAATAAAAAAAATTGACACGGGCGAAGAGCCTGAAACCTTTGCGGTTAATCCCAAAAATGGCTATTTGGTGACCTCAAGTGAATATGATGGTGAAGCTGTGTTTATCGATCCACAAGCGAACGAGAAAGTTGCCATCGTTAAAGTGGGTATTGAGCCAGAAGGCGCCGCAGTGTCACCAGATGGCCAATATGCCTTGGTAAGCAGTGAATCCAGTAATCTGGTGCATATCATTGAGACCGACACCTATGAGGTGATCGCCAATATTGTTGTTGCTGCAAGGCCGCGGGGATTGTCATTTGGTCGCGATGGCAAATTTGCCTATGTTGCCAGCGAAATTGGTCGTGAAGTCAGCATGATTAGCATGGAGACGCTGAAAGTGGTCAAAAAGTCACCAATTGCTGTTGAAGATGCAAAGCCAATGGCGATTGTGGTCAGTCCAGACAATCGTTATTTATATATTTCCATGGGGCGGGCAAATTCGGTAGCGATGATGGATGCAAAAACACTGGATATGATTGCCAATATTGGCGTTGGTGAGCGCGTCTGGGGTATGGCGATTTCACGGGATGGCAAATATTTATATAGCGCCGATGGTATCAGTGGCACGATTTCAGTCATTGATACCGATAAAAAACAACGTATTAATAGTATCAAAGTAGGCTCGTACCCTTGGGGAGTTGCACTGGATGATTAGTTTCGATGGTGACAGTTATCTTGTGGTTAAGACCGGCGATGGCCGGTTTTTTTGTCAGTAGCGTGATAGCCGGTTATGATGCCCGCCATGACAGTATTTTCCCGATTGTTTGATATTTGCCTGTTTAGAGACAGTCCGGCATCACTTCCCGCGTCTTCACAGTGGTTATTCACATTTTCATTCGCTTATTTGCTGGCTGGTATCGCGATAAACAGAATGGATAGTGACTGGGGTTTCAGTATTGC
Source organism: Methylophaga frappieri (assembly GCF_000260965.1). Lineage (NCBI taxonomy): Bacteria > Pseudomonadati > Pseudomonadota > Gammaproteobacteria > Thiotrichales > Piscirickettsiaceae > Methylophaga > Methylophaga frappieri. The sequence goes on from NC_017856.1 coordinate 2,372,805, forward strand.
TGTGAGCCTTGCTGACCTCGCATTCTTGCTTGGTTTCTGCTGGCTGTTATTGTGGTGCTTTCAAAATGCGGCCAGATGGACTCAGACCAGTATTGCGCTGATGGGAACAGGGGTGTTTTTCGGGGTATTGGCAATGCCTTTCTTAAAACCGATTTATCAGGCAACCGACGAAACACAATTGGCAGGCTGGTTAATCTTTATGCCCTTGGTGATTCTGATTTGGGCATTAATGGTAGTTGCACACATTTTGCGCAGTGCAATCGATTGTCGTGCCGGTACGGCGGTCGCCTGGACGTGTCTCTATGTGGTGTTCTCGATACTTATTTCAACCTTGGTGATGACAGCGATCGCTTAATGCATATACATATTCTCGGCATTTGTGGGACATTTATGGGCGGGCTGGCAATGCTTGCTCGGCAAATGGGATATCAGGTTACAGGCAGTGACAGTAACGTTTATCCTCCAATGAGTGATCAATTAGCTGCGGCGGGCATTGATGTCATGTCGGGATACGCTCCCGAACACCTGCAACCGGCACCCGATCTCGTAGTCATGGGCAATGCCATGAGTCGTGGTAATGCGGCCGTCGAATATGTGCTGAATAAAGGGCTGCCTTATACTTCTGGGCCACAGTGGCTGGCGGAAAATGTGCTGCCCGAACGTTGGGTATTAGCGGTATCTGGCACCCATGGTAAAACCACGACTTCCTCTATGCTGGCACACATTTTGACTTTTGCCGGGTTAAGTCCTGGATTTCTTATTGGTGGGGTGCCGGGTGACTTTGGTGTATCGGCGCGGTTAGGTGAGACACCTTTCTTTGTCATTGAGGCGGATGAGTACGATACAGCTTTCTTTGATAAACGGGCCAAATTTGTCCACTATCGACCGCGGACCTTGCTAGTGAATAATCTGGAATTTGATCATGCTGATATTTATGCTGATCTGGCGGCAATCCAGACACAATTCCACCACCTGATTCGAACCGTCCCTGGCGACGGACTGATTTTGTCGCCGGTTAATGTGCCGGCGATTGATGATATGTTGGCTCGGGGCTGCTGGAGCAACCGGCAACAATTGGGCCAAAATGCGGATTGGCAGGTCATATCATATCAGAATGATGGTAGCCATTTTAAAGTCCAGCATGGCAACGAAACAGCCGAAATTTCTTGGTCGCTTCTGGGACAGCATAATATTGCCAATGCGCTAGGTGCGGTGGCTGCCGCACATCATGTCGGGGTGACATTGGCCGTGGCGGCACAGGCATTAAGTTGTTTTAAAGGGGTTAAACGGCGTCTGGAATTACGTGGTGAAGTCGCTGGTGTTGCGGTATATGATGATTTTGCTCATCATCCCACAGCAATCAAAACCACGTTGGCAGGCTTACGTGACAATAACCGAAATGGCCGATTACTCGCCGTATTTGAACCCCGGTCTAATACGATGAAAATGGGCGTGCATCAGGAAACACTAGGCGCATCATTTCATGATGCAGATCAGGTGTTCTGGTATCAGGATGGAGAGCAGAACTGGTCTTTGCAGTCCGTGAAAAAATGCTTAGAACAAAAGTTGTTTATGACGGATAACATTGATAACTTGGTTGAGACGGTCATCGGTCAAGCACAACCTGGCGACAAAATAGTGATCATGAGTAACGGTGGCTTTGCCGGTATTCATGATCGTATCTTGCAAGGGTTGGCCTCATGACGGATCCACAGCAAATTGCGTTAGCAATTACTGGCGCATCAGGCGCACCTTATGCAAAAAGATTGATGTCGGCTTTGCTGGCGGAAAAAATGATTGTTCATGTCATGATTTCCACTGCCGGGCGGTTGGTCTTGGCTGATGAGCTCAACTGGAAATTACCATCCCGCCCCAGTGATTGCCAAAAAAAACTGGTGAGCGAGTTTAACTGCGAGTCGGAACAGGTTCGCGTTTATGGTGAACAACAGTGGTCTTCTCCCCTAGCAAGTGGCTCGCATCGGGTTCCCACGATGATAGTTTGTCCGTGTACTATGGGGACCTTATCGGCAATCGCCTGTGGCGCAAGTGATAATCTTATTAACCGCGCGGCGGATGTCATGATTAAAGAGCAACGCAAACTCATTATGGTGCCGAGAGAGGCGCCATTTTCGGCCATTCATTTAGAAAATATGTTGAAACTGGCTCGGCTTGGCGTTTGTATTCTCCCGCCTAGTCCCGGTTTTTATTATCAGCCACAAACGATTGAAGACGTTATCGATTTTGTTGTTGCCCGGATTCTTGATCAGGCTGGCATTTCACATACATTGCAGCCCCGCTGGGGGGAGTAAGTTCGACAGCAGGGCAGGTGCCAGCTGACGTATAATCGGACTATCAAGTCAACATTCAACGATAGGACTGTCCTATGTCTGATATTGAAATTGCCCAACAGGCCAATATGTTACCGGTGTTTGATTTGGCCCAGAAAAAACTGGGTATTCAGGCGGATGACCTAGATAGTTATGGCCGTTTTAAGGCCAAAGTCTCGTTACAAGTACTACAGCAACGCGCGCAAAAACCAGATGGCAAGCTGATCTTGGTGACAGCAATCAGTCCAACGCCCGCCGGAGAAGGGAAAACCACGACGACTATCGGCTTAAGTGATGGTTTGAATCGAATAGGCAAAAAGGCGATTGTCTGTATTCGTGAACCATCCATGGGTCCATGCTTTGGTATGAAAGGCGGGGCGGCCGGTGGTGGGCATGCCCAAGTTGTGCCGATGGAAGATATTAATCTGCATTTCACTGGGGATTTTCATGCCATTGCGTCAGCGCATAACCTGTTGGCTGCCATGATTGATAATCATATTCATCATGGCAATGCGCTACAGTTGGATACTCGAAAAGTCACCTGGCAACGGGTGATGGATATGAACGATCGTGCCCTGCGTGAGGTTACAGTCGGGCTGGGCGGGCCGGCTAATGGCTTTAGCCGCACCGATCATTTTGACATTGTTGTTGCTTCTGAAGTGATGGCAATTTTTTGTTTATCCGGCTCCTTATCAGAACTGAAACAACGCCTGGGCGAGATACTAATCGGCTACAGTTTTGATGGTACTCCGCGTTTTGCGCGTGAATTGCAGGCTCACGGTGCCATGGCAGCGTTGCTCAAAGAAGCGCTCAAACCTAATCTGGTTCAAACATTGGAAAATAACCTGGCGTTTGTGCATGGCGGTCCCTTTGCCAATATTGCGCATGGCTGTAACTCCGTGATAGCAACCAGAATGGCGTTGAAGCTTGGCGATTATGTGGTCACAGAGGCGGGATTTGGTGCCGATCTGGGTGCCGAAAAGTTTATTAATATCAAGTGTCGAAAAGCCGGTTTAAAACCAGATATGGCGGTGGTAGTCGCCACGGTCAGAGCCCTCAAGTATCATGGAGGAATGGCGCTTGATCAGCTTGGCATGTTGGATACGCATGCTTTGCAACGGGGGCTTGAAAATTTAAAACGCCATGTCAATAACTTGCAGCAAGCATTCAAATTACCGTGTGTCGTCGCCATTAATCATTTTGACCAAGATCAGGATGATGAAATCGCACAAGTTGAACAAGCAGTGTTGGAAATGGGTGCCAAAGTGGTATTAGCACGACATTGGGCAGAAGGGGGTAAAGGCGCAGAAACGCTGGCTCAAGCTGTGGTTGATACTTTGGAAAATCATGCCCATGCCACCTGCCAATTCCTGTATCCAGACGATCAACCGCTCTGGGAAAAAATTCAAACCGTAGCCAAAAAGCTGTACGGTGCCGAACAAGTCATTGCCGATAGTAAGGTAATGAAAAAATTGAAAAAATTCGCTGAAAAATATGATCATTTGCCAGTTTGTATGGCTAAAACACCTTATTCCTTCGGGAGTGATCCAACCATGCGCGGTGTACCGCAGCCGCACCAGTTGGCTGTCCGCGATGTCCGTTTATCTCATGGTGCCGGTTTTGTGGTGGTTTTATGTGGCGATATTATGACCATGCCGGGTTTACCCAAAAATCCCGCAGCAGAACGGATTGATATTGATGACAGAGGCGTCATTCAAGGGTTGTTTTAACCGCGCCGTTTTAAGCTAAACATAAGTAACGCGCCACCCCATAAACCGAATAACCAGCTTAATAGGGGAATGCCTGCAAGCATGGGGGGAGCGAAGCCATCCAAGCCTTTTATGATGGCAGCACCAACAATAAAAGCGGCACCAGACACGGCTGCCGCGGTTCGATAACTGCTGTCTCGAATTTCCTGGCGAATATGTTGCAAATCGTGCGTGGAAAGCTGCATCGTGAGAGCACCGGACTGGGCTTTCTGTGTCAATTCATAAAGTTGGCGCGGTAAGGTCGGCAGAGTTTCCGCCCAAGTTGGGGCCTCTTGTTGCAAGGTTTTCCAGGCTGCTTGCCAGCCTAGTTTTTCCTGCATCCACTTTTCCAGAATGGGTTTGGCGGTCTGCCAGAGATCCAGATCTGGATATAGCTGGCGGCCAAGTCCTTCAATGTTCAGCAGTGTTTTTTGTAGTAATACCAGCTGTGGTTGTATTTGCATGTTAAACCGCCGTGCGGTTTGAAATAAACGCAGCAGCAGCTGGCCAAACGAAATTTCCTTCAAAGGACGAGCAAAAATTGGCTCGCAGACACTGCGAATGGCAGATTCAAATTCATCCAGTCGTGTATCTGGCGGCACCCAACCTGACTGAACATGTAATTCCGCAACACGACGATAATCATGATTGAAAAAGGCGAGAAAATTTTCAGCCAAATAGCGTTGGTCATCGGGCGCCAAGGTACCCATAATGCCGAAATCAATCGCAATGTATCGTGGATTGTGGGCATCACTGACATCAACCAAGATGTTACCTGGATGCATGTCAGCATGAAAAAAGCTATGTTTGAATACCTGAGTAAAAAATATTTCCACCCCGACTGCGGCAAGACGGGCGAGATCAACGTGATGCTCTGCCAAACGCTGCATGTCGCTAATTGGCACACCAAATACCCGTTCCTGAACCAGGATGTTGGGACGGCACAAAGGCCAGTAAATTTCTGGTACATACAGTAACCGGGCGTCGGCAAAGTTGCGTTTTAATTGTGATGCCGAAGCGGCTTCACGCAACATATCTAATTCATCAAATAGATTTTTTTCCATTTCAGCAACGACTTCACGCGGTCTCAGTCGTTTGCCTTCGGACCAGTAACGCTCGGCAAGTCCAGCCAGCGTGTAGAGTAGATCGACATCACGTCGAATCACTTTTTCAATTCCGGGGCGAACGAGTTTAATAATGACTTGTTTACCATCCGGTAATGTGGCGGCATGCACCTGGGCAATGGACGCAGAGGCTAAGGGCGTTGGGTCAATTTCGGCAAATAGTGTATCGATAGCCTCATCAGGATAAGCCTCATGAATCAGTGCTAATGCCTGATCGCTAGGAAAGGGGGCAACGCGGTCTTGGAGTTTAGCTAACTCATCGGCGATATCATCAGGCAGTAAATCGCGCCGCGTAGACAGGATTTGGCCAAATTTGACGAATATCGGTCCCAAATCCTGTAATGCCAGTCGGAGTCGTTCGCCACGCGGTTGTTGAGTGGCTTTTCGCCAACGGTAAGGCGACAACCAACTCACGAAACGCAAGGGCCGAAAGACATGTAATGCGAGAATAAACTCATCCAGTCGGTGGCGACTAAAGACCTGATTAATCTGGAAGAGTCGGGTTATCTGGCTCAGTTTCATGCGGATTTTCCGGTGGTTAGGCCAAGCCGTCTAATACGCGCTTCTAGCCGCTCCATATCGGCATGAAGATTATCGACTTGTTGCATGAAATGGGCGACTTCAACGGCATCAGGCAACAGACGTGCTTCTTCTCTAAGATATTCTGCTGTGCTTAGTTCAATACTGTTCATGCTTTGTTTCAGCCAGCCAGCCGTCTGCCTAAGTTGCTTTGTCAGAGGACCGGCGAGGGTATCACCAGTCAGCCGAGCAATTTGAGATTCCCAATCAAACTCAAAGTTATCCAGCCAATCCTGCAATTGTTTGGCAAATTGAACATCGCCCAGAATTTGGATATGCGATGAAAATAAATTATCAGGATGTCTAGCGACATCGATCAAGGCACTGAGCGGTGCGGCTATCATTAAATCTGCGACCGCATCCTGACCATCATTCACAATGAGATTATTCGTCTCAAATTCAATGCAAACTGCTTTCTGCCAATCAGTGAGTTCAATACGAACGCTTCGGCCTGTAAAAGCCGTCATTGCTGCCAAGCTGTCTGGATCAGCTTGCAGAGCCTGGTTGAGCGCAAACGTCAGTGGCGATAACAACAGCATCAGAATTTATAGCCACGATGGAGTGCGACAATGCCAGCACTCATATTTTGATAAGTACTCCGCTCAAAACCTGCATCTTGCATCATCTGTTTCAGGGTTGACTGATCCGGGTGCATACGGATTGATTCGGCAAGATATTGATAACTTTCTGCATCTCCAGTGAATTGTTTGCCGAGCGTGGGTAAAACGCGGAACGAGTATTGGTCATAAATCGGTGCTAACCAACCGGCCGGTTTGGAAAATTCCAGCACCATTAACTGTCCACCGGGGCGTAGCACTCGGAACATTGAACGCAATGCTTTATCTTTATCGGTGACGTTGCGCAGTCCAAAGGCAATAGTAATTACGTCAAAATAATTGTCGGGGAAAGGGAGCGATTCTGCATTTGCCTGAACATAAGCAATGTTGCCAGCTTTACCGCGATCAATCAGCCTGTCGCGACCCACATTCAGCATAGAGGCATTGATATCAGCCAGGACAACCTTACCTTGCGGACCAACCAGATCTGCAAACTTCGCCGTCAAATCACCCGTGCCGCCGGCAATATCTAAAACAGATGCGCCTGGTCGAACCCCGCTTTGTTGTATGGTAATCCACTTCCAAAAACGGTGAACACCCAGTGACATTAAATCGTTCATCAGGTCGTAACGACTGGCGACCGAATGAAAAACATCAGCAACGTGATTGGCTTTTTCAGAAACAGGGACTTCTTTATAACCAAAATGGGTGGTTTGGGGCTTTGTCATTAAACAGTACTCCGTTGAAATCCGGCCTGTTGTAAACGCTGCAAATACGTTTGCCACTTATGCTCGTATTGCGTTGCCAGCTCGTATAAATAATCCCAGGTAAACAAGCCACTGTCATGACCATCATCAAAATAGATCTTGATGGCGTAATGACCAACAGGCTCTATCTTAAGGATCGCCACCGACTCTTTGTTGGTTTGCAAAACGTCTTGTCCGGGACCATGGCCTTGTACTTCTGCTGAAGGAGAGTGCACCCGTAAATATTCAGCAGACAAATGAAAATGCTGTGCGTCGTAGCTCAGTGACAACTGGCGCGATTTCTGGTGAAGCGTAATATCAGTTGGTATGGGCATTTTTGCCATCATGTTTGGTTATAAAATATAACGTGACAAATCTTCATCTTGTGCCAGCTCACCCAGTTGGGCATTGACGTAGTCGGCATCGACAGTAAAACGTTGGTCAGCTTGCTCACCAGCCTGATAAGAAATCTCTTCCAAGAGTTTTTCAAGCAAAGTATGTAATCGTCTGGCACCAATATTCTCAGTTTTTTCATTAACGTCATACGCCAGTTCGGCAAGGCGATGAATACCATCATCAGTAAACTCAAGGCTAACGCCCTCGGTTGCCAGTAAGGCAACGTATTGTTCAGTGAGTGAGGCATTTGGTTCAGTCAGAATTCGGACAAAGTCTTCCGCTTTCAGTGCATTAAGCTCAACCCGGATCGGCAACCGACCTTGAAGCTCTGGAATTAAGTCTGCCGGTTTGCTCAAATGAAAAGCACCAGATGCAATGAAGAGTATATGGTCCGTTTTCAGCATGCCGTATTTCGTTGAAACACTACTGCCTTCAACTAAAGGCAATAAATCTCGCTGCACGCCGGCACGTGACACATCGGCTGAGCTACCGCCTTCATTACGACCGGTAATTTTGTCAATTTCATCGAGAAAAACAATACCATGCTGTTCGACTAATTGAATGACTTCAGATTTCAAATCATCTTCATTAACAAGCTTGGCGGCTTCCTCGTCAGTTAACAATTTTAATGCCTTAGCGACGGCTACCTTGCGTTTGCTGCGCCGTTCACGGCCCATGTTTTGAAACATGTCTTGAATTTGGCTGGTTAATTCCTCCATGCCGGGTGGTGTCATGATTTCAACACCCGCCTGTGGTTGACTCAGTTCCAATTCTATTTCGCGATCATCTAGTTTACCTTCACGCAGCATCTTGCGAAATTTTTGCCTTGTTTCTGAACTCGTCTCTGCTTCACTGCCTCTGGCAGGTGTCAGAAGTGAATCTAAAACGCGCTCTTCAGCGGCATCTTCAGCAAGCGGTCTAGCGCGTCGGATGGCCTTTTCACGTAGCATTTTCATCGCACTTTCAGCTAAATCTCGAATTATCGATTCGACATCCCGTCCAACATAACCGACTTCGGTAAACTTGGTCGCTTCAACCTTGATAAAAGGCGCGTTCGCTAAGGATGCCAAGCGACGTGCAATTTCTGTTTTCCCCACCCCTGTTGGGCCAATCATCAAAATATTTTTTGGCGTAACTTCATGTTGTAATTCAGGGGTTAACTGTAGTCGACGCCAGCGATTTCTGAGCGCAATGGCAACAGCGCGTTTGGCTTCTTGCTGACCGACAATATGCTTATCCAGTTCGTGAACAATTTCTTTTGGCGTAAATGCGTGACTCATGAGTTTAGTTATATATCCAGCGTTTCAATAGTAAGGTGGTGATTTGTGTAGATGCAGATGTCTGCAGCGATATTCAAGCCCTTTTCGACAATCTCTCTAGCAGATAAATCCGTATTTTGCATCAGCGCCGTTGCCGCTGCTTGGGCAAATGGTCCGCCGGAACCAATTGAAATCAAACCATGCTCAGGTTCGATGACATCACCATTGCCTGAAATAATGAGCGAGGCATCGGCATTGGCAACAGCCAGTAGGGCTTCGAGACGACGCATCATTCTATCTGTCCGCCAATCTTTAGCGAGTTCTAAAGCGCTTCGTGTCAGGTTGCCCTGATGTTTTTCTAATTTCGCCTCAAACCGTTCAAATAAGGTAAACGCATCTGCAGTGCCGCCAGCAAAGCCAGCAATAACTTGGTTATGATAAAGACGTCGCACTTTGCGGGCGTTGCCCTTCATAATCGTATTGCCAAGACTGACCTGGCCATCACCGCCGATAACGACTTGATTGCCGCGACGATATGACAAAATCGTTGTGCCACGATATTGCTCCATGAAACTCCTCAATGATTTAATCGTGAATAAAAGTGAATCAGTATACTATGTAGAGTCACTCGGCGCAGCGTCATAGCCAGTCGAAAATGCCTCTAAATGCAATATAGTGGTTGACAGTGAGCAGGCTTTTACGGAAAATGCCACGTCTTTAGTGGAGGGGTTCCCGAGTGGCCAAAGGGATCAGACTGTAAATCTGACGGCTCCGCCTTCGAAGGTTCGAATCCTTCCCCCTCCACCATTTATATTTAAGCGAGTTACATTGGCGGGTGTAGTTCAATGGTAGAACTCCAGCCTTCCAAGCTGGTTGTGTGGGTTCGATTCCCATCACCCGCTCCAGTTTTTTTTGGGGGTCAAGCCCGTATAGCTCAGTCGGTAGAGCGCATCCATGGTAAGGATGAGGTCATCAGTTCGATTCTGATTACGGGCTCCATAAAATTAGAGTGTAATTGATTTTGATTGGGCAGGGATAACCTTGCCTGTTTGATTTTTTAAATTTTAAAAAGTTATAGGCGGGAGACTGGTCATGTCTAAGGCAAAATTTGAACGTAGTAAACCCCACGTCAATGTGGGCACCATTGGTCACGTTGACCATGGTAAAACCACGCTGACAGCGGCGATCACTAAAGTATTGGGTGAGATGAGTGGCGGCGAATTCAAAGATTACGCGGATATTGATAACGCACCGGAAGAAAGAGAGCGTGGTATCACTATCTCCACAGCACACGTTGAGTACGAAACGGCCAACCGTCACTACGCCCACGTAGACTGCCCGGGTCACGCTGACTATGTGAAAAACATGATCACAGGTGCGGCGCAAATGGACGGCGCGATTTTGGTAGTTAATGCTGCTGACGGCCCGATGCCGCAAACGCGTGAACACATCCTGCTGTCACGTCAGGTTGGCGTCCCTTACATCATCGTCTACCTGAACAAAGCCGACATGGTTGACGACGCAGAACTGATTGAATTGGTTGAAATGGAAGTTCGTGAACTTCTGGACACCTATGACTTCCCTGGTGATGACACGCCAATCGTTGTTGGTTCTGCTCTGAAAGCATTGGAAGGCGACACAAGCGACATTGGTGCACCTTCTATTATTAAGCTGGCTGAAGCGATGGACAGCTACTTCCCAGAGCCAGAACGTGCTATCGATGGCGCCTTCCTGATGCCAATCGAAGACGTCTTTTCAATCTCTGGTCGTGGTACCGTTGTGACTGGTCGTGTCGAGCGCGGCATTGTTAAAGTTGGCGACGAACTGGAAATCGTTGGTATCAAAGATACCCAGAAAACGACCTGTACTGGTGTTGAAATGTTCCGCAAATTGCTGGACCAAGGCCAGGCTGGTGATAACGTTGGTGTATTGCTGCGTGGTACCAAGCGTGAAGAAGTTGACCGTGGTCAAGTACTGGCGCATCCGGGCACCATCAAACCACATACCCGTTTTGAAGCAGAAGTTTACATTCTGTCGAAAGATGAAGGTGGTCGCCACACGCCATTTTTCAATGGATACCGTCCACAGTTTTATTTCCGTACTACAGACGTTACCGGTGCGTGCGAACTGCCATCGGGTGTTGAAATGGTAATGCCTGGAGACAACGTCAAAATGGACGTAACCCTGATTGCACCGATTGCGATGGAAGAAGGTTTGCGTTTTGCGATTCGTGAAGGCGGCCGCACCGTTGGTGCCGGTGTCGTTAGTAAAATTACTGAGTAATCAAGTTTGGCAGCGAAGCGCATTGCGCTTCGCTGTCGTGAGAGTTAAGTGATAGGCCAGTAGCTCAATTGGCAGAGCGACGGTCTCCAAAACCGTAGGTTGGGGGTTCGATTCCCTCCTGGCCTGCCATTATTTTACTCTCACCAAGTGGACATAACAAAAAACCATGGTGGATAAACTTAAAATGATAGTCGCAGTCGCTCTTGTAGTGGCTGCGATTGCTTTGTTTTATGCCTTCTCGGAGGTGTCGACGTTATTGCGTGTATTGGGCCTGATTGCTGCAGTGGTAGTCGCTGTACTGATTGCGTCGAGAACATCTGCAGGTGCGGCGGCATTCTCATACATTGGCGATACCCAGACAGAAGTTAGAAAAGTGGTTTGGCCGACACGGCAAGAAACAATACAAACCACGATGGTGGTTATTTTGATGGTCATTGTTGTTGCAATCATGTTGTGGGCTTTTGATTCGCTGCTGGGTTGGGCAGTCCGCACGCTGACATTCTGAGGCAGGGGTAAAGATGAGTAAGCGTTGGTATGTCATTCAGGCCTATTCTGGATTTGAGGCACAAGTAAAGCGGTCTTTGGAAGAGCGAATTAATCGACTGGGCTTGCAAGAAAAGTTTGGCGATATTCTGGTGCCGACAGAAGAAGTCGTCGAGATGAAGGAAGGTCAAAAGCGGAAAAGTGAACGCAAGTTTTTCCCCGGTTACGTATTAGTCAATATGGAAATGGATGACGAAACGTGGCACGTGGTAAACGATCTGCCCCGCGTTCTCCGCTTTATTGGCGGTACGGGTGACCGTCCTGCGCCAATCAGCGAAGCAGAAGCCAATACCATTCTGCAACGCGTTCAGGATACGGCGGAAAGTCCACGTCCGAAAGTCTTGTTCGAGCCGGGTGAAGTGGTTCGTGTGACTGATGGGCCTTTCAATGACTTCACCGGTGTTGTTGAAGAAGTGAATTATGAAAAAAGTCGATTGCGTGTCGAGGTGGTTATTTTTGGCCGCTCAACACCAGTTGAGCTTGAGTTTAGTCAGGTAGCTAAAGGCTAATCTGATATTGTTAAATTCGGGGAGCCGCAAGGCGCTTGCACCCGGTAAGGAGTAAAAATGGCGAAGAAAATTCAAGCCTATATCAAGCTGCAGGTTGCAGCGGGCCAGGCAAATCCAAGTCCACCGGTTGGTCCTGCATTGGGTCAGCATGGTGTTAATATCATGGAGTTTTGTAAAGCGTTTAACGCTAAAACACAAAACTTAGAGCCGGGCTTACCAACACCCGTTGTTATTACGGTTTATAACGATAAGAGTTTTACTTTTATTACTAAAACGCCGCCGGCTTCGATCCTGCTGAAAAAAGCGGCAGGTATTAAGTCTGGTAGTGCGCGTCCAAATACAGACAAAGTTGGCACAGTCAGCCGTGCGCAATTGGAAGAGATTGCGAATACTAAAATGCCTGACTTGTCGGCAGCTGATCTGGATGCGGCAGTGCGTACTATCGCAGGCACCGCTCGTAGCATGGGTCTGAAAACTGAGGGGGTTGAGTAATGGCTGCGCTGGGTAAAAGAGGCCGTGCTATTCGTGAGCAATTAAAGGCCGGACAAGTATTTGAATTAAACGAAGCATTGCAGTTCGTTAAAGACAATGCCTCTGCTAAATTTGTCGAGTCAATTGACGTTGCTGTTAACCTGGGTGTTGATCCACGTAAATCAGATCAAGTCGTACGTAGTTCAACAGTCATGCCAAATGGCACGGGTAAAACCGTACGCGTTGCCGTATTTGCTCAAGGTGCGAATGCGGATGCGGCTAAAGAAGCCGGTGCGGATGTGGTTGGCTTTGACGATTTGGCCGAAGACATCAAAAAAGGCAATATGGATTTTGATGTGGTGATTGCGACACCGGACGCTATGCGTATCGTGGGTACTTTGGGCCAAGTTTTGGGGCCGCGTGGCTTAATGCCGAATCCTAAGGTGGGCACCGTAACACCAAATGTCGCCGAGGCAGTTAAAAACGCCAAAGCGGGTCAGGTTCGTTACCGGACTGACAAAGCAGGCATCATCCATTGCCCTATTGGCAATGCGCAATTTGATGTTGAAGCTTTGCGTCAAAACCTGGTTGCCTTGCTGGATGATCTGAATAAATTGAAACCAACATCTGCTAAAGGCACGTACATCAAGAAAATTAGTCTATCCAGCACTATGGGCGCTGGTGTCATTGTTGATAAAGCGTTCCTTGGTTAATGATTAAGAATTGGACCGCCCGGCTGATTTTGGCCGGGTCGTCTAAGACCGCAGGCATGAAAATTTAATTGATCATTATGATCAACCTGCGCAGACGGGTTCAGCTGCAGAATATCTGATGGTTGGATACCGTAAAAGGGGGAAGTGGCAACACTTCCAGTTAGCAACACTTTACTGTCGATTGACAGTGAACCTAAGGAGGTCTTAGGTGGCTTTAAATCTTGAAGGAAAAAAGGCCGTCGTTGCTGAGGTTGCTGAAGTCGCATCAAGTGCATTTTCTGCGGTTGCCGCAGAATATCACGGCTTGAGTGTGTCAGAAATGACCGCCCTGCGTGTTGAGGCGCGTAAACAAAATGTTTATTTACGCGTTATTCGTAACACGCTGGCGCGTCGTGCAGTCGAAGGGACTGATTTTGCCTGTATGCAAGAAGGCATGACTGGTCCGCTAGTATTCGGTTTTTCTATGGAAGATCCGGGTGCCGTTGCACGCGTGATGAGCGACTTTGCAAAAGACAACAAAAAACTCGATGTCAAAATGGTTTCGTTGGGAGGCAAATTATTTCCTGCTTCTGAACTGGAACGTTTGGCGAAAATGCCGACCAAAGATCAAGCAATCAGCATGTTCATGGGTACGCTTAAAGCACCAGTCGAGAAATTTGTTCGTACGTTGCAAGCACCAACCAGCAAAATGGTTCGTACTTTCGCGGCTGTCCGCGATGCTAAACAAGCTGCTTAATCCCGATTCGTGGATTAGCATTAATTAATTCTGCAAGTTTGAAAATAGGTAAATATCATGGCTGTATCTAAAGACGATATCTTGGAAGCGATTTCCAATATGACCGTTGTTGAGATCGTTGATCTTATCGAAGCAATGGAAGAAAAATTTGGTGTAACTGCGGCAGCACCTGTTGCTGCGGCTGCGGCTGCACCAGCTGCTGGTGGCGCTGCTGCTGAAGAGCAAACTGAATTTAACGTTGTTATGACTGGCTTTGGGGATAACAAAGTTGGCGTAATTAAAGTTGTTCGTGGCATTACCGGTCTGGGCCTGAAAGAAGCCAAAGACATGGTTGAAGGTGTTCCAGCCACTGTGAAAGAAGGTGTTGAAAAAGCGGAAGCTGAAGACATCTTGAAACAGCTGACTGAAGCGGGTGCAACTGCTGAAATTAAATAAGCAGCCCGTTATTATTAGTGGTTACAGTTTGACCACAAAATAGAAACTGGCTGGTGGCCTATGGCCACCGGCCTTTTTCCGTTGCAGGCCGATCGATAACCGGCCCTTATACATGACCCTGCCTGTATTTTGCGATACGTAAAAACAGGTGTTTCTTCGAGGTGTAATACATGGCTTATACGTTTACCGAGAAAAAACGGATTCGTAAAGATTTTGGCAAGCGCTCTAGTGTTCTGACCGTCCCGAACCTGCTGGCAACGCAAGTCAATTCCTATCAGGATTTTCTGCAAATGGGTGTTGCAGCTGACGAGCGGGGCAGCGTGGGATTGCACGCCGCGTTTGAGTCAGTGTTCCCGATTAAAAGCCATACCGGTATGGCTGAACTCCAGTATGTGAGCTATCGGCTTGGCGTGCCTACTTTTGACGTGAAAGAATGTCAATTACGGGGCGTCACCTATGCCGCACCTTTAAGAGTTAAAATGCGTCTGGTTATTTATGACAAAGACGCCCCTGCTAAACAAAAAGTCGTCAAAGACATTAAAGAGCAGGAAGTTTACATGGGTGAAATCCCGTTAATGACGGAGAAAGGTAACTTCGTTATCAATGGGACTGAGCGCGTTATTGTGTCGCAATTGCATCGCTCCCCAGGGGTTTTCTTTGATAGTGATAAAGGAAAAACCCATTCATCAGGCAAAATTTTATATAACGCACGGGTCATCCCTTATCGCGGTTCTTGGTTGGACTTCGAGTTTGATCCGAAAGATGCTGTCTTTGTACGTATTGACCGTCGCCGTAAGTTACCTGCAACCATCCTGCTCCGTGCCTTGGGTTACGGCAACCAGGAAATCCTAGAAATCTTCTTTGATAACGACGTGTTTACCCGTCGTAAAGCAGGCTTTGAACTGGCGCTGGAACCACAGCGGCTGCGCGGCCAATCTGTGCCTTTTGATATTCTGAATAAAGAAGGCGAGGTCATCGTTGAAGCTGAGCGGCAAATAACGGGCCGCCACATTCGGCAGTTGGAAAAAGCCAATATGTCTGCGCTGTCTGTGCCGGAAGCGTATCTGGTTGGTAAAGTGATTGCGAAAGATGTCATCGATACCGATACAGGTGAGTTATTGGCAAATGCCAATGATGAAATCACCAGCGACATTCTGGAAAAATTCGAACGCTTTGGTGTTGATAGTATTGAAACTATTTATGCGAATGATTTGGACCATGGTCCTTATATTTCTGACACCCTGCGTCTTGACGAAACCCGCACTGACCTGGAAGCAAAAGTCGAAATTTACCGGATGATGCGTCCCGGTGAGCCGCCAACAGAAGACGCGGCGGAAAACCTGTTCCAGAATTTATTCTTCACTCATGATCGCTATGATTTGTCCAATGTCGGTCGGATGAAATTTAACCGCCGATTGGGTCGTGAAGAACTGGAAGGCGAAGGCACACTTTCTAAAGAAGACATCCTCGCGGTAATCAGTGAACTTATCTCGATTCGCAATGGTTTTGGCGTTGTCGATGATATTGATCATTTGGGTAATCGACGTGTTCGTAGCGTTGGTGAAATGGCTGAAAATCAATTCCGCGTTGGTCTGGTTCGGGTTGAACGTGCCGTGCGTGAACGGTTAAGCATTGCTGAATCAGAAGGCCTGATGCCACAGCAGTTGATTAATGCCAAACCGGTTGGCGCAGCGATTAAAGAGTTCTTTGGCTCAAGTCAGCTGTCGCAGTTTATGGATCAAAATAACCCCTTATCGGAAGTCACCCATAAACGTCGTGTTTCTGCATTAGGCCCGGGCGGTCTGACTCGTGAACGTGCTGGTTTTGAGGTTCGTGACGTACATCCCACGCACTATGGCCGAGTCTGCCCAATCGAGACACCGGAAGGTCCGAATATCGGCCTGATTAACTCGTTGGCTTGTTATGCACGTACCAATAAATACGGCTTCATCGAAACACCGTACCGGAAGGTTATTGATGGTAAGGCAACGGATGAAATCATCTATTTGTCGGCGATTGATGAAGGCGAATACAAAATTGCACAGGCGACGATTGCGTTAAATAGCGATAACTCAATTGCTGATAATTTGGTGCCTTGTCGTTATCGGAATGAGTTTTCATTGACGCCATCTGAACAAGTTCAGTTGATGGACGTGTCGCCTCGTCAGGTTGTCTCTGTCGCGGCATCATTGATCCCATTCCTTGAGCATGATGATGCGAACCGGGCCTTGATGGGCTCGAACATGCAACGTCAGGCTGTTCCGACACTCCGTGCTGACAAACCGTTAGTTGGTACCGGAATGGAACGGGTTGTGGCTCAGGATTCTGGTGTCATGGTCACGGCGAAACGGGGTGGTGTGGTTGACTCCGTGGATGCGAGCCGGGTGGTTATTCGTGTTAATGATGACGAAACCGAAGGCAATGAATCCGGCGTTGATATTTACAACCTGATCAAATACGCACGCTCAAATCAAAGCACCTGTATTAACCAACGGCCTATTGTCAAACCGGGCGATATTATTGGTAAAGGCGATACCCTTGCTGATGGTCCGTCGACCGATAAAGGTGAATTGGCATTGGGTCAGAATATTCTGGTCGCTTTCATGCCGTGGAATGGTTATAACTTCGAAGATTCCATTCTTGTCTCTGAACGTGTCGTAGAAGAAGATCGTTTCACTACGATTCATATTCAGGAATTGAATTGCCTTGCTCGGGAAACAAAACTGGGCACAGAAGAAATTACCAGTGATATTCCAAACGTCAGTGAGAGTGCACTGGCCAAATTGGATGAATCCGGTATTGTTTATGTCGGTGCCGAAGTCAAACCGGGCGATATTCTGGTGGGCAAGGTGACGCCAAAAGGCGAAACGCAGTTGACACCAGAAGAAAAACTGCTGAGAGCGATCTTTGGTGAAAAAGCAGCGGATGTGAAAGATTCTTCACTTCGAGTCCCTTCTGGTACTTATGGCACCGTCGTTGATGTTCAGGTATTCACCCGGGATGGCGTGGATAAAGATGAACGGACAGATCAAATCGAAAAAGCGGAACTTGAGAAAGTCTGGGCGGATCTGAAAGATCAACATCGCATCATGGTTGATGATGTGTTTTCACGACTGGAACGTAATTTAACCAACAAAGTTGCTAAAAAAGGCCCAGGCATTAAAAAAGGTGACAAACTGACCAAGTCCGTGCTCAAAGGGCTTGAGCAGTCACAGTGGTTCGACTTGCAAATGGAGTCGGATGATCTGAATGCCATGTTGGAATCGGCAAGTAAGCAAATCCAGCAATACCGAAATGATATGGATGAAGCCTTCCAAATCAAAAAGGACAAACTGACCTCAGGTCATGATTTGGCACCTGGCGTACAGCGCATGGTCAAAGTGTTCTTGGCGGTGAAACGTCGTATCCAGCCAGGCGACAAAATGGCAGGCCGCCATGGTAATAAAGGGGTTATCTCTAACATCGTTCCGGTCGAGGATATGCCTTATACTGAAGATGGCCGTCCGGTTGATATCGTTTTGAATCCATTAGGCGTTCCATCACGGATGAATATCGGTCAGATTCTCGAAGTGCATTTAGGTTGGGCTGCCAAAGGCGTTGGTTACAAGATTCAGGAGATGTTGGAACAACAACGTGAAGTTGCAGAGCTACGTGAGTTCTTAGGTCGTGTCTATAACACCAGTGGCAAGAAAGAAGAGCTGGATGAATTGACGGATGCAGAAATTGTCGAATTAGCAGGTAATCTGCAAGGTGGTGTGCCGATGGCAACCCCAGTATTTGATGGTGCAAACGAAGATGAAATCAAAGATATGCTGGAACTCGCTGGTTTACCTAGAAGTGGCCAAGCGAAATTAATTGATGGTCGTACCGGAGAGTTTTTCCATCGGCCAGTGACCATTGGTTACATGCATATGCTGAAACTGAATCACTTGGTAGATGACAAGATGCATGCGCGTTCAACCGGTCCATACAGCCTCGTTACCCAACAACCATTGGGTGGTAAAGCCCAGTTTGGTGGTCAGCGCTTTGGTGAGATGGAGGTTTGGGCATTACAGGCTTATGGTGCTGCCTATACCTTGCAGGAAATGTTGACCGTTAAATCGGATGACGTGAATGGCCGTACCAAGATCTACAAAAACATCGTTGATGGTGATTATCGGATGGATGCCGGCATGCCGGAATCCTTCAAGGTACTGACGCGCGAAATTCGCTCACTTGGTATCGATGTCGACCTGGTCGAAGAATAAGCGCCCCCGATAATCAGGATTTTTGTCGCGAAAGTGACAGCGGAGAATAAATATGAAAGATTTGATTAATCTCTTAAAGCAACAAAGTCAGCCGGAAGAATTCGATGCAATTCGTATTGGTTTGGCTTCACCCAAAATGGTCCGAAGCTGGTCATTTGGTGAGGTTAAAAAACCGGAGACCATCAACTATCGTACTTTTAAGCCAGAGCGTGAAGGTCTGTTCTGTGCGAAAATTTTTGGCCCAGTCAAAGATTATGAGTGTTTGTGTGGCAAATACAAACGTCTCAAGCACCGCGGTGTGATATGTGAAAAATGTGGTGTTGAAGTCACGGTTACCAAAGTCCGTCGTGAGCGGATGGGGCACATTGAGTTAGCGTCACCGGTAGCACATATCTGGTTTCTGAAATCACTGCCGTCACGCATTTCATTATTTTTGGATATGACGTTACGTGATATTGAGCGCGTGTTGTATTTCGAAGCCTTTATCGTTGTTGATCCTGGTATGACACCGTTAGAAAAAGGCCAGTTGTTGTCAGATGAAATGTTTCTGAACGCAATGGAAGAATACGGTGATGAGTTTGATGCACGCATGGGGGCTGAAGCAATTCAGGAGCTGCTGCGGGCCATCGATTTGCGCAAAGAAATCGATACAATTCGCGAAGAAATCAACGGTACCAACTCAGAAACAAAAATTAAAAAACTCAGCAAACGACTGAAATTAATGGAAGCATTCTTGGATTCTGGGAATAAGCCAGAATGGATGGTCATGGAGGTGTTGCCCGTACTGCCACCAGATCTGCGTCCATTAGTTCCGCTTGACGGCGGCCGGTTCGCCACCTCAGATCTAAACGATCTGTATCGTCGCGTTATTAACCGTAATAATCGTCTGAAACGCCTGTTGGATCTCAATGCACCGGATATCATTGTTCGCAATGAAAAACGGATGTTGCAAGAGTCTGTCGATGCGCTATTGGATAATGGTCGTCGTGGACGTGCCATCACCGGCACCAACCGAATGCCGCTGAAATCTTTGGCAGATATGATCAAGGGTAAGCAAGGTCGATTCCGTCAAAACCTGTTGGGTAAACGTGTCGACTATTCAGGCCGTTCTGTTATCGTCGTTGGCCCCTACCTTAAATTACACCAGTGTGGTTTGCCTAAGAAAATGGCACTTGAGCTATTTAAACCATTTATCTACGGCAAACTGGAACGCCGGGGCTTGGTGACCACAATCAAAGCCGCCAAAAAAATGGTTGAGCGGGAAGTGCCTGAAGTTTGGGATGTACTGGAAGAGGTTATCCGTGAACATCCGGTTATGTTAAACCGCGCACCGACCCTTCACCGATTAGGTATTCAAGCGTTTGAACCTTTATTGATTGAAGGTAAAGCAATTCAGCTGCACCCACTCGTTTGTGCCGCGTTCAATGCTGACTTTGACGGTGACCAAATGGCGGTGCACGTTCCATTGTCACTGGAGGCGCAACTTGAAGCCCGTTCACTGATGATGGCGACTAATAATATTCTGTCGCCTGCGAATGGTGAGCCAATCATTAATCCCTCTCAGGACGTGGTTCTTGGTTTATATTACATGACCCGGGATCTGGTTAACGAGAAAGGCGAAGGCAGTCGTTTTGCCGATATTACCGAGCTGCGTCGTGCCTATGACAACAAAGCCGTATCGCTGCATGCCAAAATCACCGTACGTATTGATGAAACCGATATCACGCGTCCCGAGCCTGAGCAAAACCGGCGTATTCGAGTAGAAACAACAGTAGGTCGCGCGATATTGTTTAGTATTGTCCCGAAAGGATTGCCGTTTTCTGTAGTGGATCGCACCATGACCAAGAAAGCGATCAGTGATCTGATTAATACTTGTTACCGCCGTTTAGGCCTGAAAGATACGGTTATCTTTGCAGATCAATTAATGTATCTCGGCTTTAATCAAGCGACGATGTCAGGTGCGTCAGTTGGTGCTGATGATATGGTCATTCCAGCCCAAAAAGTCGATATCCTTGCCAAGGCTGAAGCGGAAGTAGAAGAAATCGCAAATCAATATGCTTCTGGTCTGGTTACCGATGGCGAACGCTACAACAAAATCATTGATATCTGGTCACGAACCAACGATCAGATTGCCAAGGCAATGATGGAAGGGATCGGTAAGGATTTGATTGTTGATAAAGATGGCAAAGAAATCGAACAACAATCAATGAATTCAATCTATATGATGGCCGATTCCGGTGCCCGGGGTAGCGCGGCGCAGATTCGTCAGCTGGCAGGTATGCGTGGACTGATGGCAAAACCGGATGGTTCCATCATCGAAACACCGATCACGGCGAATTTCCGTGAAGGTCTGGACGTATTGCAGTACTTCATCTCCACTCACGGTGCCCGTAAAGGTCTGGCCGATACGGCTTTGAAAACGGCCAACTCCGGTTATCTGACTCGTCGTCTGGTCGATGTTTCTCAGGACTTGGTTGTCGTCGAAGAAGATTGCGGCACAGCGCACGGTCTGAGTATGACACCAATCATCGAAGGCGGCGACGTAGTCGAGGGCTTAGGTGAACGTGTTCTTGGTCGTGTGGTTGCGCAAGATGTAATCAATAGTGAACAAAAAGTGGTACTGGAAGCGGGCAGAATTATCGATGAAGCCTGTGTCAGCCTCTTGGAACGTGAAGGTATTGATGAGGTAATGGTACGGAGTGCGATTACCTGTGAATCTCGCTATGGTGTTTGTAGCGCCTGTTATGGTCGTGACTTGGGACGCGGTCACCGCATTAATGTTGGCGAGGCAGTCGGCGTTATCGCTGCACAGTCAATTGGTGAACCGGGTACGCAGCTGACCATGCGGACATTCCATATCGGTGGTGCGGCTTCACGTACCGCGGCAGATAACTCGGTTGTGCTTAAATTCAAAGGCCGGATTCGTTATTACAACATCAAGTCGGTAGAGAACAAGGCGGGTAAATTCGTTGCAGTTTCACGCTCAGGTGAGTTGCACCTGATTGACGAAAATGGCCGCGAACGTGAGCGTTATAAAATCCCCTACGGTGCGGAAATCACGGTAGCAGATAATGATGCAGTGGAATCAGGGCAAGTCGTTGCCAACTGGGATCCACACACGCATCCGGTTGTGACGGAAGTAAAAGGTCATGTCCGTCTCAGTGACTTGGTTGAAGGTGTGACCGTTGATAAGCAAGTGGATGATGTGACTGGTTTGACCAGTTTGATTATCCGTGAGCCAAAACAGCGCAACAGCTCAGCTAAAGATATGCGGCCGATGGTTAAACTGGTTGATGATAATGGCAATGACGTCAATATCATCGGTACCGATATTCCGGCACAATACTTCTTGCCAGGGGGCGCGATTGTGCGTGTTACCGACGGCATGGAAGTGGAAGTTGGTGATATCCTGGCGCGTATTCCACAAGAAAGTAGTAAGACCCGTGATATCACGGGTGGTCTGCCGCGTGTTGCTGATTTGTTTGAAGCACGTAAACCGAAAGATCCGGCTTTGATGGCTGAAATCAGTGGCACCATTAGTTTTGGTAAAGAGACTAAAGGCAAGCAACGCCTGATTATCACTCCGAAAGAAGGGGATACGCATGAGGAGTTAATTCCAAAATGGCGTCATGTCTCTGTCTTTGAAGGTGAGCACATCGAAAAAGGCGAGATGATTGTTGATGGACCGGAAGATCCGCACGATATTTTGCGTTTGAAAGGGGTGTTGGCATTAGCTAATTATATGGTTAGCGAAGTTCAGGAGGTATACCGCCTTCAGGGTGTTAAAATCAACGATAAACACATCGAAGTGATTGTGCGTCAGATGTTGCGTAAAGTTGAAATTGATGCGCCGGGCGATACCAAATTCCTGAAAGGGGAGCAGGTCGAGTTTGATCGTGTTCTGGAAGCTAACGATGAAATGCGGTCGGAAAACAAAATTGAAGCGCTGTTTACCCCATTATTGCTGGGTATAACCAAAGCATCACTGGCAACAGAGTCATTTATTTCAGCCGCATCATTCCAGGAAACCACGCGTGTATTGACCGATGCTGCGGTCACTGGCAAGAGCGACAATCTGCGCGGACTGAAAGAAAATGTCATCGTAGGTCGATTGATTCCTGCCGGTACCGGTCTGGCTTATCATAAGGAACGCCAACGCCGTAGGCAGGTTGCAATGCCAGAAGTAGTAGAAACAATTTCAGCAGAAAGTGTTGAAAATACAGAGGAAGAAACCAACGAGACATCTTAGGTCTTGACGCGGCCAATAGCCGCAAGGTAAAATCCTGTTTCTTTGTCGGGTGCTCAATGATTTGAGCGCCCGATTTTTACTAGAATGGTAATGCGAGAATAATAGTATCGCAGGCTACCATTACCAGTTATTTGTTTAAGGTTGTATTGATGGCAACAATTAATCAGTTGGTTCGTAAACCAAGATTGAAGCAAAAGAAAAAGAACAACGTCCCGGCATTGCAGGCTTGTCCGCAACGACGTGGTGTTTGTACCCGTGTCTACACAACGACACCGAAAAAGCCTAACTCAGCAATGCGGAAAGTTGCCCGTGTTCGTTTGACCAACGGGTTTGAAGTGACATCTTACATCGGTGGTGAAGGTCATAACCTTCAAGAGCACAGTGTTGTTTTGATCCGTGGTGGTCGTGTTAAAGACTTACCAGGTGTGCGCTATCACACCGTTCGTGGTGCATTGGATACTTCTGGCGTAGCAGCGCGTCGTCAAGGTCGTTCCAAATATGGTGCTAAGCGTCCTAAAGGTTAATAGCCTTTCTGGATGCCACTTTTAGAGAATTAGGAAGCGTAAAGATGCCAAGAAGAAGAGTTGTTGCCAAACGAGAAGTATTGCCCGATCCAAAGTTTGCAAATATCGGGCTGGCAAAGTTTATTAACGTCATTATGAAAGATGGCAAAAAGTCGGTTGCTGAAAAAATCACTTACGGTGCGTTAGATGCTGTAGCAGAAAGCAAAGGTGGTGATGGCTTGGAGATTTTCCAGAAAGCAATTGAAAACATCAGCCCGATGGTGGAAGTAAAATCCCGTCGTGTCGGTGGTGCGACCTACCAAGTTCCTGTTGAGGTTCGTCCTGAGCGTCGTGTTGCCTTGGCAATGCGTTGGTTAGTTGACGCCTCGCGCAAGCGTGGTGAAAAATCAATGGGTAAGCGTCTTGCTGGTGAATTGGCCGATGCCTATGAAGGTAAAGGCACTGCTGTTAAGAAGAAAGAAGATACCCATAGAATGGCTGAAGCGAACAAGGCGTTCTCGCACTTCAGATTTTAAGTTTAACCTCTGCCCGGCCAGTTCCGGGCAGATTCGTTCTTTAACATTGTTGACCGTAAAGAGTAGCTATCGTGCCACGCATTACACCTATTAATCGATACCGGAATATCGGGATTATGGCGCATATTGACGCGGGTAAAACCACGACAACAGAGCGTGTGCTGTTCTATACCGGTATTTCGCATAAGATCGGTGAGGTACATGATGGCGCGGCAACAATGGACTGGATGGCTCAGGAGCAAGAACGAGGCATCACAATCACCTCTGCTGCGACGACCTGCTTTTGGGCAGGCATGGATCAGCAATTTCCCCAGCATCGCATTAATATTATTGATACCCCAGGGCACGTAGATTTTACCATTGAAGTCGAGCGTTCATTACGTGTACTTGATGGTGCAGTCGCTGTATTTTGTGCGGTTGGTGGTGTTGAGCCTCAGTCAGAAACCGTTTGGCGGCAAGCCAATAAATATCACGTCCCAAGACTGGCATTCGTCAATAAGATGGATCGGCAAGGGGCAAACTTCCTGCGCGTTGTTGAGCAAATTCAAAAGCGTTTGGCAGCACGTCCTGTGGTTATGCAATTACCGATTGGGGCTGAAGAAACCTTTGAAGGTGTTGTCGACTTGGTTCGCATGAAGGCAATTTACTGGAATCAAGATGATATGGGCGCAACGTATGAAGCCCGTGATATTCCTGAATCCATGCAGTCCCAGTGCCAAGTGTATCGAGAAAATCTGGTCGAAGCTGCGGCAGAAGCTGATGAAACCCTGATGAATTTATATCTGGAAACTGGGGAGTTATCTGAAGAGCAGATCAAAGCCGGAATTCGTAAGCAAGTGCTTGCCAATGAGGTTGTGCCGGCATTTTGTGGTAGTGCCTTTAAGAACAAAGGTGTTCAGGCCGTTTTAGATGCGGTTGTCGAATATTTACCATCCCCTGCAGAAGTACCAGCGATAAAAGGCTTGGTTGATGTTGACGATGAAACCTATGCCACCCGTGAAGCGGATGATGAAGAACCGTTTTCAGCGCTGGCATTCAAAATCGCCACAGATTCTTTTGTCGGCACCCTGACATTCTTTCGCGTTTATTCCGGTGTGCTCAAGTCCGGTGATGCGGTGTTTAATCCGGTGAAAGGCAAAAAAGAACGTATTGGCCGGTTAGTGCAAATGCATGCTAATAGTCGAGAAGAAATCACAGAAGTTTATGCTGGTGACATTGCGGCAGCAATCGGTTTAAAAGATACAACGACAGGTGAAACGCTGTGTCATCCAGATCAACCTATTACGCTAGAGCGAATGGAGTTTCCGGAACCGGTTATCTCTGTTGCGATTGAGCCACGCACACAAGCCGATCAAGAAAAAATGAGTATCGCTCTAGGCAAGCTTGCCAAGGAAGATCCCTCATTTCGTGTTTCCACTGATGAAGAGTCGGCACAAACAATTATTGCCGGTATGGGTGAGTTGCATTTGGATATCATCGTGGATCGAATGAAGCGCGAATTCAATGTGGATGCCAACGTGGGTGCGCCGCAGGTTTCTTATCGGGAAACGATCCGTAAAACAGTCGAGTCCGAAGGTAAGTTTGTGCGCCAGAGTGGTGGTAAAGGCCAATATGGACACGTTTGGTTGAAGCTTGAACCGCAACAGCAAGGTGCCGGCTATGCCTTTGAAAATGCGACTGTCGGCGGTTCAGTGCCAAAAGAATTTATTTCATCTGTAGATAAGGGTATACAAGAGCAGATGAAAAATGGTGTAATAGCCGGCTATCCTGTGGAAGATGTTAAAGTCACATTGTTTGACGGCTCTTATCACGATGTTGACTCCAATGAGATGGCCTTTAAAGTGGCTGGCTCAATGGCGTTCAGAAATGGTGCCCTCGAAGCATCCCCAGCATTGCTGGAACCCATCATGAAGATTGAGGTGGTTACCCCTGAAGATTACATGGGTGACGTGATGGGGGATTTAAATCGCCGCCGCGGTATGGTTAGCGGCATGGACGATGTGCCTAGCGGCAAAGTTATCCGGGCGGAAGTGCCCCTTGCAGAAATGTTTGGTTACGCAACTGATTTGCGTTCTGCAACACAAGGTCGGGCGACGTACTCTATGGAGTTCGCCAAGTACAGTGAAATACCAGGCAATGTGGCAGATGCGATCATTAACAAGTCGAAATAAATACAAGTTTTAACGAGGTAGACGAGATGTCCAAGGCAAAATTTGAACGTAGTAAACCCCACGTCAATGTGGGCACCATTGGTCACGTTGACCATGGTAAAACCACGCTGACAGCGGCGATCACTAAAGTATTGGGTGAGATGAGTGGCGGCGAATTCAAAGATTACGCGGATATTGATAACGCACCGGAAGAAAGAGAGCGTGGTATCACTATCTCCACAGCACACGTTGAGTACGAAACGGCCAACCGTCACTACGCCCACGTAGACTGCCCGGGTCACGCTGACTATGTGAAAAACATGATCACAGGTGCGGCGCAAATGGACGGCGCGATTTTGGTAGTTAATGCTGCTGACGGCCCGATGCCGCAAACGCGTGAACACATCCTGCTGTCACGTCAGGTTGGCGTCCCTTACATCATCGTCTACCTGAACAAAGCCGACATGGTTGACGACGCAGAACTGATTGAATTGGTTGAAATGGAAGTTCGTGAACTTCTGGACACCTATGACTTCCCTGGTGATGACACGCCAATCGTTGTTGGTTCTGCTCTGAAAGCATTGGAAGGCGACACAAGCGACATTGGTGCACCTTCTATTATTAAGCTGGCTGAAGCGATGGACAGCTACTTCCCAGAGCCAGAACGTGCTATCGATGGCGCCTTCCTGATGCCAATCGAAGACGTCTTTTCAATCTCTGGTCGTGGTACCGTTGTGACTGGTCGTGTCGAGCGCGGCATTGTTAAAGTTGGCGACGAACTGGAAATCGTTGGTATCAAAGATACCCAGAAAACGACCTGTACTGGTGTTGAAATGTTCCGCAAATTGCTGGACCAAGGCCAGGCTGGTGATAACGTTGGTGTATTGCTGCGTGGTACCAAGCGTGAAGAAGTTGACCGTGGTCAAGTACTGGCGCATCCGGGCACCATCAAACCACATACCCGTTTTGAAGCAGAAGTTTACATTCTGTCGAAAGATGAAGGTGGTCGCCACACGCCATTTTTCAATGGCTACCGTCCACAGTTTTATTTCCGTACTACAGACGTTACCGGTGCGTGCGAACTGCCATCGGGTGTTGAAATGGTAATGCCTGGAGACAACGTCAAAATGGACGTAACCCTGATTGCACCGATTGCGATGGAAGAAGGTTTGCGTTTTGCGATTCGTGAAGGCGGCCGCACCGTTGGTGCCGGTGTCGTTAGTAAAATTACTGAGTAATAGAAATGGCAACAACCCAAACTATTAGAATTCGACTGAAATCATTTGATCATCGTTTGATTGATCAGTCAGCAAAAGAAATTGTGGAAACAGCAAAACGGACAGGTGCACGTATTAATGGCCCGATCCCTTTGCCGACGAAAAAAGAGCGGTTCACTGTGCTGATTTCGCCACACGTTAACAAAGATGCCCGTGAGCAATATGAAATGCGGACCCACAAGCGTCTGATGGATATTGTCGAGCCAACTGATAAAACAGTTGATGCATTAATGAAGCTGGACCTCGCCGCGGGCGTTGATGTCCAGATTAAATTGAATTAAGAGGGGTTGGGTCATGACTATCGGACTCATCGGTCGTAAACGTGGTATGACACGCATCTTTTCTGAAGATGGTGTGTCGACGCCAGTCACGGTCATTGAAATTGAACCTAACCGTGTCAGTCAGCTGAAAACAGTTGATACGGATGGGTATAACGCTATTCAGCTTACAGTTGGTGCCCGTAAAGCATCACGTGTAAGCAAGCCTGAAGCAGGCCATTTTGCGAAAGCGGAAGCCGAAGCAGGAAGCAAAGTATGTGAATTCCGGGTAGAAGCGTTAGACGACTATCAGGTTGGTTCAGAAATTAAAGTTGATCTATTTGAAGCAGGCCAAAAAATTGATGTGTCTGGCTTGACCAAAGGTAAAGGCTTTGCCGGTGTTGTAAAACGTTATGGCTTTGGTGGTGGTGACGCGACACATGGTAACTCATTGTCACACCGCGCCCCGGGTTCAATTGGTCAATGTCAAACGCCAGGTCGTGTATTTAAAGGCAAAAAAATGGCAGGCCATATGGGTGACAAGCAACGCACACTGCAAAACTTGTCTGTCGTCAGAGTCGATGCGGAACGTAATCTACTGTTGGTCAAGGGCTCTGTCCCTGGTTCAACTGGTAGCAATATTGTGATTCGCCCGGCTGTGAAAGCCTAAAGATTCTAAGAGGATTATTAAAGTGGATCTTCAGTTACATTCATTCGACGGCAAAAAAGCGGGAAGTATTACAGTTTCCGATGCATTGCTGGATCGCGATTACAACGAGGCATTGGTTCACCAGGTCGTGACTGCTTTCTTGGCAGGTTCCCGCGCTGGTACTCATGCTCAGAAAACACGCTCTGAAGTAAGTGGTGGTGGTAGAAAACCATTCTCACAAAAGGGCAGTGGACGTGCGCGTGCTGGTACGATTCGTAGCCCACTGTGGCGCACAGGCGGCGTGACATTTGCTGCGAAAAATCGCGACTATAGTCAAAAAGTTAATCGCAAAATGTATCGTAGTGCTATCTCAAGCATTTTGTCAGAGTTGCGTCGTCAAGAGTCACTTATCGTAGTCGATAAGTTTGATTTGGACAGCCCAAAAACAAAAGATTTGCTTAGCAAAACACAATCACTGGGTGTGACAAACGCACTGATTATTTCTGAGTCAGCTGCCGGTAATTTGGCGTTGGCCTCTCGCAACTTATATGACATTGCTGCAACAGATGTGGCTAATGTTAATCCAGTTGCTTTGTTGCGCTTTGAGAAAGTTGTGATGAGCGAAGACTCTATTCGCAAACTTGAGGAGTCATACGCATGAACTCAGAACGGTTAAGCAAAATCATCTTAGGTCCGGTTGTGGCTGAAAAAGCAACGCGGGTCGCTGAGAACGATAATCAGGTAGTACTTAAGGTTCTGCCAAACGCCAACAAGACAGAAATCAAATATGCAGTCGAAAGACTGTTTGATGTCAAAGTTGCAGCAGTCAATACAAGTCAGGTTAAAGGTAAAGTCAAACGTGCTGGCCGTCATCTGGGTAAGCGCGCAGACTGGAAAAAAGCTTATGTGACCTTGGCTGATGGGGCTGACCTGAACTTCCTTGGCGAATAAAAATAGAATACGGGTGAGGAATCAGTAATGGCATTAAGAAAGGCAAAGCCAACATCAGCAGGACGTCGATTTGTTGTTGAAGTCAATACGCCGGGTCTATTCACCGGAGCGCCATATGCGCCACTGGTTGAAAAGAAATCAAAAAATGGCGGGCGCAACAATGCAGGTCGTATTACCGTACGCCACAAAGGTGGTGGTCACAAGCAACGTTACCGCTTGATTGACTTCAAACGTAACAAAGACGGTATTGCAGCAACCGTAGAGCGGATTGAATACGATCCGAATCGGACTGCGCATATCGCGTTGTTGAAATATGCCGATGGTGAAAAACGTTACATCGTGGCACCAAAAGGTGTGCAAGCAGGTGATCGTCTTGACTCGGGTGAGGAAGCAGCAATTCGAGCAGGTAATTGCTTGAAACTCTCTGCTATTCCGCTCGGTAGTACGGTTCATTGCATCGAGTTGAAACCAGGTAAAGGTGCACAGCTGGCACGCAGTGCTGGCACCAGTGCCCAATACGTTGCTCGTGAAAATGGCTATGCCACAATTCGTTTGCGCAGTGGTGAGACACGTAAGGTCTCGTTGGATTGCAAAGCAACGTTAGGTGAAGTTAGTAATGGTGAACACTCATTACGTTCATTAGGTAAAGCCGGTGCAAAACGGTGGCGTGGTGTTCGTCCAACTGTTCGAGGCGTGGTAATGAACCCGGTTGATCACCCACATGGTGGTGGTGAGGGTCGTACCTCAGGTGGTCGTCACCCAGTTACACCATGGGGTGTACCAACGAAGGGTTATAAAACCCGTAAAAACAAACGTACAGATAACATGATTGTACGTCGTCGTAACCGTAAATAATTAAAGGCTAGGAACTATAATGCCGCGTTCAATTAAAAAAGGTCCGTTTATAGACCAGCACCTTGAAAAGAAGGTCTTGGAAGCGATCGAAGCCAATAATAAACGTCCGATCAAAACCTGGTCGCGCCGTTCAATGATTTCACCTGAGATGATCGGGCTGACATTGGCTGTTCACAACGGTAAACAGCATGTACCCGTGTTTGTTACTGAAGATATGGTGGGGCACAAGTTGGGTGAGTTTTCACCAACGCGCACCTTTAAAGGTCATGCCGCTGATAAGAAAGCGAAGCGATAAGGTTTAGATATGGCGACAAAAGCAAAACTCACTTATGCACGCATTTCTGCACAGAAAGTGCGGTTAGTGGCAGATCAGATTCGTGGTTTGCCGGTAGAGCGGGCAATTAACTTGCTGGCCTTCAGCCCAAAAAAAGCAGCCGAGATTATGAAAGGCGTGCTGGATTCGGCGATTGCCAATGCGGAACACAATGATGGGGCAGACATTGATGAGTTGTATGTCTCAGCTGTGATGGTTGATGACGGTCCGACTATGAAGCGTATGTCACCACGTGCTAAAGGCCGTGGTAACCGTATCCTTAAACGTACAAGCCACATCACAGTGGTTGTAGACGAAAAGTAAGAGAGAATACTTATGGGACAAAAGGTTCACCCAACAGGTTTCAGACTTGGTATAATTAAAGATTGGAATTCGATCTGGTATGCAGATTCAGCGAATTTCTCAGATATGTTAAATAACGACCTCAAGGTTCGTAACTATCTGAAAGAAAAGCTTTCTCATGCGTCAGTCAGTAAGATTCAAATCGATCGGCCAGCTAAAAATGCCAAGATCACTATTCACACGGCTCGTCCAGGTATCGTGATCGGCAAAAAAGGCGAAGACATTGATAAGCTGCGCCAAGAAGCGTCAGAAATCATGGGTATTCCAGTTAATGTTGGCGTTGAAGAAATCCGTAAGCCGGAGCTGGATGCAACGTTAGTTGCGGAAAGCGTTGCACAGCAACTTGAGCGTCGCATTATGTTCCGTCGTGCTATGAAGCGTGCCGTTACCAATACAATGCGCTTAGGTGCGGAAGGTATTCGGATTAACGTCGCTGGTCGTTTGAATGGTGCTGAAATCGCACGTACCGAATGGTATCGCGAAGGTCGTGTGCCATTGCACACACTTCGTGCCGATATTGATTATGGTACAGCGGAAGCCAAAACTACTTACGGCATTATTGGCGTTAAGGTTTGGATTTTTAAAGGTGAAGTATTTGATGCGCAAGCGCAGCAAAACGCACCAGCAGCAGAAAAATAAGGTTATAACCGATGTTACAGCCAAAAAGAACGAAATTTAGAAAGCAGCAAAAACTGCGTAACCGTGGGCTTGCCCATCGTGGCGCAAAAGTCAGCTTTGGCGAGTTTGGCTTGAAATCACTTGAGCGTGGCCGTATTACGGCGCGTCAGATTGAAGCCGCACGTCGTGCCATGACGCGCCATATCAAGCGTGGCGGTAAAATTTGGATTCGAGTATTTCCTGACAAACCAATTTCCAGTAAGCCGTTGGAAGTTCGTCAGGGTAAGGGTAAGGGTAATGTTGAGTATTGGGTGGCCAATGTTCAGCCTGGCCGTATGCTCTATGAGATGGAAGGGGTTGGTGAGGATGTGGCACGGGAAGCATTCCGTTTAGCTGCCGCCAAGCTTCCTGTTAAAACGACATTTGTAACGCGAGCGATACTGTAATGAAAGCGAGTGAAATCAGACAAAAATCTGCTGAAGATCTGGCTAAAGAGCTTGGCGAGCTTCACAAAGAGCAATTCAATTTGCGGATGCAGCATGCCACTGGTCAGCTGCAGCGCAGTAGTGAATTGAATCGTGTGCGCCGCGATATCGCGCGTATCAAAACTGTACTGACTGAGAAAGAATAAGGCACTGATATGAGTGAACAACAAAACCAAGCACGTTCTTTATTGGGTCGTGTCGTCAGTGACAAGATGGATAAGACCATCACCGTTCTGGTTGAGCGCAGTGTTGCCCACCCAATTTATAAAAAATATGTCAAACGTTCCACCAAGCTGCATGTGCATGATGAAAAGAATGAGTGCCAGATCGGTGACGTAGTTAGTGTTGCCTCATCGCGCCCGCTGTCTAAGACAAAGTGCTGGAAGTTGGTCGACATTATCGAACGTGCGAAATAAGCAACTATTCAGTTTGGAGTTTAGACCATGATTCAAATGCAAAGCAGCCTGGAAGTGGCCGATAACAGTGGCGCTAAACGGGTAGAGTGCATCAAAGTGTTAGGCGGTTCACACCGTCGTTATGCGGGTATTGGTGACATTATCAAAGTTACCATTAAAGAAGCGGCACCACGCGGTAAAGTCAAAAAAGGCGATGTTCATAACGCTGTTATTGTCAGAACGCGCAAAGGTGTACGTCGTCCTGATGGTTCAGTTGTCCGTTTTGATACAAATGCGGCTGTGTTACTGAATAGTGCCCATCAGCCGATTGGTACTCGTATTTTCGGCCCGGTAACCCGTGAGCTTCGTGGAGAGAAATTCATGAAGATTATCTCACTGGCACCGGAAGTACTTTAAGTAGGAGCGCTGAGTAATGGAAAGATTAGTTAAAGGCGATCAAGTCGTCGTCACGACCGGTAAAGATCGTGGCAAACAAGGCGAAATCCTGCGTCGGGTCGAAGGTGGCAAATTTGTTGTGCAAGGTATTAACCTTGTTAAAAAGCATATGAAACCAAACCCGGCGATGGGTCGCACAGGTGGTATCGTTGAGAAAGAAATGCCAATTGATGGCTCGAATCTCGCATTGGTAAATCCGGCTTCAGGCAAGGGTGACAAAGTGGGTTTCAAAATTCTCGAAGATGGCCGAAAAGTTCGCGTCTTCAAGTCAAACGGCGAAACCGTTGGCGCTTGAGCTAGAGTTGGGATATTAAAGTGAGCAGATTAAAAGACTACTACAAAGAGACCGTTGTTAAGCAGCTTCAAGAGCAGTTTGGCTACCAGTCTGTAATGGAAGTACCGCGTATCACAAAAATCACACTGAATATGGGTGTGGGTGAAGCATTAACAGATAAAAAAGTGCTGGAAAATGCTGTTTCTGATATGACGCGTATTGCCGGTCAGAAACCCGTTGTCACTAAGGCGAAAAAATCTGTCGCGGGCTTCAAGGTTCGTGAAGGTTGGCCAATTGGTTGCAAAGTCACTTTGCGTAGCGAGCGGATGTATGACTTTCTTGATCGTCTGATCAGTATTTCCATCCCACGTATTCGTGACTTTCGTGGTCTGAATCCAAAATCATTTGATGGTCAAGGTAACTACAGCTTGGGCGTTAAGGAACAGATCATTTTCCCGGAAATTGAATTCGATAAAATTGATAAAACACGCGGGATGGATATTACCATCACGACCACTGCTAAAACAGCAGAAGAGTCCCGTGCTTTATTGTCGGCATTCAAATTTCCTTTTAGAAAATAAACCAAGTCTGGGTGGAATTAAGTTATGGCTAAACGTTGCATGGTTAATCGCGAGATTAAAAAAGCAAAAACCGTTAAGAAGTACGCTGCGAAACGTGCTGAATTGAAAAAACAAATGCTGGATATGTCACTGACTGCAGAACAACGTGAAACAGCATCTAAAAAGTTTCATTCGTTGCCACGTAATGCCAGTCCATCACGGTTACGTAACCGTTGTGAAATTACTGGCCGTCCGCACGGATATTATCGGAAGTTTGGTTTGTCTCGGAATAAATTGCGTGAACACGCAATGAAAGGCGATATTCCAGGCCTAGTCATGGCTAGTTGGTAACGCCAACCTGATTTGTGGAGCAAAATTAAATGAGTATGACAGATCCTATTGCCGATATGCTGACCCGCATTCGCAATGCCCAGCAGGCCAATAAAGTGGATGTTTCAATGCCCTCATCTAAAATTAAAGTCAGCATCGCTGGCGTGTTGAAGGATGAAGGCTATGTGACTGATTATCAGGTTAGCGATAACGAAGGCAAGCCAACACTGACAATTACGTTGAAATATTTTGAAGGTAAGCCGGTTATTGACCATATCCAGCGCGTTAGCCGTCCAGGTCTGCGCGTCTATCGTTCAGCCAGTAATTTGCCAAAAGTCATTGGCGGTCTTGGTGTAGCAATCGTTTCAACCTCAAAAGGTGTGATGGCTGATCGTAAAGCCCGCGCACTGGGTCAAGGTGGCGAAGTGCTGTGCTCTGTGAGCTAAGCCCAATATTTCGGAGAGAATGAAAAATGTCACGTATTGCAAATGCACCAGTGGAAATTCCCGCCGGCGTGGAAATCTCACTGAAAGATAACGAGATTACAGTTAAGGGTTCAAAAGGTACTTTGTCCCGTGAACTACACCCTGAAGTGGAAGTGGCCCAAGAAGGTTCTTCTTTAACCACTAAAGCGCGCAATAACAGCAAACAAGCTGTTGCGCTAACCGGTACAGCACGTGCCCTTATCAATAATATGGTGCACGGTGTTTCACAGGGTTTTGAAAAACGCCTGACACTGGTTGGTGTCGGTTACCGCGCCAAAGCTCAAGGTAACAAATTAGACCTGACACTCGGCTTTTCTCACCCGGTCCAATACGATGTGCCGGCAGGTGTTTCAATTGATACGCCAAGCCAGACAGAGATCGTCGTGACTGGTGCTGATAAGCAGGTTGTTGGGCAGGTGGCAGCTGATATTCGCGCGTTCCGTGCGCCTGAACCTTATAAGGGTAAAGGTGTTCGTTACAATGATGAATATGTTGCTCGTAAAGAAGCTAAGAAAAAATAATTAGGCGCAAGTATGGATAAGAAATCTTCAAGACTCCGCAGAGCAGCGCGTGCCCGGGCTAAGATTAGAGAGTTGGAAATGAGTCGTTTGACGGTTCATAGAACGCCTCGTCATATCTACGCTCAGGTGTTGGCGCATGATAGTAGTAAGGTCATTGCCCAGGCATCAACGCTGGATCCAGAAGTGAGAAAAGCACTGTCTGCAACTGGTAATAAGGCTGCTGCAGAAGTTGTCGGCAAAATGGTTGCTGAGCGTGCCTCTAAACAAGGGGTGACGGAAGTGGCTTTTGACCGCAGTGGTTTCAGTTATCACGGCAGGGTTAAAGCCTTGGCCGATGCAGCCCGTGAAAACGGTTTGCAGTTCTAATCTATTAAGGTAAGACAGATGGCACAGAATGAACAACGCCAAGCCGCTTCAGATGGCTTGATTGAAAAGTTAGTCGGTATTCGCCGTGTGGCTAAGGTCGTTAAAGGTGGCCGCGTATTCGGTTTTTCAGCACTGACCGTAGTTGGTGATGGTAATGGCCGTGTTGGGTTTGGTCAGGGTAAGGCGCGTGAAGTGCCTGTCGCTATCCAAAAAGCAATGGATGAGGCCAGAAAAAACATGAAGCAAGTTGCGCTGAATGGCGACACATTGCATCATCCTCTGACTTCACGTCATGGTGCGGCAAAGGTGTTCATGCAGCCAGCTTCTGAGGGTACAGGTGTTATCGCCGGTGGTGCGATGCGTGCCGTATTCGATGCGGTTGGTGTTCATAACGTC
The DNA here is from genome assembly GCF_000260965.1 of Methylophaga frappieri. Classification (NCBI taxonomy): domain Bacteria; kingdom Pseudomonadati; phylum Pseudomonadota; class Gammaproteobacteria; order Thiotrichales; family Piscirickettsiaceae; genus Methylophaga; species Methylophaga frappieri. Next base: position 2,408,467 of record NC_017856.1, read on the forward strand.
TTAGCTAAATCAATGGGATCAACAAATCCATTGAACGTGGTTCGTGCCACCATTGATGGGTTGGCCAATATGAATAATCCTGAAGCTATTGCTGCAAAACGTGGCAAATCAGTTGCAGACATTACGGAATAAAAACGATGAGTGCACAGGCAAAATTAAAAGTGACTTTAGTTAAAAGCACTATTGGGCGTTTAGAAAAACACAAAGCTTGTGCAGCTGGTCTTGGCCTGCGTAAAACAGGTAGTTCGGCTGTTGTTTTGGATACGCCAGAAAATCGCGGCATGATTAATCATATTGCATACATGCTTAAGGTTGAGGACGCAGAATAATGAATCTGAATACAATTGCGCCTGCTATTGGCGCGAAAAAAGACGCCAAACGAGTTGGTCGTGGAATTGGCTCGGGTTTAGGTAAAACTGGTGGTCGCGGCCACAAAGGTCAAAAAGCCCGTTCAGGTGGTTTCCATAAAAGAGGCTTTGAAGGTGGTCAAATGCCTTTACAACGCCGTCTGCCTAAAGTTGGTTTTACCTCTCGTAAAGCAAGTACGGTTGCTGAAATTCGTTTGGATACACTGAATAACATCGAAGCGGATGTAATTGATTTGATTATCTTGAAAGCCGCTGGTGCAGTTCCAGAAAATACACAGCGCGTCAAAGTGATTAACTCTGGTGAGTTGACAGCTAAAGTAAGCCTGAAAGGCGTATCTGCAACAGCAGGAGCCAAGAAGGCGATTGAAGCTGCTGGCGGTAAGATCGAAGAGTAAGTAGTAAGTGGAAAAAAACAGACAACAAGCAGCAGCAATGTTAAGCGGAGGCCGCTTTGGGGAGCTCAAGGCCAGGCTTTTGTTTGTCTTGGGCGCATTGCTCGTTTACCGATTGGGTACATTTATTCCTGTGCCTGGAATAAACCCATCGGCACTGGCAATTATGTTTGAGCAACAAAGCGGTACCATCTTGGACATGTTTAACATGTTTTCAGGTGGCGCGCTTGAGCGACTGTCTGTTTTTGCGTTAGGGGTTATGCCCTATATTTCTGCTTCGATCATTATGCAGCTGCTTACGGTCGTGCATCCGAAGCTCGAGCAATTAAAGAAGGAAGGGGCGGCAGGTAAGCGTAAAATCACGCAGTACACCCGTTACGGCACGTTATTGTTAGCGACCTTCCAAGCGATTGGTATTTCAATCGCCCTTGAAGGACAGCAAGCCGGTGGGATGGGCGTCGTCATTGATCCAGGTATGCTTTTCCGGGTAACGGCTGTGATTAGTTTGGTTACCGGTACTATGTTTTTAATGTGGTTAGGTGAGCAGATCACTGAGCGTGGTATTGGCAATGGTATCTCATTGATTATTTTTGCCGGGATTGTTGCCGGTTTGCCGACAGCGATTGGCGGTACGCTGGAATTGGCTCGGACGGGTCAGTTACATACTTTTCTGGTTATCGCGCTACTCGCGTTGGCGCTTGCAGTCACTGCATTTGTGGTATTTGTTGAACGTGGTCAACGTCGCATTCCGGTGCATTATGCGAAGCGGCAGCAAGGTCGTAAAATGATGGCAGGACAGGTGACGCACTTGCCATTAAAGTTAAATATGGCCGGGGTTATTCCACCCATATTTGCGTCTAGTATTATTTTGTTCCCAGCGACTATTGCGGGCTGGTTTGGTAGTTCCGACAGTCTTGGCTGGTTGAAAGATATTTCAACAATGATGTCGCCCGGCCAACCCATGTATGTGTTTGCTTATGCGTTCGCGATTATCTTCTTTTGCTTTTTTTACACTGCCTTAGTGTTTAACCCAAAAGACACAGCTGAAAATCTGCAAAAGTCAGGCGCGTTCATCCCAGGTATTCGCCCTGGTGAACAAACCTTGCGCTATATTGATACGGTCATGGGTAGGTTGACACTGGCTGGGGCAATTTATATTACGGCAGTGTGTTTATTGCCTGAGTTTTTAATCCTTTACTGGAGCGTGCCATTTTATTTTGGTGGTACCTCATTGCTGATCATCGTAGTGGTCACTATGGACTTTGTCTCACAGGTTCAGTCACACATGATGTCGCAGCAGTATGAAAGTTTGATGCGTAAGTCAAACAAAAATAATAACGGTGTTTCTGGCTTTTTGAGCTAGGGAACTGAAGAAGGTTTTGCTGGAGAATACAGATGAAAGTTCAGGCGTCAGTTAAAAAAATTTGTCGTAACTGTAAAATTGTAAAACGAAGTGGCGTAATTCGTGTTATCTGCAAAGAAGCTCGCCACAAACAGCGCCAAGGTTAAGTTGCGCTGTATTTTTAGAATATTGTTGGATAGATAAATTGTATGATACAATTTGCTGTTCACTCCTGAGAAATTTAGGGTAATTTAATGGCTCGTATTGCTGGTATAAATGTTCCTGTGCAAAAGCACACGGTAATTGCTTTGACATCGATTTACGGTATTGGTCGTACTCGTGCGCAACAAATCTGTGCCGATGCGGGCGTGGCGCCGGATGCTAAAATTCGTGACCTGTCTGAAGCTGAGGTTGAGCAACTTCGTGCTGAGGTTGCCAAGTTTAGTGTAGAAGGCGATTTGCGCCGTGAAGTCTCAATGGACATCAAACGCCTTAAAGATCTTGGCTGCTATCGTGGTGTTCGTCATCGCAGAGGCTTGCCAGTACGTGGTCAAAGAACAAAAACTAACGCTCGGACCCGTAAAGGTCCACGTCGCGTGATTAAGTAAGGGAAATCTTCATGGCTAATGCGTCAGCACGTCAACGCAAACGTGTTAAAAAGAATGTCGTGGATGGTGTGGTTCATATTCACGCATCCTTTAATAATACAATCATTACTATTTCTGATCGCCAAGGTAATGCGCTTTCATGGGCAACTGCCGGTGGCTGTGGTTTCCGTGGTTCACGGAAAAGCACTCCATTCGCAGCACAGGTTGCTGCTGAAAAAGCGGGTGAAGTGGTCAAGGAATTTGGTATGAAAAACCTGGATGTCGAAATTAAAGGTCCAGGGCCAGGTCGTGAATCGGCTGTGCGAGCATTAAATAATCTTGGTTTTAAAATTACCAACATCACCGACGTGACACCGATTCCACACAATGGCTGTCGCCCACCCAAGCGTCGTCGTGTTTAAAGGTTTATGGAGTTAGTCTAATGGGAAAATATCGTGGCCCAACTTGCAAGCTGAGTCGTCGTGAAGGCACAGATTTGTTCTTGAAAGCTCGTGGCAATCCGCTGGAAAGTAAATGTAAAATTGAGCAAAAGCCAGGTCAACATGGTGCACGCCGTGGTCGTGACTCGGATTATGCTACTCAGTTGCGTGCGAAACAGCGCATTCGTCGAATGTATGGTGTGTTGGAAAAGCAATTCCGTAATTACTATAAATTGGCGGATCAGAAAAAAGGTGCGACCGGTATTAACTTGTTGAATCTGCTTGAGCAACGTCTTGATAATGTTGTTTACCGTATGGGCTTTGGTGCAACGCGTGCAGAATCACGCCAGTTGGTTTCACATAAAGCCGTGCTAGTTAATAACAAAGTCGTTAATGTTGCCTCTTATCAAGTTAAAGAAGGTGATGTTGTTGAGATTCGTGAGAAAGCCAAAAAGCAAGATCGTATTGTTAATGCGATGTCTGTTGCAGAACAGTTAGGTTTTCCTGAGTGGATTGAAGTCAACACCAAAACGCTTTCCGGCATATTTAAGCGCGCCCCTGAGCGTGATGAATTGCCTGCAGAGCTATCAGAAAACCTGGTTGTTGAGCTCTACTCGAAATAGTTATTAATAAATCTCCACTGAGGTTTACAGAGGAATTTGCATGTCGACTTACACGAGTCAATTTCTAAAGCCAAAGATCGTCGATATACAGAAGCATAGTGACACACGTACGCGTTTGGTTCTTGAACCTTTGGAGCGCGGCTTTGGGCATACACTGGGTAACGCACTTCGTCGAATTTTATTGTCATCGATGGAAGGGGCGGCAGTGGTTGAGGCGCAAATCGATGGTGTGGTTCATGAGTATTCAGCCATTGAAGGTGTGCAAGAGGATGTGCTTGATAT